>CAKZYA010000060.1 GCA_937883755.1 uncultured Flammeovirgaceae bacterium | reverse complement strand
GTGAATGATGCCCCGACGGCTTCCAATAGCACCGTTACTACTAACGAAGATACCGATTACACTTTTGCGTCGACTGATTTCAACTATAGTGATACAGAAAGTAGCGCATTAGATCATATTGAAATAACAACTTTACCCTCCGAAGGAACCTTATTCTTGGATGCTAATACTGATGGTATTATCGACGGTGGCGAAGTAGTATTAGCCAATCAGGACATTGCTACCGGGGATATTACCAAATTGAAATTCCGTCCAGCTTTGAATGAAAACGGTACTAGTTACGATGATTTTACCTTTTTGGTAAACGATGGGGTGGCCTATTCGGCTGTAGCCAATACACTTACGATAGATGTTGATCCCGTAAATGACCCTCCGGTGAGTAACAATGCTGATCCGGAAATGATTAATGCTGCCGAAGAACAGACAGACGTCGCGCTTAATCTCTCTGCACCCAGCGATGTAGACAACGACGATAATATGTTGGTCATCACAGTTACGACGCTACCAACATTAGGTGAGGTTACCCTGGCTGACGGCAATGTGATTACTCTTAATCAAACTTTAACGATTGCTCAACTTACGAGCTTACAATACGATGCTCCGGTGGACTATAACGGTACGGATAATGCCGGAGATTTTGAGTATACGGTCAGTGATGGCACCACAACGATTACCCAGACCGTTAGTTTCAATCTATCAGCAGTCAATGACGCTCCTACAGCCTCGGATAATACGTTGACGACCGATGAAGATACCCCGGTAGTGATCGCTACTACCGACTTGGGTTACGGTGATGTAGATGGGGATGACTTAGATAAAATCACCCTAGATGCTATTCCTGCCGATGGTACTTTATTCGTTGATGCTAATGGTAATGGCGTGATAGATGGAAGCGAGGCGTTGGTAGCTACCGATGAGGTCACTAAAGCGCAATTAGATGCTAACCAACTAAAGTTTTTATCGGATGCCAACGGGAATGGTACCGGCTATGCGGATTTTGACTTCACGGTCAATGACGGTACGGTTGATGCTGCAGCTTCCAACACCATCACGTTTGATGTAACGGCTATCAATGATGCGCCGACAGCAGCTGATAAGACATTGAGTGGAAATGAGGATACACCGATCGTGGTCGCCACAACTGATTTAGATTATAGTGATACTGAAGGCAGCGATTTAGCTAAAATTACGATTAGTGCAAGCCCTGCTAACGGTGTCCTTTTCATTGATGCGGATGGTGACAACGAAGTAGATGCTGGGGAAGAATTGGTTGATAACGATGAGGTTACTAAAGTGCAACTCGATGCTAATGAACTCAAATTCTTACCCGTAGTGAATGCTAATGGCACCAACTACGCTGACTTTGACTTCACTGTGAATGATGGCACAGATGATGCAGTAGTAGCCAATACGATCACTTTTGATGTGAACGCAATAGATGACGCACCCCAGGCAACTGACAATACCATTACTATCGATGAAGATACTAACTACACTTTCAATACCACTGACTTTGGTTATAGCGATACCGAAAGCCAACCACTAGATCATATTGAGATCACGGGTTTGCCGACCGATGGTACCTTGTTCTTAGATGCTGATGGTGATGGAGAAGTAGATGCTGGCGAAGAAGTGTTACTTAATCAAGATATTGCTGCTGCTGATTTGACTCAGCTAACCTTTCAGCCAGCGTCAAATGCTAATGGCAGCGGAAGTGATAGTTTTACTTTCTTAGTGAACGATGGGACAGCTTACGCTGATGCTCCTAATACGGTAACTTTTGATATAACGGCGGTTAACGATGCTCCGGAGGTTAGTAATGTGAGCAAATCAGCTGCCCAAGATAAAAGTATGGCTTTTGCTGACAGCGACTTTTCGGATCAGTTCAATGATATAGATGGCAATACCCTGAACAAAATTCAGATTACGAGCCTTCCTGCTAACGGTACGCTTCAGCTAAACGGCGTAGAGGTTGCCCTGAATGATGAAATTGCGGTAGCTGATTTGGCTAACTTGACTTTTGTGCCAGACAATGGCTTCAGTGGTACAACCAGTTTTGGCTGGAATGGTAGCGATGGTACAGCTTACGCAGCTGTCCCGGCTCAAGTTGCCATTACAGTGGCTCCTCAGCAGGTTCCGGTAGTTTCGGATGTTCAGAAAACGGGTAATGAAGATGAAGTTATCACCTTTAGCCCTGCTGATTTCAGCAACCAGTTCACTGACGCTGATGCCGACACTCTGGTTCGGGTGCAGATCGTGAGCTTACCTGCCAACGGCACGTTGCTGTTAGGGGGAGATACCGTAGCAGTCAACGATGAAATTAGTGTGACTGAACTAAGCCAGTTAACGCTTATACCCGCTGCCAATTTCAATGACACTATCACGTTTGATTGGAATGGCTACGATGGCTTTCAGTATGCGGCCAGTGAAGCCCTTGCGTCAGTAGTGCTAACTAATGTGCCGGATGCCCCCACTGTAGGGCCAGTGAGTAAATCAGGAGCAGTGAACCAAACTATTTCATTTGCCGCTATTGACTTTACTAGCCCGTTTGCCGATGCGGATGGGGAGACTTTACAAAAAATTCAGATCACCACCTTACCCGAAAATGGTACATTATTCCTGAACGGGATAACGGTCAATGCGGAAGATGAAATACCGGTTGATTTGTTAGATCAGCTCATATTTGTACCGGATGCTACGTTTAGTGGTACGGTAACGTTTGGTTGGAATGGCAGCGATGGTACTAATTACGCTGATACGTCCAGTACCGTGTCTATTGCAATTGAGAGCGGAGGAGCTACCACGACTGATAGCGACGGGGATGGTATCCCGGATACAGTAGAAATTGGCGACGATCCAGAGAATCCGCAAGATAGTGATGGTGATGGCACTCCCGACTTTCAAGATACCGATAGTGATAATGATGGGGTTTCTGATACCGTTGAAGTGGGTAACAACCCAGAGCAACCAACCGATACGGACGGCGACGGTAAACCTGATTTCCAAGATGTAGATAGCGACGGGGACGGATTGAGCGATGCCAACGAAGCCGGAAGCGATCCGAACCAGCCAACCGATACCGACGGTGATGGCACTCCCGACTTCCAAGATACTGACAGCGATGGTGATGCTATTGCCGATGCCACCGAAGCAGGTGCGGATCCCGCCAACCCAACCGATACGGACGGAGATGGGGTGCCAGATCATCAAGATACTGACAGTGATAACGACGGAGTGGCTGATGCCACCGAGGCAGGTGCTGATCCAAGTGCAGTAGCGGATACGGATGGTGACGGTACACCGGACTTTCAAGATACGGATAGCGACGGGGATGGTATCCCGGATACAGTAGAAATTGGCGACGATCCAGAGAATCCGCAAGATAGTGATGGTGATGGCATTCCCGATTTTCAGGAGACCGATAGTGACGGTGATGGTATCGCTGATGCTACCGAAGTGGGTGATGACCCAGAGAACCCTCGGGATAGTGATAGGGATGGAATCCCTGATTTCCAAGAAATGGATAGCGATGGCGACGGGATTGCCGATAGTGAAGATGATGGGTTAATTATCTACGAAGGGTTTTCACCCAATGATGACGGTGCAAACGAAACCTGGTGGATTGAAGGAATTGAGAATTATCCTAACAATTCGGTTCAAATCTTTAATCGCTGGGGTAATAAAATCTACGAAGTAAAAGGATACAATAATAATGACAGGTCCTGGGGAAGCACCTCAAGTGTAGGCCTGGTGCTGGGTGATACTAAGGTGCCTGATGGTACCTACTTCTATATCATTGACCTGGGTGATGGCAGTAAACCCCGTAAAGGTTACATCACAGTGCACCGATAATAATAACCACAAAGACGTAACGACAATGGATGTGAAGCAAATAAGATCAGGTCTACTCATAGCTAGCTTTTGGTTACTAGCGCTAGCGGGTTTTGCCCAGCAGCAAGCTATGTACACGCAGTATATGTTTAACGGTCTAGCAATTAACCCAGCCTATGCTGGAAGTCATGAGTCACTGACATTAACTGCTCTAGGGCGCGAACAGTGGGTAGGATTTGAAGGGGCGCCCAGCAGTCAGACATTTACAGCTCACGCTCCTCTGCGAAATGACAAAATAGCACTAGGGTTGCTACTAACGCGCGATGAGATTGGTATAACTAAGCAACAAGGGGCCTATGCTATCTATGCCTACCGGATTCGTATGGTTAAAGGTACGCTTTCGGCTGGATTGCAAGCTGGATTCAATAACTATCGCGCGGCATTTAGCCAAGTAAAGGTTCGTCAAGATGATGGCTCTTTTTCCATAGATGACCTTCAGGGGTTTTTACCCAACTTTGGAACAGGAGTTTATTATAACACTCAGCGATTTTATGTTGGTTTTTCGCTTCCTCAGCTCCTAACCAATCCTTATCCGGGCCACGATGGTTCCCGGGCTCAACAGTACCGTCATTGGTTCCTGACATCCGGCTATGTATTTGATCTTAATCAAGACTTAAAGCTAAAGCCTAATGTGCTAGTAAAAGCGGTGGAAGGAGCCCCTCTGGAATTAGATCTCAATGCCAATCTACTGATTCGGGAGCTCATTTGGCTGGGAGTATCCTACCGCTCGCTTGATGCTATAAGTGGTTTATTTGAACTGCAAGCCACCCCTCGTTTCCGTATTGGTTATGCCTATGACTATACCCTGACCGATATACAACAGTTCAATACAGGTAGTCACGAACTTATGCTTAACTACCGCTTTTTACGAAAAGACAAGAAAATGCTAACTCCTCGCTATTTCTAACCGAAAGTCATGATGAAACTCAGAAATATTTTATTTCTCACTCTAGGATGTTTGTTGAGTAGTATAGTAACCTATGCCCAAAGTTCTTTGATAAGACAAGGTGATAAGCTCTACGAACAGATGGCCTATATTGAGGCCTTAGACTTTTATAAAAAAGCCCACCGGAAAGATAGTATGAACCAGGCTTTGGCACTGAAAATTGCCGAGAGCTACCGTCATCTTAATGATCCAGAGAGTGCCGAAACGTGGTACAGCAAAGTGAGCGAAGATGCAGTGATGTTAACCGAACACAAGCTGTACTATGCCGAAGCTCTTAGTAGCAATGGTAAGTACCAACAAGCGCAGCAATGGTTTGAGCGCTACGCCCAGGACAACGGGCAAGAACGAAGAATCCAAAATCGCATGCAAGGGGTACAGCAATCGGAATCGTTTTACCGAAATCAATCCTTTTTGTCGGTAAACGAAGCAAAATTTAACTCCTCTCAATCTGATTTTGCCCCTACCTACTACGATGGTGGAATAGTATTTACATCAGCTCGACGGGGCAAAGGGCGTTTCGCTTGGGATGGATCTAATTACCTTGATTTATATCAACTACGAGGAGAAACAGATATTGAGGCATTAAGTAAAGTCATCAATTCTCGCTACCATGAGGGAGCTGCTGTTTTTTTTGATCATGATACCAAGGTAGTATTTACTCGAAGTGATTATAAGGATAAGAAACTGGGTAAGAGCCAAGATGGAGTAAATAAACTAAAGCTATTCTATGCCGAAAAAGAGGAAAGCGGAAAATGGAGTAAACCGGAGCTATTACCCTTCAATAGTGCGGAATACTCCTGCGGGCACCCTACTATTGATAGCGACACTACGCTATATTTTGTGAGTGATATGCCCGGTGGTTTTGGAGGCACTGACTTATACCATTGCAAGTACTACAATGGGCAATGGCAAAATCCGGTGAACTTAGGCTCAACTATTAATACAGAAGGCGACGAAATGTTCCCCTTCTTATGGGAAGATGAGCAGCACAGAGAGCTTTATTTTGCTAGCAACGGTCATCAGGGATTGGGTGGTTTAGACGTGTTTGGTATCGATATCGTTCAGGGAACTAATGGACATATTACCAATCTAGGTCATCCAATTAACACCTCTACCGATGATTTTAGCTTGATTCTTGAAGCGGATAAGAAAGATAACCAACAACGCTCTGGATACTTTGCTAGTAACCGAAAAGAGGGTACGGGGAGCGATGATATTTATTATTTCACTTCGTCAAAACCACTGCTAGACCAACTCAAAGTTACAGGCGTAGTGACCAATGAACACGATGCTACTCCAATTCCTGATGCTACAGTAATTTTGCAAGATAGTAAGGGAAATGAAATCGCTACTACCGTTGCGGACGGACAAGGTGGTTATTCTTTCGTAGTGGAACTAGATAAGCAGTACAAGGTAGTGGCTAAGCAACAAGACTATCTTGAGAATATAGCGGTATTTGCTACTACCGAGAAGCAGAAAATAACGTGGGAAGCTAATGTAGCTTTACGAAAAAACCACGACTTTTCATTATTTGGGCTTATCGCAGAAAGTAACACCAATAATCCTATCGTTGGGGTGCAAGTAACCGTTACCGATAATATGACAGGAAACACGGTGTTAGATATGACCACTGATTCACAAGGAACATTCTCTTATGATATGGAAGATAAAGAACTGGATGATCGGATCAGCTATCAAATTCGTTTGAATAAAGAAGGCTATTTAAGCAAACTAGTTACGTTTAACAGCCAACTAACTGAGCCAGGGCAAATCAACTTACACGAAGTACTGAATGTACAATTAGATAAAATTGATATTGGTACTGATATTGGTGCACTTATCGATATCCAGCCAATTTACTTTGACTTAGGTAAGTATGCCATTCGCCCTGATGCTGCTGAGGAGCTCGATAAGATCGTAGTGATCATGATAGAAAATCCTGGCTTAGAGATTGAATTAGGGTCGCATACCGATGCGCGGGGTAGTGCTTCTTCTAACCTTCGTTTGTCCGATAAGCGAGCCAAAGCTTCGGCAGAATACATTATTTCTCAAGGGATCAGTCAAGATCGTATTGTAGGTAAGGGATACGGAGAAAGCGTTTTGATTAACCGTTGCGCTGATGGGGTCTCTTGCTCGGAAGGCGAACATCAGCTAAACCGACGAACGGAATTTAAAGTAACTAGTTTTTAGTGGATACGAGTACTATCGGTCTGGCGAGGCTCGATCATTGGCCATTTCATGGTGGTACCTGGCTACGAATACTTCTACACCTTCATTGAAGAGCCAGGCAAGTAAAAATTTGATAGTTCTATAAAATAGTATCAACTTTATACCGTTTTCTGACTATACAACGCCTTCAATGTCTTTTTTATGAACACCAAGCCCTCTAATAAAAACTCACGGTTTAATTTCTTTTATCGAGAACCTAAGTTTTCCACCTGGATTATTATTGGTACGCTAATACTGCTATCAATTGTATTGGTTTACATGAGCTGCGATTATCAGACGCCTTTCTCTGAGCTATTTTGCAACCATGCGGGCGAAAAGACTAAATTTTCCGAAATCTTGAAGCTTAAAGGTTTTTGGGAACAAATCACCAGCGAATTAATGCTGATGCCCAAGTAAATCCACTTCCGAAAGCTGCCAGGCAGATTAAGTCTCCTACGTTGATTTTTCCTTGCTCCCAAGCTTCGCTCATTGCAATCGGGATAGAAGCCGCAGTCGTATTTCCGTAGCGTTGTATATTATTAAACACCTGTTTATCACCTAACCCTAAAAGCTTTTGTACCATTTGACTTATCCGCAAATTGGCTTGGTGAGGGATGAGTAAATCAATGTCAGATGGTTGGTAATGATTCTTGGCTAGTGCTTCTTTAATTACTTCAGGAAACCGGGTTGAGGCGTGTTTAAATACATGATTTCCATTCATGACGGGAAAGATGGTGCCTTCGTCAATCATGCGCTTCTGGGTGCGTGGAATAGCCCGCGAACTACCGGGGTCTATCACTGCTAACTCTTCAGCGTACTGTCCTTCGGAATGCAAGTGGGTAGATAGAATACCTCGCTCTGTATCATCGGTTGCTTGTAGTACCACAGCACCAGCCCCATCTCCAAATAGTACAGAAACTGATCTACCACGGGTAGTCATATCCAATCCACTACTGTGAATCTCCGACCCAATTACCAGCACAGTATTGTACATACCTGTTTTAATAAACTGATCAGCTATGGAAAGACCATATACAAAGCCAGTACATTGGGTGCGAATATCTAAGGCACCTATAGTAGGAACTTCCAATTCTCGTTGTACTAGTACTCCTGAACCCGGAAAATCATAATCAGGGCTAAGCGTAGCGAACACGATAAAGTCAATATCCTGAGGAGTAAGTCCGGCATTCTCTAATGCCATACGAGCAGCTCGGGTACCCATATTAGCAGTGGTGTCTTTGCCTAGTTCAAAAAAACGACGTTCGCGAATACCCGTCCGTTCCTGAATCCACTCGTCAGAGGTATCCATTATTTCAGCTAGATCATTGTTAGTAACTACTTTTTCGGGTAAATATCGACCTACTCCAGCAATTCTCGAGTTTCTCATAGCGACAGTATTATTGGTTGGTAGATTTGATTTCGGACATACTAAAGAAAAGTTCTTAAGGAAATGACTTTTCTAGCGTAAGGATAGAGGCTAACAATGCTTTACCATCAGTATTATGAAGTGCTTCATCAGCAGCGCGTTCGGGGTGGGGCATAAGTCCCATCACATTTTTTCCCTGATTGGTAACTCCTGCAATACTATTAACAGATCCATTGCAATTGCTTTCCTCATCAATCTCACCTTGCTGATTCACGTAATGAAACATTATCTGTTCATTATCTTGCATAGACTTTAGCTTATCATCAGCAGCATAGAACCTGCCCTCTGCGTGAGCAATCGGGATTTTGTAGGTACGGTTTAAATCTAGGTCTGCTGTCATGATATTGCTGTTGGTAGCTGCCTTGAGATAAATATTTTTGCAAATAAACTTCTGATTGATATTGGGAAGTAGGACTCCCGGAAGTAAGCGGGCTTCGGTCAGGATTTGAAAGCCATTGCAAATACCCAACACGTACCCACCTCGGTTGGCATGATGGATTACCGAGTCCATTATCGGAGAGAAGCGAGCGATTGCCCCAGCACGAAGATAGTCACCATAGGAAAATCCACCAGGAACCACAATAAGGTCACAGTTTTCAGTGCTGGTATTTTTATGCCAAAGCTTGACAGTTTCTTGTTGAAGGACATGTTTGAAGACATAAAAAATATCTTCATCACAATTAGACCCAGGAAATACAATGATCCCAATTTTCATAGTTTGAACGGGTTAGATACCAAAAGCCTAAAGGTAAGTAAATCAGGATTCTTTCACTAAGGGTGTCACGGGATTAAAAAGTCTATCAATCAATTTTGATAAAATAAAAAAAACTAAAAAATCTACTCATGTAACAAAATTAGGTGCTACGACTGTAATAGTTTCTTGATTTAGGCTAACTTAGAATAGTACAAATTTCTGACTAGTATGAAGTATTTAACAATTGTCGCTCTTTTTATTACAGTGTCGTATTCTAATGCTCAACGGTTATCAAACGATTGGAAGAATAACTTGGAAATGCATTTGAAAAATTTCAAGTCGTGTAAAAACGCTAGCGATCAAGATAATCACTGTTTTCAGCAAATTGGTCAAGCTTTACATTCTTTATACCAATTAAAAGACTTTTACCTAAAGGATAAACAAAGGTATATGACAGTGAGTGAAATACATGAGCACTTGGAAGAGAACTCTCAGTGGCAATTGGTTGGCAAGGGGTATGATCAAGCTGCTCTACAGCAGGCACAGGAATTAGCCAATGGTAAGAAAGCTGTTATTGCTATCTACTTGAACGAAGATCGTATTGGTCAGTTATCGTATATTATACCAGGTGAACTATCTCCTTCAGGTTCTTGGGGGATGAGAGTCCCCAACTCAGCTACTTTTAATGCTAGTGCACCAGAGAAGTCATATACTGAGAAGGGGCTATCTTATTCTTTCCCTCGCCGTCTTATTCCTCACGTGCTAATCTATACCCGCAAAAGCTAAGTGGTTACATTGCTTGAGCGTTATAAAATTGATAGTGGACGTAGGCTTTATTAGTCTTAAGAATTCGGAGAATATGCAGCCAAAGCCGTTCGTAGGGAACTACCTCCATTTCAGTTTCTAGATCAACGGGGATTTTAGTATCAGTTAGTTTCTGATAGTATAGGGTTCCTTTTTCCTGAATCAGATCAAAGTCAAACTCTTTCTCAATGATAATTTCCAGTAAACGGATAAATACGCTGCTGCGATAGTTATTTCGTTTATCCAAATGAGGTGACTTATAGTCAACAATCCACTTTACACATTCCTTAAACTTCCTGATGTCACCCTGCCGAAGTAGAAACATACTTTGAATAACCAGACTAGCAATATTCAGATAGGAATGCTCTTTAGAGAAATCAGGACGGGTTGACAGAAACTCATCCAGATCGAATCCCCAGCTTAAGATCTTAGCGTCGCTAAAGTAGATTAGATTTACCCGATACATACCCCAACGCTCTTTGACGTCTTCAGGCTGATTATTGAAGTTTTTGTTCGTACGAACTTTGCGGAATACTTTGGTCGCCTCTTTGTACTGCTCAGCTTTGAACAAGAGGAGAATATAGTACTCCATAAAGGTGAACCAATCGTCGTGGCTAGTTTTGAAGAGGGCTTGCTTACGTTTAGCGTAAGGGATACCCTCAATTACCTCTTCAGTGTAAATATAGGCGTAGAGCTTAGTAAAAATGATACTTTTCTGGTTAAGGTCTACTTTAATTTCACTGTTAGGTCGGTTAAGATACTGATCCTCTAGATGGGAGCAGAGCTCTAATGATTTGTCATAATCCCAGTTCAGGTGGTAGTAGAGAATGGATAATTTATGACCGATGATCTTAATAGCTTCACTTTCTACCCGTTCAGCGATATGATAAATCTGTTCAATAGTCTTTGGAATGGAATCAAGCACCCTTTTTTGTGCACTGACTGACTTATGAATATGAACAAGAGTATCATAGTATAGATCTTCACTCGCCTGAAATGCCCGATGTTTCAATCGGAATTTTGCCAATTCGTCTCTAACTTCCAGAAAGGGAGTGATTTTTCCTTGGCGGGAGTGATAATTTTTAACCAGTTCCATTGCTGGAATCAGAATATCGTACATCTCGAACTCTCTAGTAGTTCGTATTAGAGCCGGGAGAATCTTTTGAGCAATCTCGTCAGCATTCTCAGTAGTTAGAATTTTGGCCTGTTGTAGAGTACGTTCGCTTTCGTAGCGGGTTTGCTGAAAAAGTGTGTAGATATCTTTTTCATAATCCAGGAAAAAAAGGTGGTTGAGAAGCTTATGCTTCAAACGGGACTTAGCATTTCGGTAGTTCCGGTTACCCGGATCAGCACCGAACAGCTTCTCAGAGGCTTCATCGTCAGATTGAAATGCTTCGTTGATGATGCCCTGGTACAATAGATTGTCCTTGGATGTTTCTTTTTTTCTGAAATTAAAGTTTACTAGTTGTAAACTTCGCTGTCCTTTCTTACGGATAATTTTAATAAGATCGTGTAGTTCATGCATAGTTTAAAGTGCTTATCAATAAACGACCTTTTAAAAGTACAAAAAAAATTTACTATCCAAAATAACCTTACACATTTTTTTTTCGTCATTATTCAATAAAATAGCTTAACAGTGTATCAAATAGGCGATTTGTTGCAAAAAAAACTCATTTTTATTACTAAATCTTACATAAGTAATTATAAGCACTCTCAAGCCGATCATAGTATTGATCAAGAATATGAAAGTCTGATAACAAAAAACTTCAGGTATAGTATCTTTGACTAAAAATAAAGCCCGGAACTCTTAATATGTAGAGGAGTTCCGGGCTTTGGGAATATCTAAGGCAAGAATAAACTAGAGAGGTTGTCTTTTTCGTCACCTAGGAATTTTCATCGATAACTACTTTTTTAATCGCTGAATAATGCCCATTGCGTTCTGTGTGCGTTCGGTTAGTAATGAATAATGCCCCTCCTGAATAATGTCACTGGTAATGAGCTTAGAGCCCATGCCTACGCAGGCAACTCCTGCGTCAAACCAGGCACTCAGATTTTCTTCAGTGGGTGATACTCCACCAGTGGGCATAATGCTTGTCCAGGGGCTGGGTGCCTTCACTCCCTTAACGAAAGCGGGGCCACCTACTTGAGTAGCCGGGAAAATCTTAACGATATCTGCTCCGAGTTCTTCAGCGTACGAGATCTCAGAAAGCGATCCGCAACCTGGTGACCAGGAAATTTTGCGACGATTACAGACCTTGGCCATATCAGCACTAAGAATAGGGGAGACAATAAAATTACTTCCCAACTGAATGTACAAAGAGGTAGTGCCAGCGTCAACAATAGATCCTACGCCCAGAATCATTTCGGGTAAGGCCTGCTCCGCGTATTTATTAAGTTCGCCAAATACCTCGTGAGCATAGTCACCTCGGTTGGTGAATTCAAACACCCGGACACCACCATCGTAGCAAGCCTTGAGGACGTTTTTAGCTACTTCAATATCTTTATGAAAAAAGACGGGTACCATGCCCGTTTCATGCATTTTGCTAAGTACCTGTATTCGGGTAAATCGTGCCATTGATTGATGATTAATTTGTCACTTTTATCTTCTAACTTCCCTCTTCCAACTTCATTTCATATTTTAACGAGATACTCGCCCAGAAGCGTCACCACTCATCAGTTTTTCAACTTCAGGGACGGTCACCATGTTAAAATCACCGTGAATGGTGTGTTTCAGACAGGAGGCAGCTACTGCAAAGTTGAGGGCTTTCTGTAAGTCATCTCCGTAGGTAACTAATCCATAGATTAATCCTCCCATAAATGAGTCGCCACCGCCCACCCGGTCAACAATATGGGTAATCTGATAGGTTGGGGCTTCATAAAGTGTATTGCCGTCGTATAGTACACCTGACCAGGTGTTGTGGCTAGCACTTAAAGAACCGCGTAAGGTGATTATGGCTTTGCTAGCCTTTGGAAACCGTTCTAATAACTGCGTGCATACAGACTTGTAAGCTGCGGCCTCCACGTTCCCCTGGGTGACATCAACCCCCTCCGGATGAATTCCGAAAACCTTCTCAGCATCTTCTTCATTACCCAAAATTACGTCACATTCAGCCACTAAATCTGGCATAATATCAGCGGGTTGTTTGCCGTACTTCCAGAGATTTTTGCGGTAGTTAAGATCGCAAGATACAGTAATCCCTTTAGCACTGGCGGCTTGTACGCCTTCCAAGCATGCATCGGCAGCTCCTTGAGAGATGGCGGGAGTGATACCTGTCCAGTGAAACCAAGTAGCGCCTTCTAGTGCTTTGTCCCAATCAATCATTCCTTTTTCAATCTCAGAAAGAGCAGAATATGCTCGGTCATATACTACTTTGCTTCCTCTACTCACAGCACCGTATTCAAGAAAGTAAATTCCCAGACGGTCGCCACCATAGACAATATGATCAGTGCCGATATTATGCTTACGTAGTGTAGCAAGGGCACATTTTCCAATATCGTTGTCGGGTAATCTGGTGACAAATTGGGTATCTAGTCCGTAGTTAGCCAGCGAAGCGGCTACGTTAGCCTCACCACCGCCGTAAATTGCATCAAATTGGGAAGCCTGAATAAATCGTTGAAAATTAGGGGTTGCAAGGCGAAGCATGATTTCGCCGAAGGTGACAACTTTGTTGCTCATGATACTTGGTTAGTTATATAGTGTTGAGTTTGTTTTAGCTGAATTGGAAAAATTTTTTGGCATTATGATAGCAAATATCTTGTATGGTTTTGCCAATCAGGTTCAAATCGTTCGGAAGTTCGCCATTCTCTATATCAGTACCAAAGAGGTTACACAGTATTCTGCGAAAATATTCGTGACGAGGGTAGGAGAGTAGGCTTCGAGAATCGGTAAGCATACCCACAAAACGGCTTAGCAAGCCTAGATTAGAGAGGGCATTCATTTGCCACTCCATACCTTCTTTTTGATCTAAGAACCACCATCCCGAACCGAACTGTATTTTACCGGGTACTGAACCATCGTTGAAATTCCCAATCATGGTTCCGATCAGATAGTTATCGCTAGGGTTTAGATTATAGATGATAGTTTTGGCGAGTTGGTCATTGCGATCCAATCGGTCAAAAAAGCGAGATAAGGTTTGAGCTTGGGAAAAGTCGCCAATAGAATCAAATCCGGTATCAGGCCCTAGTGTTTTTAACATGCGAGTATTATTGTTACGCAGTGCTCCCAGATGAAACTGTTGAGTCCAGCCTTTTTGGTGATCCATTAGCGCAAGATGGAGCAGAATAGCTGATTTTAGCTTACTGCTTTCTATGGGGCTAAGAAATTGGCCTTGTCGGACTTTTTGAAAAGCCTGTTCTATTTCCTGATCGGTATAATCATCGGCATAGATGTGTTCCAATCCATGATCGGATAAGCGGCAACCTAATGAAGCAAAAAAATCGTGGCGTAGTTGGAGGGCATCCAGTAAATCTTGATAACTAGTAATATGAACATCAGATGCTTGTTCTAATCTACCTAAATAACTGTTATACGTTTCTGGATCGTCTACGGCCATCGCTTTATCAGCCCGGAATGTAGGCAGCATTAGCACGTCAAATTCAGACGGTTCTCCGGGCGAATACTCGCCGCGTGAGTTGCGGAGCTGTTGGTGAAATTCAAGCGAGTCAGTAGGATCATCGGTAGTGCAGACTACTTCTACTTTCATCCTTTGGAGTAGGTTCTGGCTACTCATATCTGGTGATGCTAGCAACTGATTAGCTCGTTCCCAGATGGTAGGTGCCGAATCAACATTGAGCAATTTTTTTATGGAAAAGTAACGCTGTAGTTCTAGGTGAGTCCAATGATACAAAGGGTTACGAAGGGTGTAAGGAACTGTTTGAGCATAGGCTATAAATTTATCGTAATCACTAGCATCGCCAGTGCAAAATCGTTCATCTATTCCGTTGGCTCGCATAGCCCGCCATTTGTAATGGTCGCCGTACAACCAGATCTGGGTTAAATTCTCAAAAGACTGGTTCTGAGCAATTTCCTGAGGTGAGAGATGGCAGTGATAATCGATAATCGGCACATCTTTGGCAAAATCGTGATAAAGCTTTTGAGCGGTGGGGTTTTGTAATAAAAAGTGTTCGTCCAGGAATGATTTCATTTTTTAAATCGGTTACAGTTACAAAAATAACATTGTTCGGCTAGAAGACAACCATCAAATTGTGAAGTTTTAAGCGATTAGATAGCAGGCGAGGTGATGAGAAAAGATAGTACATGATGAATGATATTTGTTTAATAATTATTATTATGTTAAGTAATTCTACTGTAGATAAAAAAGGAAAACTATGAGCTTTCCTTTTTCTATTATATTAAAAAGACGTTACTACATGCTTTCTAACTTACTATTAATTTCTTCGGCCTTATCACTCATCTCTAATCGCTGATAAACAGTAGCAAGCGTCTCTAATACTTTCTGATTATCCGGCTCAATATTCTGAGAGGTTTCTAAATAAGGTAAAGCCTGCTCAAAATAACTTTTGGCTTCAGCTTCAATCGCCTCACCCTTCTCTTGGTACTCTTTCAAATCCATATCGTTGGCTTTAGCCAGAATATCGGCTGCCAAGTTGTAGTAGTAAGCTGCCAGGTTAAAGTTAGCATCAAAATATTGAGGATCTTTTTCAATCGCCATTTTGTAGCTTTCTATTGCTTTATCACCATCATCCATTTGCTCGTACAGGTATCCCTGGTTGTAGTATAGCATTGGGTTGTCGGGTTCGGCATCAATCGCCTTGGAGAGCTTCTGCTCGGCCTCATCGTATTGCTCTTTGTTGATTAACATAGTGATCTCCCGCTTTAAGAATTCAGGATCTTCAGGGAAAACATCCTGAGCCTTTTGCAGATAGCTCAAGGCTTTATCTTCGTCTTTTTCTTCTACTAAGTAGATATAAATTAAGCTATTGTAAAAGTCTTTGCTGACGTAATCTAATGAGTCTACTAAGTAGGCGTAGTTTTCGGCGGCTTCGGTCATGTCACCGGCCTGTTGTGCTGAAATGCCACCGTAGATGTAAGCGGTCGTATCACTGGGCATAGCCATTTTAGCTACGTCAAAGAGCTTAATGGCCTCTTCGTAACTTTGGTTAGAATATAGGGTAGCTCCATTGTTAATGGCATTAGCCCATACCTGCTGGATTTGCTGTTCAGCTTGTACAGCGTATAGCGAGTTTTCTTTTTCTAAATCTTTTACTTTACGATACCCCATTAGCGCTTTTTCGTAAGGCTTCTCTGCTTGAACAGATTTGGTAGAATCCGTAGCAATAGCGAGGTAAACGTCCGCATAAGTGTACCAGGTTTTACCATCTTCTTTCGTTTTTTCATCACTAATAGCCGGCTCAATAAGCTGCATGGCTTCGGCAAGCTCCCCCTTTTCTAGGGATGACTGGGCTTTTCGCACATTCTTGCTTTGCCCAAAAGTCAACATGGGCAAAGCAATTAATGCTGCGAGTAATAATTGCAATTGTTTCATGATATGTAGTAGAATTAAATAAGAAAAAGGTTAATTATAAAAATAAATCTATTCTTCAGGTGCTGACTCCTCTGTTGAGCTATTGTTCACTTCTTCTTCAATATCACTCTCAATATCAACCTTAGTAACGGAGGTAATAGCATCATTATCATTTAAGCGGATAAGTCGAACCCCTTGGGTGGCTCGCCCCATCACCCGTAATTCAGAAACTGGAGTACGAATCATGATTCCTGATTTATTAATGATCATTAAGTCGTTTTGGTCGGATACTTTCTTAATAGCAACCAGCTTACCAGTTTTAGAAGTAACATTTAGTGTCTTTACCCCTTTACCTCCCCGCCGGGTAATACGGTATTCATCAATATTGGATCGCTTTCCGTACCCATTCTCAGAAACCACCAAAAGAGTTTCATCCGTGCCATTTAAGCAAACCATCCCAACTACTCGGTCTTCGTCATTGTCTAGACTAATCCCCCGAACTCCAGCGGCGTTACGTCCCATAGGTCGCACCTCATCTTCCGGAAAACGAATTGCTCTTCCTGAACGGACAGCTAGCACAATTTCTGACTTACCGTCAGTTAGATTCACATCAAGTAATCGGTCGTTATCATTAATGCTAATTGCATTAATTCCCGTGACCCGAGGACGAGAAAAAGCCTCTAAAACTGTTTTTTTGATAGTTCCGTTAACCGTACACATCACAATGTAAGCATTGTTAATGTAATCGGGGTCATCCAGATCTTTGACATTAATCACCGCTCGTACTCCGTCGGTGGATGGAATATTGATTAGGTTTTGAATGGCTCGTCCCTTGGCAGCTTTACTAGCCTCAGGTATTTCGTATACCTTAAGCCAATACATCCGCCCTGATTCAGTAAAAATGAGTAGGTAATTGTGAGTATTAGCAATGAACAGGTGTTCAGTAAAATCGCCATCTTTAGCAGAAGCTCCCCGAGAACCTACGCCACCCCGAGCTTGGGAACGGTACTCATCTAAATGGTTTCGCTTAATATAGCCTTTGTGGGAGATAGTAATCACCATGGGCTCATTAGGAATGATATCTTCAATACCAATATCCTCGGCACTGTGGACAATTTGAGTGCGTCGTTCGTCACCAAACTTTTGGTTCAGTTCGTCTAACTCATCTTTGATGATTCCCATTCGCAAACCACGATCAGCCAATACCTGATTATAGTAAGCGACCTGCTTCAGCACCTCGTCGTACTCACTTTCAATTTTTTCGCGCTCCAGTCCGGTTAATCGTTGCAAACGCATATCTAAGATTGCGCGAGCCTGTATCTCAGTTAGCTCAAACTCTGCCATCAAACTATTGCGAGCCGTTTCGGGATCCCGCGAACCACGAATAATCTCGATAACTCGATCGATATTATCCAGGGCAATCAGATAGCCCTGGAGTAAATGCGCCCGACGTTCGGCTTCTTGTAATTCGTACTGGGTACGGCGCACTACCACATCGTGGCGATGATCCACATAGTGACCAATGATTTGCTTCAGGTTTAGCGTATACGGTCGCCCCTTCACTAGCGCAACATTGTTGACGCCAAAGGAAGATTGCAGCTGAGTGTACTTGAAAAGATTGTTTAGAACTACGTTCGGAACAGCGTCTTTCTTCAAATCGTAGACAATCCGCAAACCTTTTCGGTCTGATTCATCACGTATATCTGAAATACCGTCAATCCGTTTATCGTTGACCATCGCCGCGGTCTTCTCAATCATGGCAGCTTTATTCACCTGATAGGGAATTTCTGACACCACGATTTGCGGTTTTCCGGTCTTGTTCTCAGTAATCTCAGCTCTCGCCCGCATTACTACCCGACCTCGTCCAGTTTCAAAAGCAGATTTCACTCCTTGATAACCGTAGATTATACCCCCAGTAGGAAAATCAGGAGCTTTAACATATTGCATTAACTCAGGTATGCTAATATCGTCGTTATCAATGTATTGCTTAATACCCTCAATAACTTCGGATAAATTATGAGGAGGCATATTAGTCGCCATACCTACCGCAATACCTGAAGTTCCGTTTACTAGAATATTAGGTAGCTTACTGGGTAAGCAAACTGGTTCTTTAAGCGAATCGTCAAAATTAGGTTGAAAATCAATGGTGTCTTTATTGATATCACCTAGCATTTCCTCAGCAATACGCTGTAAGCGAGCTTCCGTATAACGCATGGCTGCGGGGGAATCTCCGTCAATAGAACCAAAGTTACCTTGACCGTCTACCAGCATATAGCGCATTGACCAATGCTGCGCCATTCGTACCATAGTATCATACACTGAAGCATCGCCGTGTGGGTGATATTTCCCCAGCACTTCTCCTACAATACGGGCTGATTTTTTATGAGATTTATTATGGGTTAGCCCTAAATCTAGCATTCCATAAAGTACCCGGCGATGTACTGGTTTCAAGCCGTCCCGTACATCAGGTAGGGCACGAGAAATGATAACCGACATCGAATAATCAATGTAGGCTCCTCGCATTTCATCTTCAATATTAATAGGAATGATGTTCTCCTTATCGCTTTCAGCCATGAATTGTAAAAAAGTAGGTACGGACGTTTGAACTAGAGGGCAATTTACATAAATTTCGTGAATGCCTCACAAAAAGGTACATGAACCCACCTGAATTGGGTTATTTTTTCTTCTTTTTAAAAAACTGCTGACGCTTAGCCTGCCGTTTCCGCTTGTTCTTAGTTAGCTCAGGGTAGAGTTCGCCAATCTTGGGGTCTTGCTTTCGCCAGAAAGGCTGCCCGCGTACTTCGCGCTTTTCGCCAGTTTTGGGATCAGTCACGTAGTGCTTCATCTGAGTTTTATCCGCCTTAATCGGCGAACGGGGCAAGTCTGGGTAGTTAATGCTTACTCCCAGCGTTAAGAAAACTGAAGAGTTACGATGATCAATGGCCGTGGTTGGTCCTTCGGGTAACAGCAGATTATAGTTTTTAAACTCATAAGATGGGCGTAAGTATACTCGGAAATACTCAGAAAACACTTTTTCTAAGGTAACTCCTACATTGAAAAATGGACTGGTTTCAGTTTGACCTCTATCAAACCCACTACCCATTCTTATCATTCCAGCGCGCACATCAACTCCCAAAGCGTAATCATAGTATTCATACACACTGTAACCTAACAAACCATAGTAGCGGATTTGGGTAGTTCGGAATGAAGCTGGTTCTGAAAAAAATGATCGGAAATCTTCCGGTTGGGGTGGATTTACTGTATGAAAATCAGCCGAAATTCCTCCACCAATCCGGACGCGGAACAAATTATAATAGATAGATAAGTTAATAGGAATATTATAACCACCACCCCTCATATTAATTGCTGATGAATCGCTAGTAACCAACGTAAGACTATCTGGATTAGAGGGTAACGTTAAGGCTGTGGGAACTGCCCGATTAAACCAATTGGAGTAGGCGGGACTAGTACCTTGCTCACCGTTGGGGTAAATAAATGATCCGTCAGCAGTACGAACATAGTTATTGTTAGTTAAGGTATGTCGATAGAATGTACGACCGTAGCCTGAGCTTACGTTCACCGAAAACTTATTAAGAAACGCTCGCAGTGGATAGCTGGGGCGATCATCGTAGCCCATCGACTCGAAACCCGGCTGCGCTTGTGTAATGAATGAAGAACAGAAAAATATTACGCCAAGAATTACTGTACGTATCATAGTTGGCTTATTTCCAAAAAACTACCTGTTTTGGCTAATTACAATTTCTTTTCCAAATTGTAACGAAAATACTGGAAATAGCATATAAAAAGTATTTTTTTTCGTCAGCTATACCTAAAAGTAACACTTTAAGTATTTGGCTATAAAGTAATGAATATCAAACGAATACCATGGAGAGTAAAATAAGAAATGTAACAATAATAGGAGCAGGAACTATGGGTAATGGTATTGCTCATATTTTTGCGTTGCACGGATTTACTACAATATTAGTCGACGTTCAGGAAGCCCAATTAGCACGAGCACAAGGCACCATTAAGAAAAACCTGGAACGCCAACTCAAGAAAGAATTGATTGCTGAGGATGAAAAATTAGCGACTTTAGCCAACCTATCGACGACTACATCTTTGTCAGAAGGAGTACATCAGGCTAATTTGGTTATTGAGGCTGCGACTGAAGATTTCACAGTAAAGCAAAAAATATTCTCTACTATTGATCAAGAGAGTCCATCAGATACAATTCTGGCAACCAACACCTCCTCAATCTCTATTACCAAGTTAGCAGCAACAACTAATCGTCCTGCTCAGGTTATTGGTATGCACTTCATGAACCCCGTTCCGGTGATGAAACTGGTAGAAATTATCAATGGTTATGCTACTGACTCGGCAGTTACAGAGATTATTCGCAATACAGCAGTGATACTGCAAAAAACTCCCTTAATCGTCAATGATTACCCAGGGTTTGTATCTAACCGAATCCTGATGCCAATGATTAATGAAGCTATCTACACGCTTCATGAAGGAGTAGCTGGAGTAGCCGAGATTGATCAGATCATGCAATTAGGTATGGCTCATCCAATGGGGCCACTTCGGTTGGCTGATTTTATTGGATTAGATGTCTGCCTGTCAATTATGCGGGTACTGCACCATGGGTTCGGTAATCCGAAATACGCTCCTTGCCCATTACTAATCAATATGGTAGCAGCTCAACGCTTAGGAGTAAAATCGGGTGAGGGGTTTTATGATTATTCAGAAGGAGTTAAGTCCCAAAAAATAGCCCAGCAGTTTGCAGACTGAAGCAAACTAAGTTACTGTAAATAATCAGTATAGTGTTTTTGTAGTATAGGTGATATGAGCTAACTTGAGTAGCAATATAGCATCGCATATGAAGAAGTTTATTGGTATCATTTTAGTGGTGATTGCTACTTCTTGTAGTACAGAAGAAGTTCTAACTCCTGGTGAGATAGCAGGTCGTGAGTTGCAGACTCAGGCTGAGAAGTTTAGAACGAGAGAAGTATGGGTATATGAGCGGTCTACTTCGAGTTCCTGGGTGCTAATTGATAGTGGAGAGTTCCGTATATCCGGGCAATTCCTTATTATTCGTGATTCTTATTATAACTTAGATAGGCTCCAAAGATTTGAATTTTCAGTGGATTCGGATTTTGTACAAGTTTACTTAATGTAACTAAGCTTCATCTACCACAATTACGAGTGTAACAAGTATTATTCTCCTCATTTTTTATAAACGATCAATCAATTACAGTATTCTTGCAAGGCAGATTTAGCTTCGGGTACGTCTAGCGATTGAGCGGTACGAATATCATTGCAACCAGCACTTTTTTTTCCTTGATAAACTTTCAAAGCACCCCGGTATAGATAAGCTTCGCCGTAGTCACGGTTTTTGCTGATAGCAAGATCGTAAGCTTCCATAGCTTCCTTGGTTTCTCCCAGCTTATGATGTGATCGGGCTTTCAGATAAAAAACTTGAGGATCACTTTGCTTTATTTCGGCAGCTTTGGAAAAATAAAAAGACGCATCCGCATAGTTATTCTCCCGAAAGTAATGTTTACCAATGCTCGTCAGGGAATTAGCGTGTAAGGGATCAATTTCAATGGCTTTCTCGAAGTTTGCTAACGATTTATCCAGTTGTCCCAGCTCTTCGTAAGCCCGACCTTGGTTGTAGATTGCTTTGAGATCTTCAGGATTATATTCTAGGTATTCGGAATACTGCTGGATAGCCGCTTCATACTGACCCTGTTGAAATAGTTTATCTCCCTCACTAGATTGATTATCGCCACAGGCAGTGAACAGAAAAATAGCAGCCAGATAACTGATGATTAGCTTCATTCGAGTACTCGTTGAAAATTGAAAGTGCAAAAGTAAAGATTAGTCAGGATTTGTCCGCATGAAAGTAACTAAACCGCTACTTGATGATCACGTAGCGCCTGATTTAGAGATGTTTTTCGATCGGTACTTTCTTTACGTTGCCCAATAATGAGGGCACAGGGTACCTGATAGTTACCCGCCGCAAATTCTTTAGTGTAGGAGCCAGGGATAACTACCGAACGAGAAGGAACTTTACCTTGATAGATAACTGGTTCGTTTTGAGTAACGTCAATAATTTTTGAACTAGCTGTCAGTGTAACGTTAGCTCCTAACACTGCTTCTTTTCCAATTCGTACCCCTTCTACAATAATACAGCGCGATCCAATAAAGGCTCCATCTTCAATAATTACCGGAGCTGCTTGTACGGGCTCGAGCACACCGCCCACCCCTACTCCACCGCTTAAATGAACATCCTTACCAATCTGAGCACAGCTCCCTACTGTTGCCCAGGTATCCACCATCGTTCCAGAGTCTACATAGGCTCCGATATTCACGTAAGAAGGCATCATGACTATCCCTTTAGCTAAATGAGCACCATAGCGAGCTATTGCGTGAGGAACGACCCTCACTCCTAGTTGTTCGTAGCCAGTCTTCAGTTTCATTTTATCATGAAACTCGAAAGGACCGACTTCCAAGGTTTTCATTTTTTGTAGAGGGAAGTAGAGAATTACGGCTTTTTTTACCCAGTCATGAACTATCCAATCATTACCTTGAGGTTCAGCGACTCGCTTCTTTCCTCTATCCAGATCATCAATGGTAGATTTAATAGCTATTTTTACATCTTTGTCTTGCAGCAGAGAGCGATCATCCCAAGCTGCCTCGATTATTTGTTGAAGTTCCATAGGGCAAGTTATCCTCAGTCTAACGAGCAGATATTTTGAAAAAAGAAGTTGGGGCTATTGTATCGGTACTAAAACCAGTAGGCGACACCCGAATGTACGAAAAGATGGCGCAGTCGTTAGTCTGTGATGGTAAATTTTCGGTGAATATACTAGGATTTTCCTCAAATACACATCCATCTTCGCCGGATATAAAATTTCATCCAATCTTTCGGTTTAAATCACAGCAGATTGCTCGTTTACTAGCAAACCTCCAAATGATCGGATCACTTCTAAAAATCAAGCCTGACTTTATTATTGTCACTACACCAGAGCTAGCCCCTTCAGTTCTTTTGTTCAAGCTCATTTTTTCGCGGGTACAGCTCTTTTACGATATGCAAGAAAATCATTCCCGCAATATTTTGCATCATCATCAGCGACGAGGAAAATTAAGAAAGTGGCTGGCGAAAGGGATTACCTTTTTAGAACATTGGTTAGCCCAAAAGTCAGCCTGCTTATTTGTTGCTGAGAAGGGATATTTTCAGGAAAAGCCCTGGTTAGCTAAATTCCCTACCCTGTTACTAGAAAATAAAGTAATGTTAAGTGACGACAGTTCATTTTCTACGCAGGGCGAGTCAATTAGACTGGTTTACACTGGCACAATCAGTAGTATCTATGGCATTTGGGATGCGCTTCGTTTTGCCGATCAACTTTACTCAGCGTTGGAGGGAAAGCTTCAGTTTGCCTTAATTGGACATGTAACCCAACTCGATACGTACCAAAAATTACTAAGATTCCTACCGGATAAGTCCTGGATTACCTACAATGTTCAGCTTTACCCAATTCAGCACGCGATACTTCTTCAAGCTATGCGAGAAGCTGATTTTGGGATAGTATCTCATCAGGTTTTACCAAGCACAGAGAACTGCTTTCCAACCCGTATTTGGGAGTATATGAATTACCAGTTACCGTTTTTTTTACAGAATCACGCACCTTGGGTTGATTACTGTCAGCCCTGGGAATGTGCTATCCCGATAGATTTTTCTGAGCCTGAGTGGCCAATGAATCAAATTATAGATAAAATGAAGGATACCCAGTTTTATCCTCACGGAAAGCCATCAGAAATTTTTTGGGAAGGGAAAAAATTTGTTTCAGTGGTTGAGCAGGCACTGCTCTAGCCAAAAGACCAGGTTTTGATATCAGAGATTATCTTATGAGCGGTCATATCGTACTGGCAAGGCACTATTGAGACGTGATTATTAGCAACTGCCCATTCATCATTATCCTCACCGGCATCAAAATTGACAAAATTACCCGCCATCCAAAAATACTGTCTTCCGTAAGGATCATAACGCTGATTGAATTCTTCTTGCCACTTAGCGTGGGCTTGCCGACAGACTTTAATTCCCTGAATTGGTTCTTTTTGCTTGTGAGGAAAGTTGACGTTCAAAGCCACTCCTCGGGGAAAGTTATTCTCTAAAGCAGTTTTGGCAATATTATACACGTACTCACCCGTATGAGAGAAATCAGCATCAGCACTGAAGTCGCATAAAGAGAAGCCAATAGACGGAAATCCTTCAATTGCACCTTCTACGGCAGCTGACATAGTTCCGGAATAAAGAACGCTGATTGATGTATTACTACCGTGATTTACTCCACTGACTACTAAATCAGGTGGTTGGTCTTTCAAGACATAGTGCTTGCCTAGTTTGACACAATCGGCTGGAGTGCCCGAACATTCGTAAGCCAGCACCCCGTCAAATATATCAGTTTCGGTAAGTCTCAAAGGCTCGCCAATGGTGATGGCGTGTCCCATACCCGACTGGGGGCTATCGGGGGCTACGACCACTACTTCCCCCAATTCTTCCATAATATTCACGAGAAACTGAATACCTCGGGAAGAGATACCATCGTCGTTAGAAACCAAAATTCGGGGTTGCCCCATAGCTTGCTTGTTCAGGAATTTAATAGAGAATTATAGTAGGCGGTTACCCTAACCAGATCTCGTTGGCGATCTGGTTTTAACTTATTTTTCTTAACGTATTGTTCTACTTTCGCTTTATTTCGCGGGAACATATCGTACAGATCATCTTTCTTTTGTGAGAAATACTGAATGTCCCCGTCGCGATCTAGGAAATAATATTGATAATCGAGACGGAAGCGGGTCATCATTTGGTTTCCGTAGAAAAAAGGGTCATTAATAGGTGCTGTCTGTTGTACAATTTCTTCCCGACACAGCAGCGTCAGTGTATTTTCATAGAGTACTTCAAATAGCCGAGGAGTTTTATAATCGCCACTTACTTGATATGGTAAAGCGTAAAACTCACGGTATCGTCCGTATTCAGCATCAAATATTTCAAAGAAGATTAGCTTCTGGGCACTAAAGGTTTTGATAGTATTATTGGCACTGAACTGAATGAGGTCAGCTTCTAGATTATATTTAATTTTTCCACGATAACTTTCACCATCTACGATAGTCACGCTTCCTTCGTGCCATACCTCTGAAGGAAAATATTGCTGGGCTTGGGCTGTGGTTATCGCAAAAATTAGAAGATAACCGAGAGTAATTAACTTCTTCATACGATGTTTATTGTTTTTACTATTAACACTAATTACCACGAAATAGTGTGTTTCTAGTTGCGTAGTGGGATATGATCAACAATTTCCAGGCCATATCCCTGTAGCCCAGCTCGTTTTACCGGATGGTTTGTAATGAGCTTTATTTTATTTACTCCTAAATCACGAAGAATCTGGGCACCAATCCCGTAGTCTCGCTTATCCATTTTCAGCCCTAATGCAGAAATGGTTTTTCGTTCATTCTCGTCTCTCTTTTTCTGATACTCTTTAAGTCTATCTAAAATATTACTTCCTAAGCCTTCTTGATTCATATAAATGATGATTCCCTTTTCCTGTTGGTCTAAAATTTCTAGTGAGCGTTGGAGTACGTTAAATTGATTGTTCATAATTGTTCCAAAAATATCCTCAAACAGATTAGAGGAATGCACTCTAACGGTAACTACTTCATCGCTATTCCACTGCCCTTTGACAAAGGCTAAATGAACTTCATTTGTAGAGAGCTGGGTGAAAGCATATAATTGTAGATGACCGTAAATAGAATCAAGAGGTACTGATACCTCACGGCGAATGAGGCTATCGTGCTGAAGACGATATTGAATCAAATCCTGAATAGACACCAGCTTTAGATCAAAATGGTCTGCTACTTTTCGGAGGTCAGGTAAGCGAGCCATACTACCATCTTCATTCATAATTTCTACTAATACACCAGCTGATGAAAGACCTGCTAAGCGAGGAAGATCAATAGCTGCCTCCGTATGTCCTGCACGGCGAAGTACTCCGCCATTTTTCGCTTTTAGTGGGAAAATATGTCCTGGACGAGCCAGATCATCCGGATGGGTATCCGAATTTACCAATGCTTGGATAGTTTTTGACCGATCAGAAGCTGATATTCCGGTAGTACAGCCGTGACCAATTAAATCCACTGAAACGGTGAAGGGCGTATCGTAATGGGAAGTATTACGACCAACCATTAACTCTAATTCTAGCTCTTCGCAGCGATTCTCATCGAGTGGGACACAGATTAGTCCTCGGCCATGAGTAGACATGAAATTGACAATTTCAGGAGTAATTTTCTCAGCGGCACAAATAAAATCACCTTCATTCTCCCGATTTTCGTCATCAACCACAACGATTATTTTTCCATCTTGTATGTCCTTGATAGCCTCAGGTATAGAATCTAGCATAGTAAAATATCTAAAGATGTAAATGTAATTAATGACTGCCCACTTCCCTATTGTTTCTTTTTAATTGTTGTATTTAATTAACATAAAAATAGTTATTCAACAAAAGGTCATACCCTGAAATAGGTCTACACAACGTGTATAACCCTATGAGAAATAGCAAAAGAAACAAGAAGGAGAAAAAGTCCTACTGGCTCGTTGCCTTCCGATGGCGAGTAATTCAGCAAATTGATGCTGAACTATTGACCGAAGAGCAGGCTTGTGAAAAGTATGGGATAACCACTATCTTGATTCGTAAATGGTGCAAGCAGTACGTTCAACGCAAGGTACTACCACTTCAAACCAACCAACCTATGAAACGAAAGCAGAGTCAAACAGAGAAAATCAAAGTACTGGAAAAGCAGCTCAAGCAAACTCAGAAAGCCTTACAGGACGAGAAAGTCAGAGGTGGCCGAAGAGGAACTTAATATTCCGGTGCGAAAAAAGCCTGGAGCCAAACAGTGAATCGCCTTCGCAAAGAGTTTCCTATTACCGGTGTAGGAGTTCTTTGCGATCTGTTTGGCCTGACACGTCAAGCTTACTACAAAGCCGAGCGACGAGCCAGTAAGCGAGTGCTACAAGAGGCGTTGGTATTGCAAGAAGTACGTAAAATCAAGCAAGAGCAACCACAACTAGGTACGGAAAAAGTGTATCTGCTTATCAAGCCTTTCCTGGCCGAGCACGATATTAAAATGGGTCGTGACAAGCTGTATAATTTGCTACGGGCTCACCATTTGCTGCCCAAAAGGAAACGAAGAGGACCTGGTACCACGCAGTCTAAACATCTTTTTTACAAGCATCCTAACTTGGTCAAAGACCTGGAAGTGCTACGACCTAACTTCGTCTGGACCAGCGATATTACCTATATCCGGTGTGTCGGTGACCATTTCAGTTATCTTAGTTTGATTACGGATGCTTATTCCAAAAAGATTGTCGGATGGTCACTGCAACCAAGCTTGAGAGCCGAAGGACCTCTGGAAGCTTTAAGAATAGCTTTGCGATCCGTCGACCAAAGGGAAAAAAGACATACCACTTCCCCCACCCCACTAATCCATCACTCGGATCGCGGGATTCAGTATTGCTGCTATCAGTATGTCGGCTTATTAGAAAAGCACCAGGTACAGATTAGCATGGCTCGGGAAAGCTACGAGAACCCCATCGCCGAACGGGTCAACGGTATTTTGAAAGAAGAACTGCTGCGACCCGGCTATCCAGATCACGCTTCAGCAAAGATGGCCATCGCCAAAGCCATCCGGATTTACAATGAGAAACGACCCCACCGTAGCCTAGACATGATGATGCCAGTTCAGGCTCACCAGATGAGCGGTCCAATCCCCAAACGGTGGAAAAAGAATAAATACCGAGAGCAAGCACGTAGAGTAATTTCAGAGAATGACCCTACTATTATTATTCGTTTTTCCAAATGAAGAGATCGTAATCGACAGGTATGCAACTACCACCCAAGTACTGAGAATAGGTAGCGCCATTTCTCATTGTTTAATAGTCTAGTTGTTCTTGTTGCAAAGTGCGTTTTAGCTGTTGTATAAGCTGGTTATGCGTTTGATCTATGGCTAGATTATTGAGCTCGTAGGGGTCTTCTCGTAGATCATAAAGTTCCTGAAATACTACCCGCGTGGTATCCGTCTCATCATACGTTTCAATGTATTTGTAACGTTGGGTACGAATGGCCGCCAGCGGTTGGCTACCCAACTGTGGTGTAGGTGCTTGATAATAAATATGTGCTCTTTTTTCCGGCCACTCTTCCTCGATCAGGACAGGCAGCAAACTTACACCGTGCAACGGTGGCGGACTTTCTTTGCCTAGCATGGCCAGTAACGTAGGAAAAATGTCGATATTAAGTACTAGATCCTGATTAACCATTGGGCGGATGCCTGGCCCGCTGATTACCAAGGGTACCCGGATAGATTCTTCGTAGGCTAAGAATTTACTGGTGAATAGATGATCTCCAATAAACCAGCCATTATCACTCATAAAAATAATATAGGTATTATCGGCGTTAGGCAGTTCACGTACTTTTTGCAAAACCCGCCCCATAGCTGCATCCATTTCGGTAATTGCGGCATAGTAGCGCTGAGTCTGGTACAGAAGCGTATCAGGGTTTTGATAGCCGTAACTCAATGCTTTTTGACGATGCCTTTCGGTAAGCAAATATTCGGGTTTACCTTCTAACTTTTCATCTGGCCAGTTTTGGGGTAGGCTAATTTCCCTGTTTTCATACCACGCCAGCGTTTCTTGGGTTACGTCCCAATTGAAGTGGTTATCAAGATGGGGAAGTTGGGGGCAGTAGAACAACAGATAGGGAGCCTGTTGGTCAGCAGTGCTTTCCAGGAATTCAATCGCCCGGCGAGCATTATAATCCTCTATGAACCCTTTGGCTATTTTTTCCTTTCCTTCTTCTATCACCGTACGATTGTACCAAGGGCCGTTCGAGAAAAAATAACGGGCGTAATCAAATCCGAGTGAGGTAGGGCTATCTGCCAAGTGCCACTTACCGACGAGCCCAGTTTGATACCCTAGTTCTCTTAGTAGCTGCGCAAATGTTTGCTCTCCTTCATTCAAACGAACCTTTCCGAAGGTGGTCACGCCGTTGGCACTTCCGTACCTCCCGGTTAGGAGGGCTGCTCGGCTGGGACTGCAAATAGATAAAGTGACAAAGGCATTTTCAAAGTACATACCTGACGCACAAAGACTGTCTAGCGTAGGCGTAATGGCAGTATCAGGCGCACGGCACCCCAGGGCGTCATAGCGCTGATCATCCGAATAGATGATGACAAAGTTGGGAGGGGTATCGCCGGTGGACTGGGCTTCTGCACTGATAAGGGTGGCTATAGTGAGCCAATAAAAGATGAAACTGTAACGCAGCATATGTTAAATTATTCCGTCTATCGGTACTCCAGCCAGGCCGTAGCGGTACAGTCGGTATTGCTACGGAAGCGAATCCAGCGGCTCTGAAAGTAATCAGGAAAGGTATGCTCAAAGGTCTCGCCCGACGCTATCGTTACTTCCTGATAAACCATCCAGGGACCATGACCTACTGGCTCTACCTCTATCGTGAACGTAATGGCCTTATCAGACTGGTGAGAAAGCCGTAGACTACGTTGGTCGTAAAAACCGATCAGGTACGGATCGGAAGGTTCGTTGGCGTCTACCGAAGTGTCTTTCCAAGGGCCACCCCGCCCGGTAGGTTTACCCAGCTTCCACAGGTCATCAATCACTCCTACCCACACGGCAGCCCTATCATCATCCGACGTGATAATATGTTCATTACCGGATTGCATCTCGGGATTAATACCTGTCATCACCAGCAGACCTCGGTAACTGGCGTAGTCGTGAATACGGAAGTTGTGGGAGCTAATCGGACGAATTTTGGCAAAACCATCGGCATTCTCCGCCGGAAGCTCGTAGAAGGTGCCGTGGCAGTTCATCAGGTCTCGTTCCGTAGCTACCTCCCGATCAATCCGTAGCGCAGCCTTATTAGTTAAAGGACTAAATTCCTCGGCTCCTAGCGGCAGCCGCCAGCGCCGTTCCTGATCGTCTACAATCAATACCGAAGAGGCTTCAGCAGTAACGACCTGCTCAGGAATCGCAAACTTCTCATTGATAAAGCTTTGGATAGCCTCATCGTCTTTGGGTTGCAACCGTAAGGCAGAATCTAATTCGTAGTAGCCCTCAGTTCGTTTACCTTTCTCATCAAAGTGTACTGCACTAATGCCCAGTGCTCGGCGGTTGTCACCCAACCCGTATAATAAGCCGCCTATTGCTTCAGACCGACCTACTGAAGCTAACCCAGAAAACATAGCATCTGGTTGAGTAGACCTTTGATCTTCGTCGGTATAGAAAAAATGGACGGTAGTTCGGGTAGGCTCACTACTTATTACACGTATCCATTCACCGGGAGTGTCCGGTGAAAATTCTACTAACTGACTGCTTTGACTATCCATACGTACTTCCTGCAAGGATTGCCAATCTCCGTTTCCAGAAGGGTCAACCTCTAACCTAAAAGTAGTGGGCTGGTCCCCGGCATTGTGTACCCAGGCGGCCCGCTGCGGCCAACCAGCTAACAAGAAGGGTTCCGAAGGCGTATTAGCCACTACCTCTTCATTCAGCCAGACGGCCCCCTCGGCGGTGTTGGGTCCCAATTTATCGGGCATATTTATATCGGTAAACCACAGATTAGAGTTGGATTGGCCGGGGCCTTCAATCCCCCCTTTTATTTTCCTCTTATTTAAGAATTCTCTTTGAGCAGAATCATCACAGCCGAATACTAAACGATCGTTCCAGCGAGTGAAATCACCAATGACTTTCAGGTAGGCCGAGCGGGGGCGAATACCGGCCGATTGGCTAGCTGTAAAACTCCCGGGAAACCGCCAGAACATACCATGCATCGTCATCAGATAATCCGGTTCTTCGGACGTACCCACATCCCGAATGCGAGGCCACTCGGTGTTCCAGCCGTGAGCACCATCGTAGCTATGGCTAGCCTTAGGCAAGCGGAAAAACGACCACCCTTGCGTTGGATCGCGTACGCCCAGCAGTACCGATTTATGATCCCAGCCCGTGGCCCAGATTGGATCAGTTTCGGGGTTAGTATTACCGTAGATACCACCCGGCCCGGTAACCTCTACAAACTGATTTCGACGAACTATCTGCCAGTCATTACCGTCCCATTCAGCTAAGGCTCCCGCTTCAATATCAAACTGGGTACGAGCCTCCGGTACATCCTCCCCATTATTAGAGTAGACCAGAACCCCCTGCCCGGAATACAGTCCTTTACCGTGTGCCCCTGGCAGAAGGGGACTATATTGAGCCGCATCCCCATTCTGCCGAGCAATATTCCCGTCCTGATAGAGCATTTTAACCTGCAACGTATGCACTTCTACTTCGTAGAAACCCTCCTCCATGGTGCCGTGATAAACGAAATTAGCTGGGTCAGTCAGGTGCCGAGCTGTACCCGTATGACGCCCTGGGGCTTCTGTGTAGGGAATTACTCGTACCTGCAGATTGGTATCGATAGCGTAGGGGCCGATAAATAATTGCTGGCTCTCGCGGTGAATCAATCGATTAGCGGGGGTACCACCTATACTTTCGGGTCGGACGATCTGCTGAAGTTCTGGGGTAATCTCATAGAGCTTATCCGATGAGCCAGTGGGAAAGTGGGGACCGTACGTGATGACCCACAGCCGATCTGCCCAGAGTACCACTGCTCCCGTGCCGCACTCACCTTCGTTGTTGTAGTAGGCCAAGTGGGGATAGATACCACTGATATATGGATAAGAATTAGCCGCATTATTTTGGGCAAAACCGCTAACGCTAAGGAGTAGAAATGCGGTTGCAAGAGTAGCTTCATGTATTGGTTTATTCATTGTAGGACTAAAATTAATATCCGGTATTCTGGGTCAGATTACTGTTTAGCAGAATATCATCGGCCGGGATAGGCCAGAGATACATACGCTCAGCAAAATCATAATCTTCTAAAAGTCGGGCAAAGCCGTTATCAATTAATTGCTGCGCCTTCAGGTTAACCAAGCCGTTTTCGTCAATATCCGGTAAGATTTGATCGTTGAAGGGCCATTGGTTGCGGTCTTGGTCCTGGGGTTCGGGTAGCCCTACTACCAGTTGATTTAGTGCTTGTTCAGCCAATCGCCATCTTCGCAGGTCTTGAAAGCGAAGGCTCCCTTCAAACATCAATTCTACGCGCCGTTCCCGACGTAGGCGTTCGCGTAATCCCGCCTGATCAGTCTCTGTAATCGCTGGGTAGTTGGCCATGTCCTCTACAGTAGTGCTGTAAGCTCGCGCCCTCAACTGATTTATAGTCTGTTGAGCCGCCTCTAAATTTTCGCCTAGCTCAATAAGGGCTTCAGCGTACATCAGCAAAATATCGCCGTAACGCAAGATAATGATATTACGGTCAGCAGTCCGGTTATCCGACCAGGACTGCTCAACCCCTTTCTTCCAAACCAGACCAGTAAAGGAAGCAAAGATAGCGACCGAGCGAGTATCGTTGTTGTTAACGATAGTGTTGGTCACGGTATTCAACGTAGTCACTGAATCGGGGTGCGGCTGGTAGATGTACCCTAGCCAATCGGTACCAAACTCGACCATGGTTTGGACTAACCGAGGGTCACGGTTAGAAAAAGGATCAAAAGGGTCGTATAAAGGCGAATCATCAATGGTTAGTCCATCGGCACACTCAAATATACTGATGGCTTCCCAGGTGGGCATGTTTGCTCCAAAGCCACCCGCATTACGGGTGATAATGCCACGCGCTCCCCCTTCAAAATTCCAGGTGCTTCCCAGCTCAAAAGAGTGAGGCACAAAGTAGATGTGTTCGGGACTACTGGCTCCGGCTTTTAGAAACATTTCTTGGAAGTCAGTATCTAGACTATACACGTCAGAATCTATCACGGCTCTAGCGGCATCGCGAGCGATAGCGTAGTCTCCCATGTAGAGGGCAAAACGAGCTTTGATACCCAATGTGAATCCCTGAGTTGCCTTATTTTCATTACCTTCAGGCAAAATACTAGCTGCTGCATCCAGTTCATCGTAGACAAACTGCTTCACGTTCTCCTGCGGAGTTCGTTCTACTTCCAGAGATTCTTGGATAGTCAGTGGTGCTGTGATTAGTGGTATAGCCCCAAACTTGAAGGCGAGCTTGCTGTAGAAGTACGCACGAATAGCCCGAGCCTCACCTTCGGCTTGGTCTACAATGGTATTATCAATCTTTTCTCGCGCTGCAGGAAGCTGATCTAACAATACATTAGCTCGTTTGATCGCTTCGTAAGAAAGGTCCCAGGACGGCTCTATTTCACCTGAGGTGGCATTAAGCGTGGCCCGAGAGATCGCATTGTTTCTTTGCCCGCCCCCTCTATGGTGCCCATCATCATCCCAGTAAGACTCGTCTAAGCGCCATAGCCGCTGTTCGTAAAGACCATTTAAGGCAATTTGCAACTCATCGGCATTATTGAAAAAGTTACTAGTAGAAACGGCAGTCTGCGGTTCCAGATCGAGGGTTTCGCAGCCCGCGAAGAATAGCCAAGTGGCACTTATAATTACTATAGTTTTTTTCATGATACTAAAACTTAACATTGATACCGAACAGTACTGATTTCATGATAGGATGACCGTTGAAGTCTACCTCGGGACCCCAGCCTTCCAGCAGGTCTTCGCCACGGAGTGTCAGAAAGTTTCTTAGGGCTGCATAAACTCTCACTTTCTGAAGAGAGGCTCGCTGAGTTAAGCTAGTAGGTAGCGAATAGCCCAGGGTGATATTCTGGACACGTAAATAAGCAGCGTTATATAGCCAAAAATCGGATACCGCGTAATTGAAGCCTGCCGAAGCTCCTGACAACCGCGGATAGCGAGCCGCTTGATTCTGAGCTTCGGTATTACCGGGCCGCCAAGACTCTTCCGCTACGTAGGAAGGAATGTTACCAAAGGCCTGGGTAAGGGGACGTACCTGTACATTCTCGTACCGCCGATTATGTCGCCCTACCCCATTAAGAACCAATGAGAAATCCAGGTTTTGGTAGCTCAGGGAAATAGTCCCGCCGTAGGTAAAGGTGGGCAAGGAAGTACCTAAAGGAACCCGATCTTCGCCGTTAATGACGTTATCGCGGGCATCCGGAATACCATCGTTGTTGGTATCTACTGTAAGCTGATCAATAAGCCACACATCGCCAGGTTGAATATTATCAGTAACCCCGTATTCATCAATTTGCTGCTGAGACTGATACACCCCATTGGTTTGATAGCCGAACCACTCCGCAAAAGCTGCCCCTTCGGTATGAATCTGCGTTCCGCTATTTACTAAAAATGTCTCGATACCGCCCACATCTAGTATTTCACTACGAAGCACGGAAGTGTTGGCATTTACGGCATACTTCAGATTACCGACTTGGTTACGATACCCTACTTCAAAATCAAGTCCTTCTACTTCTATACTCCCTACATTAGTTTTAGTATCATCTGGATAACCCAGGTAGTTGGGCAAATCTTGGGTAATGATAATATCGTCGGTCGTTTTGCGATACGCATCTACCACCACGTTAATGCGGTCTTCCAAAAAACCAAGATCTACCCCAACATCTATCGTGCGGGTAGTTTCCCATACTAAAAATTGATCTGCTAAGAAATCTTGAGTTACTCCAATTCCGGACACGAAGCTGTTGCCATCGTAAAAAACTGTATTGACTAACTCGAACAGCCCTTGATATGGGTAGAAGTTAAAAAACTCATCTCCTCTCGTCCGCCCATTCCCAATCTGCTCATTCCCTACCTCACCATATGAACCCCTCACTTTTAAAAAAGAGATAAAATCAGGTAACTCAAAACTCTCTTCCGAAACCACCCAACCGAGGGATAACGAAGGGAAGAAACCCCACCGTTCGTCAGGAGCAAAACGGGAAGAACCATCTACCCGAAAGTTTGACTGAACCAGATACTTCCCGTTATAGTTGTAGCCGATTCTTCCAAAAAAAGAACGGATATTATTTTCCGAGGTATTTTGTTGGTTTTGCGTAAGCAGTGGATCACCGAATGCCAACGCATCTAACTCTATTCCTAAATCGCGACTGGTAGTGGAAATTCGATCCCAATCGGTGTTTACTTCCTCGTAGCCACCAAGCAGATTGAATTGATGGTTTCCGATTGTTTTATCGTACGATAGCAAAGCCTGAGTAGTAAGTGTGGTTACGTTCGTTTGTCTTTTTTCTAAACTGGAAATAGGGCGAGGCCAAAACTCAGTGGTGCTACCCAGTCGAGGTATAGCAGGTGGGGTGTAGAAACGGCTGTACTCATCAAAGCCGAAAGTGGGAGAAAAATTTAGCCGTAGCGATAGGGAATTAGTCGGTTTTACGGTAACCCCAATGATACCATTCAATTGATTAAGGTTTTGGGTAAGTAAACCACCGTCTACAGTTTCAGCTAGCGGATTCTCTCCGTCTTTTCCTTCTCCCCACTCACCGTCGGTTCTAATAGCTGAAAATATACTGGGATATCTACGAGCCTGAGCCACCGCATTGTTATTTACATTTGTTGATTGAAGTGTAGGATCGGTAGTATTCGTGCGTTTGTAGTAGAGATCAATATTGGCTTCTACGATACTACCCAACTTTAGCCCATTATTCACCCGAAAGGTCAGCCGCTCAAAGTCGTTATTGGCATAGATACCTTCTTCCGTTACGTAGCTCATTGACGCTCGAGTGTTCACATTTTCTGAGCCTACCGTTAAAGCTAGGTTATGTCGGTGTCGTGCAGTAGGCACATTACTCAGTATAGCATCTTGCCAGTCGGTATCTGGATATTGATCGGGGTCTTGTGTGTGCAGTTCATCGTATTGTTCGGTAATTTCAGGATCAAAGGTTTCGCCCCCACCATCGTTCATAGAGAATTCATTAGCCAGTGTTCGGTACGTCTTGGCATCTACATACTCAGGAAGCTCGGTAGGATAATTGAGCCCGTATTCATAGTCATAGTCTATCCTCATCTGCCCCTCGCTGCCTCTTTTAGTAGTAACCAACACCACCCCAGCAGCGGCTCTCGCCCCGTATATTGCCTGAGAAGCCGCATCTTTTAGTATAGTAATGGATTCTACATCGTTAGGGTTGATATCGTCTAGTGTCAAGCCTTGGATACCATCCACGATCACCAGTGGATCATTTACATTTAATGACGTAACCCCCCTAACACGGATGCTACTTCCCTCTCCAGGACCACCTCCGTCTCGAGTAACAGTAACCCCAGCCACACTCCCTTGTAAAGCATCTGACAACTGAACCGCTTGCCGATTTTCTATGGCCTCAGATGATACTTCGGCTACCGCCCCCGTCAGGTCTTTCTTTTGGGTGGTGCCATAACCCACTACTACTATCTCAGACAGCGACTGAATATCAGGCGCTAAGGAAATATTGATTTCAGAACGACCATCGATTTCTTCCTCGACGGTCTCAAAACCAATGGATGAGAACACCAATGTAGTTACTTCGTCAGCTACCGTTAGCCGATAGTTACCTTCCACGTCGGTGACCGTCCCGGTAGTGGTGCCTTTGGCTAGAATGTTTACTCCAGGTAAGGGCTCACTATTAGAAAGATCCGTTACGCGACCGTTAATAGATTGTTCGGTTAGTTTTTTCGTTAAAAGGGATGCTTTACTGTCAGGCAGCACGATAGAATTTAGCACCGGCTTCTCCATCGTTTTCCCTTTGGGAGCAGAACGAATTATCTTACCAATGTCATTACGAGGCTGAATGATGTAGTAACCCGCCTCCAACTTGCGGTAGTGAAGCTCAAAGGGTGCTAATAACTCGGTCAAATTGGCATCTAAGTTTTTGGTAAGCGAAACCGCTTTTTTGACTACTTTCTCTTGTAAGAGTGTAGGGTCATAAGAAATACTCACCCCGTAATGAGTGGCTAGCTTATTTAAAGCTACCGATAGCGATTGTCCCTGGTCTTGTTTGACAGCTTCATGTACAGGTGACTGATAAATGGATACGGTATTACTAGCGAGCTTGGGTTGTTGCGCCTGGCCTGAACTAGACCAGAGCGAAAAAAGTAAGCTCACTATAACAAAAATGTAGCTTTTGTGCATAGTTTAGGCATATTTAAGATGAATACTATATATAGTCCGTCGGAATGTTTGCTGCATCCGGCGGATTTCTTTTATTCTTCTTGGGTGGTCACGCGTATGGTCTGATCGGTTATAGTCACTTGCACAGCTAAAGTAGCCTGTATAGCTTTCAGCATAAGATCCAAGCGATCTGTGGGAAATTGCCCACTAAAGGTTCGTTGACCTAACGACGGGCTGGATAGTATTACTTCCAATCCATAGTAATCATGGATCATACTCGCTATTTCCGAAAGAGTATGGTTATCAAACCAGAAGCGCTGATCGCGCCAGGCAGTATAACTTGCGGGGGTGAGCTGATCCTGGGTGAGCTGCTGATCTTCTTCCGAAAAAGCCACCCAATCGCCGGGCTGCATCGTTAGAGAAGAAGTTTCGTGATCTAGATTAAGATAAACCTTGCCGCTATGTAATCCCACTTGGGTTTCCCCCCGGCGAGAAAGCACATTAAACTCAGTACCAACGACGCGTACTGATAGTTCATGTGTGTGAACAATAAAGGGAATACGCTCTCCTGTAGCATCTTCCTGATGTTGAATAGCAAAAAAACCTTCGCCTTCCAGCCATACTTCTCGCTCTTCATCCCAATCCTTACTCACCCGAAGAATTGAATTAGCATTTAGCTCAACAGTGCTTTGGTCAGCAAGCAGTATAGTTCGGGTTGTACCGTATTCCGCGGTATAAACCGTTTCCGTGGATCGTCCCCAACCCAGATAGGCAACGACTAATAGTACTAACGAAGCCGCAATACCTATTGCCAAAGGCCAGCGTTTGGAAAGGGAAGCATTCGGTAGAGATGTAGTTTGGGTAGTAGGAGAAAGAGAAACTAAGCGCTGCTGGCGAATCTGTTGCCAAACTTCGTTTTTTTCTTCTTCGCTAACGGTGTACTCTTTAAACTGAACCTCTAACAGTATCGACTGTGCTTGGTCTACCTCCGATTGTTTTTCAGGATGCTGGGCAAGCCAGCGCTGCCAAAATTGATGGCTGGTTGAATCGGGCCTATAGACCCATTGGCGAAAGTAAGAATCTTCAATAAATTCTTGAACTGAATAGTCTTGGTAGTTCATAGACATAGCGAGTAATTGCCTTCTACTTACATAAAGGCGGTTACCACCCGATATGCCCTACTTAGCTAGAAAAAAAGCCAAATAATTATATTCAATCCAATGAAAAGATTAAATATTTGTAAATTTATCAAATATTTAGCAGCTATTATCATAATATGATAATAGCTGTAAAGACGGTATGAAGGACAAAAGGCTTAAAATCAAATGAGATAATCTAAAAAGGCAACTACTCCCAAGAAAAAAATGAAAGTAAGGCGTTTACGAAGGGTTTGTATTGCTTTTCCTACTAGATTACGGGCTGTTTTGACTTCTATCGCGAGTAAATCAGCAATTTGGGAGTAGGTCAGATCTTGGTAAAATAATAGGAATATAGCTTCTCGTTGACGGGGAGAAAGCGAATTCACAGCTTGATGTAATTTTTCTTGATGTTCACTTTCCGTTTGTGAAAAAATAATGCGCTCTTCTACGGAGGGTATCACCTCAAAAGGGGGGACTTGCGCTAACATTTGGTAGTATTTAAGTGACTTTTTTGCCGAATGGGTAATACTTCGCTTTAGCGATTTAAATAAGTAATACTTGATCGAATCTGTATGACTCAACCCTTTTCTAGATTGCCATAGCGTAATGAACACTTCTTGAATGGAGTCCTTGACTTGTTCTTTATTAGAACAAAACTGCCGGCCATAATTGTAGAGCACTGGAAAGTAGGTTGTATAGATATAATGGTACGCCTCTTCACTTCCGTTCTTAAAGTTGATCCAAATCTGAGCTTCAGAAATTGGATCAATGGCTAAGGGAGATGGTGTATTAGATTGAGAAGATAATAAGGTCGACCAACGACTGATGTCCATTACACTCTGCTTGATTCTTTTGAAATATGGCCGCTTACAAAGCAGCTACCTTTTTCAAATTTTCAATAATTACGTGAAAATACCATAGAGATGAAAGAAGTTTCATAACTAATCCATTCTTGAAACTGAAGTTAAGAAAAACGCTCGTTATTATTAACTCAACAGATGCTCAAACAATTCTATATTTAAGCCGTATCAGGTAGTTAACAAAACTGGTTAGCTAAATCAATGTTAACTTTATTGCTTTTCGTTGACTTTTGTTAACTTTTCTGGATGAAAATAAGATACGCTCGGGTAAGCATCGCTGATCAGAATCTAGTTCTACAAATTGATACGCTAGAAAAGGAAGAACTGCTACGCCCTGGATACCCTAGCCACGAGGCGGATAAGATAGCCATCCGAAAAGCCATTCAGATTTATAATGAGAAGCGACCCTACCGGAGTCTAAACGTGTTGATGCCAGTGACGCATATCAAACAACAAGGCCGATCCCTAAGCGCTGGAAGAAAACAAATACCAGGAGGAAGCTATATCCCGAAAAAACACTGCTATTGAAAAGAAAACAAGAACCGAAATCCTAATCTAAAACCTGTAGACTGATTTTATAACGAAACAGGAGAGCAAATAGCGTGGAACGTGTCTGTAGAAAGTACAAGAAGGTATCGGGTCTATCTCCGGCATACAACCACGACTTTCGGCATCGAACTAGCCGTTGGTAGCTGTAAAAACTGGATAGACGCCACTATCACATCCACATTTGACCCCGATTTCCATCAAGTGGCTAATCGCCAAGAAAGTCACGGTAAGTCGTCGCTACGCAAACCTTGGAAAGACCAGTATCTCGGCGAATTAACTATAGAGCGTAATGCAAGACACTTACTTTGAAACAGGTAAATAGTTCGAAGGCCACATCACTAGATATACGCGCTATCATACTAGAAACCATATAGTTATCTCTATTTTTAATGGTCAAGAATTAATGAAAATTTATAGCCTAGTATTTATTTTGCTTGGCTACCAAACCAGCAATGACTCACCCCAATCTGCCCCACTCAACGTACTCCTTATTACCATCGATGATCTGCGCCCCCAGCTGGGTTGTTATGGCGATTCACTGGTCAAATCCCCGCATATCGATCGATTAGCTTCGCGGGGTTTGGTGTTTGGTCGGGCGCACTGTCAGAAGGCTCTCTATTGAAACCCACTTTAGGGAGGTTGCCCCAAGCATTGTTACTCTGCTCCAACTCTTTAAAAATAATGGCTACAAAACGGTAGGCTTATTCAAGGTATTTCATTTGGTAGGTTTTGACCCCGATGGTTTTGGCAACCTTAATGATACTATTTCGTGAACCCGTCCGCTTTGGCTACCTACCCGCTCCGGCTACGGTCCCTACGGCGACAGCATCTTTCAGATGGGTAAAGCTGCGTGTTTGGCCCAGAGCCCACTTGGGCTATGGTAATTTTCCCCGCTCGTTGGCTTACGAAGCTCCGATAGTGGCCGACAGTATGCTCAACGACCCTATGTACTTCCATTTTTTACTTATCTTGTTCACTTATTGTCTACCCATAATATTCGGTAGTTTCTCTTCGGATAAATAAGTTTACATCTAATAAAATTAGGTAGACTTATGAACTTACAACAACTCTTACTTTTTGGGCTGATACTTTGTTCTGTCCACTTGCGGGCACAAGACACCCTGATTCTCCATCAAGAATTAGAACGATTTTCTACGGATGACCGGAAAGTACAATACTTGGAAGAAAGAATCAAGGAGCTGTATCGTTCCGAGCCTCAGGCAGCCATTCAGTACGCCAACTTGGCTGATTCATTACTGGCTAATATGGATACTATAGCCTGGCGTATAGAGCTGATGATTCCGAAAGCAATAGCGTACCGAGCTATAGGGAACAACTTAAGAGCACTTAATCTGTTAGAACAAGCCCTTTCATTTATTAACCCGAGTGATACTTCGCTGGTATTAACAAAATATCGAGCTAGAATTTATTATAATCAGGGTATTATCGAGCGCCGTAGCGGGAATATTCCTGAATCTATTTCCCTAGGTTTAATGTCATTGGGTATTCTTGATTCCTTGCTTCAATATTATCCGTCAGATAACCGATTATGTCGAATCAAAGCGTCGGTCTTAGAGGGACTTGGGAATACGCATGGTATTGCTCATCACTACCAGGAATCACTGACTTACTTTCGCCAATCGCTGGCTATTCATTTGTTATTAGATAGTCGTAATGGTATCGCTTCTGCTTTGCATAACATAGGGGCAGTTATGTATGAAATCGATAATCTAGATTCGGCTGAGTATTACTTTACCCAGAGCATTCAGTATACCGATACAGTTCACCGACCGAACCTATTGCGAAATTACTATCATAATATGGCCGCCATAGCAGTAGACCGAGAAAACTGGGAGTCGGCAATTAGCTTTTTCCAAAAATCGCTTCAGATGTACGAGCTAAACAGAAATTATGATGGCATGGCGCATGTGCATGAGTCTATGGCCTATGCATACATTCAGATGAAGGACTACCAGAAAGCAAAGATTGAAGCACTCATTGCTGACTCATTAGTACAGGATGATCTGGAGGCGAAAGTGTCTATTCAAGACGATTTTGTTAATATATATGCTGCTACTGGGCATCCTGAAAAGGCCTTGCATCATCATGAGCAATACATCTTACTGAAAGATTCTCTTATCAGTATGGAGAAAGACCGGGCTATTGCTGAAATGGAAGCTAAATATCAACATGAACAACAAGAAAAAGAATTAGCTATTCAGCAGCAGGAAATTGAGCTATTGAACCGAAGCAATCAAATTCAGAAACTGGAAAGAAACCTACTGGCTGCCGGTTTACTTTTGCTACTGATTAGCGGTTTTCTGGTAACCAGAATCCAATATCAGAAGGTTCAGAGAAAGCGGGAGCAATTGAAAAACTCGAGGGCATTACTAGCTTCTATTAAAGAAAATGCTTACCTAAAAGAACAACGATTGCTTCAGGAGTTAGAGCACCGGAACCAACAACTAACTTCTTATACACTAAATTTTGTGCAGAAAAACGAATTGATGCATAATCTGCGCGATCAGGTAGAAGAATTACAAAAGCAGAAACAATGGAGCTCTCGAGATTTTCGGCGGCTTAAAATGCATATTCAGCAGCACGTGAGTATTGACCAGGACTGGGAGAACTTCCGCCTGCACTTTGAAAGCGTACACCCCGATTTTTTCCATAATTTGACCACATCTTTTCCTGATCTAGGGCCGAAAGAACTCAAGCTTTGTGCTCTGGTTCGGCTGAATATGAGTATCAAAGAATCAGCAACCGTACTTGGAATCTCGCCCGACAGTGTAAAAACCGCCCGCCATCGCCTTCGTAAGAAGATGAAACTAGATCATGCTGCGTCTATGCTGGAGGTACTGATGCAAGTAGAAAAAGGTAAAATATCTGCTGCGTTGCAAAAGGCGTCTTAATCTTGTTGGTGAGCATTTTCTGAAACAGAAAACTGTAGATGCAAAGTCTCTCCGAGAGGAATTTGGTTCCATTGATTTAACAGCTGCCAAATTTTATGACGAACCTGCCCTATCTGCTCTTTAGTAATGGCGGGAAAGGCAATGCCTTGTGCCTGAAATGTAAGTTGGGCAATACTGATAAAATCTTCTATATCAGTACTATCGTGTATCTCGGTTTGGAGGAGGCTCACCAGCATTTCTGTTTGCTTTGCCTCCAGGGGTAAGTTAGCTGGTAGTAAAGCCGCTGGTCGGAGATGGCGGGGAGCTTCAAAATCAGTAATATTATATCCCTGCCTAAGCAATCCATAGAATGCTTGATGAAAGTTTAGCGTAGTTTCAACGGCATAGTGTACTAAGTCATGTTCTAGCATAAATGGCAGGGTAGTTTTCCTCCAGGTTTCCGAACCATCCGACCGGATACACTTCAGAACACAGAGTTTATGTACGTCTTTAGTAAAATGTAGTCTCATTACAAAATCTATTAGGTGTAAAACACCTGTAAGGCTCTTGGTCAAACTTAAGCTGAGGCACTCAACTGTAATCTAGGTAAACGTTCCTCGAGTCAGAAGTAGATTATCTCCTATGGCTATTTCAAACCTGGACTGGATACCAAGGCGTGTCTTCCCGCATGATGATCCAAGACATAATGCATTCGGCTAATTTGATCGTTAGTGAATATATTCATGATCTCATCATCAGAGTAATTCATATAATTACCAATCATAATCATGTCGCCAGCACAACCTACAAAGGGGGTACGTCCCCACACAAAATCATCAACAGCCGGAGTATCGTCACAATAATCATTAAACTCACAATCTAACCCAGCCCAGGGATGGAGTAGTCCTAAGTAATGTCCCATTTCGTGGGTCAGGGTTCTACCAAATCGGGCATGGCAGTCAATGGTAGATTCACCAAAGTGCATCCACGGAATTATAATCCCTTCGGCATCATTAGGCTCAGGGATAGCTAGTAAGTGTGTTCCTGGTAAATCCGTTTCAGGTCCAGTGGATAGGCCTAATACGAGACAAGAGATGGACTCATCTAGTGGGGTTGTCCAAATATTTATATACTGTGTAGAGTTCCAATAACTATACTGAGCGTAGTTATTCTGACTATAGCCCAGGACTGGTACGTCGAATAGCGAGATATTTGTGCGTACAATACCACTGGTTGGTTGCCCATTTGGATCTTGTTTTGCTAGCACAAACTCTATTTTTGTATCCCCTCCGTCCGGATGATTGTTAAACCCACGGGTTCCTTCTTTTCTCCTGAAATCTTCATTAAGAATTTCAATCTGCCTCTGGATACGCTCGGTAGAGAGGTTTGGCCCTTCACCTACAGGTTCTCCCTGATGCAGGACATGCACTACAACCGGAAGGTAGTATAATGCTTCATCCGGATCAGGGTCAACAGACTTTAAATCATCTTCTTCCTCACTACAGGCAATAGTGACTAACGCGAATGCAAGTATTATTTTAGATAAGTGGTTTTCTATAAAAGTAAGCAAGTAACTCATGTCGATTATTTCCTAATTTTTGTTTGATCAGGTTACAGTAAAACCATTTACTAATCGTTGATTCTATTAATCTACCCCCCAAACCCCAGATCTTGCCGTGACTGTTCGTCATTATTTGGGAAAGCTAAGCCGGACGGTATTTGCTCAGGTACGTAGCGGAGCAGGTCAGGGTCATACAGAGCGTTTTCAACAAAATCAGTCAACTGCTGTACTTCCTCTTCACTCAGATTAAGAGGAGTTAATTCTTCAGCCAGTTGTGACTTAGGGACGTTTCTATTCTTGGCAACCGCTTGATTCTTGTACTCAATCACTTCCTGTACCGAACGGAATGTACCGCCGTGTCCGTAGAATGGGGAGTCTTTTAAATTGTAAAGCTGAGGAACTTTAAACTTGTAATCATCTTCTGTCTTCCCAGTGAAGCTTCCTCTTCCTCGGTGAGCGAGGTCGTCACTTTTTCCCCGATGTACTCCTTCACCTAGTAAATCCCCCATGCCAATTGCATAGAACTCCATGCTATTCAGTGCCGGACCGCTGTGGCAGTTGACACAATTAGCTTTACCAAAAAATAGCAAAGCTCCCTGCTTCTGATGTTCGCTCATGGCTCCTTTCTCGCCCCGTAAGTAGCGCTGGAACGGTGACTGGTTGGCTAGCAGGGTGCGCTCGTAGGCTGCAATGGCTAGTCCAGCTTGTTTCAGCTTATAACGTTCGGGAGCGGGAATGTTACTAAAGGCTTGATCAAAGCGTTGCTTGTATTCGGTATTGAAAATAAGACTCGTGTCACAGTCCATGCGATGTACCCTAAGGCCAGCAATAGCTTGCGTCTCTACCCCCTCGAAACCTAAATAGTTGGTAGCAATAGGAGTACCATCTTTCCACTGGCTTTCGGTACCTGTGTTAGGCCCAGTAGCTCCAAACTGCCCATTCCAGAGTTGTACAATCTGGTAGGCGCTATTGAGCGTAGAAGGAGTACGTAGGGGTTGTATATCCAAGGAGTCTACTGGAAACAAAATATTCCGTTGTCGTCCTTCTCCGGCTACTCCAAAACCAACTCCACCATCCGCTATTCCTTGCCGGATACCTGCTTGCGCGTGATGACAGGAGGCACAAGAGTACGTGCGCATACCTTCTAAGTATTTGGATTTAATAGCCAGTCCAGTTTCATGATACAGCAATTTTCCTAGTGCTACTTTTTCTTCCGACAGAGGGTTGTTAAGATCTTGTGGAATAGCCGATAAATCGCCACTGTTAGGTAAAAGAAATGAAGACGCTCCTTTCCTACTCGCTCCCTCGCCTAAAGCTTCAGCTAATTGCTGGTCGAGTAAAGTTTCTGTTTCTACTAAGGTTTCTGGAGTTTTTTGACAGCCCATAAGTAGGCTTACCCCAATGCAGGTGAGAGTGACATAGTTTTTCATGATAGAGAAGTTAAGGGTTAGAATATGGCTAATTAGTCAATTACGCTTGCTACGCTACGAGCCTATTTCTAGGAAGGGTTCTATTGATTAGTAAGCTTGCGTAGATTTTCGTAACCAAAAGCTTAATTAGCCATCCTACTAATTATTCTCCAGTCTGGTGCAATGGTGTGCCAAAGAGTAAATACGTAGTACTACTGTCCACTATCTCGAGAAAGAGCTTGTACTTATTGCGTTGGAAAGATATTTGCAAATTGGAAATAAGAAGGCTTCCTACATTCTCGTTCGGCAGCCTTCCTTATCGACAATTAATCGTTTAGATATACCCAGGCAAATTGCTCAACTGCTTTGCCATCGGGCCCCAACTCCCCACCATAAGTTTTTCCATCCATATGGTAGGCACCTACAATGTGAACTTCATATTCATCTAGTAGACAATCAGTTACGCTTCCGAAAAATGACATATCACCTTCGGGTACGATTTCCGAATAGGTTCCAGTACCATCTGAGCCAGCTACAAAAGAGCTGTACAGGCCTTCGTTGCCACCCGGCACACCTTCGGCAATTTCGTGGGCAAAGTCTGGGGTAAATCCAGGTTCATCAAATACAAGCACCCAAACTGAGTACAGGCCAAACGGGATTAGTCCTTCTAGTTTCAGATCAACGCGAGTGCCTTCGGGAGTGCAAGTCATTTTAAGTTTACCCGTCACGGCATCAAATTCTTCCAGTGTAAGGTGGTGACCGCTGGGAGAAAGAACTGGGTTCATTTTGCGGCTTTCATACACTAATCCTTTGGGATCAGTGGGGGTATCACCGTTTTCATCAGCTAGAAAGAGGTGAACTGCCTCAATATCACTGGTTTTGAAAGAAGTTTCTGCTTGGTCATCGTCATCATGGTCTTTCACATGATCGAAGATGTCTTCTACTTTTTGACAGCTAGCCATAGCCAGTAAAGCCAATAGAATAACTGAGTTTACGAGAGTTTTCATAAGAATTAAATTGATTAAAAGATGATAAATTGATAAATGAATAATAGTTGAATCTTGGGTTAGACTAATCAGCAATAGAGTTAGTCTATCGGCACTATCAATACTTTAAAATCAGTGGTGCTATCTTGCTGGTAAGAAATAATATTTCCAGCAGTGCTATCTGAAATTTGGGATTGCACCGACTGAGTATAAGAGTCTACTGTCGCAGCGTCTTTTGCTACGATATCGGATAAATTTTTGGGAGAGTTTAGTGCATGGGTTAGTAGCCATGCACATCCCAGTATACTTGCAGCTAAAGGAGCTAATTTCATGATGATACGTTTTCAAGTGTTATTTTTGAATGACGAAGTAGCGGTTCTGAAAGTCCTGCTCTAGCAAGTGTTCTTCAATGCGAGTAAAGCTTGCTTCGTTTAGCATTACTCGAGCTTTTTCTCGGCCCCACATTGCCCCCAACCCCATACCATCTTGCGCTAGCGAAACTGTCATACAATGCATGGTTGAGATGGTGTACAGCAATGTGCCAACCGGATGGTCTACGTTTTGAGTTACGTCGGACGAAGCATTAATATCGACCATTAAGAAATGCCCATCATTGCTAAGCGATTGGTAAACACTACGGAGTACGTGATCCGGTCGAGCCTGATCGTGAATAGCATCAAATGCTGTGATAAAGTCGAAAGTGTCTTCTGGTGCATAGTGAGTTAGGTCTCGCTGCTCAAAATGTATGTTTGTCAAGCCTCGTCGTTGAGCCTCTCGTCGGGCGGTTTCCAAAGGATCGGCGCAAAGATCGTAACCGACAAAAATACTTTCAGGATAGTGCTGAGCCATCAGGTTTAAAGCTCGGCCACTACCGCAGCCAATATCCATCACCCGTATTCCTCGCTCCAACCGCTGTTGAATACCCGGAACCAAAGGCAGCACGTCGCTTAGCAGCAAAGACACTACAGCTAATCCACTATCCTCCCGCATTACTTCGTGAAAACGATTATAGCGTTCGTAGGATACTCCGCCCCCTTCTTGGAAGCATCGCACAATATCATCTTCCACGTACCCTAGTACTGAAATATACTGGGCGAATACACCAATATTATCAGCACCAGCTTCGCGAGTAAGGAAAGCAGCGTGCTCAGCAGGTAACTGATAGCGTAATTCTTCTGAGTCAGTTTCTCGGCTGGCTTCTACGATGCACCCAGTTACCATGGCTCCGAGCCATTCCCGCACGTAACGCTCCTGAAGCCCAGTAGCCTCGGCTATTTCATTACTGGTAGCAGCTTCCATCTGACTCATCGTATCAAATAGACCAATGCGGTGACCAATAGAGACCATTAGCATCAGCGATCCTTCGTTTAAGGAGACTATCATTCTTTCAGCAAAAGCTTCGGCTCTTGCCGGATTAAGATTGCATAGTTTACACATGTTTTACGTAAGTTTAGAGGGTTAGAAAATGTTGTTTTCTACTTTAAAAGGCCATTGATCAACACGTTCGGTTGATGTAGTTACCTATTTCGTATATGTATAGTAAAGCTGATTTCCCAGCTTAAAGGCCTCCTTTTCCCAAGGGCGATTGTAGTACGGAAGGTGCTTAGTATCAGTACAGACTCCCCGCTCCCAACTATAATGTCCCGTACTACACCTCACCAGTCGGCCTTCTACAAACTGCTTGGCGTGTATCATTTCGTGAGCAAGTACCCGTATCTGTTGAGCACGGTTTATGTTGGCATTGATTACAATGCGTATCTGATGTCCTTCGTTATAAGACTCAGTATTTTGGTAGCGTGTATACCCGTCTACCCCGGGAGGCAAATCTCGGCTAAAACTAATAGCGATATATACATGCTGATCTAATGCAAGTAGTTGGGCATAACATTGCGCTTGTTCAGCTACTTCTTTTGGTACGCTTTTATCGGCTATCAAAACTGCCCCTTCGACCAGCGTGGTAGTAAAGTAAAGCATATTAAGTACAAACATACTGTTGATTAAAACTTGCATAGTTGTTGGGTTAATTTTCGGCTCGATAAGCTATTGCCTAATTTTTCGTAAGACACTGAACAAAAGTACGGGAAGGGCTGACTACAAGAAAAATTATCAGGTAAGCATTCAGTAAACATGACCTAAAAATGGAGTAGACAAAGTGTAAACATGAGGCTCCATTATTACCTACTATAGTGAATGAATGCTAATAGTTTTGCAATAGCGCTAGCTGGGATTGATAGCAACTACAACGGAAAGCTTGCTTAAAACAGTTAGTAAAAAATTGATAATCAGAATGTTATTTTTTAAGTACACTATTTGTTTACCCTTCAAGGACGGCAAAGTTACTCGAACTACAGGCTTTGTCTACTTCTTACTTCCACTATTGCTTTCACTCAGTATCAATAAAGTACTTGAATCGCTAGTTGATCGTAGAAGAGCATAAAAAATCATGGAGTACTTGTGAAAAGCATGTACTTAAGGCTGCCAAGAAGATAGGCGAAAAAAAGCAGCTACACTCTCATCGCTAGCAAAGTAAACGATGATCAGAACAAACCTTGCCCCAGTCTGGGCGACCATTCCTTGGAGGCTCTCAGTTATCGATGGATTCCTACCTTATTATACACCAGCAAAATCTTATCGCCCTCAAAGTCCGGTAGGTTTCCAGAGTTATTATGAGGATTAGTCATAACGTAGCGATTACCACTGGTTTCGTTAATAGTGGATTAGGTACGTTATTACTCGCAAACTGACAAGACTCTTTGAACGACAAGATATAGAGAGGGACAATAACTTTAAGGTGAGTGGGTAGACCTTAGCTAGCTTCTAGCCTAGAAGCTCAATCTATCGGCTGAAAGCCGGTAGTAGTCTAATTTACCTTTTCCTTCCCCCATTCTCCTTGTTCCATTTTCACTTACTGAGCCGATGTCTGCAATAGTTCTCCCGAAGAAGAGCCCAACTCGTGAATAGTGTTCTGGAAAGTGCCTGTTACCGGATTACCTTCAGTGTCTACTAACTGGTACCGAACCGTCATTACATCCACAGGTTGAATATCGGGCAGTACTAACTTGACTGTTTTTCCGTCTTCATTTAATTGAGCATCAGCAATCTCCAATATTTGAATATTATAACGATCTGAGCCGTAGCGACTGCTTCTTACCAAATCCCAGGTCTTTACTTCGTAGCTGGAAATATCTTTTACTGACTGTGGCGTTAATGACGAGGCGAAAGTAAACTTTATACCATTATCTTCAACGTGGAGTTTCAAAGGTATCGATATAGGTTTTCCAGTATAGCGCAATCGGTAAAAACCACCACCTTTCATCATCTGATTAGTTCCCCATGCCGACATGCCACAGGCATATAATTGGCCATCATCTGGATTAAACCGACCGCGCATTACACCAGTCATAAATTTAACACCTGGAATGTCTATTACGCCTCCCTGCATTTGATTATTTACTTTCTCGTTTAGAACTAGTTGTACTTTTCCGTAGCCGTAGGAAAAGCTCAGCAGGCTTCCGTTAAGTGGTCCCCACTCCTCGCTATCTACCCAGACCAGTTCCGAGGGGGAGCGATCAAATTCCATATCAACCCAGGCCATGGGCGGTTCCATAGCAGCTCGGGAAGTATCCTCGGGAGGATTGTACCCCCACATATTACCATAAAAATTGCTATTACCTTCTACCCAGTTGATTCGGTTCATCGGATTCCAGAAACCCTGTTGATCGGTTACGATAAAGCTTCCGTCAGGATTAATACAAACCCCATTAGCAGCCCGAAACCCTGTAGCAATAATCTCGGAGGTTGCGCCATCCGGGCTCACTTTAATTAGTGTGCCGTGCTGGGGTATCAGGGCTTCCCGGGCGTGTCGTCCACTTTTGGCATAATACAGATTTCCTTGTTCATCAGCTTGTAAGCCCATCGCAAACTCGTGGAAGTGATCGGTTACCTGATGGTCGTGGTTAAAACTTTCGTAAAAATCGGTTTCTTCATCCCCGTTAAGATCGCGAAGAAGTACGAGCTGATCGCGGCAGGTAACAAATATTTTCTCGTTAATTACTTTAATTCCCAACGGCTGAAACAGACCGGAGCCAATCCGCTTCCAGGATAGTTGTCCGCTGACATTGGTAAGCCCCTTAATCCGCCAAATATCACCATCAGTGGTGCAGACTACCCCTACGTTAGCATCATTCATGAAGTCTATACCACTGAGCTTCATCCGGCTGTCCCACGGATTATCAAAGGGAGGGGTAAGTTGATCTACTGCAATTGGCCCGTCTTCCTGCCCCCGGGTTATAGTGGTTTTAAGTTCTTGTGGGTAGTGAGGCTTACCACCCTGAGTATACTTGGCTAGGGATTCTGGTGAAGAAGACTGGCTCGCAAAATTGTCGAGTCCTTTAACCCCAGGTTTGGCAATGAAAAGTATTACGTTGGCTTCTCGGGATTTAGGAATATCCATTACTACATACCCGTCTGCTTCACTTAAAGAAGCACCCGAACCTTTGAGTGCAACGGGGGTGCCCACTGGAGCTATCCGGGTTTGCAAGGGAGTTGGGGATGGGCTGATATTCAGGGTGCGGATAAAGATCGTTTGCTTACCCATTTTCTCCTGATCCAAGCGTTCCAGAATATCGGCATTTCCAACAGAATAAGAGATAATGATATTATTGCCGTTGTGGTAAAGCCCTTGGTAATTTGCCCAATTTTTTGGTAAGGGGCCGAATTGTCGCCTGTCTCGGGCGGTAAAGCGGGGATCATCGTAGGTTCCTGTCGCTGGGTTGGCCCAGGCGGGTGCTACCGGAGTTTCAAAATGTAATTCGCCGATGGTACGGGGGTAGGTCTCGTGCCGATCATTCAACAGAATACCCTCCCAATCGATAAAACCTTCTCCAGTCCAGCCCCCGGCAACCCGCATTAGATCGTGATCAAAGATCATCCAAGTATTGCCATCAGATACTCCGCCCGACCCTCCATCCAAACGAATGGCAATGCCTTTGTAGGCAAAATTATTTTCCAGATAATTCTCGTCTGGGTACGGTCGGGGTCCCGGCGAGTGGAAGCGTTCGGGCCCGGTTCCAGCATCGACTAATTCGTAGGTATTGATGAAAAAATCACCGTAATCCATATCGAACCAGGGGTGGTAGGGTTTAGCGGCAGAACCAGTAGATGAGCCTTCCGGCAGAGCAAATAAGTAGGTTGGACTTACCGAAAAATATTCTTTCCGATTATTCTTTCGGATAAAATGCTCACGAATGTAAAGGATGACATCGTATTTCTCCTGGGGAGTTAAAGTTACTTGAGGAGGCATAGACCCATAGCCCCTACTGATGGTTTGATACATGGAATAGGGGTCATTTCCCGCTTTAAACGGCTGCTCCCAGAATTTCAGGGATAATGGAATAGAGCCTTCGTTATCTGGGTTGCCATGACAATTAATGCAGTTGGCATTGTAGATTCTTACTCCTCGTTGGTAATTATCTTCGCTAAAAGATGTAATCAGGGTAGCATGGTCAAGGTCACGTTCGTAGTCGGCGAGATCAGATTTAGCTAGGATATACTTTACATCCGGTAGGTTTTCTACTGAAAAATTATCAATAATCCGAGTAGCGTTTATCGCAAATGTGTCAATATTAGCCAGTATACTACCTGAAAAAGTATCACCTACAAACTCACCCTGTAGGATTGACTCCTTTTCCCGGATGACTAGGCTACTGCTCAATTTATTTCCATTCAATTCAATATTGTCAAGCTTTATGTTTCCCTGGTCGATAGAGATCAGGCTTCCGATATAGTTGCCCCCCTGCTTTTCAATGTTCATTTTCCCGTAGCTGTTGTAGTCAGATGAAAAAGCAAGCTTATAGTCCCACGCCCCCTGAACACTTTCGGTAGTACAGCAATGAAATAAACCTATCAGTCCCACCAATAGTATTAGCAGTAGATTATTCTTTGTCATGATATTACAGTCTAATGGTTATTGCTTTACCTCTCAGAAATCAAGAAGACCAAATTTGTCTGACAATATTGCGCTTTAGCCTGAGAAGGAACTTTATATCATATCTTTAGTAGTCTTCCTTCACCATTTTATAAAGTATCGCCCGGCTACAAGAAAACTGATCTATTAATTTAGGAATAGTAACAATGGTAATATCAAATTCTTCCTCGGCAATATGAATCACTGTTTCATAGGCCTCCTTTTTGAGATTAGCATACTTGAGTTGCTGTTGAGTCTCTTTCAACTGTTTTTGAAGCTGCTCAATTTTTTCTTGATCGAATAGTTTTTTCTTCGCCATAGGTTTAGGATCTATGAAGTGCTGGACAAAGAACTTGCCATACCAGCACTGTCATTGGTGTAGTAATCTACGGCTTATTTTGAACTTTTGGTAAGCTTCATCTTCAGAAAGTAGCTCGGCCGCAAGCATCTGAACGCCTTGCTTCTTCAAGCGAATTGGATAATTGGATCTTGCCTGCGCGGCCTGGCATTTTCCATAGAGAGTCTAATGATAAGGTAGAATATCGGTTAAAACATCCAGTGACAACTTCTTCATGGCGATCCTTTCCAGAACGATCTATAAAGTCACGTAAGGCTGGTTATGTTATGTAAAATCACTTGCTCCCATTTTGTCCAATCTGTGCTATTCTTGGACAATTGAGAGCAGGTCTCTTCAAACGAATAGATTCAATTTTAGATTGCAGCGTAGTATTCTAATAAATTTGCTATCAGCAATTTACGTATTCTGAACATACTGCTTTATCACAGATGTTTTTCAGGTTACCTGATATATTTTTGGTAGAGTAAAGATGCGTATTTATTGCACTAACAGATTGCCAGGTTTAAAATCGGCCGAAGGGTCGCTCAATTTCGCCTGATCTATTTTCTTGCCGTCTTTTATAAACCTGGTGCCCAAAACGTAGGCTTTTGCATTGTTCACGGCATCTACTGCCAACAAAGTATCGCTTTTGAAGTACCAAACTGAAAATTTGATACTTTCGCCCTCCTCCTTCCTAACAACCGTTTGATCGTATCCGGTAGATAAGCCCACCATCTGAAGTTTCACATCGTACTGATCGGACCAGAACCAGGGAATAGTATCGTAAGTAGTTTCTTTGCCACAAATAGCGGCGGCAGCCACTTTAGCTTGATCTACGGCATTTTGAACTGATTCTAGCCGAATAAAACGATTATAGTGAGGGTTGTGGTGAAAAGTACAGTCGCCGATGGCAAAAATATTATCATCAGAAGTTCGGGCAGTAGCGTCTACCCGAATTCCATTTTCAATTTCTAAATCAGCTTGTTCCGCTAGTTCAATATTCACTCGAATTCCACAACCTACTACCACCACATCGGCTTGGTAGCGGGATCCATCGGCACAGACCACAATAGTTACCTGATCTTGGGGTTCGATGGAAGAAACTGCTTTATCGGTCAAAACCTCCACACCATTTTTAGCATGAAGAGTTTGAAAAAATTCCGACATTTCTGGAGCAGTTACTCGAGCTAATACTCGCTCCTGGAGCTCTAGCACCGTAACGGTTGCCCCCAGTTTTTTCAAAGAAGCTGCTGTTTCCAGGCCAATGTATCCTCCCCCAATTATCACCACTCGTTTTTGAGTACTATTGCGCAGAGCTTCACGAATATAATCAGTATCAGCCAGCGTTCGCAACGGAAAAAGATTTGGTGCAGCATCAATACCTGGAATTGGCGGAATTAGTGGAATTGCTCCGGTGGCTAGTACCAACCTGTGGTAAGGCTGAATCTTACCATCACTTAAAGTTACGGTCTTATCAGATCGATTGATGGATATCACCCGAATGCCCAAGTGAAGCATAATATTTTCTTTCTGATAGCTATCAACCCCTTTTAACTGATGTCCTTCAATATTACCATCGCCCGATAGATAGGCTTTGGAAAGTGGTGGACGATGATACGGTAACGCAGGGTCAGCATCCAGAAGAACAATATCGCCTGACCACCCTTCTTTACGGAGGGCAAAAGCACAATTCACTCCCGCGTGGCTGGCTCCGATAATAACACACACCTGGTTTTTCGTAGATTCTTCTGACATGAATGGACTATTTTCTACCATAACCTTGGTTAACAGTCATCAAAAAGAGGTTTAATTTGCTACGTGCAGCACCATACCATCCAGTTCTTCTTTAATTTCAATTTGGCAACCCAAGCGGCTGTATTCGGTCACATTGTCGTCTAGCTCCAGCATATCTTTCTCAATCTCGCTGGCCTCACCAGTTTTGTCAAAATACGATGCTTCAACATGTACGTGACAGGTAGCGCAGGAACATACGCCTCCACAGTCGCCATCAATTCCTTTGACATTGTTTTCAGTAGCCAGCTCCATAATAGAACCGGAATTAGCTTCTAAAATGATTGTTTCATCATCTTGGGTAATAAATGTAATCTTCGCCATACAGTAATTATATTAGGTTTATTCTATTATTTAAATCTGATTTTGATGAAAAAGTTATTGGTGGACTCAAGGTTATACTCGGGCACTGAATTTCACTGTAATACTATCGTAACCAACTTTGCGTCGGAACTCTCCCCACTCCTCAATATTTTCTTGATAATCCAGAATATTGATAGACTCCACTTTCTCGGATAAAACCGCCAGTAGGGTTTTTAATATCTGACGAGCGTGAGTGGCTCCCAGACAGTTGTGATGACTAAAGCCAAAACTCACGTGGGGATTCACCTTACGATCAAGTACTATTTCGTTGGGGTTTTCAAATGCGGCAGCGTCCCGATTGGCCGATGCCCAGCAGAGCGAAACCCGCGAATCAGCTTTTACTGCGTGCCCGCATACTTCGGTATCCCCGGTTACTACCCGTCCCATATGTGTCAGAGGCGCAAAGTAGCGAATCAGCTCCTCCACTGCTTTTCCAATCATTTCTGGCTTATTTCGCAGATATTGTAACGATTCGGGGTGCTCAGCAAAGTAGGCAACAGAATTGGTAACAGCATTGATTACCGTGTCTCGTCCGCCCGCAAAAGTTAGAATCATTACTCCTTTTACTTCCTCTCGGGTAAGCTTTTTCCCCTCCACTTCTGAAGCTAGAAGAACAGAATAAAGATCATCGCCAGGATTTTCCAGTACTTGGTCAATTTGTTCATCGATGTAATCATACAAAATGGCAGCTTTCTCACCATCCAGCGGATCATCTTCACTCCGAAATACGTGGGTTCCCCAAGAAATCCAGGTTTCTGCCTCTTCGTAAGGAATATTGAGCAGCAGCGTTAAGGCTCGGGACTGAAGCTTTAGCGAAAACTCTTCTACTACTTCTACTGAATCAGTTGTGAGAACTTCATCCACAATATCATTAATCTGCTGAGAGAGTTTTTCCTGATACTCGGTTTCCAGAGGACGCCTAAACCAGGGTTCTACTAATGCTCGATACTTGCCGTGCATAGGTGGGTCTAATTCGAATGGTATCTGTCGGGTTTCCCGAATATCTACTTCTGAAGGAACGACAATGCGCCCTGGTGCAGCCCCCGACTGAAAGGTTTTCCAGTTATGGGCGCATTTACGCACATCCTTCAGGCGAAGAAGCATGGTTACTGGATCACCCTGATCGTTTATCTCACCGTAGCCCCTTTCAACTCGAGCTTGCTCAAACGGATCGGGTAAGGCACTTTTCTTCATTTTGTTGGTGGTTAGGTTTACTCTAGTTTGAAGGTAGTCGCAGGTTAGTCCTGAATTATTTACTACAAGATTTCTAGTATAAAGAACGCCAGATTACTGAATGGAATCTTCCTTTATTTTGATGAAAAAATCACTTATTTTGTTTTTACTAGATTAGTAAAATAGTCTATACGAACAAAAAAGAGTATCTTTATCTCTCAAACTATGAATCGGCTATCGCGATCAGATACTACAGCATTTGTCGCCAAGTAGCTTTTCCTAAATGCCCGTGGGGAATATCCCTTAATCTTTTTAAACTGTTTGTAAAAAAACGGTAGGCTTTCATAGCCACAAGAAAAGCCAATTTCGGCAATACCTTGCTCAGATTCTATCAGGAGCTTACTAGCTCTATTAATCCGGTATTCGTTAAGAAAGCTAAAGAATGGTTTCTGCATCACTCGGCTAAAGAAGCGGGAAAAGGAAGATTCAGTCATATTGACCAGATCTGCCACCTGAGCTAAGCTAATTTTTTCCGTATAATGATCTTCCACGTACTGCTGTACCTTATCTAAGCGATCACTGGTTTTTTCCGATAAATCAGGGGAGAAACTTTCTCCCGAAAGAAACTCATACTCATCAATTTCGCTCAGCATGTGTAGTAAGTTTAATAATTGAAAGTATCGATTGCCTTCAGTAAATACGATTGCCTTCATCCTTGGTAATATTTCTTCGACTACTTCTCTTCTAAAAAACAGCCCCCGGTTAGCCCGGGTTAATAATTGTTGTATTACTTGTAAATCTACTATCTCTGGTAGTACCGCTGGTTTCCACTGAATTACTAATGAACTGGCTTTTCCGGTACTTTCCTCAGATTTTTTCCAGCGATGGGGTAGATTTGTTCCTAGTAGTACCAAATCTAATGGTTGGTATTCTGAAATATGATTACCAACATAGCGGATACCCTCACTTTCCAGGATGCAGGTAAGCTCGTACTCAGGATGGTAATGCCAAGGCGCAGAAAAATGATCCTCCACATAGTTGAAGGCAGTGATCACACTAGCCTGCGGATTGCTAATTTTCTCCAGCACAGCCTTCATTTTTCCTTGTATTTGTTAAGTAATTCACTTTTCAGATAGTAGGTGAGACAAAATAGAAGAATTATTAATCAATTTTGCAGAAGAGATTCTAAAAATATTTAATCATGTTTAACTGTTAGAATAACCATAGCAAGACGTTTTCAAGTCAGCGAGTATTTGTATTAATCAACCTAACTATATTTTATGTCTGTAAACTGCCAAGCCGCCGTAGCTACTGGAAACGGGGATTTTCGGATAGAATCCATTGAAGTAGCTAGTCCAGCCGACGATGAAGTGCTAGTACAAATGAAAGCCGCGGGTCTTTGCCACACCGACTACGATTCATTATCCTGGGGAAAACCTATTGTAATGGGGCACGAAGGTGCGGGAACAGTTATCGAGGTAGGTGAACAAGTAAAGGATTTCAAAGCTGGTGATACAGTTATTCTCAACTGGGCTACGCCCTGCGGAAGCTGCTTTCAGTGTCAAATTGGTAATCCGCATATTTGCGAGCAAAACTCGCCAGTAGTAGCGGGCGCTAATGGTTACACCCCCGGTCACGCTCATTTAGAAGGTACGATCTGGCAAGGCAAACCTATTGAACGATCGTTTAACTTAGGTACTTTATCGGAATACACCTTAGTAAAGCAGTCAGCATTGGTAAAAATAGAAGACCAATCTATTCCTTTTCCTTCGGCTAGTATTGTTAGCTGTGGAGTAATGACTGGCTACGGTTCGGTTGTAAATGCCGCTGAGGTAAAGCCCGGAAGTAGTGTGGTAGTTTTAGGTGCGGGCGGAGTTGGGTTGAATGTTATTCAAGCAGCAAAAATAGCTGGAGCAGCTGCGGTTATTACTGTTGATATTAATCCCGCCAAGCTTGAAATGGCGAAACAGTTCGGGGCAACTCATACCTTGTTAGCTGAGAAAGATGATACTGGACTGCTGCAAGCGGCTGAACAAGTGAAAACACTAACTGGAGGTCGGGGAGCCGATTATGCTTTTGAATGTACCGCTATTCCGGCTTTGGGCGCCGCTCCCCTAGCGATGGTACGAAACGCTGGAACTGCCGTGCAAGTGAGTGGTATTGAACAGGAGATCACCATCGATATGAATTTGTTTGAGTGGGATAAGGTGTACATCAATCCACTGTACGGAAAGTGCAACCCAGGCATTGACTTTCCTAAAATTATCGCACTATACGCTAAAGGTGACTTGCTATTGGATGAATTGGTGACTCGTGAGTATTCACTAGATCAGTTATCCCAAGCGTTTGATGATATGTTAGCCGGAAAGAATGCCAAAGGAGTCATTACTTTTAACTGATATGTCAAACTTCAGAACTACTGAAATCTCCGATGCTGATGCGGAGCACGATGGTCTGCGTTTTATTACCGTGAAATCCAATTACCTGAAAGGGCGGGGTGATATTTGTGTATTTGTGCCTGATGAAGCCAAGAAGTCAAAAGACCTTCCGTTGATATTACTGCTTCACGGAGTATACGGAAGTGCTTGGATATGGGCATTAAAAGGAAAAGCTCACCTTACCACGCAGCAACTTATTCAAGATAAAAAAATAAGCCCGATGGTATTAGCCATGCCCTCCGACGGACTTTGGGGAGATGGAACTGCTTATCAGTCAATTGTGCCTGGTAATTTCGAGAAGTGGATAGTGGAGGACGTACCCACCGCAGTGAAGGAGAATATACCAAGCGTTACTGTTAACTCTCCGGTTTATATTGCTGGGCTTTCTATGGGTGGATTTGGTGCTTTACGATTAGGAGCTACGTACCCGGAAAAATTTGCGGCTATTTCGGCGCATAGTTCCATTACCTCTATTGAGCAGATGAAATTATTTGTGGAAGAACCGTTAACTCATTATCAACCAGTAGAAACTGAAGCCAGTAGTGTCTTTCTCACTATGCAGGCTCAAAAAGATACTTTACCCCCTATTCGCCTCGATTGTGGACAGCAGGACTTACTCATTAACTACAATCGTGAATTACATAACCAATTGCTAGAAGCCAACATTCCGCACACGTATGAAGAGTTTGAAGGAGGTCACGAGTGGTCTTACTGGCAACAGCACCTCGAGGATACGTTACTGTTTTTCGAGAAACATCCATAAAAGCATTTGCTCAAGACTGAAACTCGGATAATTTGCAGGAAGTCTACTCTCCTCCAACAATCAAATCTTATTGTTAATCTCATTAAATTTAACCCAGAGAGCATTGACTACTTATTCAGAAACTGTGGAAGAATCTCTTCTTTCCAGTTCGGCTTTTAGCTCTTTTTGCACTCTAGACATTTCCTCCTGTGTGGCTTGTAACTCCTCCATATTTTGCCGCATTTCCTCTTCCTGGGCTCTAAGTTCCTCTTCTCTCTGTTGAGCTTCTTGTAACAGTCGGTTCGTGCGAACATTTACTTTAATGTTGGTGATAGCTGAAGCAATACTCTCTGCTAGTTTTACCACGAACTCCACTTGATACTCGTCGTACACCTGAAAAGAGGCTAGTTCCAGCATACCAACTACCTGTTCGTTCACTTTGAGAGGCACAATTAGAATACAATTAGGATTGGTATCGCCCAGTCCTGAAGTAATATTTATATAGTCTTGAGGTATCTCTGTCAGGAGTATCGGCTCCTTTTCCAGGTAGGCTTGGCCGAGTAAACCTTCACCAATAGCCACATTTCGTTCTAAAAATTTTTGCTTGTTGTAGGCATAACTTGCCACTAATTCTAAGTATGGCTCAGTCTCTTCATCATTTTGTAAGATAAACAGTCCACCCTGATTGGCTTCAATATACTTTACAACATAGCTCAATACCTGAATGTAAAGGTCATCAATTACTTCTGTACTTTTTCGTAGAATACCCCCAATTTCGGCCAGACCTTGGGTGGCCCAATTCCTCTTCTTATCGGTCTGAGCTACTTCAGCCAGCTTATCCCGCATTTGGATTAATGCGTTGCCTAGCGCATCTTGCTCGCCAATGGGCTGGAAATCAAAAGAAAAGTTACCATCGCCAATTGCCTGAGCAAACTGACTAGCATGGGTTAGGTTTTTGCTCAGATTATTGCCTGATTGAATAATTGGGTTGAGTTCATCATTGGATTCTTCAATAGAGTCTGGCAACTCCCCCAAAGCAAGTTTATCAAGCAACTTAGTAGGACGATTAATAGATTTATTGATTCTCTTAAGTAAAAGCCAGATCAGAACCCCAGAAACGATAATGCCAAAAACAGAGAGAACGGCTACTATAATCACGATCTTGTCTAGACCACCCCGCACCATAGATACTCCTGATGTTAGGTTTGCTTTTTGATCGTCAACCAAAGGATTTATTAGTTCAAAGCAGAGGCCCTGGATAGGGTTTACTTTACTCACTATCTCTTGGGTAATCTCTGCTTTTCTCACCTCATAGGCAGTAATTCTTTCTACTAAAGCGATAGAATGAACTGAATCAACCTGTTGATCAAGGTTATCAGTATATTTAAGATTAAGCAGTTCTTTAATTTTTTGATCGATCTCATTCTGAAGAATACTGTACTCAGGTAATACCTTTTCTAACTCTTCAATTCTTTGCTGATTCTCCTTGCTTACCAGCGGCTTTAGGTCTGCCAACTTTTCCAAAGAGGGTAATAAGGTCTTTTGCCAGATACTAGCTCGCTTTTCGGCAAATGAAGCTACTCCAGTTGAAAAATAGCCACGTTGATTAGCCGAAACTTGGTTAATGCCCGATTGAACTTCTTTGGCTAAAAAGCTAACTGGCAACCGTACTTCTTCTATCTCTTGGCTAACAGAGCGGGTACGTTGATTTTGTACTAGTATAAAAGTATTGAATAAGATTAATATAGCGACGAATACACCTAATAGTAACCATACGTTTGTCCGCAACGAATGAAGATTAGTTATTCTCATTTTATCTTTTTGTTTTGCTTTTTAAATGATTTAGTTAAACAAATATAGTTAAAAGTTTAACTAAAAATTAAAAAAGTACAACAATTACAGAGTAAGTTTTTGCTGGAATTTGTATAAGTATTTAAAAATTTGAATGTTTGTTACGGCATAATACCTTAAAAAAATCTAAATCTTATATAAATCATTATTCAAAACTAAATCTTTTGAAATTATAAATGACGTAAGAATTTGAGCTGTTATAAAAGGGAAATGAAGGAGTAACACTTAGAAAATAGGTAGAGGTTAAGAATTTAGCACTTAATTAGTTAGAATTACACTTGTACATAAAAGGCCGGTTTTCCGACCTTTTACTACTAAATTGCATCTTGCTATCAACGCTAGTTGTACCTGGGTTATGCTGTAAGTTAGGATTGTTGTTCAACTCATTCTGGGGAATATCTAAATACTCCCGACCAAGGCTGGTAAGGTCCAGTCCCACCGCTCTCAGATTTGATACCGGGAGTGTCTATGATTCTTTCTTTCACTAAGTCCCAACGAAGTTAGTAGTAGTAGCGAATTCACTCTAAAGCCAGCTCCTTAACTCGTTCATCACGAATATCCTACATTGTCATACTCGCGCCCAGAACTGTATACTTCCAGCCATCCAGCATTAGGTTGGGCTGATACCAAACTTAAGTGTAGTTCCTACATGCCGTGAGAACAGACTGGAATACCATACTTTTGTGACATCTCGGCTACCTGAAGCCAACCATAAATGCCACCGCAATTAGAAGTATCAGACTGAATAAATGAAAGCCTGGCTTGTTCAAAGGCGTAGCCAAATTCGTAGAGCGTGTGTAGGTTCTCCCCCATGGCTAGCAGTATTCCGGTGGCATCGCAATCTGGGCAAATCCGAGGTAGTCATCAGGAATCGTAGGTTCTTCAAACCATTGCAAGTTATAAGGCTCAAAAGCTTGAGCCGCTTTTATGGCCTGTTCTACAGTCATAGAATAGTTAGCATCTACCATAGGCGATTATCCCCAATTAGCTCTCGTACTGCTTCTATTCGTTCCAAATCTTCTTCCAGGCAAGGGCAACCAACCTTGATTTTCACCGCATTAAAACCTGAATCTAGGTAGCCTTGCATATTTTTGAGTAGCTTCTCCAGTGAAAATTGTAGATCAATACCACCACAGTAAGCATTACAGGTATTATTAGCAGCCCCGGTTACTTGCCACAGGGGTCTTTTCGCCTTTTTGCAGCGAATTTTCCACAAGGCAATATCAATAGCAGAAATGGCGAAAGAAGTAATTCCACCCCGACCTACCTAGTGAATATGCCACTCCATAAAATCAAAAACCTTTTCTTTATTATCCCCATCTAGCCCAATAAAAGCCGGAGCAATATCGTGCTCAGCTACTGATTTAATGGCATGACCTCCCTTCCCACCAGTTTAGGTATAACCCGTACCTTCACTACCATCTTCTAGAGTTATAGTTACAGTAACTAATTCAAAGTGGGTGTGGTTGCCGTGTTTGGCATCATTAAGCACTTCCGGTAAAGGTATCCGAAACATTCGGGGTTGGACTTTAGCAATCGTACTTCCCATAGCTAGGCTTTATATTTTACATAAAATGTTTTCTTATCCAGGTACTGTTCAAAACCATACTTTCCATCTTCTCCCCCAGTTCCACAGCCTAATCTAGAGGGTTAACAATCTTCAGTGCTTCTACTTTCTTCATGAATTTTTCCATGAAGGGTTCGTAAATATCTTCGTGCAGGTACATCTGCTCGCTTCTTAGCTGGAACTTTATTCCAGGCTTTTTGAGCTTGCTCAGCGGCTTCTAAGGCCATTGGGCATCGGCCTCCACTCCCATTTGCACTGTTCCTACTACCGATTCTTCAGCAGGACTAGTAATTTCCTCATGCTCACAAGTAGAGGAATCAACCCACTCACCGTTAATAAAAAGTTGGTATTGCTTGATTTCAAGCATAGTTTTAATGAGTAATGAATAATGACGAATGATCTGTAATCACTCATTCATCATTATTCATTACTCATTATTACCGTCCCATCCAACCACCGTCAACCAGCATAGTGGTTCCATGCATATAAGCGGCTGCTTCTGAGCATAGGAATACAATTGGCCCAGCGAAATCTTCCGGTTCGCCCCAGCGTCCGGCAGGAATACGAGAAAGAATAGACTCAGCGCGTTGGGGATCATTGCGAAGAGCTTCAGTATTATCAGTGCTAATGTAACCAGGCGCAATAGCGTTTACGTTTACGCCTTTTCCCGCCCACTCATTAGCGAAAGCCATCGTCATTTGTCCGATAGCTCCTTTACTAGCTGCATAGCCTGGCACTGTAATTCCACCTTGGAAAGTAAGTAACGAGGCGGTAAAAACAATCTTTCCACTACCTCGCTCAACCATACCTTTCCCGAACTCGCGGGTTAGGATAAACTGGGCATTCTGATTCACCTCAATTACTTTATCCCACATCTCATCCGGATGTTCAGCGGCTGGTTTTCGCAGTATGGTTCCGGCATTGTTTACCAGAATATCAATTTGGTCATAATCCGATTTCACCTGCTCGATAAATTGATACAGCGCTTTCCGATCAGAAAAATCGCATTGATAGGCTTGAAACGAACCACCGCGTTCGGTAACCTTTTTCTCAACATCACTTCCTGACAATTCCAGCGAAGCAGATACTCCGATAATATTCGCTCCAGCTTCAGCTAAAGCCACTGCCATCGCTTTGCCAATACCCCGTTTGCATCCGGTTACTAACGCTGTCTTTCCGTCTAATTTAAATTGATTCAATATCATAGGTTAGATTCTTTATACTAATTGTTTAACAGATCTACTTCTGAAATCAGGACTGACAGTTAATTAGATACTTCATACCTGCCGGATTATTATCTATCGCTTCAAAAACTCCTTGGATTTCATCCAGTGGGCTTTCCTGAGTGATTAGTTTATCAAAGGGAATATTGCCAGAGGCCGCAATGCGGATGGCCTCTTCGTAATCCTCTTCATCGTAGAGCCGGGCACCTAACATTTCAATCTCCGACCAAAAGAATTTGAACAAGTCAACCTCTCTTGTCCCTCCGCTGTGAATAGCTACCATTACAATCCGACCTCGCACGTTAACTACCTCAGTCATGGTTTTTACTCCAGCGGCTGAGCCTGACACTTCAAATACGCAGTCAGCCATCGCCTCATTCGTGAGACTGTTGACTCGCTCGGCAATATCTTCTTTAATTGGATTGATTACTTCAAAGCCAAAGCCTTTTAGCATCTCTACCCGCTTTTCGTTTACTTCGGATACTATAGCGTTCGCTCCTTTTTTTCGAAGTACAAAGGCGATGAGGGTTCCGATAGGGCCACCACCAATGACTAAACAGTTTTCTCCAGCTTTTACCCGCCCAATCTTTACATCATGACAAGCTACCGACAATGGTTCAATAAATGCTCCATGCCGAAGCGATAAGCCGTCGGGCAAAGCATGCAAGGTATAAGCAGGTACCACCCAACTATTCTGAAATGCGCCAGGAGCATCGATGCCAATAAATTTCAAATTTTTACCTACGTGGGGATTACCTTTATCAAAGGGGTGCGGGTCGCCAAATTTAAGTGGGCGCACGGCTACCTTATCGCCGACTTGTATTCCTTCTACTCCTTCTCCTACTTCAGCTACCGTTGCTGAAGCTTCGTGCCCAACGATTTGGGGGGGCTGGATTCGCTGATCCATTACACCATGATAAATATGCACATCAGTTCCACAAACACCGCAGTAAGCTACCTCTAGCCGGACTTCATCTACTCCCGGTGATCTAGTTTGGGTCTCTCCTACTTCAAACTTGCCTTTCTCTTTATAATATGCTGCTTTCATATGTCTTTTGGTATTATTATGTTAAAATGCTCTAGTCTATAATTTGATTGCGCCCGGTTCAATGGCTCAATTGCTGATTGTTGTTCGTCAACAGTCCATAGTCCACAAACGACAGTAGCTTGGTATTAGGGGGTAAAGGGTTGCTTATACTCAAACCGCATGATTTTTTGCCAGTCGTAGCTGACGTATTCGTGAGTGAGCCCCGATTTAAGAGCTTCTACTGGATGAGCCTCGAAATCCAATTCACGAACTAGCCCAGCAGCAGGTGGTCCCCACTTAATATGCGATTTGATCTCAAAATTAACCCCGTCGGAAGACCACTGAATGGTATTTCGCTCGGGACCATCGGTAAAAATTAAACTACATAGCGGCTGAAAGGACGGTAGATTTGTATGCGTGTGAAGCCGCCTGAAACTATGATGCATCATGTATTTTGAAATCTTCATTTGGTGGTTCTTTGTCTTGGTTCTCAATGTATTCTGCTATCACTTTATTGGTTACATTTCCTGTACTCACTGCAAAATAGCCTCTAGCCCATATGTGCTGTCCGTGCCACGGCTGCCCCAAAACTGTTTCTTCAAATCCGTAAATTCTTGAAGCATTTTCCGTGAAGTCACCGTGACGCGGTTTTCCCCTTGATATATTGCGCTATCTTAGCTACTGATAAACGTGGCGGACGGTGGCCGCGCCATAGCTTATTAGCAAATGTACACGATCCTTTGATACATGGCCTTTAACAATTTGTATCTCATTAGCCAAACAGGTTTCTCGCATCAACTCTCTTACTCGTTTAGCTATTGCACCGTGTAAGACGGGCTTTCTATATTTTGTAATCCACACAATGTGTATTTTTAGATCATAGCGAGTATGTAAACCTTTCCGATAGTTTGACATCTCACAAAGATACAAATCGAAAAATACTAAAGTTGCCGCCCGCATGGCGTCCACTGAAGGCGTGGGATTTCACCCATCCCAATAACTAGATATTAAACTAAATTTTTCCTCTAAAGACATGGCTAAACTTCTAGACTTTTCTATTGAGTCGGTGCATACAACTCGCTATCGTTTACGAAAAATACTCGGGCTTTTAACCGTAAAGTAAATTTAGAAGATTTTGTTGCTAGAATATAACTGAATACTAGACTAATGAGTAGAAAAGAAAAAGTACCCTCAAGTAGTGATGCTGACCTAGTCTGGCTATTGGATCACCATCAAATGATAAAAGCCCATTAATAGATAGTCTTTACCACAAATTGCATTTAGCACATACCTTTTTGTTGACAGAGAACCAAAGGAATTTTCCCAATTCCTTTGGCCACCTTAATTCAACCGCTCATAAAGGCATCGACTCCTTATCGCGTAAACACTTCGTACTAAACAGTTTACTTTAAAATTCAATAACCGTCTTTCCAATCGTTTTTCCCGATTCCTGCATTTGGTGGGCTTCTTTTAGGTTTTCTGCCGTAAGACCCTTTAATGTAGTAGTTAGGGTATGTCTGAGGATTCCAGCATCCAGTAATTCAGCGATATGATTCAAAATTTCGCACTGCCTAGCGACATCATCGGTTTGATACATAGAGCGGGTATACATAAATTCCCAGGAAAGTGTTGCGCTCTTATTCTTGAGCAAACTCAGATTCAGCGGATCGCTGTTCCCGACAATAGTTACAATATGTCCTTGGGGTTTAATAACCTCGGTAACGGATTCCCAATAGGAATTGATGCCCGCAAAATCTAAAATATAGTCTACTTGGCTATGACCTATCTTTTCTAATTCAGCTTGTAGATTATGGTGGTTTACCACATAATCAGCTCCCATTTCTTTACACCATTTTTCAGATTCCGGTCGAGATGCTGTAGCGATCACCGCTAGCTTAGCGATTTGTTTAGCCAATTGAATGGCGATAGAACCTACCCCACCAGCACCCGCTAGAATCAGGACGGTTTTCCCTTGGTCATTTTCCGGGTTTATTTTGATTCGATCAAACAAGGCTTCATAAGCGGTTAACCCGGTTAGTGGAATCGCCGCAGCTTCGGCTACCGTCAAGCTCTTAGGCTTAATCCCTACAATACGTTCATCAACTAATTGATATTCAGCATTGCTACCACTGCGAGTAATATCTCCGGCGTAGTACACTTCATCACCTACTTTAAATTGTGATGTTTTGTCGCCTACGGCGTCCACGGTTCCTACGGCGTCCCAGCCAATAATCTTGGGAGTATCCAGCACCGTATCTTTGGCCGCGTTTTGCCGCACTTTATAATCAACTGGGTTGATCGAGTTAGCAGCTACTTTCACCAGCAGATCGTAGCCGGATGGCGTAGGCTTTTCAGCTTCAAACTCAATAAAGCTATTCTCTCCGGTTATGGGTAGTGATTGTTTAAATCCTATTGCTTTCATCATTTTTACTTTGTTGATCGTATTCTTGCCAGCAATTTAGCTATTTACAAATTTATCTAATCATTGAAGAGAATTACCAAGTAGAGCCTACTTCAAAGAAGGTAGCCCTTCTTCATTCATCATCACTTTAGCCCATAAGTTATGATTGTACTCATCAAGGGCTGATTGAAATAAGCGGTGGGCTTCTTCCTTATTTCCCAGACCTCGGTTGCCCAGGGCTTCCAGGAAATAGGATTGGGAGATCGCTTTATTGTTGCGGGATGAGCCTTCTTCTACGGCAATCAGGGTATTGTCGGCCCCTGCTTCACGGAGTTCTTGCCCCTGGCTGATCAGGCTGTGGAACATCTCGTTGGCCTTATCGGTGTCACCCAGCTTTTCGTAGGATTTGGCCTGATAATAAAGTAGATCGTACATGCTCCTTCGGTTTTCTGACGCTACGCTTTGCTGGTAGCTCTCTTTTGCTTTTTTGGATTTGCCCATTTTATCGTAGACCTCTCCCATAAAATAGTAGATCAAGGCATTTTTTTATCCATCCGAAGCTTGGCCTACTTCCAGATTCTCCGGATAAAGCAGGGCTGAATCTAAATGAGTAATCGAGGACTCGTATTCTTTATCATTTATCAACTCAATAGCCTTTAGAGTATGAGTATCCACGTAGTGCCAGTAAATCTCCCGTCCTCCTTCCCAAGTTCGGAAATGGTGAGTGTTGAGGAATTGGATAGCTTCGTCGTATTCGCCGTTCAGATTGTATAATGCTACTAAGGCTTTGGGGGCTGAAACATCCTGCTTTACTACGTCTATATTGTTGCTAAGAATTGCCAAACTCTCAGTGAAACTAGCATTAGAAAGTTCGTAGTACTTAGCTAATTCAGCGTACCAAAGCGACATATCGGTTTCTTCCTCCATTGCACTACGCAAATAGGTAATAGCTTTATCGTTGTTGTTTTCATGATAGAAAGCACCAAACGCCAGATTCTTTTCAACCATCGGAATACTTTGACCAATATCTACAGCCGTTTTTATAGTATTGTAGCCTTAGCTACTCGTTCCTTCATCTGTTCGGCGGTACGGGCTCTTCCGTACACAGTAACGCGATCGCGAGTAGGCCCGCCGAGTAATTCGTACACGGGTATGCCTAGTATTTTTCAATATCCCATAGAGCGTGATCAATGCCACTGAGGGCACTGGTTAGAATTGATCCACTCCGGTAAAAAGCATGGCGGTAGATCGCTTGCTAATGATGTACCACTTGCCTCGGATCTTTGTATAAGCAATGGTAACTCATTAAAAAATGTCTTCAATCCGTATATTCTCAATTTTGGTGAGGATTTCATCAGCATCCTACCTCATTGTTATTACGCTTTTCTTAATATTAACACCTATTTTCATCTTAACACCCTGCTCAAAAGTAAGATATGGGTTACTCAATCCAACTCAGGGGATCTAATGGTTTTGTAAATTCTGGCGAGTAGGGAAAAGAAAAGTACAAGAATCACTTTTGCCAGCAAGAAAGTAATTTGATCTACAGACTGATAGTATGAAGCCAAGTTTCACTTGAGTACCTCAAACAAGATAATATTGGTGAGCTATTTGGCTGCCCGACCCCAGAGGTCTAGCACCTTATACTCTGTCCCCTACGCTTCTTACACCCGCGTAATGACTTTAGCTAAGTAACTATCCTCACCGATATGTTTCACCCTAACCTTAAAGGAGCTATTCCCGTTGATTGATCCCCCAATTATCTGATCACCAGTAGTCTTTTTTATCGAATTTGATTCGCCAGTAAGCATGGCTTCGTTCAAGAAGCCCTCCCCTTCAATAATTATCCCATCGGCAGGAACCTCTTCACCCGGCTTCACTAAGATGACATCGTCCCTACGCAGGTTTTTTAGCGGTACGTCTTCAATACCGGTTTCGGTGACCAAGTGAGCTTTTTCAGGCATCATGCCTACCAATAGGTTTAACGCTTTGGAAGCATCTAAAACCGATTTCATTTCTAACCAGTGTCCTAGCAACAAAATATCAATGAGTATAGCCAACTCCCAGAAAAAGTCGCCCCCCGGTAATCCCAAAACTGTAGCCGAACAGTAGAAATAAGCCACACTAATCGCCAGGGCAGTTAGGGTCATCATGCCGGGAGTACTGCATTTCACCTCAGTCCAAAATCCCTTCAGAAAGGGCCACCCGCCCCAGAAATAGATGGTAGTTGACAACCCCAATAGTACATAAGCATTACCTGGCAGCATCCACTGGTAACCCAGCAAGCTCTGAATCATGGGTGAAAAGACCAGGATAGGAAGGGTCAGTACTAGTGCTCCCCAGAAGCGCTTCCGAAAATCGGCAATCACCATCCGATAATGGCCGTACCCCTTTCCGACATACCCACCCTGGCTTTCATGATAGTACTCCTGCCCTCCGGCATAATAAATGTTGTAATCGTTAGTCATAGCTTCCTCATGAACATGCTCCGTCTTTGCGGCCAAGTGATCTTTTAGTTCACTAGGACTATCCTCGGGAGATTTTTTCTTTTCTGTTGACATAGGTCTGTTGAGAATAGTTGAAGAATTAACTGAATCTTGATGAAGTATCAGTGTGCTCAATTCTGTATCCTTCCTATTAATTCTATAGATGTTCTAAATCTGTTTATCAATCCAATCATTTTGATACTTGAAAGTTTCTACCGCTCAGAGGTACTGTTTTTCTGAGATTTTGATTAACAAAATATGTCAAAGTCAATATTTAGCAGATACAAGTATTACAATTAACTAAATTAGCAAAATAATTTATTTTAATAGTATTGCTATTTTATATTTAAGTGTTATTATTGCAATATAAATTCGATAACTATTTCATTTTTCTATTGACCAGTTCATTATTAAACACCAAAATTTTTATTAAAATGAAAAGAATCTACGCGTTACTCTTACTGTTGCTTTTTGCCATGAATGTATTTGCTCAAGAAGAAGAGGATAATTTTGATATGAGTGTATCACTGAATTCAGATATCTTTTTCGGATTTTACCCGTTTTTTGCTGGTTCTTATGGTAGTGGTTCAGTGGATTTTACTTTTTATGGCATCCTATGGTCCGGTGGTGCTGCTGGTGGCTCATGGGGTAATTGGACAGAAGTTGGTGTAGGAGTAGGATTTCCGGTGGGTGATGCTTTGTACGTCAACCCCCAAATTGGATTACTCAACGGAGGTTTGACCTCAGGTTTAGGAACCCCAGTGCTTGCCGAGGGTATTGTACCTAATTTGACTGTAGGTTTGGACACAGATGCCCTAGAAGGTGAGTTTTACTTCGGCTATTACGCTGGATTTGATCACGGAAATCCATCAACGAATAATTACGTTCACTACTGGATAAATACGGGCTACAAAATAAATTCTTTCCTTTCTCTTGGTTTGCATTTTGAGCAACTGAGTTATACCGGAGGAAATAATGCACCAGAGGATGCTGGCTTTGCTTTTTATCAGGCTCTAGGACCATACATCCAGTTTTCTGACCCTAAAGGAGGTTCTTTTGCCAGATTTACTACCGGAGGTGATTTACGATCAGACGAACAGGTCACCGAAAGTGATCACGAACAACCTTCTTTCTTCAAATTATCAGTAGGGTACAGCTTTTAATCCAGTCACCCTTTGCTTCTCCAGCAAAACTTATCGATTGGGCTGATATGGCTACTTTAGAAACCATATCAGCTTTTTCATTGGTTCTTGAAAGCGAATAATGTCTCCAGGACTTAAATGATCGTTTTGGCTGATCATGGGCATTCTATAGAGTGACTGGTTATGTAAAGTAATGCTGGATAATGCTATTTGGAAACACCATCAGCTACCAATAACTTCATCTCGCTTTACATAAAAACTCAGAATTGCTTGAGCCAACTCAGCAGGTTCTCGTTGGTTATGCCAGACAGGGGCTTCTTACGGTATTCACTGACGGTACTAGGGGCGTAACGGAGTTGATCGGTCAGATAAACACTAGCTTCAGCCAGCATCGTATTAAAGTCTTAGATATGCTAGTTCATTTTGTAATATGTTTTAGGGTCAATATGCTTTGAAAACTAGATCGCCCAGATTTGACTTACCATCAAGTGAATGAACCTATGACGCTAGAACCCTCTTATCTATCCTTTCTAATCAGCTCGTTGAACTCTTTGGTCAAATGATCTATTACAACGGGTTCGTTCTTTAAATACTTATTGAAAAAGTTTAGTGAGCATTGGTTGACAATCTTAATCATTCGGTGAACATCGATAGAGCCAGTATGTGTCAAAGGTGCATAGTTAGACCAAAGCGATAGATCATAAAAGTTAGCATGGGTGGCGTGTACTATGCGTAGAGGGTAAAAATCACCTCTTGATACCTGATTATAAATGAATGAGTCAATATCCTCCGATGATTCGGCTAAATTCTTTTCGGCAGTAATCCACATGAAAGGTTGTTTGATCGTATGCTCCAACAGACTTCCCCATTGTGAACCATCCAAGTTGATACCTGCTTTAATACGGCTATCCAGTGCACAAGCTAATGCCGAGGTGGCTCCCCCTAAGGAATGACCCATTACCCCAATATTATTATGATCAATAGTATAGAAGAGCGGATGTCCCTCGTTTTGTAGTTGATCGATCACAAAGCTAACATCATAGCTCCATTGATTAACGCGAGCAGTATAGGGTATTTGGGTTAAGTACTGTTCGGTATGCCGACGTTTCGTCGTTATATTGTCTGCACTCCTAAAGGCATTGATACTCGCCTGCACCGTATCCCATGAAGTATTCTTCCAAACATCGGTATAGTCAGCATCGTAGAATCGCAAATCCTTATTGGGAAACACCGATACTGGAGTCTCATACGTGTAGTCAATACTAAATATGATATAACCTTGGCTAGCTAGTGTTTCAAGCAAAGAAGTATACATAGAAGAATGGGTCATATAGCCCGGAGAAAATATGATTGCAGGAAAGGGCACTTCTTGCGAAGCAATTGGGGCATCCGGAAGACTATGTGTTTTAACCAAATCTAGGTGAGAAAGTATAAACTTAGGCAAGCCGTAATTTTCCGCCAGTACCTTCGTCAGTGCCGGATGCAAATAAGGGTAAGTTTCTTGTGTTTTAGCTTCTGAAGGATACCATACTCGTACCATCAATTCTCGCACGTCGGAAGTATCTGGAGTAATTATTTCAGGTCGAGCATCGTCTCGCAGATGTAGATAGGTAGTGCCCACCGTAAAAGAACCAGAAGGTTCAGGAAACCGGAAAACAGGTATTAGATAGCCCAGCGACAGCGAGATTACCACGAGTAAACCAGCTAGTGATAATAGAATGATATTGAGGTAGCGAGGAAATCGTAAAGAAGCTGGCATAAGAGGAATCAACGCTAATAGCGCCGCTATTCCATAAGCCATTATTAATTGCCATCGCATACCTTCTATAAACCCGTGTATCAAAAGGAGCAATGGAGGAAGAAAAAGAAGCCACTTAAGGTTTTTAAACCTCAGTGAGGGTTTCAGTAAAAAAAGCAATAGCATAGCTAATTCAGAAAGTATTAGGCATATCTCTAAGATTCTCATGAAAGTACAATATGGTAAGATGAATAGATGTTGGTCTTAAGAAATGGTTTTGATTCGATTGAGCCAACCAGATAGTACCCAACGTATCAAGTGAGAAAGCAGAAAAATCACTAAGCCGTACAGGCTAGGAATGGATGAAGTCCATAAGCCTATTGATAGAACGGTTGACGAAATACTACCCCATTCCTCAATCGCTGTGAAGGCTCCATACAAGCCGAGTAGCTGCGTAAACAGGCCAAATATTAAGGCGAACAATCCAATTGACTTCAAGTAAGACAAGTATTGCTGAACCTTTATGATGTTAGTAGCTTTATTTTTGGTAATATCAATAGCAACGATTACGCTTATTGTTAGGACAGTAATAAGTAATAATGTCAGAATGCTCATAAATAAGACTTCGCCTTGATAGAAAAGGTCAATCATCACACGGATTGAGTTATATAATTACTTTTGCAATGGTAGGAACAAACCCGGTTATACTTCAAGGTAGAATCCAGACGAAAAATGGCATTTCGTCGACTTTTGCCATTTACTATCCCCTTAAGAGTCAGTTTTGCAGAGAAGAGTAGGCGATGAAGATACTAGATAATACATTATTTTGGGTGGTCACTGCCGTGTTGCTTACCTTGACATTTGGTAGCTCTTATGATAACTATATTGAGCCCTTCCTCTTTGTAAGCATGTTGCTTCCCGTAATCATAGGTACGGTCTACTTCTTCAATTATTATCTAGTACCTCGATACTTGTTTGAAAAGAGAACTTTCAAATTTGCATTATATTCTTGCTACTTGTCAATTGTATCATTGTATCTAGAAATGGCGGTTGTATTCGTGGCCTTCATACTATTGGCGAGCTATCGCTACGATCATATGGTGCCTTTAGCCGCCGACATCCCCTTCTTAGCGGTTGTTTTATATAGTATTGTTTTTCTATATGGTTTTACTATGTTAGCCAAGCGCTCCTTCGCAAATCAAAAAAGAATACAGGATCTGGAAAAAGGGAAAAATAGGCAGACAAATACTTTCTTGCTGGTGCGTGCCGAACGTAGGGTTCACAGAATCTTACAGCAAGATATTGACTATCTAGAGAGTTTAGGCGATTACGTCAGAATACATACCTCAACATCTACCCCGATCACCACGAAGGAAAAAATTAGTAAACTGGAGACATCACTACCTAACTCTTTTCTTCGTATTCACCGTTCTTATATCGTTAACACCCATAAAATTCTCTCTTTCAATAAAGAGCAAATACAGGTTAAAGAAATAAGTCTTCCTATTAGCCGAACCTACAAGAAGAAAGTTATTGACGCTCTTAACAGAAATGCTTAGAAATCTTTCTACTCTGATGCGTTACTCAATGCCGAAGAAAGTATACATTATGTGGTGCAAAACAGATCAAAACAACTTCTCTAGTAAGACATTAGCTATATTACTTTACATAACGACCCGCTCTACATAATGATTGCTTAACAATAGTGAGGAATAATTACTCCCTGCACATCAGAAATATTTGTTTGATTGGAGCTACTTCAAAATCTCGAGAGTCTCACCGCAGCTGAGCATTGATTCACCGAAGTAAGGATTACGAATTTCTTGCTGTTTGCTTAGCCAATATGCCCCGGCATTATTATCAGCCATTGGACAGTACTGGTAGTAAATATCTAACCCGGTGACATTAAACTGCTGAAGACTACGGTACAATGCTTCACTTAATGGAGCAAACGCTTTTCGCTGCGCGTCTAATGGCGCCGACTGAATCATAGTGAGTGCTTGTTGCATAGTGTTAAAATGCTCCTTCCACCAGTTATGAGAAACCTCTGAAAGTAGTGACATATCTACTTTTCCCAAGATAAATCGGGTTTGCTTGGCCGCACTTGAGACTTTCTCTCCACTTGGGTCTACCAGGCTGTTTTTCAATTCTAGGTAAGGCACCACAATGGCAGCTAATTGCTGCTTAAACTGGGGGGGCGCTTTGCCAAAGTTATCAGATGCTGTTGATTTTTCCCTACTACTTTCACCACCCATACTCATTTCCCCATGATTGTGACCAGCAGAACTCTTGTTTCCTTCTGGGTTCATCATACTAACTTTCCCCTGCAATTGAGCTGCCGCATCAATTTTAAATACTCCGTTAACGACTATTTCCTCCCCTTCTTCTAATCCTTCTTCCACTATATAATTATTACCTGCTTCAGAACCCAAGGTTACTTCGCGATAGGTAAAGGTTGGCTCCTCAAAATTAGGCTGTTTTACGTAGATAACAGATCGCTTACCTGTCCATAATATTGCCGTTTTGGGAACTAACAATACTTCGTCAACATCAGGTAGCGATGATGATAAAACTCCTTGTACATACATATCAGGTTTTAGCTGCCCCAATTCGTTCTGTATTTCAGCGCGTACTTCAACCACCCGACGCTCAGCCTCTACCACTGGGTTAACAAAAGCTATTATACTAATGAAGGTTTTTCCTGGTAGCGACTGTACTGTAAAGCGAATCTCATTCCCCACCTGAATCCAGGGCAAATCACTTTCATAGGCATCAAATAATACCCAAAGCTTATCTAGCCCAGCCACTTCAAACATAGATTGCCCTTCGTGAATATGATCACCTGCATTCACGTGGCGAGATACAATAGTTCCTGAACGAGGAGCGAGTACATTGAAGTTATACCTCACTTCATTACTTTCCAGAATATTTTCAATTTGGCGATCAGATAGATCCCAAAGTTTAAGTTTATTAACAGCTGCTTCAAAAAAGGATGGATTAGTTTCCCGAAAACTAGCTGCTTCAAACAGTTCTTTTTGAGCCGTTACCAAATCAGGTGAATATACGCTTGCCAACACCTGCCCTTTCTTCACCTCCTGCCCCGTATAGTTCACATAAAGCTTTTCGATACGACCATCAAAATGAGCCGTTATCTCCGAAATTCTTCTCTCATCCACTTCCACTCTTCCGGAAAGATAAAGTTCTTTCGTTGGGTTCGCTCGCTTTACTAAAACAGTTTGTACGTTAGCAATTTGCATAGCTGCCGGAGTCATTTGCACCACTCCTTCTAAATCTACGCTTGACCCAGTATCGCCCCCTGGGGTGCCAGCCACTGAAACTAGATCCATTCCACAAATAGGACATTGCCCTGGTTCTGGCTGACGAATCTGAGGATGCATAGAACAAGTCCAAACCTCCCCTACTTCGTGTTGATGCTCAGAAGGCTCTAGCTTCTGGTGCTCTCCTATTTTAGGCGTATTGCCACCGCCAAAGAAAAGTTTTCCTAACAGTAATCCTAAGCTAAGAAACCCTAATCCGATATATATTGATTGTCTACTTTTCATAGCTTTTTCCCATTAGATACTGAATACTATACACATGGTTATTTCGCTCTACTTTTGCCCGCTCGTAATTAAGTTGGTACTCTAGCAATTGTTGCTCTGCCCGAATAATCTCCTCGAAATCAGCTTCGTTAGTCATGAACTCGGTTTGTAGCAAATTAAGTGTACGCTCAGCCAAATCAGCTAAACGACGGTTCAACCGTACCCTTCGTTGGGCATCCCGATAGTCGCGGTATAAGTTTTCTAATTGCGTGAGTAGCTGATCTTGAATACTTTCTCTCTGAAGTAATAATGCTTCCTCTTGAAGTTGCGCTTGTTTCTCCCTCGCTTCGTATTTCTTGCGATACAATGGCAGGCGCACCCCTATCTGAGGAAAAAGAATGGCATCCCGACCGTTATCAGGTACTTCCATATCAGTATGAAAGCCAATGTTGATGTAACTACCACCAAGAGTAAAAGATGGTAAACTCATTTTTTGCACGGCAACCACCTGACTTTGAAAGGACTGAGCCTGGTAGCGTATCGCTTCTAACTGAGGATTATTCGCTAAGATTATCTGAAACACACTGTCTTTCGTCAATAGTAATTCTTCCATCCACAACGAATCGGGTAGTACGATAGCTTCCGTTAGATTTTGGTTAAGCAATTGCTCAAACTGGGTGATGAGTGGTTCGTAGCTTTCTTCCAGATACTGGAGCTTATTTTGTAATCCCTCTTCTTCTATTTCAATACGCAATACATCCGCAAAACCTACTTGTCCGCCTTCAAAATTGACACGGGCTAATTCTTTAAATGAAGCCAGTAATTTCAGATTTCTCCGAGTGATATTGGTAGCTGCCTGGAGATAGTATAATTCATTATACGTGACCTTAACCTGCTTGAATAATTCCTGCTTAGCATCTTCCAACATCTGTAATTTGGCTTCAGCTTGCTGAGCCACAACATCCTCTCTCGCAGTGAGCGTACCAAACCAAGGAAACATTTGACTGAATGATAAGCTAGCCCGCTGAGGGCCAACCCTAGTCTCTATTGGTTGTAAAAAGGCAGAAAACATTAACTGCGGATCAGGTAATGCTTTAGCCTGAGGCATTTCTTCCAGAGTAGCCAGATATTCAGTAAATAGTGCTTGCAGTTGGGGGTTATTTTCGGCAGCAATATTCAGATAATTAGTTAGCTGATCTTGTGCTTTAGCGAAATTAGAAGTTAGAAGTTGGAGGACGGAGGACACAAAAATTACTACTGACGTAACTAAGAAACTCTTCTGACCCATTGAGAAACTATAGGCTCGGCGATGTACTTTTAATTTTCTACAACTTTTTATCATAATCAATGTCATCAATTTTTAGTATTAAGCTTCCGGCTGCGCGGCAGCCACCTCTAATTTCTAGCCTCTATTTTGATTTCCTGCCTCCAGCAATACAGCACTGGTACTATGAACATGGTCATCACTTGAATGAGCATTCCGCCCACGATAGGAATCGCCATGGGTATCATAATGTCGGAACCTTTTCCAGTAGAGGTTAAAACTGGCAGTAAAGCGATGATAGTCGTCGCAGTAGTCATCATAGCGGGGCGAACCCGCTTCTTCCCCGCTTGCACCACTGCTTGGCGAACTGCAGAAACACTCTTGGGTTGATCAGCAGTAAATATCTGTTTCAAGTAGGTGCCAATTAACACCCCGTCGTCGGTAGCTATACCAAACAAAGCAATGAAACCAACCCATACTGCTACACTCAGATTGATAGTATGAATCTGAAACAAGTCACGCATTGATTCTCCAAATAGATTGAAATTGAGAAACCACTCTTGACCATAAAACCACAAAAAAATGAAACCACCAGCAAAAGCCACAAATACACCCGAAAAGACCATTAGGGTAGTTGAGAAGTCTTTGAATTGAAAATGGAGAATAAGCAAGACAGCTAGTAGACTCAGCGGAATGACAATGGATAAGGTCTTGGTTGCCCGAATTTGATTCTCATAATTTCCTGTAAAACGATAGCTAACCCCCGATGGAACCACAAACTCGCCCGAAGCAATTTTTTCGTTCAAGTATTGCTGCGCCCGTTCTACCACATCTACTTCAGCGTAACTATCTTCCTTATCAAAAATCACGTAGCTTACTAGGAAAGTATCTTCACTTTTAATACTCTGTGGACCACGGACATACCTCAACTCAGCCAGTTCGCCCAGAGGAACTTGAGCACCAGTAGCAGTAGGAATAAGGATACTTTTTATGTCTTCTGGATTATCGCGAAACTCGCGAGCATAGCGCACTCTCACCGGATAACGTTCGCGCCCTTCCACGGTAGTAGTCAGCTTATTTCCGCTGGGCGGCATCCCACCTATTGCTACGCTAATGAACGTCTGCATATCCTGCACCGAAAGTCCGTAGCGAGCCAATGCTCGACGATTTAAATCAATTTCCAAATAAGGTTTACCCACTACCCGGTCAGCAAACACCGAGGCGGCTTTAATGCCCGGCACCTCGGCTAACAAGTTTTCCAACTGCAAACCTACCTGTTCTAGCGTTGGCAAATCCGGACCGTAAACCTTCATTCCCATGGGGGCACGCATTCCAGTAGAAAGCATCACTAGTCGAGTAGCAATGGGTTGCAGCTTGGGAGCTGAAGTCATGCCCGGAATATTCGTTGTAGCAACAATTTCTTCCCAAATGTCATCAGGCGACTGAATATGATCGCGCCACTGGCGGAAGTATTTGCCACCCTTACTTGGTACTAGAAATTGATGGATATTAGAAATCGAGAAATTATTCCCATAAGTTTCCACCAATTTCTGCGTAGTAATTTCTGTTGAATTTCTACCAATTTCCCTCAGTAACCTCTCTTCTTCTTTATCATACCAAAATACTTCATCACCCACCTGTAATTTATATCTTCCTTCATTGTCCACGACGAATCGCATCCGATACCCATTTTCATCCAGTACATACTCAGGCTTGTAATTAACTACATTTTCAAACATAGAAATGGGAGCCGGATCAAGGGCTGAGGTCGCCCGCCCCCACTTACCTACCGTCATTTCAACCTCGGGAATTGCCGCTACTCGCTGATCTAACAGGCGAATGGTTGCCAAATTCTCTTCTACTCCCGAATGAGGCATAGTGGTTGGCATTAGTAAAAATGAGCCTTCGTCCAACGGCGGCATAAACTCATTCCCCAAACCAGGAAAAGTAGCACTTAGCGAACCCCAGACTACCGTTTGCCGCACGTTGGCTCCGAAGCTCTCCAAGCCACGACTGATAAAACCAAATGTAGTATTGAATCCCTGCCAGGCGAGCACTCCCAAGAGCAGCGTTATCAAAGGAATTAGTAAAAACTTGCCCTTGTTTGCCAGGCACCAACTCAGTAGCTTAGCGTAGTATCTAACCACTATCAATAAAGCGGTGAGTACAATGGCAATGACTCCCGCAACAAAAGTGAAATTTACCAGGTAGCTTCGTCCAGCCCCCAGCGGTAACCAAGCCTGAGTGAGAACGTACAGCACGCCTAAAAGCACTATACCAACAATTACATAAGTAGAATACTGACGAAAGTGCTCAGGAACCCAGTGCTCTAAAAGATTATAAATGCCCAATAGTATCAGTACTACTCCTGCCCAGGGAACGAAAAATAACAGTACTACCCCCAAGCCAACCAGTAGACTGTTCCAGATTTGGCGAGTGCGACCAGTACCTACCTTCAGGGAAAATAAAGCATGAGCTAAAGAAGGAATAACCACCAAGCCCACAAATAAAGCAGCTAGCAAGGCAAAGGTTTTAGTGAAAGCAAGGGGGCAGAATAGCTTACCTTCCTGAGCCTGCAAAGCAAACACCGGAATGAAGCTAACGATGGTGGTAGCCAAAGCAGTTATCACCGCAGAAGCCACTTCGGTAGCACCCTCGTAGATTACTTTAGCCTTCGGACGATCCTCGTTCTCCGGCATTTCCAGATGGCGAATGATATTTTCGGTGAAGATCACGCCTACATCCACCATCACCCCGATGGCAATCGCGATACCCGATAGTGCCACGATATTGGCGTCTACTTCGGCATACTTCATCACAATAAAGGTCATCAGTATGCCAATGGGTAGCAGACTGGATATCAGCACTGAAGCCCGAAGGTTAAGCACCAAAACAATAATGACAATAATGCTAATCAGAATTTGCAGGCTCAACGCCTCTTCCAGGGTGCCTAGTGTTTCCTGAATAAGTCCGCTACGGTCGTAGAACGGAACGATGGTTACTTTAGAGACCTTACCATCTGCCAATGTTTTACTAGGCAGTCCCGGACTAATTTCCTCAATTTTACTTTTCACATTGTTAATGACCTGCATCGGGTTCGACCCGTAACGAGCCACTACTACTGCTCCGGTTGCCTCTGCCCCACCCTTGTCCAATCCGCCCCGACGGGTAGCTGGACCAAGCTGCACTCGTGCCACGTCTTTAATCCGTACTGGAGTATTCTCATTCACCGTAACCACTGACTCTTCCAGGTCTTCTAGATTTTTAATGTAACCTAGACCCCGCACCAGATACTCTGCTCGGTTGAACTCCAAGGTACGGGCTCCAACATCCAAGTTACTCTCCTGTACCGCCTGCATAATACTTCCTACATTCACTCCGTAGCTTTTCATGGCAACGGGGTCAATATCCACCTGATATTCTTTGACGTACCCCCCAATAGAAGACACTTCAGCCACACCCTCGACAGTTGCCAAGCCGTATTTAACGTAGAAATCTTGCACCGAACGTAGCTCCTGAGGATCCCATCCGCCCGTTGGTTCTCCTGTTACTGGATTACGCCCTTCCAAAGTGTACCAAAAGACTTGCCCTAGTGCAGTAGCATCGGGGCCTAATGCCGGTCGCACATCTTCCGGAAGCGTGCCCGCCGGGAGTGAGTTGAGCTTCTCCAGGATACGAGAACGACTCCAATAAAACTCTATGTCCTCATTAAAAATGATGTAGATACTGGATAATCCGAAGATAGAACTGCTTCGGATAGTTTTCACACCTGATATTCCTAGCAGAGCTGAGGTGAGCGGATAGGTAATTTGATCTTCAATATCTTGAGGGGAACGCCCCACCCACTCGGTAAATACGATCTGCTGATTCTCCCCAATATCAGGAATTGCATCAACAGGGACAGGGTTTCGGGGCAGCCAATCAAGAGACCAGCTAAAAGGAGCTACGGCCACTCCCCAGCCTACGAAAGCCACCGTCAGCAGGGCGGTTACCAGCTTATTTTCTAGGAAAAACTTGATAATATGATTAAGCATAATAGCATTTTCAGACTAAGAGAAAAGTGTACAGTCCACAGACCACAGTCGATGGAAAGAAACAGCCCGAACAATTACTACTAACTGTGGACTATTGACCGTCGACTAATTGCTATTATGCTAAATAAGAAGAGATTGTACCCAGAGATATACGTCAGGGACAGCTATGGGCGGGGAATGAAAGGCAGTGAGTAAGTGAGAATGATCCTCGAGTGCGGGTTGAAGCGATAGATAATCCGTAAGAATGTAGCTAGCCAGTAATGCGAGAACCGGAGAGAACTGAAGTTCAACATCCGAGCTAAAGCTATCGAGTAGCGCCTGATCTAATTCGTTGTGGCAACAATCGTCGGGCATTTCTTCCTGATCGCTATCGCTACAACAACTTTTTACCACATCGTGTAACTGAACCTGCTCTAAAGAATCACCACAGAAATGCTTAACTAGTGTGAAGCCTGAAGAGCTAACACCGATTGTGAGCAATAAAACTATGGAAACAACTTGACGCATGTGATTGGCTATACTATATGTTTTGTCAACGAATATAGTGGAAAAAAGATTTTCTAATGCAGGAAATTACCAATAATCTATAAAACGAACATTTTCTATTCTAGAGGTACGGCAAGCAACCAAGCCGTCAGTTAGATCACTTCCGTTTAAATCATTTCGCTAAGAAAGATTTACGCAAACTCAGTAAATGCTTAGCACCGCACAACAAATTCTCCTTCAAAAAGCTTCCGAGAGGTTAATAGTAAAAGTAGTCTGCTTCCCATTAATTCCATCGCTACCTTTCAATAAGCCATGAATATAATCAAATTGGAGATTCAATCAATTTCTTCTATTGAACAAGATTCTTAGCCCACCTCCCAATGCTATTATTGGATAGGCGGTAAGTTTTATGCATTCCCTATGCTTGCTGACTACTCATAAACACCATTTCCAGACCTTTCCAAATGAAGACAGTTTATATTCTATTGCTTCTCGATATAGATTTGTTAATGTGATAAATTATGTGTGCGGTGCTCAATTTTTCGGTGCGCCTTTTTGTATCCAACAAGATATTTTGACAATTAAAGAATCAGCTAACCTAGCCTCGTTTTTTGGCATGGGACTATATCCTTTCTTGTGCTGAATAGAACCGAGCAGTTTTTTATTATCTACGAATCTTTTGACATAATCATAGTCATCAAATTGACCATGGCATGAACCATTCATGCAATTGAGCTTCAGGATAGGAAAAATCTGGTCATCAAAGCTTAGCTCCTGATAGTTTATACACTCATATGTATCCAGAGGTTCTTTTTTACAAGAACAGAATAGGATAGAGATGCCAAGGACGGTTAGTAAACCAATAAGTTTCTTTTTGGGAAATAACGCATTGATGATCTTTTGAAGTAGAAGTAATCTCATTGGAATCAAATGTGCTACTGCTAGATCATTTCTTTTTGTCTTAATAAGCTCAATCATAGTTAGTGTGTTTAATTCAAATGAATGATGAATCCATACTGCCAAAGCCGCAGATACAACCATTAGGGAACTGGTCGGCAGCTTACTAGAAAACAAACTTTCTCAAAATTACCCGATTAAATAAAAGAGTATTGAAAGGATCAATACCCCCTAAAATGTAACTATAGACATTAGATGAATTCGTTGCTTCTTTCATCATTAAAGCGTACAGCCATAGACTATGTGCCTTAAGTATTTGATGGATAAAGTTATACTGTAAATCAGGGGTGTGGAGTCAGTCGCAAGTAGGGTTTTACTTCAACAAACCCTTGAGGAAAAAGGTCTTCTGCCTCCTGACTACTCACCGAAGGAAGAATAACACAGTCCTCCCCTTTTTTCCAATTCGCTGGTGTGGCGAGTGATTGATACTGGGTCAGTTGTAATGAATCTACCACCCTTAATAATTCCTCAAAATTTCTTCCGGTAGAAGCCGGATACGTCAAAATGAGCTTCACCTTTTTGTCTGGCGCAATAATGAATACCGATCTGACAGTCATTGTGGCATCGTCATTGGGATGAATCATTCCGTACAACTCCGCTATTTCACGTTTTTCATCGGCAATTAGTGGAAATTCCACACGAGCATTTTAAGTTTCCTCAATATCCTTTATCCATTCAAAATGAGATTCTAACGGATCTACACTGATGGCAGCCACCTTTACATTTCTTCGTTCAAATTCCTCTTGATACTTTGCCATAGTACCTAATTCTGTGGTACATACAGGAGTGAAATCGGCAGGATGAGATACTAACATACCCCAACTTTCACCTAGCCATTCAAGAAAATTTAGTTGTCCTAAGGTGGTGTTAGCTTCAAAATTCGGGGCAAAATCCCCTAACCTGATGGTGTTCATTTTAATTGATTTTTGATTTAACATTAGCTATTACTGCTTTTGGACAAAGTTGCAGGGTAGAATGGTCTTATAAAAAAACAGGTTGTTCGGAATACTGAATCCAAGACAAGAAACAAGCTTTGAACATGATTCCGGACAGTTACAGGTAGAATTTCGGAACAATAATTCTTGTGCAATAATGTTTTAGCTGTCCACTAATAGCCCATGATGTACGCCAGGTACCAATTACAGCACTCATATAAATAAATTCTCAATTTCTATCTTTACTATTGCATTCTAAAGGACTATGGATATTATATATTTCATCGTTTGGGCCGCATTACTTCAGGGGTTTATTCAGGCCCTTATTTATATTTTTGCAAAAAAACACCGGAGTGTTGCCAACACGCTTCTTGGTCTTTTTCTGCTGACCTTCTTACTAATGGCATTTGCGGCAATTCCTCCTTTTGATCATATTGGATCATACAATTTCGCAGAGTATTTTGCCATACCGCATGTAATACTCTTCACTCCGGTGCTCTTTTTCCATTTTGTTCTTGAAAAACTTGGCAACTCCTATAAGTATCAGTTGTTCTTGAAGGCAAACTATCTAATAGCACTTTCCATCAGTCTTATTACCCTGCTGAATTTATACTTGTTTGTCTTTGAATCATCTTCAATAGTGCAAGCTTTCGAACTCTCATCAGTAAAGTGGGTTCACTTTAGTCTGAACTTGTATTCATTTCTTATTGCAGTGTGCGTTATTTTTATTTCTTGGAGGGAAATCAGGCAATTTAAGACGTTGGTTCAAAATGAGTTCTCCGATTACAATCTACTTCAGGTTAATTGGTTATTCAATTTGATTTACTTACTTCTACCAGTGATTGTTCTTTGGGGGGTGGCGCTATTTCGTGTGGTATGGATAACTGGTTTTTCCCCTGATTTTGACTTCCCAATTTTTGGCCTTATTGCAGTGTTTCTCTACTATCTGAGTTATCAGGCATATTTGCATCCAAATTTATTTGAAAGACTTCCTGAAAGTATATTGAAGAAGAAAGAAAAGGAACTCAACACAGGCAGTGTAGATGAAAAGAGAAATAAGGAAACTGGTAAGCTGATTGAAAGGCTGATGACCGAAAATGAATACTACCTGGATCATGACTTGACCATTAGTGCTTTTGCCAAAGAGGTAGGGGTTTCTCCCAGAAAGATATCAACCATCATTAATCAAGATTTCAGAAAGAATTTTAATGAGTGGGTGAATGATTTTAGAGTTAAAAAGGCCAGGGAACTCCTGGAAAGTGATGCTGAAAACAAATATTCTGTCGAGGGTATTGGCATGGAATCCGGATTTAAATCCAGATCTGCCCTGTATGCGGCCTTTAAAAATAAACTAGGTCGTTCACCCGGCGAGCTTCGGAGCAGCAAACTTTCCAAGCGTTAAGCTTCATCCTAAATAGAATTTTTTTCCGCCGGATTCGCAAGTTGTCCTGAATACGGTATCTAGAACAACCCTCATTTTTTAAATACGACTTTACTACCAAACTTTGTTGCCGCTTACTATCAGAACGTTAAAAGGTTTTCCAAGAAATTATTCGTCTCCTTCCAAAGGGACTCGCTATGTTAAGGTCTATGCTAATGAAAACGACCATATTAACCAAAATACGGTCAATTCTTCAAATGTAATCAATCATAAAAACCCAAAATAAAGAAAAATGAAAGTAGTAAATTTTGCCATCGGATTAGTTGGTGCGATTATTCTTCTGTCTTGTCAGCAAAACGATGATATACCTCCACGAGCTTCAGCGTATTTAATCAATGGGAGTGTGCAAAGCAATAATCTCTCTTACAAACAAACTGTGTTTGATGGAGGAAGTAATGGTAATATCAATGTTTTCAATCGAACTGACAAGACGTTGTATTTGCAATCCTTCAAAAATGGAGTTGATGATAATGACGGTTTCTGGACAATTAGGATGAATGAAATTGATATTGAAAACCTCACTCTACCCTACTCGCTTACTGGTGCTGAAGGCAGTATTACCTGGGTGGATGAATCGATAAAAAAGTTGCAAGCCCCTTGCGCTTCATCCGATGTATTATGCTTCTATTCGGGAGTCGGTGTGGATGAGGTCGAAATCACCATCAATAATATTGAAAATGATATTATTACGGGAGAATTCAAGGGTACGTTGAATCATATTAGAGTGAACCCTTCGGTAATTCGGGATACCGATGATTTTGTTGAGGTATCAAACGGGAAATTCTCCATCAAATTTCAGTCAAAATAATTACGGAAGAGTTAGCATGACGCAATAGTTTTCCGTTTATAAATAGTGTTATCTAAGCCTTGGAGGCGAATCTCTAACGTAGGACAGGAAAAAAAGTCCAGCCTAACTACCAAAAACATGAACATCAGAAAGATAAAAACTCATGAAACTGATTTTTTGGCAGATATGCTATACGAAGCGATTTTCATACCTGAAGGTCAGGATGCATTGCCAAAAGATATTATCCGAGATAATTCCTTATCCAAATACATCGATAATTGGGGCAAAGACCAACTCGACATTGCGTATGTGGCAGAAATTGATAATCAACTCGTTGGCGCCATTTGGGGACGACTCTTTCGAGAGGAAAACCAGGGTTTTGGATTTATAGATGATAATACCCCCGAGCTAAGTATGGCCGTGAAACCTGACTATAGAAATAAAGGAGTTGGAACCAACATGATAAAAGTTATAGCTTCGGAATACAAAAGAATAGGGGTTAAATATTTATCATTGAGTGTCGATAAAGCGAACGATGCTTCCCGATTATACCAACGATTGAGATGTGAAATAACGAATGAAACTGAGACGTCTTTGACAATGAGAAAAGCATTGAAATAGGATCATATGTATTTAGGTAATATTCAATTTGATTTAGCTACCGTTGAAGATTTGAAAGCGATGGAAACCATTCGCAGGAAGGCATTCCAACCCATTTTTGCGTCTTTCAGAAAAATCTTAGGCGATACCATTTATGAAACTGCTCAACTACCCGAAGATTTAGCCCAGGAAGGCCTTCTCAAATCTTATTTTAATGAAGATAGCTTTTGGAAAACCTGGAAAGTCCTTTTGGAATCTAAAATTATAGCTTTTGTAGCCATACGACTTGACAAACAAGCCGAAGTAGGAGAAATTGGGCTGAATGCCGTCGACCCCGATTTCTCGGGACAAGGAATAGGGACTGAAATCTACCATTTTGCCGTGAGGGAAATGAAAAAGGCTGGAATGAAAGTAGCTACCTTGGCTACGGGTGGCGACCCTTCACATTTGCCGGCGAGGAAAGCCTATCAAAAGGCAGGATTCACCGTTCAGATTCCCAGCGTATGGATGTGCCAGGAATTGGAATAATGATACACCTGGTCTATTGAAATGTCTCAGTAAAAAAACACTAATACCATGACTGAATACATACAGTGTTTTGCCTGTGGGGCTAAGTCCTTGAACATAGATGGTGAGGTTCATAAGTACATGCTTTCCTCCCCTGGTTGTTGGGTAATGTTTACCGAAGTGCTCGCCCGAGAGTATTCTGACCTCACCTATTGGAAAGGGCACCAGTTTACGGTTGATGCCTACGCTTGCCAGCATGTGAGGAAAAAAGAAGATCGGCGGGCTTTGAATTCAGTGAATATTCACCTGGTCTCGCTATACTGCATCTTTGAGTTAGGGCTGGGACAGGAAGAAGCACCGAAACTGAGGGCAAAATTTTCGCAATTTCATAAGGGTAAAAATTCTTTAGAATGGTTAGAGCGTGTTTGAACTTTATCCTTTAGCTTTCTAATGGTTGTTTTCTACCCATACTTCGGCTTTTTTTCTGGCGATAGCTTAGGCTATCCCCCTCAAAAAGAGCCTCGTCTGGTCAAAAAACACCTCATAATAAATTCTAAAAATAAAATCCAAACGCACTCTTAGAGCCTCCCGAATTTTTTGGCGAATTAACCATATTCCAGCTTTGGGATAATGAGGAAGCCGAACTGCATTATGAACTTGCGGAAAAATGGGCAAGATCGGTTTGGGAGGCCTGAGCGCATCAACACAATAGGATCGAGAAATTAGTAAGTCACATTCGTTAGGTTTATTAGTAATGCTAAACAAGCAGTGACCTTTAGACAATTAAAAAAGGACGAGCCAACACCCTATGATCTTTTGATGTTGGCAGACCCCTCGAGGGAAATGATCGATAAGTATTTGCCACTTTCTCGGATTTTCATCGCCCAAGAAAAAGGGAAATTACTGGGCACCATAGTCCTTTTACTATTGAATGACGAACTAGTAGAACTAAAAAATATTGCGGTCAAAAATCAATTTCAAGGACAGGGCATTGGTAGCTACTTGATAGAGCAAGCGGTTAGAATTGCCTTAGAAGATAAATATAAATACGCTTGTATTGGTACGGCAAACTCCAGCATTGGGCAACTTTACCTGTACCAAAAGCTTGGCTTTGAATTGTCCGATATAAAATGGGAGTTTTTTATCAGTAACTACCCTGAGCCAATTTATGAGAAAGGTATTCAGGCAAAGCACCTATTGGTGTTAACAAAGGAATTAGCCCCCCCAAATAAATAGTCGTGAAATTAGATACAGCAAGATTAACCCTCGAACCTTTTTCAGAACATCATTTTGAAGAAGCCTCTCACATATTCACCGATGATTTTGTGAAAAAATACCTCTTCGATAATAAAGAGCTGAGCCAGGAAGAAGTTTTGTCGTTTTTGAAGACTAGCCAACAAACCTTTAGAGAAAAGCGTCACGGGCTTTGGATCATTGCAATCACGGGTAATGAAAAGCTAATCGGGTTTACGGGTTTATGGCATTTCTTTGATAAAGAACAGCCCCAACTGCTATATGCTTTGCTACCAGCCTACACGGGAAAAGGGTACGCCAGAGAAGCCTCGCTAAAAGTCATGGACTATGCCTTCCATCAGTTAGAGTTTCCCCATCTCGATGCTAGTTGCGATACTCCCAATCTATCATCGCACAAAACTGCCGAGGCATTGGGTATGAAAAAACTGAAAGAAGAAGGCATCAATGACCAGTCCACTACTTTTTACCGGAAGTTGAAACCCCAATCATGAACCGTCTTACATTTTTTCTTACAAGTCTCGTAATTGGGATAAGTGCAGGAGTTACAACCTTGTTCCTGTTGCCAAGCGATTATGAATTGATTGTTTGGGCAATTTTAATAATTACTATTGTAGGGCTATGCATCAAGTTTTTCCATCAGAAGTTGTTCTGGGAGACTTTTCTATTCTCAATTACAACCGGAGCAACGGTAACGGGTACTCATCTGCTTTTTATAGAAGCTTATTTGGAGAGTCATCAAGCTGAAATTATCATGCTTGATGCAATCAAAATACTCGACTCCTACGCATTAACATTACTACTGATTGCTCCAATTTATTGGCTTGTGTTAGGCTTATTTTCTGGATTATTAGCAAATATGTTTGTTGCTCTAAATCGTTTTTAGAGACTTCTACCCAAGGGTATATTTTATCCAGCCAGGACAGCTCGTTTGCCTTTTATAACTCTCTTAACCTAATCTTCTTCCACTAACTCTGCACTGAAGCCCGCTTTAGCAACCGCTTGTAGTATTGGTTCAGGTGAATTATGGTCGGTTAAAGTAGTAAGAATTTTGTCAGGATGATCAGTATTTACTTGCCAATTGTCTAGCTTATCCAGCTTGTTAAGCTGAGGCGTAACCGCTTTTACACATGCACCACAATTGATATTGGTTTTAAACGTATAGGTTTTCATATTTGACTAAATTTTCGTTGTTTTTAATCGTAAGCTATTCATCACTACAGATACTGAACTAAGCGCCATTGCCCCACCAGCGATCATTGGATCAAGCAAAAAGCCATTAATGGGATAAAGCACTCCTGCCGCGATCGGAATACCAATTAGGTTATAAATAAACGCCCAGAATAAGTTTTGCCGAATTCCTAGCACCGTTTTACGAGAAAGGTTCAGTGCTTTGGATATTGCCTGTAAATTAGATGTGGTAATGGTCATCTTAGCTACATCCATGGCAATATCCGAACCCTTACCCATTGCAATACTTACGTCTGCCTGAGCTAGTGCCTGAGCATCATTGATACCATCACCAACCATTGCTATTACTCGCCCTTCTTGCTGCATTTGCTTCACAAAATCGGCTTTATCCGAAGGCAAAACTTCCGCTTGGAAATGCTTTAATTCTACTTCTCGAGCTACTGCTTGAGCAGTCTCCTGATTATCACCCGTAAGCATATGCACCGAAATATTTCGGGCTTGTAAGGACTTTACTGCCGCTCGGGAGCTTTCTTTAACAGTATCAGCAATAGCAATAATTGCTAACACTTGTTGAGCATTAGCAAAGAAGATAACTGTCTTAGCCTTTTCGCGAAATGATCGGGCTAATTGAACAGTGCTTTCATCAACTATTACTGATTGTTCTTCCAGCAACTTCTGGTTACCAACCAAATAATCTAATCCATCCGTAGTGTGGGCCTTTACTCCTCGCCCAGTTATACTCGTAAAGTTTTCCAGGACTACTGATTTCGCATTGTCCTTCGCTAGAAATTCTACTACTGCGCCCGCCAGTGGGTGCTCTGATTGAGCTTCCAAGGATTTTAGTATTGCTTGATGAAATTCTCTATTTTCTTGATTGACCCAATGCATATCCGTTACTGTGGGCTTACCTTCAGTAATAGTTCCGGTTTTATCCAGCACTACGGTATCTACCCTATGAGCCAACTCCAGGCTTTCGGCATCTTTAATCAAGATATTATTTTCGGCTCCCCGACCTACTCCTACCATAATGGCGGTTGGTGTAGCTAATCCTAATGCGCAGGGGCAAGCAATAACCAATACTGAAATAGATGTCAGCAATGCGTGCGTAAATGCATTTTCGCCACCTATCAACACCCAAACCAAAAAAGCAAGTGCAGCAATAGCCAGTACCACGGGCACAAATACTCCCGCAATCTTATCAACCAGCTTCTGAACCGGAGCTTTACTACCTTGGGCTTCTTGTACCTGTCGGATGATTTGGGCTAGTAAAGTTTCACTACCCACTTTATGAGCCTCAAATTGAAAACTGCCTTGCTGGTTAATTGTACCTGCGAATACTTTATTACCGATATTTTTTTCTACTGCAACCGGTTCGCCAGTTAACATACTTTCATTCACAAAAGAAGAACCATGGGTAATTACTCCGTCTACCGGAATCTTTTCTCCTGGCCTGACGACTACTGTATCGCCAATAATTACTGAAGTAATAGGTATTTCTCGTTCTTGTCCATCTCGGATAACCAGTGATGTTTTAGGTTGTAAGCCCATTAGCTTTTTTATGGCTGAAGAAGTCTGGGATTTTGCCCGTTCTTCTAAAAGTCTTCCCAGCAAAATAAAGGTGACGATTACCGTAGCTGCTTCGTAGTAGACGTGGGGTTCTAAGCCCTGCCGAAGCCAGAATTCTGGAAAAAGCGTATTAAACAAACTGAATAGGAAAGCGATTCCAGTACTCAACGCCACCAGGGTGTCCATGTTCGCTTTAGCGTGTTGAGCCTGCTTAGCAGCATTCATGAAAAAGCCCCGCCCGAACCAAAAGAGAATTGGGATAGTAAGTGCCAACGAAGCCCATCGTCCGGGCACCCAATCCATGAAGAACATACCCAGTACGAATACGGGTAAGGTCAGAATAGCTGATCCCAGAGTTCGCCGTTTAATGTCTCGATAATGTTCTCGCTGCAGTTCTTGTTGAGCTTCAGTAAGGTCTTCTACATCAACAATTAAATCGAAGCCTATCTCCCTAAGAGCATTTTGTAAGGCAGTTTCACTAAGCTGTTTATTGTACGTCACCAAAACCGAACTGCTAGCAAAATTAACGTTGGCAGCTTCTACTCCCGGAGTGGTATTAAGAATAGATTCTACGCTAGATGCACAGCCCGCACAACTCATTCCTGTAATCGGAAAGGTTTTGCGGACTATGGTATTTTTATCAACAATAGTTTTAGATTCTTTTTCAATTGTTACTGTATGTGAGTTCATAATGATTACTCCTTTCTACATCATTAATACGCCAACGGATTAAGAATCGTTTTATACTGTAGCTGATGGATTCTGAAAAATATTGAAGATTGTCTATACCCTATATTTCTGATAAGTAGACGCCCACGGTTCGCGCATAGGTCGAGACAGTAGCTGGTTGGCAGCAAAATTATTCTTAAATCTCTCCTGTTCAGGATTCCACTCGAGATCTTGCTGGAGCATCATGGCAATATTGCCCAAATGAGCGATTGTGATAGAACGATGGGCTACTTCAACTGGGGCGATAGGCTCTTCTCGGGAAATTACGCAGTCGATGAAATTACGATAGTGGTTATCGCTTTTGTATAAATGAGTTTCATCCGCGCTTATCTCCACCTCTGTCAGAGACTGGGGAAAAACTTTGTGCTCCCCTCGGCTGGCCCACACCTCTCCTTCCGTACCTTTAAAAGCCACCCCAAAATCAGCACCGCTCTGCACAATAAGTTTCACATCGTTTTGGTACACTGCCTCAAAGTAAAACTCGGTAGCGGTGTTGTACACTGGATGATCTGACCAAATTGAGCGGGCATTTTGTATTTTGACTGGACCCGTATATTCAGTATCCATTCCCCACTGAGCAATATCCGGGTGATGACCGCCCCAGTCAGTTACCATTCCGCCGGAGTAATCAAGTATCCAACGAAAGTTCACGTGGGTACGGCAAGGTGAATAGGGTGCTTCGGGAGCGGGACCCAACCAAAGATCGTAATTAAATCCGTCGGGCACGGGGGCTGATTCACTGAGATGAGCCGTTTTACCAAAGTCGGGGGTTCCTCCGGGCAATCCGCAAACTACGGTGTGGAGCTTACCGATTTTACCGTTTCTCACTAGTTCGCAGATTCGGCGAAAATGCTGATTGCTCCTTTGCTGGCTACCGGTTTGAAACACCACATTATGATGTTTTACCGCATTGCTCATATCTCGGCCTTCAGCAACAGTGAGTGCCAGTGGTTTTTGACAGTAAATATCTTTCTTGGCCGCCGCCGCCATCATTACTGGAATAGCGTGCCAGTGGTCGGGGGTCACAATCTCTACCGCATCCACATCCTTCAGCTCCAGTACCTCACGGAAATCTTCGTACCCGGTTGTAGATTTATATTTCTTTCCGTACTTCTCACTGTAAGTCTGGTCTACCATTTCCATGATAAACTCTCGCCCCGCTACTTTTCCGTCCCAGTAACCCTCGCTTCTTTTATTGACATCGCAGATGGTGGTGATCTGTACCCGTTCATCCTGAAGAAATCCGCGGGCATCATTACCAGCTTGGTTACCTGCTCCGATAAACGCCAGATTGATGCGGTCGGAGGGTGCCACAAAACCATTTTTTCCTAGAGCTGATGCTGGAATAATTGTAGGGGCAGCCAGTACACTTGCGGTGGCTAATCCTGTTTTCTTTAGAAAGCTACGTCGGTTGTTGTTCATACTTTTTCCTCTAAAGTATGATATTCAAGGCTTTTCTTCACTCACTTTTTATATTTTCTGACTCAGAAAAATGGCAAAACCTTATGAACAATATCAGCAGTGATAAGCAAAAATACCACCCCGACTTTCTTCGAGTTATTAGTCCTCTAGGCCGTCTTCCTGAGGAATGTCTATTCGCTCTATTTCGGTCATAATTAAATCCCGAAATCTGAGTAGATCATTTTTGATTATTCCCCAAATTGGCTGGTAAAATCATCAGATAAAAGTGTGGTAGCTCGACCGATGTGCTGGAGATTTATCATAACAGTAATCCGCCCTTCTTCCTCCTCGAGATTGAGATATTCCATGCCCTGCACTTAGCTAGCGATCTCACTAATGTAGTTGGCAGTATTACTTGGATGGTATTGGTCTTCTTCCGTTGTGGTTTTATCATTTAAAAAATAGTAGATACATTTCTACTAGAGATATCTCTACTTACCAGAAGTTGTTTTCTTGTTTTAGACTACGCTAGACTCAAAGCCCTGATCAATTAGCAGCTTTCCACCATCAGCCGAGCTTACAGCTAGTTCGTCACAACGCTCATTTTCGGGGATTCCGGAGTGCCCTTTAATCCACCGGAAAGTGACATCGTGTTTACGATAAGCAGGAATGAACCGTTGCCATAGGTCAGCATTCTTCTTTCCCTTGAAGGCTTTTTTCTGCCAGTTCCATACCCAGCCTTTATTGACTGCGTCCACCACATATTGGGAATCAGAGTAGATTTCTACAACCATACCGGGCTTTTTCAGAGCCTCCAGACCAACAATTACCGCTAATAGCTCCATCCGGTTATTAGTGGTAAGCCGATAACCTTCCGTAAGCTCTTTACGATGCCCTTTGTACAGCATCACTGTGCCGTAGCCCCCCCTTCCAGGATTTCCTCTCGAAGAACCATCTGTGTATATGGTTATCATCTACTATTTTTTTCGGTTAATGCTTTGTCGTAATTCGCCCTTATTCTTGGCGAACATTTAGAGCGCAAGTTGTGATTTAAATAGCTTAATGGCAATGGCTAGTAAGATAATTCCGAATACCTTACGTAAAATGTTAAAGCCAGCCTTACCAATTCTGTTCTCGAGCCAGACTGAGGACTTAAGCACAATATACACTTTTATACACCAAAATCTAAAATGTTCATATTTTAGGTTTTTCGCCAAGTAATTTATAGTATTGCCTAAATAATATTTATAGTATAGCTATAAATCAATTGTATTGGCGGTGAACACTTCGGTGAACACCTTTATTTTCCTTAAATCCATTAACACACAAAATCATGTCCAATCTGGCTTATTACCTCCTTTTTTTTCTAGGGATGCTTGCCCTAGCTATACCATCAGGATTACTTATCAAAAGTTCCCTGAAAAGGCATCAGCGAGAATACGAAGAATTTATTCGTAACCAAATTATTCACCGCAAAAACTCCCACTCATGATACCAATCAAGCAAACATCTTTCGGGAAAGATAAAGGTAATTGTATGGCTGCTTGTGTGGCTTCTATCTTAGAAGTCTCCCTAGAAGAAATACCGGATCTGGTTACTGCTTTACCGAAGTGGCGAGAAGCCCTCAATGACTATCTCTTTACCAAAGAACTCTATTTGCTAACCGCCCGACTTGATGAGCCTAAGAAACACCTAAAAGGCTTTCATATCATTGCTGGTCAATCACCTAGACATGATTGCTTACATGCAATTGTTGGATACGCTGGTCAGCCTTATTTTGATCCGCACCCTGACAACTCTGGATTGGCAGGAAACCCCAATGATTGGGAATACGATCTTTTTTTGAAACTGTTTACTGAATAAATATCGTCTAATTCTAATCCCCATTGAAGTATGATACCCTACTCGATTCTCATTTGGGTAAACCAGAACCGTGGCAAAAAGACTCGATCAACTTGTGGCCGGGAAGCCCGGTTTAACTTTGAACTTGGCACCTATGTGCTCGCCGAGAACCGTAATATTCCCTGCACGATCGTTCAAGAACATTTCAAACCTGTTTATATCCGGCTCACCCTACACGGCAAGCCTCGGGAAGTCTCTACTCAAGTAAAAGTGCTTCCCTCTAAATGGGATAATGTGCTAAAAGAAGTAAAAGGTCGATCTAAAAAAGCAATGATCGCCAATGACGAAATCGACGAATGTAAACTAGAAATAAAGGCCATTCTCAAAGAGTTTGGTAAAAAGCATCAACCTTTCACTATGAAAGACTTCAACTATTACTATTCTGGAAAGCATCTTATTCCTCAGAAAAGACTCATGTATAGCGAGGTGTTAGCTTCTTTCAATGAAAAGAATAGACGGCTATCGTATGGTACAAAGAAAACCTACCAAGCCTACCAAAATACCATTCAGAAATACATGAAAAGTAATCTAGGAGTAGCTGATATGGATATTGAGATGATGAACACCCCTCTTTTTTATAGCAACCTGGCGACCCATTTAGCCAATAACATGGTAGATACATCGGCAAGAATCATTGCGCTACACTTCAAAGCTATCTTAGACCATGCCACGTATTTAAATGAGAATTTAGTAGTACATAAAAAGATCCAGGATTACAAGTTTTACGTTAAAACCAAGAATCCTTATCGGTACCATTCCCCTGAAGAAATAGCTCAAATAGAGGGAGAAGCTGAAAGAATAGGGATTGATATCAAAGAGAAATTATCGCTATACACCTACCTACTCCAATGTGAGATCGGTAGTGCTTGGGCAGACCTGAAAAAGCTCACTGAGGAACATATCGATCTAGATAAAGATGGCTATAAGTGGGTGAGGCATTACCGAAAGAAAAGCGTTCAGTACTATTTATCTCCGTTTTCTGCCAATGCGTTTAAATACGCACATATTCTAAGCGAATTCCGCCATTTTCGGAAAGATAGAAGAAAAAATGAAAGTTTTTTAATACCTTACCATAACTACCAGACACATAGAGACAACCTTACAACGATTGGTAGAAGGCTCAACCTATTATTGCAAACACACAGAGCCAGGCACACCGCAGGTACTTTTTGGCTTGAAAAAGGCTATAGCTTGCGAGAAGTTTCTAAGATGCTTGGACACAAAAGTATTACTACGACAGAAAAAGTATATGCTGCATTCCGTAATGAAAGCCTATACCGTAGACGTAAAAATATAGAATCACAATCAGTAATAAATGAGTCGCTTTCATTTACCCAGGGGGCTGGGAGTAAGGTTGGGTCGCCGATCGGTTGACCCTTTTAACGTACTATCGAACCTCACCCGTACTTGGCACGGTAGCCAGCAATCACTTTCCTTGCTTGCTCTAGCTCCGTCTCGAGGCGATCCACTGTTCTAGTCAGCGTGTTGATTAAAGCTGAAGTATCTGGACCTTGTCGATTATCCGGTAAGGTAAGCTTACGATCTACTCCAGTAGCAAGAGCTTCCACATTCGTGCTTACGCCTAGCTTCTCATAATAGTTAACCAAAGCACAGTAATGCTCAATGGTAAAATGGTACTTCCCGTTTTCTACCATAGATAAATGGCTACTGTTCATATTGAGCTCCTTAGCTACTTCAATCTGTCTAAGACGTAATAGTGCGCGGAGATCTTTCATGATCGTCCCGGAGGTAGACTTATCATAAATAATTGGCATATTGAAATGGTTGTTCGTGTTAATGATTCGTATAAAAGTAACTAAGACAACGAATAAACTTAAGAAAAGTTCTAAAAACACAAAAAATACTTTGTAAAATTCATAAATAAATTAAGTGTCGCATGAAAGAAAATCACACTACCACAAAGAACATTCTTGACCAAGGCGGGGATACATCTCCTCCGTTGGAACATTTTATTCCAAGTTCTAATGCAATAATAGCGATAGATCAGGTAAGGCAAGAGCTTTTTAAAATAGAGGGACTGTCAGTGCCTTTCACTTGGGATACTAATGGATTACGAATAACGATTGAAAAAAGAATATAGCAGAAGTATTACTAGCGCAGTATGCGCCTACACTACCTAAAAAGCAAGAAGTATTGAGCCGGGAGAAAATCTTCCGGTTTTTTTATGTCCAAAAATTCGAAACTATGTCTAACACCAGAGAAAAAAAGATTGCAAATTTAGTGCTGACTGATAGTGCCAGCATGATGAACTTGGCTCAGGAACTAGCGCGGTTTATCAAAGAGAATAAACTGTTTCATCACATTCAAGGAAAGTCATACGTCAACGTAGAAGGGTGGCAATTTGCTGGGGCTAGACTAAATATTTACCCCAGGGTAGAATATGTAAAAGATGTTTCCACACCGGAAGAAGTGCGCTTTGAGGCCAGGGTAGTTTTGATTGACCACAACACGGGGGAAGTAGTAGGGAGCGGTCACTCCTCATGCTCTAACAAAGAAAACGGTAAACGTAACTATCAAAAGTTTGCTATTGAATCTATGAGCCAAACTAGAGCGGTAGGTAAAGCCTTTCGATTGTTACTTGCTTGGATTATCCGGGCAGCGGGATTTGAGCCTACTCCCGCCGAAGAAATGGATTACTTACAGTCTGACAGTAAGCCTTCTCGGAAAGCAAAGAAGGACCCAATAGAGAAAACCAAAGAAAAAGCTGCTACTCCATCCCCAGAGACTAGTAAACCAGTGGCTGAGATGAGTGAAGAGGAGAAAGCCCAGCAGCCCGCCACTGTCAAGCAAAAGACTGAGTTATTACTTCTTCTCAATAATAAGCAGATTACTAGTGAAGAAAAGAACAAAATGATCGAGGGAATTAACTCCATGACTAGGGGGCGAGCTGCTAAGGCAATTGCTAAGACAAAGGGGACTATTGAACAGCGAGAAGCTAAAGCCTCCACTACAAAATCATAGTAATCAACAAAATCATAGTAATCAACAAAATCATAGTAATCAACAAAATCAAAGAAAATGAAATATCAAGTTAACGGATTTAACAATTTTTGCCGAGTGTTTCAACTACCTCAGTCTTACCCACAAGGCTACTGCTTTGGTGGTGGATTACCTACGACGTTTGTAATGGTAGATTGGTTTCACGCCGTAGGTGGACTACCCCAATGGGCAATTTCAGAAGAACAGTATCACCAGCTAATTGCAAATGGAGAATTGGTTGATAATGGAGACCATTCCCAAGAAGTAGATTCAGTTGAGCTACAAACCACGCTCACAAAATTCTTGAGAGATAAGGTGTATGTAACTGAGGGGGAAACGTATTTGGTTATTTGTGATTTTGGATTTGCATTCACATTCTCAAAATAAGATCCAGAGTTTTTTTTGTTTCAATATTTCATAATTACACCAAATAATTTTTGGTTATAATGAATTATATAGCGATATTGAGCCTATGAACAGTGCGGTTCAATCCTATTGCAAGGTACAGCGAGTAGGGCGCACTCCCGAAAGCTGTACTTTTTTATTTCCCCTCTTATATGGAAGATTTATTTCAACCAGACCAATTCACTGAATCAGCTAGAGAATTGCACCAACAGCTAGGAGTTAAGAAAAATTATGTGAACTGGATTCTTCAACAGTTTAACAGGCTTAACCTCAAGGTTAACTTTGATTATCAGGTAGTTAGAGAAAAGTCTCATACAAACCAAAGTAAGATTACGCATTTCTTAACTAAAGCTGTCTCACACCGAATCGCTGCTCATTCTGAAGTGAAAACAGAGGCGAATGCTAACGTTCAGGATAATATGGCCTTATCACACCTAGCTATCAATGGGAATGAGGATGCTATTATCCTGAAGGCGGTGGCGATATTACAAGATAGGGTAGCTGAGCAAAAAGCTGAAATAGAAAGGAAGAATAGTAAAATTAAAGAGCTGCAACCGAAAGCTGACACCTTTGATGCTACTATGTCCAGTAATGATCTTATTGCTATGGATGAAGTGGCAAAAGTGCTAGCCATCCCGGGCTACGGACGAAATAACTTATTCCGTTTCCTTCGAAACGAACAAATTCTTCGTGCCAACAACCATCCTTACCAAGTTTTTATTGACCGGGGATATTTCAAGGTGATCGAACGGCAATTTGAAGACCGCCAGGGCGACAGCCGGGTATACCTGAAGACAATGGTCACCCAAAAAGGGCTCCACTACATCAGGCAATACCTTAAAAACTAAACTAATGCAAACCCTAGTAGACTATTTCCTTCAACACCACGAAATCATTTTCTGTGTCATTGCTACGCTTTGGTTCTTTCGGACGATCTGGAAGATCACCGACCACAGCAACAATGACAATTATCCTTATTAACCAAATTTTCATCATGTGTAGAATACAAATCAAAACCCCGAAGATGGGAGCACGACTCGTGGCTACCCAAATGCGCTATCTAAAATCCAATGGCTGGCTGAAAGAAGGTAGTATTGGTGATCTGCTCACCAACGCCCTAATAGAGCGCATTGAGCGGGCTCCAGAAGTAGAGCTAGATAAAATAGCCCTTACCATCCCAGCCGATGAAGCTGCTGTTTCTTCTATTATGGTGGAAGCTGCCTTAAAAAAGCGAGACACCGTATTTATTGCCCACTATGCCCGGGCAGCAGAGAGGTTATTGAATGATCTCGAAAAGGCATTCAAAATGCAGATGTCTACTGAAGAGGCGATTAAAGCCTTTCTAGATGTAGAGTCATATAAAGCCCTTCCTCCCAAATTCAATATTAATCACTTATAACCCCTACTATCATGGAATATGCATTCAAAAGCGAGCTAAACGGTATAGCCTTTCGTATTAGATCCAGCGAGGTCACCATTGTTGATGAACAGAGAGCTACAATCAACACTTCTCCGCATAATCGGTTTGCCCCTCACCAAATTACCGAGCATTGGGAATCTATTGAGATGATGGAGTTTGAGTCTATCTACCTGAGCGTAGTAGAGCAGATTAAAGAGCGAGAAGAGTATATCCAGGAAGTACACCAAGCTGATTAGTGATGAAACGACTAAAACGATTCCTCACTACTGGGACGCTCTACGATATGGATGTAGTTGAGTGGGTAGGGTTAATACTTTGCTACCTTCTACTCTCTCCATTTTTCATTAGCAACTTCATCAAACATCTTCACCAATGGTGGATGATGAATAAGCGATTTCGTGAACTTAAAAGCATCCTAAACAACAAACCACATCAGTGACATTCGTCATTTTTCCTAACTAAATAATTACACTAAATCATGAATGTAAATTTAATATCTGTTACAAAAAGCTTTCTTCCTGAAATTGAAGATTTGACTGCTGAAGAGTTAATTGTATACATTGCTAGAGTTAGCAACCCCTCCAACCAACTCAACAAAGACACTTCCGAGAAGCTAATAGCATATTTAGTGAAGAATAGGCATTGGTCGCCATTTGAAATGGTTGATATGACAGTTGAAATTGTTACTAGTAGAGCCATTGCCCAGCAAATACTTCGACACCGATCTTTTTCGTTTCAGGAGTTTTCTCAACGCTATGCTAAGGTTACTGAGATTGAACCCATCCAGTTGCGTAAGCAAGCGGAGAAGAACCGCCAGAGTTCAAGCGACACATTTGATCCCACACTAGGTCATGAGGAAGAAACAGCTAGTGAAGTAATAAAAACGCACCTTGATGCCTCTCAAGAATTATACACCGTATTGATAGCGCATGGGGTAGCAAAAGAGTGTGCTAGAATGGTTCTTCCATTGTCTACACAAACACGAATCTATATGAAGGGAAGTGTCCGTAGTTGGATACACTACCTGCAAATTCGGTGCGATGAACACACACAATTAGAACATCGAGAAATCGCGAATTTGATCCGAGACATATTTAGTGAAGAGTTTCCCGCAATTAGTAATGCATTAGAGTTATGAGCGAGCAAGTAAATCACCCAGCACACTATGGCGGTGACACTCCCTACGAAGCGATTAAAGTAATAGAGGCATGGAATCTTGATTTTTGCTTGGGAAACACTGTCAAGTACATATCTCGAGCAGGTTGTAAAAACCCTGATAAAGAGATAGAAGATTTGAAAAAGGCAAAATGGTATTTAGAGAGAAAAATAAAGCAACTGGAAAATGAGCAAGAATAAATATTTCTGGCAGGGTGAGTCAGTGAAAGCTATATTTGGTTATAGCAGAGTCACCCCAAACCTAGATAAACCGCTGTACTGGTATAACTACGACTGTTTTGTTGATGACAAGGGCTACACCAGTCCTAAAGAAAAACCAGTAGCTATTATTCCCGCTATCAAGATTGAGTATGACAATGGCAGCTTTGTTATCGCCAATATGTTTGGGCAGGGTTGGCATAAGCTCGTGAACGGCGGCTGGCCAAGCCACTCTCATTACTCTTTACCCGATGAAGGTTTTCATAAGAGCAACAAATATGAATATGCGCTGAAGGAGTTTGACGAAGAAGTCTTAGCGGAGTACCGAGTCAAAGCAGATGCATGGTTCAAGAAAACCTACCCAGAGGAATATGAGAAAATGCAGCGATTCAAAAAACTTCCAAGAATAATATGAACCCAAAGGATATAATTTGTGAGGCAATTGAAAAGTATCAGCCTGTTGCTATTGCACTTCTTTTCTCAGGAGGTCACGACAGTTTGGTGTCCAGTTTTGTTTCAGCGAAGATACTCACTGATCTGGGATTAGATTTTGTCGTGTACCACGGAGATACTACAATTGGTATTCCTGAGACTCAGCAATATGTAAAGCATATCAGTAAATCATTGGGTAGATTATTTATCAGAAAACCACCCAACCGTCACGATTGGTATGACTATATCGTTGCTACTTGCGGATTCCCTGGACCCACTAAAGCCAGTCATCAGTTTATGTATCGACGGTTAAAAGAAAGAGCGTTACAGCATTTTGTAACGCATGAATGCAAAAGCAGACCGTATGCCAGGGAGAATGTCTTGCTCCTGTCAGGAGCAAGACAGCAGGAAAGTAAGATCCGGATGGGATACTCTGAACCTACCAGGAAAAACTATTCTCAGATTTGGTGTAATCCTATATTTTACTGGTCAGAAGATGAGTGTATCTTTTATATAAAGCACAATAAGCTTCCCAAAAACTCAGTGAAAGAGAAGTTGTGTATATCAGGAGAGTGCCTTTGCGGGGCTTTTGCTGGAAAAGAAGAGCCAGCAGAGATAAAACACTATTACCCTGATGTGTATGATAAGATTGATAATCTGCATCAGGTAGCAATACACAATGGCTTCCCCTGGGGTTGGAGTAGTGGGCCTGGTGAATGGAAGAAAGAGGAGGCTAAAAAATCACAGTTAAACATGTTTATGTGTGTTGGGTGCGAATCCCGGCACAATTACCAATAATTTTAATCATTGCCCCGGCCTGTCTTTGAGCAATAAGCGACGAAGTACAAGTTGGGGCACTTTTACCTGATTTTATATGACACCAATTATCACTGACTGCTCTACCATGAGCAAAGAAGACTGGTTACGCTACCGCCATGTAATGGGCTTTGGCTCAAGTGAAGCCGGCGCCCTACTGGATATCCCCGGTTCATACGGTAGCTCGTTGCAGCTCTATCTAGAAAAGATTGGCGAGAAAGAACCGTTTTCCGGAAATATTGATTCCCGGATGGGCCACTTCTCTGAACCTCACATCCTAGAACTTGCTCAGTACGTTGACCTGGACCTTATTGGGGCGAGTGTAGATGAGCAAAGCGAAGCCTGCATGCTCAATTGGGAAAACCGGGACTCACAGCGCATGATATTGAAACCAGATGCTTACTATCAGCATCCTGAGCTCCCAATCTTTTCCTCACCCGATGGAATTGATCTAGGTGAGGGTGAAATATCTCATGATGAATTAGCTCAAGGATACTTACCTACTTCATTTACTCAACCAAAAATAATCTGGGAAGCCAAGAATACAACCGGTATGGCACAGCGGGGATTTGTCTACGGTATTGCTCCTGACTACCGAGCGCAGGTGCAGCAAACCCTACTCATTACGGGGGCGAAGGTGGCCTACATCATTGCCCGATTAGACGGTCGGCGTATCCAGGTGCATAAGGAAGTGCCTGACCCTGAAGTTCATCAGATCATTCTGGATAAGTCTCAATGGTTGTGGGATAAGGTATTAGAAGGTCGTAGAATCAAAAAAGAGTACGACATCACTTCTTACTACACTACGTCCCTACATCGCTTCCCAAAGAAACAGTTAGAAGGTATGGCATTACTGCAGCAATTAGAGCCAGAACCGGATAGTGAAGCTGAGGACTACACCTTTGTCAAGGAGATGATCAAGCCTGTTCCTGATGCTATCACAAGGGCAGGGACAGAAGAAGAGTATGAGCTACTGATGAAGTACTGTTCGGCCAATAATGCAGCCAGCAACTTAAAAGCTGCTGGTGATTCGGCTAGGGCAAAGCTGCTGCTTAGTATGGGTGAAGATGTCAGAGAACTGGATTTTGAAGCCATCACTGGAGTGAAGGGAAGTTTTAAGGTGAAGGGGAACCGGCCGTATGTCAGCCCCCCACTCCGTCAGTATATTTTAGATTCAATTATTTCAAATCTTACAAAATAATATCATGGGAAAAATAGGTATAGACATCACCAAACTCACTGAAGAGGACAGAAATCAAAAAGTGGTGTACCACCCTGACTTTGGGAAAAGTGAGGAAGGGATTATCACTAGTTGGAACAGCCGGTTTGTCTTTGTGGACTACAGCAATTGTGGTAGAGGTACGGCTACCCCACCAAACAGACTTGAATTTTTAAGCAGATAATATTATGGCAGAGAACACAAAAATTCAATGGACGGATCATACTTGGAATCCCTGGACGGGCTGTAAAAAAGTCTCAAGTGGATGCAAATTCTGCTATATGTACCGAGATAAAGAACGGTATGGCTTAGACCCCACCACTGTTATTCGCTCAAAGCCGCCAACCTTCAATAAACCTCTTAACTGGAAAGAACCAGCTAAGGTATTCACGTGTAGTTGGTCGGACTTTTTTATTGAAGAAGCTGATCTTTGCCGAGATGATGCCTGGCAAATAATCAAAGACACCCCACACTTAACATATCAAATTCTCACTAAACGTCCCGAGCGGATAATAAAGAATCTGCCTTACCAAATCATTAAAACTCACATCAGTGAACCAAACACCAAACTACCCTATATTCCTTCAAATGTATGGCTAGGCGTGTCAGCGGGCAATCAAGAAGACTACGAAAAAATGTGGCTTACACTAAAGACGGTTAAGCTCACTTTAGGAGGAGTATTTTTTCTTAGCCTTGAACCTCTTACAGATCCCATCGATCTATCTAGAGCCATAACCACTATTGATGAAACAGAAGGTATACAACCTAACTGGGTGATTGTTGGAGGGGAATCAGGTAATGAAAAAGGCAAGTACCGCTATCGCAAATGTGAATTGGACTGGATCACATCTATTGTTGATCAATGCCTTATGCGAAAAATACCGGTGTTTGTAAAGCAGTTAGGCACACATTTATCCAAAGAACTAGGCTTAAAAGACCGCCACGGAGGTGATTGGAATGAGTGGCCTGGTGAGATTCAAATTAGACAATTCCCTAAAACTATCTACCAATGATGCGTAAACGAATGACTTTTATCGATAACAATGAAGCCGAACTCTCCATTGAGCGAGAAGATGACAAACTCGTATTTAGTATTGAAGAAGACGATGAGGGACTATTACCCGAGTTCTCCCCTGAAGATCTGGCTAAAATTGGTAAGTACATCATCGAGCAAGCGGATGAAATTGAAGCCCAACAAAGCAAACTAAAAGAAAATGACTAGAGAGCAGCGACCCCGAGGAAAGAAAGCCAAGGGCTGGAAACTCCCTGAAGATGGCCTTATCATTGACCGCAGCAGTAAACTAGGGAACCCGTTTAAGATTGGAGAGCCGCTTCCACCCACGTTCAGTTTTCAGGGCTATAGGTGGACAGTAAGCCACTTCTCAGACACACCTATTGGTACAATGGTTGACCGAAAACTTTCTCTACAGCTATTTGAAAAACTGCTGTTCCGAATAAAGCAGATAGACCTTCCTATGTACATAGCAATAGGTAAGAAGGTTCAGCAGTATGATAAGCTCTATTGCACGTGCCCAAAGGGAGAGAAATGTCATGGAGACACCTACATCAAACTATTTTCCAGATGAGTGAGCTTCGGGAATTGCGCGAAGAAGCAGGCTTCACTCAGAGTTGGGCTGCTGTACTATTTGGAGTGAGCAAAGACATAATATACAACTGGGAAGACGGCAGAACCCCTCCTCCTCAATACGCCATCAACTGCTTACGGGTGATGATCCAGAAAGATCGGAAGATCGATGATATGCGCTTACAGTTGCTTGCTATGCAAAGTGAGGAGACCCCTTTAATGAAGAAGGTGGAAAATGCGAAGAATCAGATAGACCAATGTATTCAACTAATTGATAATCATATAAACAAAATCACACATGCAGACAGTATTTGAAAAGATTCAAGAACTAGGATTCACCTATGACCAAAAGAAATGCGCTCAAGTAGGTAGTAAGCTCTCCGAAAAATGGATACAGATGCACGGAAAGAATCGGCCTAAGCGGAAACGCCAGGAAGAACCTGACGGCAATATCTATACCGTGAATGTTTACCCGAGAAACTTTATGATATTATTTGGAGAAGAGGCTATTAAGCAAGCGTTTAAGAAAAAGCGGAAGCGTAAACGTGTAGAGAAGGTAAATGTGAGCTATGAACCCGTAGCCCGATGAAAAGTAAAAATGGCGTACACAACGGAGAGTATTTTAGCAAGGCCGCTCTGAAGCACCGAGGCTGGACAGATAGTGCTATTAAGCGCTTCCTTCCCGAACATGATGATGAAAAGCAAAATCATGTTTACCGATCCGCTCCACCCATCAAGCTTTATTTAATTAACAGGGTCCGAGGCGTTGAGATTTCGGAAGCATTTCAAGCCTGGAAAGGAGAATCACTCAAAAGAAGGGCTTCGTCAGCAAAAGCAGTGAAAACCAAGCAAGCTTCGCTATTAGAGCGAGTCAGGAATATGAAGGTGATTGTCCAGAAGGTGCCTAATAACAAAGTAGTGAAAGATGCTGTTAATGCCTATAACATCCGAAAATCGGATAGGTATATGGTGTTTGATGGAGACTTTGCCACCGTAGATAGTGATCTAGACTTTCTAGCTAGAATCACTGTGAACTACATTCGTCACAATTTAACCGAGTATGACCGTATTTTGTATAAGTTGGCTGGGAAAACGGGTAAAGGAAAGGCTCTGAAGCTACTATGGGAAAAAGTGTTTCAAGCCATCGCCGACACCTACCCCGATTACCAGGAAGAATGCGAGTCTCAGTTGGCTATTAAATTGGGTCAGTTTGACCCCGGATAAAAATTTTTCTCAAAATATTTCGGAATTACCAATAATAATTTGGTGTAATTATATATTTTAGTGGTGTGAAGTGGCATTCACGATCTAAAATCCGAGGTATACGTAAAACATTGTACAGGGCTATTTCTACTCTGTCCGGTCGGGTCGCTCGGAACCCAATGCCACCTGGACGGATAGAGGTAAGCCCTCTTTTTTTGTCATGAGAGTAACCTACCACAAGTCAAAAGAACAAGTCCTTCATGAGCGAATGAGTCAGTGCCTATTGGGTATTGATCGCACCCGAGATAAGCTCAGGAAGCCTCAGACTACAAAGCAGTACAATCGTCTCTACCGTCGCCTGACATTCTTTGAGACACAATTCCTTTTACTAGAAACCGAACTTTCAACTTATAATAATTAAGTCTATGAACAATGCTTTTTATTTCCCCCATGAAAACACCTCTATGAACCATGAAAGCTTATTGGAATTAAGAGCGGAGTTCGGTTGGGAAGGGTACGGATTGTATTGGGCAATCCAAGAAATAATGTCACAGAATGAGGATGGCTACCTTAATAGGGGTGCCATAGGGGGGCTATCCGTCACCCTTAATGTAACCAAAGAATTTCTTGAGAGATTTATAGATTATGCCATAGAATTAAAACTTTTTGTACTAACCCCTCAAAATACATATTCGTCTAGGCGAATATATGAAAACTTAGAAAAACGCAAAAAGATGTCTGAATCAGGCAAAAAGGGAGCGGAAAATCGCTGGAAAAATGGGGGGGCTAATAGGGTCCCCATTGGGGGGGCTAATGCTAAAGGAGAGGAAAGGAAAGGAAAGGAAATAAAAAAAGAAAAACTACAAAAAGAAAAAAAGGGCGATTCCACTATCGTTTCATCTACTGAAAAAACAACAGAACCAAAAGTATTGGGATTACCGGAAGACTGGCAAGTACGGGGAATAGAACCTGAGAAAATTTTTAAAAATATCAAGGCTGTCACCTTTAACAATCCTGCATGGCAACGTTTCCACCTAAACGTTACATGGCAATCTAAGTCAGAAAATGCCGATTGGATAAGCCACAAAGATTTGGGGCAATATCTTCCTGGGCGCTGGCATGAGTATTCAGAACATCATGTTCGTTGGTACTGCGAATGGATAACTTACTTTATCAATAAAAGAACTGAAGAGGGGAAATGGCCTCATGACGTGGCCAATATGTTTTTGATTAAAAACTCAGTAGAAAACTTCTTCACCGAGAATGCTGCTGACATCCAGATATTTGGTAAAGTGATGGGTAATGGCAGATAGTACCCAGATCACCACATGGTCAGAGTCAGGTATTGACTTGAAAGGCCGAAGCAAGGGTAAGCTGAAGACGTATTGTCCAAAATGCCAAAGTTCTCGAGGGAAGAAGCCACCTTCGCTATCAGTGAATATTGACAAAGGGTTATGGAAATGCCATCGGCAAAGTTGTAACTGGAGTGGGTCACTGTTCTCCCGAAAGGATTATCGCCAGAAAGAAGCGTACACTATTCCTGAGTACAACAATACCCCACTTTCAGATGCATGGCTCAATTACTTTGTTCAGACTCGCAAAATTAGCAAAGCAACGCTATTACGCTGGCAAGTGACAGAAGAAAGCAATTGGGCTGTCTTCAATTACTTCCGAGACGGAGTACTCGTTAACAGAAAAAAAAGATCAGCAACAAAAGATATGCGTCTGGAAAGTAACGCAGAACTGATTCTGTATGGCTGGGACCTACTTTTAGAATCTCAATTTTACCGTGAAGAAAAGAGAGTGATAATCACCGAGGGAGAGATAGATGCATTGAGTTTTTATGAATCTGGGATTTATGGAGTTGTGAGTGTTCCTAATGGCGCCAACAAGAACACAAAGTACTTGGATTCTGTGATTGATGAATGGAGCAACGTTAAGCAGTTTATCTTGGCAGTAGACGAAGACGATGCTGGAGCTATTCTACTGCACGAACTTGCCCGACGACTAGGTAAGCACCGATGCGCTTATGTGAGTTATCCTGCGGGCTGCAAAGATGCTAATGAAACATTAGTGGAATATGGGTCTGAAGAAGTAAAATTACTGGTTAGCAACGCTATCCCTTTTCCAATCGATCGCGTATTAAGTGTTCCTGACTTAGAGTCACCCCTTTATGACTTATACAGAAATGGTATTGAACGAGGAATTGGCGTAGGAATAGAGAAATTTGACTCGCAACTCAGCTTTAAAACGCCTCAGTTAACTATTATCACGGGTATCCCCTCTCATGGAAAATCAGTGCTGGTAGAAAATTTATTGCTTCGCCTCATGGTAAAGCATGATAAACGTTATGCCATTTTCTCACCAGAGCATTACCCAATGGAACTACATTTACAGCGACTAGCAAAGATTTTGATTGGCCGACCGTTCTTCGGTAGCAATAAAATGACGATTAATGAGCTAAACCAGGCCACATCTTTTCTTCGGGAACGACTCCACTACATCTACCCCCAAGATGACAGTATCAGTCTGGACGAAATATTAGAAACGTCGTCTGGATTAGTGGCTAGGCATGCAATCAATGGGTTAGTCATAGATCCCTGGAATGAAATAGATCACAACTATCAGGGGCATACCGAAACCCAGTATACCGATAAGGCTTTAAGAAAAATCAAACACTTCAAAAATAAGCATGAAGTTGATGTATTTCTTATTGCCCACCCCACTAAAATCCCGAGGGAAAACGGGAAGTTTAGCAAGCCTAATTTGTATTCAGTCAACGGTAGTGCTGCTTTTTATAACAAGGCAGACAATGGTATAGTCGTCTACCGAAACTTTGATACAAATACGACTGAGGTGCTGGTTGAAAAAGTAAAGTTCAGGCACTTAGGTACAGTGGGTTCTGTGACGATGAAGTATTGTAGTCTGAATGAGCGGTTTTACGACGCGACCCGCAGTGAGGATCGGTATAATTGGCTAGAGAAGCTTCAAGAAGCTAAAAAAGTTTCGGATATAGAAAAAGCCACCCAGCAAAAAGATTACGAGTTAGGTACCTATATGCAAGCATTTGAAACAGATATTTAAAATCAATTTTTATGGAAATCACCGCAACTCTCATTGAAAAAAATGACACCCAGCACATCACCGATAAATTCTCCAAGCGGGAGTTTGTCGTAGAGTACGCTGAAAATCCCCAATATCCCGAATTCCTCAAGTTTGAGGTGGTGCAGGATAATTGCGATCTGCTAGATAATATCGCTGCAGGGCAAAACGTCACCATCCACTTCAATCTGAAAGGTAGAAAGTGGGTGGATAAGAAGTCGGGTGAGATCAAGTACTTCAACTCACTTCAGGCCTGGAAGATTGCCACCAACAACCAGGTGAACCAAGACACCCAGATGACTACGGCTACGTCGGTGCAGGGGGATGAAGAGGATGGTCTCCCCTTCTAAATTCATTATTACACGAATTACTTTTGTGTATTACTATAAATTTGCTAGGTTTGGTATGTGAGTGTTACAGACTCGGAAAATTTGGTTAGTCCCAATAAAGCCCTTAAAGACGCTGTAACCGTCGGATAGGGCTTTTCTTTTTTCACCTATGGCTAAGGAAGAAAAGCAACTTAACCTCTACCACCCTAATGAACTCAGAGGGAAAGTTGTGAAAGCTGTTTTGGCAGATTTAGAAATAGGCAAAGAGATATACATCTTCTACCCACTGCACGGATTGCTCTGTAAAGACAGAATCCGGGACATCAATGAGGAGCTAGTGGAAAGACAGGAATCAGGAAGATTATTCATCAAAAACAAAAACTCATGACCAACAGAAAACTTAATCAGATCGCTATCAACTGTGCGCATAATCAAATGGGAGAACAAGCTGATGAGGCTACCGTCACTGAGGTAAGTAAGCATATTGAGACCTTAACTGCCACCCTACCCGATCTCACCAAAGAGTATGCTTCGGTGAAGCTGGATGAAGATCAGTTACTGGAGAAGCTAGATGAAGCTAGTGAAGGGGAGGAATTGACCGCCAATAACAAAGCTTTCGCGATCAAAGCAGCGAAGTACTATCTCTATCGGCATGTCAAGTATCAGAAGGAATTACAGAAAATTCTACGAGCTGTCTGTAAGCACTTCGATAATAACCCGCAGATTTATGACCGGATAGATAAGGCTTCGTCATGAAACCCTGGTCTCTCAAAGATATTGAAAATAAAACTGGGATTTCTCAAGATCAGAAAGACCAATTAATCGGTAAAAAAATTGCTGAGGCTAAAAAGTATCAGAAGGATAAATTAGCTGTCAAGAATACATCTATAACCACTCCCTGGTACATCTTTCTCCCTTTCAATGTTCCTAGCTCTAAGAATAGTAAGCAGTGGAAAGGAAAGCATATTGGCCTAGTAGATAGTGATCTGGTGCAACGGTACCGCGAGGCTATTGTACCCCACATGCTTAGTAATAAGTTGGACTGGCTGGATATGATAAGCGAGTTACCCCCCCCCTACGTCGTTACATACAAAGTCGCCCGGTCTACTAGACAGCAGTTTGATCAGCACAATGTTATTCAAGTGATAGCGGACCTGATGGAAGAATATGGCTGGATAGATAATGATAATGCCGATAATATCCGCTTCTACCCTCTCCACTACTTCATCGATCGTGAAAACCCTGGAATTTACCTTATGCTATGACTACACCAATTATGTACTATGGAGGTAAGACATCACTACTGCATCATATTCTACCTATTATTCCCCGGCATAAAGTGTATACAGAAGTGTTCTTTGGTGGGGGCGCTGTCTTTTGGGCGAAGCAGCCTGTGGCCAATGAGACTATTAACGATCAGCTAGACTATGTAGTTAACTTTTACGAAGTGCTTAAGAGAAATTTTCCCGCACTCAAAAAAGAAATTGATACTACTTTACTTAGCCGAACTCACCACCGGAAAGCATTAAAGATTATCAGATCTGGCTCCATGGATACAGTACAACTTGCTTGGGCTTTTTGGATGACAGCCAATTTTTCTTTTAGCAATAAAATTGGAGGGGGAATGAAGTACTCAAACGACCAAAACACCGTCAGTCCAGACACATTAAGAAATAAAAAAGACGCTTTCACTGAATTACTCGTCAGGCGTATTGAGTCAGCCTACATTGAAAATAAAGATGCCTTGCAGGTGCTAGAAAGCAGAAACGTTGCCCATGCTTTTCACTTTATAGATCCGCCATATATGAATGCTGACCAAGGGCACTACGCAGGGTATACAGAACAACAGTTTTGTGATCTTCTTCAGTGGCTAGAGACATGTAAAGGTAAATTTCTTCTTTCCAATTACCCTTCTGATATCCTACAGGAATTCATTCAAAAAAATGGCTGGCATACTAAAGTGATTACTGCCCGAAGAAGGGCACCCAGACAAAGAATGAAAGCTAAATCTGAGGTGCTAATTGCCAATTTTCCTTTGGTTCCTGAAGGCCAGCTTTCTTTTGATCCCTTAGAGCTAAATCACTTCTCTCATGCATAACACCTACTACCGCCATATCAAGTCTCAAGGCATCTACCGAGTAGAAGGAAAGATTCTTAACAAATCTACCAACGAGCAGCTTATCCTCTACCAAAGCGTGAAAAATCATCAGTACTACGTCCGGACAGTACATGATTTTAACCAGAATTTTGTGAAGGTTCGTGTACCACTACTTGAAAAAAAAGAGAATCATGATTGAAGTATTTGCCAACTACGAAGACCTACCAAAAGAAGATGGTTGTGCTGATGTCACGATGCTACGCCCTCACGAGACCATCAAGATTGAGCGGGGAGTTCTCTGTGAACATGAGATTAATAGATTGCTTGATCGTATGGAAGCTCACGCGTAAAAGAAAGGTTTTAGGTTTTTATGTTTTGCACCAATCTGGGATAACTACGCCTACCTTTATTTTTGTAATTGCGTCAACGGGGAAGAAGACTGCTAAAAAATGGAAAAGTTAGATCATACAACAAAAGGAAATCGTCAATATTCATTTCGTAGTAGAGCTAGAAAGAAGTATGGTATGAGTGAAGCAGATTTTTATAAAAAGCGATGGAAAGCATACGAAACCATTGAGTATTATGAACCTCACATTAGGAATGTAGACGGTGAAATGGGGCAATGGATTGTCTGTCTACTAATTCAAGTTGATTTTGATAACTGCAATTTTCGTTTAGCTATTATGCCAGATGAATATGGAGACTATTATGAGGATGCTTTCTGGGCGCACTGCAATAATTGTAGAAGGCCATCACCAAAACCTAAGCTAGTAAAGTAATTACCGGGGAAGAAGGTTAAAACCTACCCCAACCCCGACATACGGACGAATCCCCTGCCCGATCACATAATGAGCACCAAATTGAGGACCTACCATCCAACGAGACAATTTCCTGTCCTGAACCTCAATCGCCGTAGCCGATAAGATTTCTACATGCGGATTATGACTCACCACCTGAACAGTAGATAATCCCCTTTTCTTCGTCGTTAAAAAACTCAAGCTATCAAATGCTGTATAGTTAATCATTAAGCTGTCATCTTGGTACTGCCCTTGCATAGATAGCCAACGGTCATAGTAGTCAAACAAGAATGGCTCCCTTCGATACACTTCTTTCAGCGAAGTTTGGTACACTGTGTCGGTTCGCTGTATTGTATCGTATTGCACTTTCACCTTCACCGCTCTACGCTCTCTAGCAGCCACCACAAGCAAGTCCTGCCAACGTTTCGTCTCTTTTCCAAGCAAATCCTTTAGACTATCTATTTGAAAGCCGTAGGTGTGCTCTAACTGCTTTTTCTCAGCAGACAAAATATTTACTTGGGCTAACCACTGCTTATCCCGATCACGTGCGTGTGCCACCACATCCCGATATACTGCGTTCTGTTGACTCAACTTTTTACTACTTCCCCTACTCAATCCCCAGAGCACAGCAAACAGTATGGTGCTGCTTAGTAAAGCCAGGGCAACTATATCAATTTTTTTCATCTATACATAAAATAAAATTTACCAATCTTCTTGACTTTTAAATTCACCCTTCCTCTTCTCAATTTGTTATATATCTCCACCGCATCCTTTGGTGTGATTTGGATATTCTTTGGGTTTTTGGCAACATTATCTTTCCATGACAATCCATATTTCCACCACCAGATACCCCATTGATGAATCTTGAAATACCATACCTTTTTAGGTATTTGATAGTATACATAAAGAATTATCCACCATAACGGTATGCACGCGAAAGATATCCAAGCTAGTAAAGGCAAGCTTACCGTAATTGTAGTCATCTCAAACAGCTTCATCTATTTTGTGGTTGTATATGCGTAGTGGTATGACGTTTCCGTGTTCTTGGTAAATCTCCAGCAGCTTACTCTCTGCTTCCCTAGCCTGATACAGTTTTCCCCGGCGGTTAAACCCTGACCCCACTAAAGGACATCCCGCACTGTCATCCGGATCATTACCCGCATGAAACCGCACACCAACAAAGAGTACTCCCTGATAGTAGATATGCTTGCCCCACCGGCTATTAATAGAATTGTAAATGAGTGGAAGGTTTCGCTTGAATTTAGGGCTCCAGCTCAGCTCAGTGGTGTAGTTTCCAGCAGCAATAGCAGTAAACTTTGGTACTTTAATTCCTTTTGCCCGAACAGGATCTTCTAAGATGTAGCAGACAAGATCATCTAAGTAGTATAGCTCACCTTTGGTGTAGTTGGGACCATGTTCAAAGCGGTAGTGTGATAGCATCTTGCTATGGGTTTAACGAAGATACTCACATTTTTTCATAATTACCCAAAATATATAGGTGGGTTCAGATGAAGTTGGTATCTTTGATTCACCAGCGGGATCCCACCTACCCTTGTGTTAATGGTTTGTGAATGACTAAACCCCGCTGGCTTTTTCTCTTCATTTTTTGTGTTATTCCGAATATTTTTTCATCTTTACACATAGTCATGCGTTAACACAATTTTCATTTAATCCTCTTTTACTATGTTTATCACCAAATTCAAGCACTCCGGTGGCGTAAACCGCTACGAATTACATCTTTCCACTTCTACTGGCATCCTTGCAGTCAAAAAGCCTACGCTTCCTGAAGAGCTGGAACGCGCTATTGAAGAGTTCTGTCAGACGTTGTATGTCCAGTCGGGATATAAGCCTGGCTCAGGACAGTTCCCCATCTTCACCGTGAAAGATGAAGGCGAAAAGCTTACTATCAACTTCAAGTTCCGCCGGATGAAGAACACGTTTAATCAGGAAGTGCTGACCAAAGGGATTCATGCAGCCAATATTGAAGATGACAGCATCCGTAAAGCTGAGGATAGCTATCAGAATGCCTACGACCCTGAAGAAAAAGATCGGTTAAAACTTGAAGCTGATATCACTCGGCGGACAAAGCAGCTTTGGCTTCAGTATGAGCACATGAATGAAATGGCTGACCAAGTGTGGGAGCAGATCACCTTTAAGCCTGAGCAGCTTAATATATTTGACAGCGATCAATTAGAAGAAAAAGCTGACGAGCTATTGGCGGAAGCGTAAAATTTCTGCGTTTATATGCGGAAACGATTGGCCGGACGTAAGCGGCTAAACTCTTGATAATGGTAGCCAAGCAAGAGTCACTAAAAGCTACCCGCTCTGGCTCCGGAGTTGTTACACTAAGGTTAGGTTAGTTAACCAGGGCTTTGATCTTTAAGCGATGCCAGACAATCCCATCACCAGTCAGATAGAACAGTTTCAAAAGGTAGCTGCTGAGTTTCAGCAAAAGCGCAATCAAGATTTTATTGAATTAGTTAAAAGGATTAGCGACCTATCCGATCCACCGTGCGAGGGGCTAGTCAAATCTGTAGAAGAAAATGGTATTCCTAAAACAGTGTACCTTGCTAAAGATGTACCAATAATCATTGGTCGGGTTTTAGCGTATTATACTGAAGTGAAAGTATATCCATACGAGTCACCACTAAATCCTAACACTATCTTCTTTGACTTTCATGGTTACGATGAAGCTTCAATAAAAGAGTTTTACGAACATGAATCACCTAATATTGATAAGACTGAGTATTTGTGGCTTGGTCTTTTCTCCCCCACCTACCGCTATTAATTGACCTGATTTTTCAGTCGATATTCGCTCCTACATATCGCTGATTATCAGTAAAATACAAATTTTGTGTACTATTTTGTTGCTTTTTGAAGTATAATATTCTTAAAACAAGTAAAGTGTTTGTTTAAAACCTGTATGTTTGCTTGAAAGCACAGTATGACTAAGCAAGAAGTCAATAAAATCCTCAAGCTTTGCTTTAAACACAAAATCTATTTTCGGCAAGCAAAGACCCGAAAGGGAAACTACGCGATGCTCTTATCTAAAGCCAGCTATCCACGCAAAATTCGTTGTATGACCTATGAGCAAGCGTTAGAGGCAGTTGAGATAATTCGTAACCATAAGTATGAAGTAGGAAGAAAGCCGCAGTTTACCCCAGTGGATAAACGAATAGTCCGCTATACCCCAGAGGAAATCGCGAGTCGGTACGTTCGGGTAAGAACGAATCGCTATGATGAAAATGGCAGGCCGTTGCATCTGCCCAAAGAATAATTAGCCCGATTTTTTTGACAGTGAATTAATCGCAATTATCGCAATAGACACTTATCTGACCGTCCTGCTGTACTATTAATGGCTCTACGTAGTAAAAGGCATGTTGATCTATACTTTCTACTTTCACTGGAACCGTTTCCTGGATATTCACATCAATACTACCGTCGGTATTCACGTAGGCCGGAGTAGCGTGAGCCTTTGGGATGATTTCTAAGCTTTGTAGGGTTTGGATAGTTAGGTTGAGCGCAATAATTGTCAGAACGATCGATAGATAGCGTAGTTTAGTTTTCATAGTTGGTTATGGATTAAGAGCGAGATAGCAAGTATAGAGGCTAGTGGCTAGAAATATTAGTAGATAAACTATTGTAAATGATGGGTCAACTTTATATGACTGGTACCATCCTCTAAACAATCCCTTCACAAATAAAGCGACAATCAATATCATTACAATTTGGAGTATCCCTTTTTCTACTAATGCTCCATAGAGTAATACACAGAAAAATAAAGATTTGAATAGAGTAATAGCAGTAGCTGCCGTGAAAGTGAAAAAGTCTTTCAATGCGTGTTAATGGTTTGGTTAAAACCTCTAACGCTTGATCTTCTCTAAAGGTTTGATAGGTTTTAATCCGGCAATGATGTACTCATTCTCTTTACTGATTCTTACCTCCTTATCCCCCAGTATATCGCGCATCTCTTTATAAGGTACTTTCATCGCTACCCCCGCCTCAAAATACTGCTGATATTCCTCTAGGGTTTTCCGGTAAGCCTCATTGGCTCGCTGGTAAGCATCTTCCAGTTCTTCCTCACTCACATTACCCCTTCGTTTAGCCACCGATGTATAGATTCTTTTAGCCTCAATCAATTCACTATTGAAGTTTCGAAACCGAAACCCTATTGACTGACGAACATCCAGCGTCACCCGGCGCAATCCCATCAAGTTAGCAGCCACTTCTCGCCCCACTTCATACTCTTGCCCCCAATCCCCCTTCTGTCCTGTAGAAGCCATGTAGAGCCGTCTTGCAAAATTCGCTACCCCTGGCTCTAAACCTTCCAGTACATAGGCTGTTTTCTTTTTGTTTTGCACAAAAAAACTTTCCTTCTCATTATAGATAGGTGCGCCAGATGCCTTTATTTTATTTCTACTAGCATCCAGTATCCGACTCACCAGCATTTCTTCATCCATGAAGGGGTTCAGCATCTGGCCTAACGCTTCCATACTAGCATCACCTATATCTTTATCCGTCGTAGCTCCACGCAGCATGGTGTGAAATGGGTCTTGCCAATATGAATAGGGATCTGTGTAGGACAGATTAATATAGTCCACCCGGCCGTTTTCAATAGGTCCCACAAAGGCGATACTACCATTCTTGTCCCAGGGAGCCATGAACCGACGGGCCGATTCGTCGTCTTCATCATCTACACCGAACTCCATTCTAAGCATAGTAGCAATCCCAGCCGTGAGTGCTGCTGCCCCCATCGTGCCAGCCATACGCTCCATACCCGCCTGTACCCGGCCTGCTTTCAAATCATCATGGGTGATTTTTAGAATGTTCCCTGTAGTACGAACAATCTCTGCCGGAAAAGATAGAAACGAGGCAGTGAAGGGTAAGTACTTGGCTTGCTTGAGTCCTTGCCCAAGCATATCGTAGTTAGGAAGCGTGTTTCTTACTACTTGAGCTGCGTGGCGCTCTAGTTCTTCTTCACTCTTAAAGTCATTCTTATACCGGGCCTTCTCATTTTCAAAAGCGATAATTTTCCAAAAATCATCCTCTTTCTGGTAGGCATCCATCACCTTTTTTCCAGCCTTATTCCGGTACTTATGAAACCAGGACTCGTTCATCTTTTGCACATCACCATCTCTGCGCTTCGCTTCTTCCAGGGTCTCCCGGATATACGTAGCATCCACACTTCCTCCCACTACCCCAAGTTCCGTGAGCTTATCCAAGTAGCTGTTAAGCTTTTCATTCTTACGCCCACCCAAATCATTCCAATTCGTAGCAAATGCTTTGAAACCGTGCTGCTGCCTCCAGTGCCCATTGGCCAGGGTAAAGTAAACCCCACCTGAGAAGTTACGAGCATGAGTGATCGGGTTGAATACAGTCTTTGCTGCTTTATAGTACCCCGTAGCTTTCATATAGCCTCGTAGCATGGCAGGAGCTAATCCTTCACCCTGAGCGATCGACAATTTATCAAAGTCCTCAAAGGCTTTCTTAATCTCGGGAGTAGTCCACAGTCCATTTAAAGGAGCTAAGGATTCGTTGGTTTCCGCACTGATCTGGACATGGTGCTTGCTGTCTGGAGGATTTTCCCCTTCAAAGAAGTACTCCCCCATCCCTATCTGTTTGATGTTAGAAAGGAATTTATGGTTATGTAGGACTTGAGCCATCTTCGCCACCGACTTGCTATAATTGACTAGCACATCGTCGTACTCACCCATCAGTGCCCGGATCGGCGCAGGAATATCTTTACGCTGTTTAAGTGAGCCCAAGTTCTTCGCGCCTAGCTTACTAGAAGCCAGTATAGAGATTGGGTTCTTCTCTCCCTTTTTCGCCAAAAACGCTTTGATGTAGCCATTAAGCTGATCTTCAGTTAGGTTTTGGTTTTGGCTTTTAAAGTGAGAACGAAGATATGATTTCGCCCGGTTCATCACTTGAGTAGGTACATTCTCTGCCCACTTGGGGTCATCAAAGATTTTATAGCTTCGGTTCAGGTAGGTGTCCATGTTCTTATCAAACACCGCTTTCATTTCACCCGATACCACCCCTTCGTCAATCATAGACTTACTGAGTGACTTGATGTGAGCGCGCATTTCCCGAACAGACTCCTGCACCTTAGAAGGTAAGCTGGTAATATCCTTCTCTCCTCGCAGTGCAGCATTCACATCTGGTAACTTGGCTTCCCATCCTTTACCGTAAGACTTTTTGATTGACCGACGAGCTTTGGCTGACACCCTAGCTACTTGCCGGATTTCTTTACTGATACGCCCCTCTTTGTAAATCTTTTCATCAAAGACTTCGTGGGGTAGATCGCCTCGAGAGCGGACGTACTTTTGATATATGCGCTTCGCTTTCCTAGGTAGTCCTGAAATAAGCCCTAGTGTAGGATCAGCGCTGCTTCCCACTAAGAATGGTGCGCTCTCTGGAATGCTCTCAGCCCCAGATTCTGGAACAGTAAAAGAATCATCCGTTTTACCAATATCCTCAATGGGTACCGCTTTGGTCTTGGTAGGAACAAAACCATCTTGCTGCACCTGTTCCACCCAGTTTAATAACTCATCGGCCTGCCACGATTGCTTTCCAGCCTCAACATCTCGCTTCGCTTTTTCGAAGTCTCTCGGTAGCATGGGGATGTCTAGACGTTGCCCGTCTTGACCGATCGTGTCCAAAGCGCCGTTTTCCTTAAGCTTTTGATATACTACTTTACCCTCAGAGGAAATCCCAGCCAGTGTCTTGTAGGAGCTAGTATCATCGGCTATTCGCTTCTTTCTCGCTTCTGCGCCAGTATTAGGGTCAATTAGCGTGAGTTTACCGGAAGCATTGGTGCGGACTTTGTAGCCCTGGTCACGGGCATTCTTCTTGATCTCGTTCAGGGTACGTTTGCCTTTGAGGGAATTGCGGTAGGTTCTGGTTTGGTTATTGTAGTCCTTAGAAGAACTTATCACCCGGTTGATCCGCTGCTTTTGCTGATCTTCTTCGGATAGCTCTATAGGATTGGCTTGCCCCGGTTGATCCTGTTCGGTCTCTGCGCGAACGGTCGCTTCTTCGGAGACTTCCACTGGGTCAGAGGCCGCTTGCTGGTTATCATCCCCACCACCCTCTTCTGTAATGTCCGACAAGTCAGTATTTGTATCATCTGACTGATCGCTATTTTCTTCTCTTGTTCCATCAGGATTCGTTAAGTTTTGAATGTTTTGGGTGATCTCATCGGTAGTGGGGCCGCCGAACACTTCAGCAATCGCCCGTTCCCGCTCCATATCATTCTCTAGCAATTCTTTGCGGGAGTAGGAGTGCCTCTCAAGCTCTTGTAAAGCTTGCTCTACGTCGGCTTCCGGATCACTTGCCCATCGTCGGTAGGCTTGGGTGATCTGGTCTTCAGCAGTCGTTTGCTCTCCAATTCTTGACGCATTAGACTCCGCTCGTTGGGATGGCTCATCCAAGGTATTTGCGGAACCAGTAGCATCGTTATCGTCCCGCTCTCCCAGTCTATCAGAGAGGTCGTTTTCATCGGATTCACTGGCGCGTTCTCCATCTTCTTCAATGATTTGTGCAACGTCTTTGGTTTCTTCATCAAATGGATTAACAATATCGCCGTTTTCATCAACTTCTACATCATCTTCCTGCCGCTTTTTATCTGTGAAGGGATTACGCTTAGTCTCTTTTCGGTACCGCTCATCCACTTCTTCAGTATCAGGCTCAATCACTTCTTCGTCCACCCGCATATCATTTTTGAATGGATTGGCCGAACTATCTCCACCATCTTCTCCCAACACACCTTCTGGAGCTTTAACATTATTTTCATCAAAAGGGTTGGTAGCATCCGGATCTGTGGGGAGCGGTTCTCCGTACACCGCTTTCACTCCTTGCCCAGCCACTTCACTAGCTACATTACCTGCTCCGGATAAGGTCGTACCTCCGGCCAGTCCTCGAGCACCTGCATTAATCAATTGCTCGCCATCTAGATTCTCTATGGCTTCTAGCACGGTCTGCCCACTGCCGACCCCTGCCCCTATACTTTCAATAGCTTCCTGAACCATTTCCGTAGCCCCTTCTTCCATACCTGAACCCACTACATCTTTGCTCTTTTCTAAGACCCGTTTACGTAGTGAACTAAGCACCGCCTCGGGTTTAATACTCTTCGCCACCTTCCCGGCTCCTACCCGGTCCAGGGCTGCTGAGATAGCCCCCGTGAGCATAGCCCCTAGCTTAGCATCTTTGTTCTGCTTAATGGCTTCCTCAACCGTTACATCGTTCTTCTGAGCATATTCTTCTAGTGCCTGATAGTACACCGATCCGGACGATTGAATTAACGACGACCCCCCAAAGGTGGCTAATGTCAAAGGAATTTGTACCGCGGCTTCTGAGGCAGCCCCCACCAGGTAATTGGCTAAGTCTAGTGGATCATCAATGTCTGAGATATTAGAAACAAGCTTATCGCGTTCCTCAGCTGAGGCGGCAAACTTCTCTCCAGCGAATTTCATGGCTTCGTTCTTGGCAGCACTGATCTGCTCACGCTGGGCTTTAAGTTGCTCTTGATTGTAGACGTAGCTACCACCCATCGTCATACTCAGATCATCCGGGGTAAACAAAGCCATTGCTGAAGCTGCTGCACCGGGAATAGTATTCTCTAGCAGATTGCTTACAGAAGACTTCATTGTTTCCCAAAGACTAGTCTCTTTGTCTGCGGTTGGCGATCCAGTTGAAGAACTGCTTTGACTTGAGGTTTCTACTGACTCGTTATCAGCTACTTGTGACTGATCGGTGGAGCCATCGGTAGAAGCGGGTGAGGAGATTGGGTTTTCTTGGGATGCTTCGGGCATCCGGGTAGTGGTTGGTGAAGGGTTCTGGGTTTCCGTCGGACGAAGCTGAAGATTCTCCGTAACCAGAGGCCCCAACTGACTCGGGTCTTTTTTTTTACCTAATCCTTCTGACAAGTACTTCTTATCAATGTACTGCCGGAACTTCGCACTATCCGCCTGGGGCTTGTGCTTTTTCCGAAGTAGCTCGATAGCTGCGTCTAGCTTATCAGGGTTTTGTGAGAAGTAGGTATCAGCCTTCTGAGGATTCTTGGAGAACCGCTCTTTGCCAGTGGCCTTATCAATTAGATTATATAGTTCGTTAGGCATAACTAATAATAATTTATGTGGACGAGAAGTCCTCGTTTTTCAGCTTCTTCAATCATATTCTTAGTGCCCCGAGATTTTTTATCCCAAAAAGCAATAAGCATATCAGCGTAGTCTGCCATCTTTCTATTGCGAATAGGCCCAGCTGCTGCGTTATATGGCTTGCCATTCTTTTTATACTTTACAACTGCTTCAGGGTGATTAATATCATCCCAATCAGCAGGAAAACGAGCGGGTTCCGACCCAATCACTTCCCTAGAAAACCTCTCCCCTAGCAGATCAACTCCTTTCATTGTGCCACTAACGATCTCAACATCATTCTTATAAAGATCAACTACCGCTTTGCAGAAACCTTTCAGCTCAGGATAATTAGTGTAGTCCCTACCACCTGCTATAATAATCCGAATCATATTAGCTTTCATCAAAATCGGAGAATGGGTCATCTTCGCCATCAAAGTCTGAGAACATATCTTCATCTCCTCCACTAAACCGCTTGTTCCCTTTCTCACGATCGTACATCCGAATATCTTCATTGGTAATCATGCCCTTACCGCTACCAAACTGAAGTAGGTTATTTAACCGGGACATTGCTGAGGCCTTATCCTCTTCGGTGTCCATCGGGATACGAATGGTGACAGGCTGATTAGCATCTTGCTCAGCACGCTCCATCTGGCGCTGACGAACAATATCTTCATCAGCACCCGTAGCCCCTACATTACTCAAATCTGGCTCACTCTCCTGCTGACGGTTGGGATTTAACGTAATTACCATCTCGCCTTTCTGGGGTTTCACTGAACCAAAAGGAGTTCCGAACCTACCCTTTTGCCCGGCTTTGGGCTTATTGATCTTAATTCCGGTGATGGTGCCTTGCCCCGTTTTCTGTCCAATCAGGCTATTCGCCTGGGTCTGAGAGTAGTCATCCACGATCTGAGTGAGCGTGTCGTAACGCTCCCTTACCCGGCTCAACGTCTCAGCATCTTTAAATGGGCCGGTGTCAGGCTTAGGCTTTTCTATCTTAGGAGGTTTAGGTTTGTTGCCATAGCTCACTCGGTTATTCTTAAACGCCTTCTGCTGATGCTGCTCTAAAATATCTCGAGTCTTTTCAAAAATATAATCTTTAGTAGCATCAGAAGTGTCATCGCGGAACTGCTCTTCATAGAGTTGTTTTACAGCTTGGTGATCTTCCGGATCTTCCAGATTCACTTTTCCATGTTGGGCTTCATACGCCTGGCGAGCCATATCAAACCGAATCGTCTCACCGAGTTGATCATTCATATTCAGCACATGCGACACCACTCCTTCAGCGACTCGTCCGTTTTCGTCTGTGGCAAAGCGTAGTTTATTTTCTACAGTAGAGCCATAGATTTTGCCCCCTTGTTCATAAATACCTCCACTCCCTGATTCTGCAATCTGGTTTTGGATATTTTTTACTACACCACTGACAATTTTATTTTGATCAAGTAAACCTGGGCTACTTAGGCTCTCAGCATACTCTAGTGGGCTTTTATTGAAGTCAGGCTTACGAAACACGAGGTTATTTAAATACCGCTTCGCTGTTCCTTCATTATAAAACTCTCCTGCATCCAGGGTGGACTTCATCTCTTTAGCTACAGCTCCCATACTCTTATAGTAACTAGCCTCAGCCAGCAACTGGCTCTTGGCCTGCTGCATACCAGCAGATTTAGAAAGCTCAGAGGCATTCATCTCGGACTGGTTGAGCTGCTGTTGGAAGGCCAGTTGAAATCGCTGTTTGCTTTGCTGCATCTGCGAGGCAAACGGTTCCCATGTATCAATATCCTCAATGCTCTGCCAGAACTTGTTGAGCTCCTGATGCTCACGCTCAGCTCTCTGCGCCTGTTGCCGTTGTTGTAGCTCTCTGCGCTGCTGAGCAAACTGGGTGCGAGCCATGACTTGATTGCCAACCTGAACTGGATCAGGTCCTATTACGGCATTGGATACTTTCGCTACAGGCATATTTTTTTAATTAATAACTGGAATATCACCATTCTTACCACGAACCACTTGTAAAGAAGCATCATTATTAGCATCAAATGAGTCAATGTAGGCTCGTTGCATTCGCTTATCTAGCGTAGTATATGGTACTTCGGGTAAACCACCTACTGAAGCTGTTTCAGCACCAGCGACTCGGGCATTAGGGGCATACGCTTGCATGGACGGCGCACTCATTACGCCACCTGCTACGCCACTGCCATTGACTTTTGCTACCTGAGCGGCCACCCCTGGATTACTAGCTACGGATCTGCGATTTCTTCCACCACCCATTCCTGCTACATCTCCAGCAATCCCTTCAATGTCCATACCAGCAATTGTATTAGGTAGGTAGTTTCTTGCATCACTTCTGTTCTGATCACTTGCCCCAAGTAAGCCTGCTACTTGCTGCTGAAGAGCAAAATTGTTCTGCTGCTCAAACTGCCCGGCCGTGGTCAGCAAACTGGCTAGACGGTCTTGGGAGCGTTCCCGACGGCGATCCTCTCGGGAGAGCAACCGATTCATTTGCCTTCCTTTCTGACCATGAATTTGAGCAGCAATCGCAGCAGCTTCCGCGCTATTGCGAGAGTTTCGGGTAGCTGCTTTGGTCGCAGTAGCTGCTTCTCCATCCAAGACAGACTTCTCAGCGGTGAAACCGGAACTTACTACCTCGGATGCTTGAATACGGGCTTTCCCTAACGCTTCCCGGATAGAAGCAGGTAAAGGATCTGGGCCTTGTCTAGCTAGGTTGCGGGCTTCCTTCTCTTGTTTCTTGGCCATCCTTGCTGAGCTAATGGTGTTCACCACGGCTGAACCCAGTTGAACAGCTCCTATGATGGCGGCAATAGGTAAAGGCATAACTTTAAATGTTTATTGGACTCGGAATAAATAACATGCTAATTCTTCTGAGGCGACTGGATTCTTCCTGACCTGTCTCTCCTCTACTAATCAACTCAACCTCCATCACCTCCCCTTTCAATACCTGCCCTTCATACAACGCTTGAACAGGTTGATTTTCATAACCAGGAGTTTTTATGTCGCGCATCACCTCCGCTTTATACACACCCTCTTCTAGTTCAAGTAGATGATAAGGTAAATAGCTTTCTTGGCCTAAGTTGGTCGTAAACTTTAGTAAGACTGTCTCACCTGAAGCGATCGCCCCTAAGCTATCGGCGTGAATATGAACAGCTAGGAAGTCTTTTACCAGGTTAGGTTCAGGTGACATGGGAATACGCAGAATGCTTTCTCGCTCTTTCCCAAAGAAATTCAAATACTCTCCTGTATTATGCCTCCAAAGCTGATCCTGCATCGCCACAAAAAGCTGAGAACCCACATAGGCAGCCATCGTCTGTGTTCGGTAGCCCACGGGTTGGGTGATGTCGTCCTTCGTCCACTCTTGCCATCCTTCCCAGCGTTCACTTTGGATATCAAACACAAGTGTTTCGGCCGCTAGATCATCTTCCCCCTTGAGTGCTACTGTTGGAAAGGTGATGATATACTGCTTATGCTTAGGGTCAATGACTCCATACACTGAAGTCTTCGCGTATTTCCCGGTCTTTTTCAGGAAGTGAAAGTATAATCCATTATTGCTCACTGGATAAATACCTTCGGTAGTGTAGCGCAGAACAGCCCCCCGGTGGTCATCATACCAAAAAACCTGCCCATCCAGTTCATCCACACTCTCTTCATGCTGGCAACCATAATCTCCCCGCAAAGGCCGATCATCCCCAATCACATTCTCAGTTTTGGCTAGTAGGGACACATCTTTAAATTCTACTTGACCATTGCCAATATAGAGCGTAGAGACATTGTGCTCATGAAGGCATAGCACCACCTCTTGTACGGTAACCATCTTCACAATTCTGCCCCGATCTTCGGAGAGCAAGTATAGATTAGCCACCGGAATAACTCCCAGATTATTGATGGTGCTATCTTCTCTGAGTACATCGGTGTAGGCAATTCCCGCAGGTAGGTCCACTACGCCACTCCCATCAATTTTCACTACCGGTAATCCTAAACCGGAAGCCGTCTTGGTATAATCTAGTGTGTAGCCGCGGTTAGATTTAAATTGAGTCTGATATACTGGTGTTGCTTCGGTCTTGGTTTTCTTGAAGATAAACCAGCCTGTTTGCTTCTTCGATATTTCAATGCGCTGCAACTTGCTTTCTAATGTCACCTCAGAGCTGTCTAGTTTGGTGTGATACGTCGGACTAGGAGAGTACACCCAGTTGCCTTGGTGTGACCAATTGATGTAACCAGGGAAATTATCAGCATTATAGTCTTTGACTTTCTGATCAAATTTCCAGTAGCGATCTAGGTTGTTTTCTCCTGTATCAAAAATAGGAATCATATGGTCTTGTCCAGGGAGTTCAATCGTTACATTCACTGGATTACCCGCCACAGGTACCCGCTTACCGGTTAGATAAAATGTATCACTTACTTCTTCTCTTCGCTTATAAAACTCAACAAAAAGCTTTGGTGGTAAATTCGAAAAGTTGGTGATACCGAAGTCATTGACTACCACCATATTACCTACTACCGCTAAAACAGGCTCTTCATGTACTTTTTGCCCAATCAAATCTAATAACCGCACGTACATCTGTCCATCAGGCTCAATAGGGATATTATCGGGTACCTGTAAATACAAATAGCTGAAATCCCCTCGGCTCGTAGGTTTATAGGTGAGAAACTGCTTTCCTTCTATTCGGCTTCTCGTTACTTCGGGAGTAAAATTTTCATCAGCTGGAGCATCGGCCACATAGAAGTAATAGATCACAGGCACCTGACAGTAAATAGAAGTAGCTAGGTCTTCAGTGACAGCAAGTTGCAGGTAACGCACCCAGGAAGGAAGTCTACCTGTCACCGTAACGTTCATGCGCTGCTTAAAATGCTTGTTCCAACCTATTGGAATTTCTCCAGTAGAAAGTGGTAGTACTTGCTGATAGGCCGTGGTAAACAGTTCATCGGCTTGTACTCCTGACATATAGCCATTTTCAGCGATCATCACGACCCCTACCCGCTTCATACTTCCGTGCCGCTCAATAAATTCATTATCTCGGACTAACTTCTTTTCTATATCCAGTCGTAGACTCGTACCGTTCGTTGTTAAGCCAAATTCTAAGTTGCCTAGTAATAGGTGATTCTTGCTGACGGTGAGGGTATGGGCTTTGGGTACATTATGAAATAGGGTAAGCCATTCATCATCGGGCAGCGGAGTCGTATTCTCAGTAGCGGTAAACCCTATCGTTGTAATGCCTGAGCGCACTACATCAAACCGATTCACTAAATACCCTTGGGTGTCATCGTTTTTGCGAAAGGCAATCTCTACAGCTTTTACGACCTGATGGATATCCTCGGGTACATCTACGTAAAGATTGAGTTCGTTGAGTGAGTCACTATCACTTGGACTAGTACTGGCTAAATGGGGCGTTGACCAAGGGGAAAAAACAGAAAGAGAGTCATCCTCATATACATAGCGGTAAGCAAATTGATAGGTATCTCGGTTTACCCGGTTACCATTGACTTGACTATTTCTTACTTCGCCACCAACCACGACTGGCTCATGCGGAGGCCGACGCTGAAGGCGAAGCATAGGCTCAGTGATTTGGAACTCTCGGTTAAAAATGGAGAAGTCTATCCGCCGGATTTCCCCAATAAACGGAACGCTGTATATCAACTGATCGCCAATGATTGCGGCATGATACACCTTATTCCCAAAGCCAAACACTTCATCTTCGCTAATCCTTGTCCAGTCGTCATCCTGTTCTGAGTACTGGTAAATGCCATCGAGTCCATCCGGGCCATTATACAACACCGTAAGGGTTCTTCCGTAACGAATCATCCCTGCCACATTCCCCTTTTTGTTAGGAATGCGTTGAATAACCCCTGTAAAAGCAGACTCAATGCGATTACCCCGAACATCTTCCTTGCTACCTTTCTTTTCAGCCGATACCGTTCTACCATTCAATAAGAAGGTATACTCACCTGGCTGTAATGTAGCAATATCTATATCTAAGTTGAGCGCACGAGGAATATAACTGGCTGACTGAGGCATATTAATAGGTTCTGGATTGAATAATTAATCGAGAGATTCGCTTAAAGCTGATCTTGAGATTTCTGCTCCGTAGATGCTCCATTGCCTTATCATAGTCTTCTTGGGCAACCCGAACATCAAAGTTGGTATATTTTCTTGGGCGGCTTTTCCTGTACTCCAGCACCGCATAGCGTAGCAATGGCTCTAGCGCATAGGGATGTACTAGAGCTTCGTCGTCTTCGCGAAGCCCGTCGGTGATGTATTCTACAAAGATCATCTTCCCTGGGTCTGAGAGCTGCCGGAAGACAAACTTATTGCGCGTTCGGTCGTAGCGAAACAGATCCGTCTGAGTATTAAGCTTTACTTGCTTAAGAACTCCATGCTGAAAATACCTTCCCACCTTCCCGTAATGTTGAACAAAGTAACTTGATAGCTCTGGCATCGCCTCTTTAAAACTCCGTGGAACAGTACGGTTTTTATCGTCATTGGGTAAAGCAATGGAATCGTCTTGGACAAAGGTGTACTTGGCCCCTTTCTCAGTTTGGTAATATAGACTCGTCCAATTCACCATGTCCTCCGGGCATGCCGCCTCACTAAAGTTATCAATCGATAGCTCAGCGATACGCACCGTTTTTCCGTAATCCATAAAATACTCCCGGTAGCCCCAGATGACTAGTTGAAGCATCACATGAAACTCCTTCTCGTCAACTCGGCACCGCTGTAATGCGTTTTGGGTGATATAGCTTAATTTATACATACCTTTTAGTTCACGCTATTAATATCTCTGTCATCCAATACTTTATCAGAAGGTGCTGCCGGAACATATTCATTATACAGATATACCAACACCTTTTCTTGAATATCTCGGGTAAGCGGTAGTGGATCATTGGGTTGAATCGTACTAGGGACTCCAACCATCAGCTCTGCGGTAATCTTGTGCTTTTTTATATTGATACCTTCTTGGTCTAGTACGAGTCTCTGTCCTTCTACTGTGTAGCTATGCCTGCCACTAAACCGCTTATTAGTAGCTTCTAAGTCAATAGTAGAAGCTGGGTCGCCACGAAACATAAAATAATCTTCTAAGCTTCTTGAGACTGTATGGCTGAAGTAAACATTGCCAATCCCTCGTTGCCCAGGTAGTGCCACCCATTCACTCGGAAGGTCTACAAACAACTTTTTGCGTGAACCGTGGTCACTGGACTTTATCTCCAGGTTTTCATACACTTGAATATAGCCTCGCTCGATCTTACCATCTCCTACCTTATAGTCCTCAAACCACTGCTGGCGCAATAGCATAGGAACGGCAAGCTGAATACGCATCATAATCTCATTGGGATGATGGCGAAAGTCTTCATTCAGCTTTCCCCCTGAGATTTTTTCAATCAGTAAATCGGTAAGTTGCTGTAGTGTCATAGTTATTCAGTAATAGCGGTTCGTTTAGGTTCTAAGCCAAATTCTACTTGTAGCTCCTCTCGTAAGGGGATTTGCAGTATCTTCAGGGTAGCCGCGGTCAGCTTGGGTACAATGATATCAGTCCAGTCAATATCAATTGTTTTATCCTCTCTGTACTCAAGCTTAGAACCAATATATTCGTAATGGTAGTGTGGTTTAACAAGTGGTTTGTAGTAGTAAAAATTTACAATTTCTGTGTCGGGTAGCACTTTCATTTTTCCTGACTCTATTCTTCCAATTGGATAACGCTCAGAGGGACCAGTAACGGTATTATCTATTCGGTGTGACCACTGCCCTTCACTGATAATCTCTACTCGTCTACCAACAGCGTTCTCCACTCGGGCATGAAGTGCATACTCAGGAAGTGGAAACATACCATCTCCTTCTTTCTCAAGTTTGTCGCTTTTCAAAAAGGGTTCTAAGTACTTGCGTACTAATCGGTTTTTCTCGAGCTCAGAAAGATAGGTTTCGTACAAATCAAGCTGGGCAGTATGAAGCGCATCGCACACCTGTTCAGGCGTGGCCCCTCGAGTCAATCCTTTACCTTGAAGGAATTTTACGAAGTCTACTATGTATTGGGTATATTTCATGCCGCTGAATTTTTATATTTTGGAATACCATTACCTTCTGGGTCATAAAGACCAATTCCCATAAAATCAAACATGACATCTTTTACATTGGAGCCAGTGTCTGCATCGGATAAAAAGTCTGCATCGTAGGCACCCCCTTTAGTATATGGACCTTGCCCAACATTACTATCGTTAAAGCATGTGCACACCCCTACTCGGCTAAATACTAATCGATCGTCAAACCAAACATAGATATGACCGTTGGTAGGGTGCCACAAAGCACGGACTGTCCACAGATGCCAATTACCATCGTGCCACTCAGGAAGATGAACCCCTTCACGCCAATGCAAGGTGTCGGCGTCAGCTTGGTTTGCATCGAGGCGAGGATTGCCATTCATGACAAAATTGGCATAATCCCCTTGCATCCGAATACGAAAACTAGCATCACGGCTTTGACCATTACCATCTTGCTTTAGGTCAATGATGCTATTCCAAACATCTTGTCCAATTCCCGTACTACTATTACTGTTAGCACCAGGAACATTATTCCGTATTTCTTTTTCGTAATTGGAAGCAGGTTTATTACCAAATACATACACATAGTCTACTCCAATTTTGAAGTAGCGGTGCCGATTGTCTTTTAAAAGCCCAAATTGATCACTATGGCTTCCTCTGGGAATAAACCACTCTAGCTCTGCACGAGCGTACCTACGCCGTATTTCAGTAATTGTCTGTTGATCGTTGGAGTTACTGGGATTTAGTCCATCCAGAATCGGACTTCCGTCTGGCACCCGCTCAGCATGCAAGCGTACAGCTAATCCATTGATCGCTCCGGCCACATCCGGATCATCATCTTGGTTTAATACGGTTGGCTGAATATCAGGGTGATGCTGATGATGAAGTTCTGTATCATCTAAGTAATACTCATTACTAAAGGTCTGTCCATGTAACCCTTCAAAATCATATAGCTTAATTAATTCAAATGGAACATTTTCTCTATAATAATTATTGGCGTTGCTCCCACCAGAATCCTCAATGATGATTGTCCCAGGATTCGTTGTAAACCGAAGTATATTCCCTCCTTCTTCGGTGACAGTCCCCTGATCGTAGTTTCCTGGAGCCATATTCATCATGGTCACTTGATAAGTGCCACTGCCTAAAAAGGTGAAGGTGTCGCTATCAATTAAATTACCAGCCTTACTAAACATGACAATCTGATCGAAGAACTGTAGCCCCTCCATCTTATCGGTGCTTAGAAAGATTACTTCCGAGTCATTGGGAAAAGAAGATGTTTTACCAGGCAATTCCAGAGTCAGTAATCGGTTCTCACCAGCATTCGGAAATTCTACTTCGGCATGAAACCCACCCATCTCATTGCTGTCAGCATCCCGATCCATATTTACGCCGCGATACGTGAAGCTTCTTGTCTGGTTGACTCGAATGGAATTACTAGAAGTGGTACGAAAGTAATACGCTAGGTGACCACTTCCTCGCGAAGCACTACCCACTACCCGGTTACCCGATTTTGTACCCGCTGTATAGAGCTGCCAAAGCACCGCCTGGTCAATATCATTATTAGCAAACATCCGGTCATAGGTTACCACAAAACCAGGATGGGTACCATTCTTCAAGCTTTCAAATCTGCCGGCAAAATGTGCCCGTTGGCTAGTGACCGCCCTACCATCGTAGGCTGGCACCATATCTATCTCATTGTACAGATAGTCCCAAAGCTGCCCATTCCAGCCAATAGCAGCATAGCGGTTGGTCGCTAACTGCGCCAATCCTACATGCGTATATGCCTGGCCAGTCACTCGCTTGGCTCCCCCAATGCGTTCTATTTCATCTCCTGAGCTTCTGGCAAAAATCTGCATATTATTTCCGGCAGCATTTTTCACCCATAGCTTAGCATGAGTGGAGAACTGATTATTGGTCATCTGACCCGTTTTTCCTGTAAGCTTACCATTGAATGCGATCTGGACATTGCCAGGGCAGTTCTCAGCATGAGAAGTATTTTCTAACAGGCAGGTTTTAAAAAACACTTGAAAGTCATCAATATTGAGTGCCCCACTCATATCATGCTTGGTGCGAGCCGCCATCCCATATACGTTGCCAGGCGATCCATACGCTTTCGCATATGGTAGGTGGTCTAAACTGGTGACTGCGTGGCGTTTCTGCTCAAACAGTAACGCCATTCCTTGAAAAGCAATATCTACAAAGGCTGAGTCAAACTTAAAGTAATTAGTTAAGTCTAGGTGATTGTAGCCTGGCTCATCAATGAGCATTCCGCAGGCAGCAAAGATGCCGCTAAGACCATCATACTGAGTATACTCACGATTGTTGTTTCTTTCTCCATCAATGAGTAATTGCCGGTTACTTTGTAATGTATAGTACCAAGCGTCAGCTATCCGGGCAATCTTAGGATGAAATAAGTATTTATCGAATCCGGCCTGCCGGCACATAAATTCAATAGTCACTAAAGCTCGAGTCTTTGCTCCTGCATAGCTATTCCCTTGATTATGAAACTGCCACTCCGCCATTATATCAACCGAATCTTGCAACCCATTCGTTTTAAAATGCGTCTGCATCAGCTCATTCCAGTACTGAGGATGCGAGTCATAACAAGCAAAACAATAAAGATAATGTAGCCACATCATCGTGTTTTGGTGCCCAGCCCAGCCCCCTCGATCATTGAAATGAACTGATGAAGGAAATCGGTGATCGTTACTGTGCTCGTAGAGATTTCTTTCTATGGCTAGTCGTAGATCATCATAGCTAATTTGACCGACGGGGAATAAGTCTTTACAAACGGAAAGCACAAAACAGCCTGAAAAAACCAACTCATGAAAGTTTTTTACTCTACCGTAGTCACCAGCAGGATTTAGTTGAGCCATTAAATCATTATAGATATCAACGATTGCTTCTTGCCCAAAACTAGCTCCATCACCCAAGACATAGCGTAACGCTTTTCCCGTAAAGTTCTTTTGATTTGTGCTCTCTAACCAACCTCGCTGCGTACTGTACTTAGAAGCCACACGCATCTGACGGTATAAGTCTAGCTTACTTTCATCAATGAACATGCGTTTTCCAGCAATACTAGGCAGCTCACTTTCACTTTGATACGCCAAACCGCTCACCTCAAAGTAAGGGTGGTCTAAGCTACTGATGTTACTTTGCGAGCTAACTACCCGAACGGTGAGGGTATCGGAACCCGTCTGCCCGTAGGCATCGGTGACGGTTAACTGAATCTGATGGGTGCCAATAGGAAGACTCACTATTGGGTTAGGTTCAGTATTAAATCCATCAGGTAGTGTCCACAAATAGCCTGTAATCTGAGCTTCTGATGTAGAGCCTTGCCCATCTAATTGTACTAGCTCACGGGAGTTTTGATCAGCATCGACAACGGTGATATCCGAACCAGCATTCGCAATGGGTGGTGCTGGCAGGGTCACTTGAGTGAGTTGACGAAATGTATTCAGATATCCCATTATGACAAGTTTTTGTAGGCTAAGAAAGCGTTAGTCAACTCTTGTGTAGTAAGCCCCCGATTCAGGATGATAGGTGCTTTCACCAATGTTGGAAAAAAACTTGTACTTTCATCCACCTCCCCATTTTCTCCCCCACGTCGTTCACCCCCAATGGCAATCATGCTTGTCTGATTGACTGCATGGGTTGATGCCATCGTGTAGTTGGAATTAAAGACATACTGGTCTTGACTCAAAGGCACCCACTCAACTTTCCAAGTAAAGCCTTGCCCTCCCTGCCTAGTAAGATAGACCATGTACAAGTCATTATCCTGAAAATCAGCTACTACCCTTTCTGATGCAGCAAACTTATTTCCCGTCAAATAAGGCGGGTCAGTTTCTTGCGTTGCATCATAATACCGACCGGTGGCACGTAGCTCATTATTCGGAATCATTTGAAACATGGTGGATGCTCGGTCTTTGGCTTGATGACAAAAAGCAATGGCGTTGCACTTATCCACATTATTAGGTGGGGAAAATGCTAGTTGATTGAAGGTGGAATCAAACTTTACTATACAAATTATTCCCATGTTAGGTAGAGACACCTGTGGCATATACAGCATCTGATCAATACCATTGCAGGCAAGAAAACCGTTGATTACGGTTGGGTTTTGAAATGAACCCGCCACCATTGCAGGGGCTCCGGGAGTGTCACTTGCCCAGCGACCTTCCGTTGCATTATACGTGGATACTGACTCATGCTTAGAAAAAATAGCATCCCCTAAGGCCTGGGCTAAAGTCATGTTGGTAGTATCCAATTGCCACTGCTGACCAATGAAAAATACTCGGTTATCCGCCCCAAAACGAATACTTCCAATACTAGGGCCTACTGGGCTGGCCTCCAACTTATTAAACAGTGTGCCGTAAGCGGCTTGGTACGAGTCATCCCAATCTAGTCGCGTACTACCCCGGCTAATATCAAAGGTGTGGCTTTTACCTTCTGGGACACCTTCAGGAACGCGGATCACTGTCGCCTGATCATCCGTTTGGAACAAGTGCGCGTAGTTATCTTGCTCACTCAAATCCATATCATCAACAATCTCTTGAATGGCTATTCCTACGCCCCCGGGGGTAGACGTCGGTAACGTGGCTGTACCAAAACTTGCACCCACCTGAACAGTAAGGATACCTCCTTGAACATTCACATTCACTCCCGGAGCACTTCCATCAACAGGGATTTGAACCGATGAGCTTACGCCATCCACAATGACAGCCAACCGGTTATCCTCCGAATCAAAAGCTACCTGTACTTTTCGGTCAGATTGAAAGATAGCATAGTAGTTTTCAGAGGTAGAAGATACGCGAAAAAGAGTAAGTAAACACCGCTGTCCCACCACATGCTTTCCAATGATTTGACTAACCGGAATAAACGTCGATCGGAAACGCACTTCATTAGAAGAAGCTGAAATAATAATGGTCTTTTGACTCACTCCCTCCATACCCAAAATCGTACTGATGGAATCGTTTGAGTTTGAGTTGAGCGTTAAAATATTAACACTACTTGTGTCTAAGACAAACTGATTCACCCTAGCTACTCCAAAGGCGTTAACCCCTCCTGTAGGTGAACCAATAAAATCAGAGATCGGCACTACCTCCCAATTTGTACCATCACTGATCACCCAGTCTCCGGGGTTTAGAGCAATAGAATTTTCAATAAACGATTGAGCTCCCGCTACCTTGACAATGTAGAGGTGACCTCGGTTATCATTACTGGGACCGGGTAGTGCAGGAAGATTGGTGGCAGCATTGTACTGCGCCTGATAATTTAAAGCTTGACCGACGACAGGAATTAAGTCAGAAGAGATTTTACCTGTTTCATCTAATGAAGCATACCCTCCTGGTTGATCTTTTTCCTCAATACTCTGAAAGCTTTCGGGGTCAGCAGGGAACGCATTGACGAAACTTTCTACATTAATCAGGCGTGTTTGCTCCTCTTGGGTCATTCCCATCAAAGCTTCTATCTGAGTTGATGTCAGATATTTTGATAATCTTCGGACAATCTCGGAAGAACTAAAGGTTCGATCCGGTGCCACCGCCTGATCATTGATCACATCTCCTAGTCCCAACATAGCTCTAGGACTCTCACCTTCTCTATTGAATTGCCACTCTCCGTTTAAGTACTGTACTTGAGCTGAGCCTGCCCGTAAAGAGCTTCCTTCTGCCCCCGGCGCCGTAGGTGAGCTAGAACTGGATGACTGTAAGATAAACAGCGATTGCCCCCGATACGATAGCTGACGAGGCGGTAAATGGACTAACTGGTATTGCTGGGTGTAGTATTCTAAATAGCGCAGCACCTGTTCTTCTTCCCAGTTGATAAGTCCACTATCCACTGATACTAAAAACTTGTTTAAGTCTTTACACTGACCGCGCAGACGGCTACGGTCACGCTTGTCTAGTGAGTCCGTATCATCAGCTAGCTCAGCAACCATCTGGATTAGCTTAAAGCTGCCTCGCTGGTAGAAGTCATCAATCTTTGCTGTCGTTGCTGCAGTATACTCCATAATATTTTACTTTAAGCGTTATTCCAGATTGTGTTGGCTATTGAAGGGTACTGATCGTTGATTTGGGCGGTGTGCCCTCCAGCAAACTCTAAGGTTAAGTGGTAGCTAGACCCATTCTTATAGATAAATGCGCCAGAAGTATCACGCCCAATTCCATCATCTGACTCACGAATAAAAACACCTCCTAATTGAAATTTCTTAAACTTATTGACTCCTGCACTAAATTGATAGTGCATAGGTAGCAGCCAACTAAGGACACTCGAAGGGATTGTGAACTGGCGAAAGCTTTGCCCTCCACTTCCTCGATACACGTTGCCTGAAACGTAGACTATTCCTGTCACCGATCGCTGAAATTCTACATCCCAACTAGTAAAGTTGCTTCCTGTACCTTTCACTTTCCACCTATCAACCCAGAATTGATCACTAAATAGTTGGGTGAGATCAAGTGCCCCCACCTTCGTCCAGGTAGTTGAGCTACTAGCTCTTTTATAGATATTCCCGTCTTCGTGAATGGCTAGGTCATTGGCAGCTCCAGAGGTAGATCGAAACTGCCCTGTGCCCTGAAAGCTCACCCCACTTAGCTCATTGGTGCTATAGATCCTATTACCTCCCCGTCCTCGGTAATACCATCGGTTGTTCTGGGCATTGGTTTTTTGGTAGAATCTCCCATCAGGCTTGATGGCATAATCATCTACCCGCCCATCGGTACTGACAAAGAAGCTGTGCTTATCGCTAGACTCGCTTGAAACCGACATAGCATTAAACAGATACCACTTACTCCCATTGGCTCCCGCCGCTCCAGTGGCTCCAGTAAGACGCTCTATAAACCAAACACTCCAAGCACCATTGTAATAGGCAATTGCTTTCCAATGAGCGTTGGTGCTTGTTTTTCTCCAAGCACCATCACGATACGTTCCCCCAGCACTCAGTACATCTTCTGGACTGGCAGTAGGAGAAGCCGGTTGACGATCGTTTTGGGTGGCTGCCTGATACAAGTAAGCGATTCGAGAACCTTCCCCTCCAAATGCTTCAGGGCGCGACCAGTTTTCTTGTTGGACATAACGATCGAGCATAGTATTCCATTCAAAGCGAGCGGTGGACATCCAAAGCTGGGCATTTCCTGATGGTGCTTGCACACTCCAACCTGTTCCTCCAGATTGCTCCATCTTGAGGTTGTTCACAGGCAGCTGACCTTCACTAGGGCGCGTACTTTGACGACGGAAGATAAATAACGGAGCCGAGCCATTTAGGCCATTGGTTCCTCCCACTAAGCGGGGAGCTGTCCATGCCGTGGCCGTACTACTTATATAGTTGTCTTCTCTGGTGAAGCGGACAAGCTTTTGGGACTGATAGAGCTTATGCGTGAAGCGATTGAAAGAAGGGAGATTCCCTTCACTGTACCACTTTACCCCGTCGGACGTAAAGAAGTCTTTGAGCCGACTAGTACCTTCTACCTCCGGTTGCACCGTAGCACGAGGAGCCTTGGGGGCTTTCTGTTCATTGGTGCGGATTGCCATGAAAGTGGCCATAAACCCACCTGGTACAAACTGCGCTTCTTCAAAGGCAAACCGAAAAGGCTCTGACCATGCTGAAGGAGGATCAGACCGCCTTTTTTCACTTCTCCAGTACGTTGCATCGGGACCATCAGAGACAATCTTGTGCGTCCACGTTACGCTTGAGTCACTGCCAGAGAATTTTAAGATTAAGGCAATATGAGTATCCTGATTCGTCGTGGAGCGAGGGCGTAGTCCTATTTGAGAATACAATTCGTGATTGACCAGTGTTCCCGTTGCTCCATTAGGGAATGTAAGATTCGTTTGAATTTCATCTATAGAGCCATCTAGTCGTTTGGCGATGATATCCCAGCCAGCCCCTCCGCCTTTTACAAAGTTGAAGGTGTAGTTATAATTGACATCAAACTTATACAACCAAATAGGTTCATTCGCTTGATGAATGCCTGTCACTCGTAAGTCTTCTTCAACAAAAATATATTCCTCATAAGGCAGTGTGGGCGTATCAGGCTTAGCAATACCCGGATGATGTAAGAAGACCATGCCTTCAGCATCGGCAAGCTCAGTAATAAAAGCCTTACGTGCCACTTGAGATCCTTCAGGATTGGTGACCGTTACTTTTACAGTGAGCTTACTATCCACCATCTCAGGAGTGACAGTAAAGGTTTCCCCACTACCGGTACTACCTTCCGCATCCCAGTCAATCGTCCAACCAGTCAGGTCATCTACTTCTAAACCGTTACTGTATACCACGACCGTTAAGTCTTTGTCAGCGGTGTCTCCTGGGAAAAAGACAAATCCATTACTAGGACTATCATCCGCTACATCAATATCGGCGACAATGATTGATCCGTACCCTGTCTGCCGGATGAGCTTGAAATTACGCTGCAGCGGGTAGCGGTCTACGTTACCTATATCTTCAAAGGTGATCTGAACATTAGCTTCTTGTACCTTAGCACCCCACGAGGTAACTAGAATCCGCTTTGTGTTGGTATCCACAGATATAGCTACTTGATCATTGGAGTTATCAGCCCCAGCAGCTAAGGTTTTTTGAATATTGGTTGTTACCGAATCATAATCTGAGGTAACATCTGTTCCTTCCTCAAATATCTGATAGGAAGTAAAAGCACTATCCAGTACTAAATTATTGATTAACGTACCATCCTCCCGAGTCGGAATGGTGTGCTGAGGATTAGATAGTACGACTGAATAGGAAAGAATGCCATCTTCTAAATCCTGATGAGACACCGTAAGCCGATCTTCATAGATAGCATTGGTGTTCGTTTCTAATACCCGGCATCGATACTCTACAAAGTCGGTGGCTCCTAACTGATCTAAAAACTCAGTGGAAGGCAGTGTTACTTTAGCCGTCTGGTCAATCAAGTCTGTCCAAGGGCCATCAGCAATACTATCTTGGCCATTTCGGTATGACCAGGTGAAGGCTAATGTGCCATGCAAAATATTTTTAGCAAAACCTTCTAAGGTTACTGTGCTTGGGGTTGTATTACCTTCTTTGGTGAAGAAAATTGCTGTATTCGTTTTAATAGTCAGCTCTTTTGCATCAGCCCCATCAGCAATGTCTAATATTTCGTATCGCTCAGTAAAAAAGTTAATAATACCTTTAACAGTGTGGCGCATCTGGCACTCAAAAATAGCACTGCCATTTACATCATCCGGTGTAATTACTACTGTTCTGTCTGTGCCAAATACAGTATCTTGAGCGCTACCTCCATTATTGATTCTACGCCAGTCGTAAGCAATATCTTCTACACCATTAAGTAATAGCTTACCCCGAACTAAATTGGCTGTTAGGGTGATTTGGGTGAACTCTCGGGTAGGCTCTTGATTAGGGCGAAATCGAAAGCTGTTTCCCCGATCACTAGTAATACTACCAATCACTAAGTCACTAGCCGTCTTGGGAATAGGGTCACTCCATGGAGTTATCCGCCTTCCCCCTGCTGAAAAATTCGCTTGAATCTCAAAAGGGATCCAGCCAGCCATCGGATTAGGATCAGGTTTATCTGTCCACTTCTCTGGCCGGTCCACTTGCGGACGAAAAGGTTGACCATCCCCTCCTTCACTAATTTCAAACTCTTCGTCAGGATTGTTAAGAATATAGTTAGCAAGCTTTTCAGGAAAGTTGCGGTAGATAAAGATCGTTCGCTCGGAGGTTTCCTGACCAATTCGCTCAATATTCCACGTAGAATACTCGGCTTGATCAATCTTTCTTCGGGTCGCCCGATACGAATATTTGGGGTGAGGCGTAGCAAACCAGCCAGCATTGAGTAGTGCTGAGTCCCCTGGCGAACTGGTTGTGGCCGCGGTTAATGTATCAACAATCCCACTCGGGTCAGGTGAGTTGTTGACAGAGTAGCGCACTAAGTCCCCGTTGATTGGAACTTGTACCGGCTCTTGCCAAGGTCGTTTTAATACTCCAGCGTAGTTGAGAATACCCCGGAGCTCCCAGAGCTGATAATCTCCATCGGGTTTCTCAGGGGGCGTATCAAACCAGTCAGGGGGCTGGCTATTCGGGTTGATGTTATCCGGAGCCATAAATTTCGGCTTCGGCGGCTTTCCTTGCTGCGTCAGATACCAGCGAAACAAGAAATTCGGAATATCCCCTACCTCGTAATCACTAGTGACCCGGAAGGGTAAAGAAGGCGCGCTATTTCCCCAACGTACTCGCTTCCACTCGTGAATAGAAGGGTCATACGCCTGCGACCAATTCGCAGCATTCCAAGCGGCATCTTTATCATATGGAAACGGAGGTACCGAGCTTTCAGGAAGATCGTTATCGGTATAGTAAGACCCATCGTAGTCAGGGGCAAACTCCTCGTCATAGGCTAAATCAAAAGTGTCATCTTGCCATGCAATCTTCCAGAAGTTAAGAAAGAACCCTTCATGAGATTCATCGAGTGATATATCAATGATTCGATAGTTACTCCATTCATCAGGTCCCGGCTTATCATAGACATCAACTCCGGGATCAGGAAGATACTCTATGGGTAGTTTTTTGAGCACGTACATGGTGCGAGGAATGCTTGCCTCGCTATTTTCTTGTACGGTGCAGTAGCAATCATGGTATAAGCGGTCAAAGGGGATTTGCTGAAGCCCTTCTAGGTTACGGACTGAAAATGGCCCACCCTCCCCTTTTCTACTACGGTGAGTAGCATAGGTGTCGCTCGGGCGAACTGTATCAATCGTGCTCTGAACGAGGCTTCCAGTATTTTTTTGCTCAGCCATCCGCTTAATTAATTATATTATATATTCTATCTCGGTAATCTTCCACAATTGGAACAATACCTTCATTGTATTGCTTCACGCCTACTGTATCAAAAACAACCAGCAAGAAGAGCATTCGGGCTTTTGGGTTTTCTGCTTCGTTAAAATAGAAGGGATTCAAATAGTCTAGCCAAGTTTTGACTTCTGCTTTGGTATCGATGTAATAGATAATCGCACTTTTACCTTTTGAAGAAGGGAGTAGCCCGTAATTCCCACCATCCAAATCAGGAGCATTCACGATGTCGGGTATGTAGTAGTATTTATTATCGTAACCCTTACGATTCATGGCTTCTCCAATCACATTCCGTAGTCCGTCTGACATCAATCGGTCATTATCAATGTCCCAGTTAGCTTTAATCTTTCTATAATCTCCATGTACACCCTCATGCGTGACCACCACATGCACGTTTTCAAATGGATTGATGATCGCATCTTCATTATGGGCATAAAGTATCATGCTACGAATTACATCATACTTCGGGTGTGTGCTCAGGCGGAGTTGGATTAGATCGACCATATCGTCTAGATCGCCATAAACTTTCGTGTTATGATTACTTCGCTCTTTGGCCATCTCAATTTGCGCCTCCGATACTTTTGTTACTACAAAGGCAACGGTTGCCAAGATCAGCACCCAAATAAATATTCGATACTGATAGCGATTTTTAACATTTTTGAACGCTTCATTTATCGGATTCCAAATTATCTTAAACATCTCTTACTTATATTTTTTCACTATCTTTACTCTATGCGCTATCTATTTATCCTTTTACTATCTATATTCTCTGCTGATCCTGATTTGAAGCATTCCTGTTACGTCAGCCACTCTAAGGCTAGCGAATATCATCAGAAAGTAGATGAGTTGGCGAAAGATTTGGGTATTCAGGATGAGCTTGGCTGGTATACAAGCTTTGAGGATGTAGCAATGCGCCCTAGCTATATTGAGGTTAAGTTCCATGACGAAATTATTGACCGCACTAAACCATATTATCGCTCGACAATGAATATTTCTACTCAAGAACAGAAAGTAGTAATGTATAATCTTGTGCCTTCTCAGGCGCACGTTGTCAGAAACTTTTTGGATGAAATTTGCTCGTGCTATACTACCCAGCCAAAACCCTAGCATCAACACCAACTGCCACCAAGCAAAGCTATTCTCCAAATGCACCTCTAAAGCGTTTATGAACTTACCCCAACTGGCATCCGAGGTCTGATCAATGGATATATCTATATCATTATCCGCTCCGACTACTACATCCACTACCAGCGCATTCACATTGTCTTCTGCATTATGATTGACTGTTACCCCTTCTACAATCACCGTACAGTTAATAGCACTTCCTCTATCGTCAGCAATCACCAGCTTCACCCGGACATTATCACCATCGTTCAGTGGTGTTCCTGTAACGTTTCTCACAGTCAATTCTAATGGCCCGGTGATTGGATCGTTTCTTCGCCAAAATGATCTATTCACATCCGCTGGACTAATATCTCCGGCGACATTAACCCCAAAGTTATCGTAATACCCATTGATGATATGGGTATTGGCTTTATGCAGTTCCATGCCAGACCCCTGAATATCACCCGAAGCCCATTCAGCCGAACCGTCAGAAAGGTTTACAAAGTCCGCAAAGCCAGCATCGCCCACCGTTCGGCCAAAGTTTGCCCCGAAGGCTTTGGCGTAACTTCCTCCGCCACCTTCGGCTACATCCAGGATATTGATGGTAAAGGTCAGAACAGCATCGGGTGCCTCGGTATTGGAAGCAGTCACTTGTACTTCTAGGGTGATATCGTCTACTTCAAAATCTTTCGCGTTCAAAAGATGAAGCTCATTACTATTCACCAGCGTAAAGTCCGTTTGGTCAGCTCCTCCGCTAATAGCAAACGTCGGTGCAGGAAAGCCATCAGCACTTAACGTACCGACAAACCCCGTTAGATTCTCATTGATCGCACTATTGGACAAGGCTAAATTTGTCGGAGCAACATTAGCAGGGAGAATCACTTGGAAGCCAGTGTTTGTTATATTCAAGTCTTCGTAGAACTCCTCGACCATATTCTTGTCGTAGGGATCGTAGACCTGTTGAGCAATGGTATTAGGTGGGGTATAAGTTGCGTTACCCGTCATGTTACCGCTAGGATTCGTATCACTCCAATCGTAATCAGCGAGTTTTCCTGAAATAACAAACCACTCATCATTTGCTCCAGCATGCCCACCAATAACCCCTCCGTTAGAAATATATAATCTAGTATCCGCTCCGTCCGCATCGGTGCCCGTTGACCAGTCTACCACCACATCAGGTAAGGTAGACGGGTTGCTATCTCCGGTAGAGCTTAGGAAATATGCTACATCAACATCGGTTCCCCACAAGGCTGAGCGGTTGGCAGGTAGCAACTCCTCTTCCTGCGGATGTACTGAACAGTGAATGATCCGGTTGAACTGATCAGCATAGTCATTGGTGAAATAGTTAGCCGCTTCTCCTCCGTAGGACATACCAACGACCACTACATCTAAGTTAGCTACCGTTTTACCGTTTTTACTAGCCCAATCCGCTAACGCCTGATAAGCTCCATCTCCGTACTGCTGGCGCGTCCAAACCCTCGATTGTACAGTTAACACCGCAGCACAGTCCCAAACATGCGCGTAATCACCAGAAGCAGGAGTATCAGCGTCGATCATTTGAGAAAGGGTTGCGCCTCCCCTGGCTACATTTCCAGTGCTGGCATTATCTCGAAATGAATACCCTGCTAAATCAATAAATACCAAGTCGCTATTGGTGATATTGTCAGGAGTAAAAACATTATAGTACACCGTCTCACCACTGATATTCCCATTACCAGTGAAACTCTCGGTGCCATGGGTGAAGGCTGTCGGTGCTATATAACTCTCATTGACATCGGTAATCGTTATTGTAAAACTCGCTTCGACCGACGCTTCATCATTCGTTGCAACCACTGTAATATTATCCGACGGATTCGTCTCGTAATCAAGTCCGGTATTAACTGTAAGATCACTACCACTAATACTGTAATTCGCATAGTCGTCTACGGTTTTTAAGGTGAATGTGATGGGTGTATCCCCATCGGCGGATAGGGCGCCAATCACCGTTCCGTTAGCCGAATTTTCGGCAATTGATTGATTGGATAGAGCAATATTGGAAGGGGGGACACCCACAGGAGCTACGCCTGACTTAATAATCCGAGGAATTTCGTTGACGTTAATTGTCACCTGATTAGAAGTAACTGTCAGGTCAGTAAGTGTTGCTGTAATGCTAGTGGAATCAATTACCGCCTCTACCACCTGCGTAAGCCCCGCGTCAATGGGTAAAGTAACGTTCGTTAGTACACTATCGCTATACGTACCCATCCAAACGACGTAGGCTTTCACGCCCGAACTATCAAACTGAGCGGTATGCATAGAGTCAGCAGCCACCGTTGTAGACTCGTATGTATAGTTACCAATCAAGTCTTTAAACTGCTTAAAAGCATACCAAGCAAACTTGGGGTTTAGATCATTATTGAGTGAGTAGGTAAGCCCTGAATTATTGTAGACAAACGTGTTATTGTTGTTGTTTGTCACGTCTCTAATCATGTACTGAAAGGTACCATCAATGCCCCCAATACGCAAGTACTCGAGCACTGAGCGAAGCAGTAACGCTCCTTGCATTTCATTCTGAGATAGACTACCCACTGAATTAACCTGCTGTTTAGAACCATTCGTGTCATAGCCATATTCCCCAATGAATAGCTCAATCGTTGGGCACCACGCTTCTTTTAAGTCAATTAATTGCTGAATCTTACTAATTGCTATGTCTCCCTCCGGGTGTACCCCTCGGGTACTGGCTCCGTTCTGCTCACCTTGAGCATCGTTAGAGTAGTGATTGAAAGACCAACCGTCCCAGGGAAAATTGTTCTCCCCGCGCAGCGCAATAGAGCTTCTGATAAGCCTTTCGTAAAATGCAGGATTATGCTGATGGGATGGCCCAAGGATGACCTTTATTCCAGGGTCGGCTAATTTGGCAGCCTCGTAGGTGGCTACTATTAGATTAAATACCTCCTGCACGTTGTGGAAAGCATCTTCATCCTCCCAATTCAGTTGCAGTTCGTTACCGATCAAAATGTATTCAATCTTCCCTTGATTGACTGGAGTAGAAGTATCTTCTAATCGTAGCTTCGTAAGCTTATTGCCTTCGGTTACGTCGCCTCCGTTAATGTCCCCAAAACCGTAGATGGCTACGTAGTGATAGACGGCTGTCGCGTACATATCCCAGGCATCGTATGCAAACCCGTTCCAGTGTTCGTTGTCAATAAATTTTCTATTACCCGAGAACCTAGACTCGTCCGCTACCTTGAAGATTAGATCTTCTCCTTGGTATTGTGCCGGAACTGGAAAGATGGCATCATTGAGATTTCTTGTCACTAGTCCACCCGCGGGCGTGATCTGTACACTGGTATCCGAGGCTAAATGGGCGTTCACCCCATAAATCTTTGAGTTCAAGTTATGGGTAATCGTCACATTTGCCCCCGCACCGGTTTCTACGACCCGCAAATTAGGGCTGGTATACTCAAAGCAGTTATAACACTGGTAGCTTCCCGCTTTTGGGTTCAGATACACTGTGCCTTGCCCCGCTAGTTTAGTGAAGCTTGCCCGTACGTTAGGGTCGGCATGACCGTACAGCTCTTGCCCATACTCTACGGTATCAGTCATAAAATAGCGAGCATCCTGGTATAGCCTATATTCTTCTACATTTTCATCAGCAGTAGAATCGACTGTATAGTTATTGAAAAAAGTGTTGATGCCTAGAAAATCCTTGAATAGGGGTCGAGTATTGTTTTCGGTAGCTGCTGGATAGTCATAATCGGGAGTATCAATGTAGTGGCCATATACCGCGATGTCATCCGGGGTTTTCAGATTACGGTTTTGCACCGTTAACTGTAAGTACTCTAGGGTATCATTGACAATATCATGGTACGTCCACTGATTGTTAAATCCAGCAGAATTCACTGTCAGAAATGTTCTAAACGCTGTATCTACCGGGTTGAGTGACTTCTGAAATATCAGGTCGTAAGAATCTCCGGTGTGGTAGATACCAATGCTATCAACGACAACTCTGCCACCAAACCAGCGCATATACTGCATTCCCGCGCTATCCCCCTCAAAGCGAGGTTTGTCGTACCAGTCTTCGTAACCAACTGAGATATTATCGTCAAGCACTCCATCCCACATATTGCCCCGATTCCACTCCGTTTCTACTAGCTGGATGTTATCCATGCGGATTTGCTCAGGGCTGAAAGCAATTAGCTCAGAAGCGGGAGTAACCACACTATCTGGCTTTAACTTATAACTCATCCCCAAAAGCTTACCCCGTACCATGGCTGCAATCAGATCCTTGCCTGCATCCGTAAAGTGAGTGCCATCGTGATAGAGCGTGGTTGGTCCCATGCGCCCATCCGAGAACTGCCATCCGTCCGGTTCATTCGCCCCCGTTTGCCCTAACTGGGGATGATCGCCAATATCAATGAGTAAATCCGAGTAGTTCTTATGGTACTTCCGAAGACTGTCATTAACAGCTAGTCGATCTGCTTCCAACTGATTGTATCCTACCTCACCACCAACGCCGTAATCATCACGCCAGCTAGGGGTCAGGGTTAGTACCACTACGTAAAACCCGGCTTCTCTGCGTTCGCTGCAGTACTGTTCAAAACTATCTAACGCTTGCTGAATGGTTTGCCCTGCGACGATATCGTTTCTAATCTCCCAAGCGATGACTACATTCACCTTACTCTCATCAAAGGCACCATCTACTTGACTAGCTGCATCAGCGAGCATGTTCCTTGTATTCTGTCCGCTGACAGCAATATTGGTGATGGTTGCACTATTAGCATCAAAAGGATGAATTGCATCCATCTTCGCTGGCCAAGCAATCCCCGTCCCCGCTGAGGTTGATAGGCTATTGCCATCGACAATGATGTTAGCCTGGTCAAAGGGAATGTATCGCTTTGCCCGGAATGCACCTACCTGCTGGCAGTAGCTATCTAGGGTGAGCTGACTAAGAAAAATCAGTAGAAGAAACAGGTATCGCATTATTTTGCTATTGTTCCGGTTACCGTTACATTGAGTGCTGAGGCACTATTATCGCGAGCCGCTACCCAGAAGAATAGCTCCCGGCCATCTCCTAAGTCTCGGGTGGTGATCGTTGTCCAGTTGGAACCGCTATCTTCAGAATACTCAAAGATGAGCACGGTCCCGGCCCTACTCAAGCGAAGCAAGTCCCCTGCTTCAGCAGCATCTCCGCCGACCGTAGAGGGGTTCTTCGCATAGAACTGACTCGAGCTTGTCCAGGTCATGATGCCCGGATTGGCTGCATAAGCATCCGTAGAAGTAGCTTTGAGTGCCACTCGCTTACTAGGATCATCAATTTCAATTTGAATGGAACCATCAGTATTTTCAGCTAGTTTTTCAGTAATCTCAGCATAGGCTACCCAATCCGAGATACCCGAAGGGTCAGAGGTGAAATCATCTCCATTGGTGGTGCCGTTAACTACTGTGCCAAACGTTGCTGAACTGCCGCCCCCACCACCAGGGCTACCCCCTCCACCTGGTGAACTAGCCACCGTGCTGGTATCAATAGCGTAGTTTTCGGGAATAGAGATATGGGTGATACCTCGCTTTTGCCAAGTAATGATTTCGTAGCGCCCTGAATCTAGGGCTTCGCCATCGGCAAGGTTATAGAGTTTGTAGTCATTGGCATCTCCCGACAAAAGAATGCTTTCTAAGCCATTAAGAAGAACCTCAAACTGATACTCGTTACCATCTACCTGGCCGGAAGCAGGCACGGTAAACGTCACGTCTCCCGTGGCATCATAGGTGGCTGACGTTTGCCGGTTGGTGGATAAGTCAATCGTAATAGTGTTACTGGCAATGGGGGTTTCTGTAATTGTGAGACTTCCTCCCCCACCCCCTCCTGTGCCTGTTAAGTCACCTGAGAGAATCCACTCAGCACTGACATCATCAGGGTTCCGCAGCACTTCCGCCCGGACAAAGGCACCGTTACCATTCGTCGTTAGAGCTGATCCCCCGGCATTGACTGTTGCCCCTAATTCTGCCTGAAACGTGATGACTCCCGCAGCATCATTTTGCAGGAAGAAGGTCACGTAGCCACCGGGCAAACTATTGGGTAGCGTCGTTGTATTTGCCCCGCCAGTGCGTTGATTAGTCTGGTTGTGACGAGAGACGTTAGGAGTATACGTAGTTCCCATTGCCTCACGTCCTTTTCGGAAAAGAGGGGTTCCATTGGCTGCACTAGAAGCTGGATCACCTTGATTGACTCGGGTAAGATAGAGTTGATCACTATCTGAGTGATACCATAAATCTAATCCAACACTGGTATTACGGCTCATTAAGCGTACTCCAGGATTGTAACGGTAATCATATAACCGTCCTTCTGCATCAAATCCAGTCCAGTTAGTAAGATTCGGACTGTAAAATCTTGCAATATCGGCAGTCTGCCCAATCCCACCCGTCACATCAAAAGGAGTGGCTGACACGCTAGTGCTAGTCAGTGAGAACTTATTAGCTCCAATAAAATCTGAGCCAATCAGATTCGAGCTATGGCTCCTACTTCGGGTATCTTCTTCATAGGCTGAGGCGACGGTAGAACCTGCCAAGGTGACCATCTCAATGCTTCCTGCCCCCTGATTGCTTCCTGTACGGTCAAAGAAGGCTACGGTGTCTACGGTGCTATGGCCAGTGACGGCTTTAATCGTGCTAATCCCCCGGTTCATCCGAATACCCACGGTCGCCCCCTCTAGATGAATGTTTTCTATTTGAGCAAGTAATGAACCTCCGGCATCAATCAAGATACAGCTACTACCATCAACGTTTTCATTAAGGGCATTGATCGTGATATTCGATAATCGTACCCGCTCTCCCGTACCATCATCAAGGTGGATTCCGGCAATTGCATCAACTTGGTCACTAGCGATAGCGTGAATATTGGATAGGCTATAATTGATTGGATTAGCAGGAGTCGCGTACTGAGGTGATCGTGACCAGAACCCGCGTCCTCGGAAACGCATTAACCATAAGTCATCAAAAATTGCGTTTTCATTAACATTCTGAGCCTCAAGTAAATTGTCAGCCAAATGGTTGCCGTCGAAATAAATACCTCTCACGCTCATATGGTGCTCGTAGAACCCTCGCTGTTCATCTAGGCGAAGCATGGTTGTCATGGCAGCATGAGCGATGATTCTTGTTCCTTGTGGGCCGATACCAAAAATGCGTTTGTGATGTCCTAGTGTAAAAGGGTTGGTTGTCCAGTAACTCCCATAAGGGATGTGAACAATTGGGGCAAAATTATTTGTCTGATAAAGCGCGTCGGCTTCATCAATAGCCTTCTGAATACAGAGTCCACCCAGTTCATCGGTTACCGCCGTAGCATTACTGTAATACGTCTGGGCATCGGCTAAATCAGCGAATGTGCCTGGTATTAAATTAGACAGCGGATGCGAACTACCATCCCCAATGGCCTCACCAAAGGCATATAATTGAGGAATGATATACTGATTCGCTAACTTAATTTGCTCCTCTTGGGTGATAATGGGAATATCCTCGATGGTGATTACATCCCCAGTGGATTGATTGAGGATAATAGTGTTGCCTGATACGGATGCTGATACCGTATAGCGGTGATTAGAAGTATCTAGTTTGGCTAATAGCTGCGTTTTTCGGGCAAGGGCGGTGGTGTCTGCAATATCTAGTTTACTTGTGTAGGCATTAAGTTTTGTTTGCACTAAACCAGATAGTTTAACTTCTGCTATAGCGTTATCAGCAATCTTTTCACCAATAACTGCATTGTTCGCGATTTTAAAACTATCCACTGCATCGTCCGCAATTTTAATATTGGTTACACTTCCATCAGCAAGTGCTCCACCTGAAACGGCTGCCAACTCAGCATCAGTAACCATCGTATCTAAGGCCGCTAGATTTACTTTATTGCTGAGTGAGTCTTGTAAGCCAGGTATGCTACCACCTACTGCTACCACTTCTATACTATCTTTCACTCGCTGAGAAAGATGATCCCACAGCACTGAATCATTTCCCGACAACACTCCAAGTGATGGTAAATCATCCAAATCATTGTAGGAACCTGAGAAGCGCACTAATATACTATCTCTAACAGCCTTACTTAGAGTAGTCCACGCGGCGGAATCTAACGTTGCAAGATTACCTGCATCAGAGATATTACTCACTGTATGTGCGTGGGCTGAGGGGGGAAACTCTGTAGGAACACCACTTAAGTTACCATAAGCAAATGACTCAACTTGTTCTACAACCCCGTTTCCATCAGTATCATAAATACTTTGCTGCATATCCCCTGTTCCACCACCCGTGGCTGGCTCAGTCCATACTACTGTATTACCTGGACCAACCGCTGGCACATAGCCTAGAGTTGCCCCTTCCGGATCAATAGCATCCAGTGTAATCAGAGAATCTAGCCTACGGTAATTATTGATGATAGAATCCGCCTTGGCAATCGTATAGTAGAATTGCAGTGAGTCTTTGGTAGCCAAAATCCGTATCAAGCTATCGCTAACGGTATGGATATGGTAAATAATATTCACCCCGTAATCGTAGCGATTCCATAAACCGTCGGATATGGTTCTGTTTAACAATTCTTCTTTGGTTGCCGTACTATCAATCACGGCTTGTGCCCGTACTTCATCCCAGACCAAAGAGATCAGTAATAGAATTCCACACAGTATTTTTAAAAACCGCATTAGCTTGAGGGTAAGATGTTAATAGAAATAGGGAAAGGAACGCTTGACCCACCACTATTGGTGGCTATAATATTGACATAAAGCCGTTTGGCTTCTAGTTGGACATTGGTGTACTGCTCAAGCACATCAATGGGTACTCCAGTAATATCTCGCCAGTTGTCATAGATTACAGCAGTATCTAGATGTAGCTCATCACCGTTTTGAATGCTGAATAAAGCCTCATCAATCCCACTATCTACCGTGAAAGTCATGTTTCCACCACCATCTGCCTGAAGATCTCCGACCTTACCTGTGTAATTTTCTGCTACACTGCTCGCTGATAACCGAACATTGTAAGGAATAAGTCCCGTGAGTGTGGTGTAAGTAATGCTAGTATCAGGAAACGGTTGGTTATTTGAATCAATCGTGTCTTCTATTGAAACTTGGTATTCCTCAGCTTCGTCAAGGGGGTTGTCAGCTGGAATTATTATGATTGTATAACCAAGCTGATTATCAACAATAGGGGTGAAAGGAATATTTACGCCGCCTCTTACTCTTATAAAAGTGACTACATCAGTAGCATTACTATTAGTTAGTTGCTCACCAGTAGCCTTACTAGCAATATCACTAAAGATCGCTACAACATAGCCACTGATAGGTTGCTGCGTAGACCCGTCTTTAATAGAAAAATCAATACTTTTCTGATTGGCTAAGAAAGTGAGTATTTCAGAATCACCACCTGGCTGCTGATTATTATACGACTGAACTTGATACTGATACGTCTTTCCTAGTTCAACATTTTCATCTGTGAAGATGGTGTTCCCATTATCGGGGCTAAAATATACAGTGGTAAAATCACCACCATCATCCACCACTCTGCGTCGCACTAGATACCCCGTAACCGCACCTAATGGTGGTGACCAGTATAAGATGTTTGCTAGTGTGGTTCCAGCATCCACAAATATTGCATGAAGATTATTGGGTGATTGAGATACCTCGTAAGGAAGTTGAAATGACTGAATAGGTGACCAATCACTAGTTCCACCATCGTTGACAGCCCGAATTCGGTAGTAGTAGATTGTCCCACTAATTAGATTAGTATCAACAAAGGTAGATTTGGGTTCTTCTACTAAAGCCTGAACAATCTCATACTCTAGAAAATCTTCTGTTAGCGATCGGTGAATCTCATAATCCGTCGCAAAAGCCACACTCGTCCACTCTCCTGCCAGCGTAGTGATGTCTGAAGAGAATAATAATAAATCGTTGGGTATCGCTGGAATAGGAGCCGTTGTTGTCGGGTTGACTGCTAATGTCCAACTAGAAGAAGTGCCCTCTCCATAAGCCCGCACTCGGTAGTAATAAGACTCCTGAGAGCGAAGCTGCTCATCTCGATAGCTAGTAAGCCCCCCGATATCCAGCGTTACTGCTTCATCGGTGAAATTAGCATCCAAAGCACGCTGCAACTCATACCCTTCAGCCAAATCTGCCGCTGTCCACTGCAATTCTACGTAGGTGTCTCCTTCGGTTACAATGGTTAACCCTGTAGGAATACCTACCCCTGGAGATTGAGGACTTCCTGGGGCTTGATAATTTTCATTCTCAGCGGACAACCACATCAGTAGTGGGCCAGTGTTTCGGTTGGGAGAAACGTAGACATCGTACGCCTCGTTGCCAAGCACACCATGCAGGCGTAATCTTACTGGATTGATATTGTACCCACCAAAGTTAAATATCGCATTAATTGCTGAAGGCACAGCCACCCACCAGTAGGTTCCAGATCCTGTTTGAAACTCGTAAAAGTTACTTCTTACACTGACTTGTCTGCCAACACCCGTCGCCACCTCAGCCCAAGAAGGAAGCCGATTTAGTGATACCCCAAATAGGTAAGTAGCTAATACCTCCTCGTCTTCATTATCACCTACCTTTTTAGTAGAAGTGATATCAAACACCTGGATATTATCATCTTGATATGGAGTAATCACAAAGCTATCATCCGAGGAGATAAGCTTGATTCCTTCTATCTTCTGAAAGTTTCGTTGAAAGTAAGTCTTAACCGGATTATTGGGAGACGTAAACATTACAGCGTACCTTTTACTTGTTCATTCAATTGAATCATTCCTTCACTGATGCGCTGTATTTCCCGAGGAAGTTTGGCCTCAGCGGCATTAAGCACCGCAGTGAAGTAGAGGTTGTAGTCATCAGAAATATCATCGAGCGTCGTGGTACGCTGGTCTCGCTGACCCAATCGGGATTCAATACGCCTGGTTTCTACTTGCTGAAACAACCTTTCCGCTTCAGGAAATAATGGTTCATACAGTACTTCACTCAGGTGCGTGTTAGAACTAACAAAGCCAAAAAGTTCTTCAATCGGCTTTTTTACCCAAGCGCCATTAGCCTGTCGTACTTCCACTTCTCCCAAATAGGGTTGAATAGTCTGATCGTAAAGAAAACGAGCTTGACCAGTTGCGAAGGCCTGCCCTCGGTCTAATGGAACAAGTAACAGCGAAAGCTCATAAACACCATCGTATTCTAGTGGGATAGTAAACTCTTCTACCGTAGGAGAAGAGGCATTGTAGGCTTCAGGTAGAATGATCGGTTGATCTCCTCCCAGATAGCGCACCAGTAGCAAACGGGCATGATCCGATAAGATCACTCCCGTATCAGAACCATAGCCAGTATCATTGAGTAACTGGACGGTGGTGCCTGTTTTGGGATTATAGGATAAGTAGGGCTCCCCAAAGATACCGGTCTGATCAGCAAAGGTAGCCTTTGGCTGATCTTCGTATCGTTTGTATAGCCCTACTTTTGCTCTAAACGTTGCCACAGACTAGCTATTTAGAAGGTTTAGCTTCCTGATCTTGCTTCACCGCCTGCTGCTTTGCTTTTTCCTCAGCAGCTTTCTTAGCGTTTGCTTCAGCCTCTGCCTTTGCTTTCGCTTCGGCTTGTTTCCGAGCTTCCTCAGTAGCTTTCTTGGCTGCTTCAGCTTTAAGCTTAGCCTCCTCTTCTTGGCGTTTCCGGGCAGCTTCTATCTCGGCTTCCTGCGCTTTTTGCTCTTCTAAATCTTCAACTACTTCTTCAAGCTTCTTGCCTTCACTGACGGTTTGACGAATGATAAAAAGGGCTTCTTTCCCATTTGCTGTACCTAAGAACTCCATGAGGTGACGCATCGGATTGGTCTTGGCAGGCACCTCAGTGATAGGATCGCCTTTAGCAGTGTTAAAGATAAACTTCCGCGTCCCTGGTCGGTAGACAACAATTCCCTGCGTTTCGGCTTTGATTAGGTAGAGTAAGCGAGCCGCTTTCTGAATGGCTGGGTCTTGCACCTTAAAAGCTTCAATCACCTGCTGACAACGGCCAATACGCTGGGTGCCAAGTTTTTTACCTTCCTCTACAAACTTGATGATCTGTGAGTTGATCGTCAGCTCATCGCCTTTGGTTTTTAAGCCTAACTCTTTCGACACCTGCACAAGTACTTTGTAGTCCTGATTGTAGATAGCAGACTTTAAGAGGTTCTCTAGTAAGCCAAAGTCGTTCTCCTGCTTTAAGGCAATGGTACTGTTGACCAGGCGGAACTCAGGAGCTTTAGTTTTATCCCGGAACGGGTTTGACTCGTTCGTAGGATAGCTGCATAAGTACTCGTAGAGCGCAACCTTCTCTTTAGGTACTTTCAGTTGAGCATTGATAAAGATCGGTCGCTTAAGCTGATAGACAGACTTTTCCTTCCCAGTGTCACGATCGACGACTTTTCGAATACTGTCTACATTACCGATAGAGACATACTGCCCTTCTTGCTCATCATACACCCGCACTTCTTTACTAAGCATCTTGGATGCTGAGCGGGGAATCGGTCGCCCATCATCGTCGAGACGGGTGGGGACAATTAACTCAAATATCGTGTCTTGCACCGGTGGCTCAACATGATATTTTTTAGATAGCACTTCGTTGGGTCTAAACATAATTAGATATTTTAAGTGAATCCCTTTCTGGGCAATGGGTGGCAGTACACTAAAAGCTTCCTGCCACCACTTGACCCAAAAGAGGAAATGATGTGGATGACTAATCTAGGCTTTGGTGTAATACATGAATAGATGGCGAGAAAAGAACTCAACCCCGAAGTGACCTATGCAGTGGAATAGGTGCTGCATGGTACCATTAGTCGGCCCACCTTTAGCCATTGCACCAGATTCCCAGATCGCATGATCCATACCTTGCTGTAAAGGCACAGCAATATCATGATCAGCATACACGTGCTGCAAGTAGGATACATTCAAGCTTTCGCCATCAAGCATGGTGTTAATGGTTCCTACAGGGATACCCATGAATGCTCCGTCGTATTCGTGTCCTACTGCCCCAAGCATATTAGGTTTACTGAACGCGGGGATTTCCCGGAAAGCAATATCAAGTCCGCCGATGCTCACCCCTTTTAGGTGCATCGCAATGGCTTGCTCCTTTCCACCAGGGATCTGGGAGAAGTTAAACTCAGTACCAGTGTTGGAAGCAAAATCGTAGACCATTTTGAGTAATGCACTTGTCCAGTCCAGACCGCCTAGTAAGGTGTAGGCAGTTGGCCCATGCTTTTGGTTGATGAGTTTTCGCATATCATCGAAGAACTCCCAGCCTGGCTCTACTGGATTGGCTGCCGGGTCCCATGTACCTGTGATGCCGGAAGCAATGGCTTCGGGAATAAAGCCTTGCATGGTACCCACACTTTTGCCATTGTAATTGATACTACCGCCGTCTTCTTCACCAATGAGCTGAGCCATTTCAATGTTCATCTCAAAGTTGTCCATCTTGGTGGTAAGGTCAGGATCAAATAGGTAGCCCTGGTCACCCACTTTATAGTAAGCAAGCTTGGCAATATGCGCGTAATCGGTCACTTTCAAGTCTTCGCGTATGGTCTGAAGCTTGGTGGTGAATGGATAGCGCGGAGTGATACGGCCTTCGATCTCTGAGCTTTCTTCAGTCTGTGCGTTAGAGTAGACAATGATTTCTTGCCCCGCTGACATGGCAGTAGCAGCGGCTTGCACATTATGGGTATTGAGTCCCCGGATGGTTGCCACGTTTGCATCGGCGGTGCGATCCACTTCTTCCACAAAACCTCGAGCACCATTGGGGAACTTCACTAAGTCCGTTTTCCGGATATTAGCGTTTCCTTGGTAATGGTAGGCATCAGCAATAGTTACTTTGGTGACGTTAGCGGTAGCATTATCTACGCTTTCCACTTCTAGGTTACGGGCAATGTGGTCACCCATTTCCCAGTTACGAATGGTCATCTGACGAGCTTTCCGCACGTGCTTAGTACGGTTCTGGGCAGGGTATAACATTTTCCAATATGATAGGCCGCGATACATTGGGTAGCGACCTACTAAAGCCTTATAGTCGTCAGGCTCCAAAATATTCATTGTAGAGAGCACCTGATGATTGACGGTCATGGGTGCTGTATTTTGCATTGGCATGATTTAAAGATTTTTTAAATTGGATAGAGTACTCCCAGTCTCTTTGTGAGCATGGGCTTTGGGTCAAGAAAATCGGGTAGACTCGCTACCGACTGTTAGGCGCGTTGAGCTTGGGCTTGTTCTACAATACTTTTTTGAATTCCCTTCCAAGTGGTTGGCGTGGATGGATTCGCGGTATTGTTAGCACCATTCATGATGGTTTGAGCTGCCCCCTGGGTGTTGGTTCTGACTAGACGTTCTGACTCTATCCCGGCATCTCGGCCTCGCTTAAACGCGGTTTGGGCAAAATTTCGCACACCAACGGCTGCGACGGTTGCAAATTCGGCTAGACGCTCTGGTGAAAGTGCGGTGCCTTCGTCGTTGGCTGCATAATTTATTAAGAAATCCCGGAACGCTATCCCCGGACTTTCAGTGAAATGTTGAACAAATTCCCGGATATCGGGCTTGTTTGGGTCTATGTTGTAATTAAAGTTCTCCTTCCATCCATCACCGCCCTCTTGCGTACCTCCTTCAATTTCCATCTGAATGCCTTGGTAGTTCTGCATGAACTGCTTTCCCATCTGCATTTGCTGCTGCCGCTCCTGTTCGTATTGCCGTTCTTGCTCAGAAGGCTCAGGGTTTGCCTGACTGGTAAATCCTTCCCGGCCTTTCTCAATGATGCCGGAGTATTTATCTTTCTCAGATGAGAGTAGTTGCTTTGCCCGGTTAATGCGCCGGGTGAGTTCGGTTTTGGCAGTGAAGGATTCGTCTTCGGTAAGGTTCTCGTATTCTTCTCCGATGTAGCCTCGGATATCCGCTTCACTTAATCCAGCAAATTCCGGATCTAATAAAGCTCCCTGGACTAACAGTTCTTTATTATCAAGCTGAGTAGCATCAAGTCGGTTGACATGAGCATACCGCTGTAAGGTTTGGTCGATCTGATCTTCGTCCACTGAGTTAATCAAAGCGTATAAGTCACGGTGACGATCGCTTTTAAATTCAGGGGTTGGATTGAAGTTTTGTAGTTCCTCTAAGCTTTTAATCCTTCCTCCAGTCGCCTGACTGATTTGGTCAGTCATGTATTGATTCAGCTGCTGCTGCGCCTGCTCTTGGGTTAGAGCAGGTGGAGTAGGTGTCTGAGTCGTTGAAGTTCCATTTCCCTGCGCATCATTTGAATTGCCGGGCTGCTCTCCCACTGGTGGTTCTGAAGGTGAGGAGGCAGGGGTTCCGCTGGCACTGGTTGCGTTGCCGGTTTCACCCTCTTGTGTGGAAAGTTCTCCCCCCACGGGATTATTGCCTGGTTGTGTTCCATTGGGTTGCTGAGGATTAGTTACTGGCTGCCCTTCATCAGCAGGCTGATTAGGTGTAGCTGCTGGAGTAGGTTCAGGAGTTGCTGTGGGTGTTGGGGTAGGATTGCCGGATTGTGGTGCCGGATTGGCTTCTGGAGCAGGTTGCCCAGTGGTTAACTGATCGTATTCTGCTTTCTCTATTTTCTCTACCTTAAAAGACATATGTGTTGGGTCAAATTATGTTCTTCTTTCCGCGATAACGATTTTTTTTGGGTAATTATGAAATTTTAGGTAGATTGTTGCCAACATTGGCAGTAATCGCTACGTTAATCAAGTAGTACCACGAGGTTTTTAGTTATGTTTATTTTGTACACTATACAGATCGGTTTTGAGAACCTGAGAGTGAAAGTTTCTGGGGAGGCCGAGGTGTGTTTAGTAGACATCAATGGGCTTGCTTTGCCCAAAGTAGCTTCGGTAGGTATTAGTAACGTGGACGGTACACCAGTTGCCCAAAATCAATTCTGGAGTTCATTAGCCCGGCATGAAGAAGACATTGAAGAATACGTCCTTGAAGTATTCAATTCCCGTTTTCCCGAACTCGGGGGTATCTGTCTCTCCTCTGATAAAATTGAACGTCAACGGACACTTGATTCGATATCTAAGCTTCGGGTGGCAGGGTAATCAATATTTTTATGTTTACTACCGCGACTTGTACCGAGCGCTGGGAAAAGCTTATGAGCACTATGTTCGTGATGCTAGGCGGATGTTACTGGATAATCAGGCGGTGGAAGAAAACATAGACTATATCGATTCATTACCTTTCCCTGGCAAAGACAAGAAACATGCTTACTGGCTATCTCTTCCCACGGCTATTCATTTCTGCATGATGCAGGGCACAAGTCAGGCCGCGTTTGTTAAGAAGTCTCTTTTACTTCTTTCTTCGAAGAACGATTAGCATCAGTGGCATTTTGTCGAGAAGACTGAACCCGCATACTTTCTTTGGTAATCTCAGTGACGGTTTGGGCTTGCTGCATTTCCTGTTCATGGTCGTGCTGCTCTTCTTGTAACTCTTCTTCGTGGTCGTGCTTGGTGAGTTGAAGGATTCGCTCTCGTTCTAACTTCTTATCTTCGATTGCTAAATCAATCTCTTTCACCTTCACCTTCCACTGGCCTTCTAGCTCAATTTCTTTGAGTTTGGCTTCAGAGGCAAGTTGAGCAGCTTGTGCTGCGCCTTCATTGTTCATCTGAGCATTTTGAGCAGCCATCTCACGCTCTTCTTCCTTACGCTGCTTCTTAGCCAGGATATAGTGATACATGGCTTTTTGTAAGTTGTCCTGATTGAGAATCATTAGTCCCACATCACTAGCTAACGCCTGGGCATCCATCTCTTTAATGATAATCTCATGCAACCGCTGACGCTCTGCTTCTTCTAGCCCAGATTCTATCCTGACATCAAAGACATACTTTGCAAAAGCATCATACAGCTTACCCTGGGATTTTTCCACCGGCGAAAGATCGCTGTTCGCCCGAAGCATCTCAGGAATCAAGAACGATAAGCGAATCGCCGTTTCTTCGTGTAGTCGTTTTCCGGCAAACCGATAAGGGCCAATAGCATGGCTATGGCTGTCAAAAGCAAACTGGGCTAATTGGTTGGTAAGCTCGGCATCCGGAGAGGAAGCGTCTGTCACCGAATTAAAACCACTGTCCTCGGCAGTCATCAAAAGCTCATTCTGCATCATTTGGAAATGATCCAGTGCTGCTTTTGCCATCCCCCCTTTAAATTCCTGCATCGCAAAACCTTGAGCAGTGAGTTCTCCAAATCCTACTCCAAGCTGGGTGAGCATCTTGTGATTCATTAAAATCGCTTTGATGGGATCAGCCTCTTCTCCCTCTTCGCCTTGTCCTAATGCCGCAATCACTCCTTTGGTGGGGTCCATGATCGTACCGTCCCCTTTGGACTGGGTAGAATAATGCTTGTACTGGAACCAATGGACGTTTGCCATATGAATACGGGGCTCCAGCACTTCTAATAGACTCTTTTCTACCTTGACTACCCGGTAAGAAAACTTAGGGTCAGAATAATCTTCTCGGTTACGCTCCTGGCTTTGCTGCATACCCATCCGGAACTTGTACTTGGTTCCTTCAATCCAGTAACAATTATATATGTTCTTATAGGGTTCGGCATGTACGGCTTGACCTTGCTTGGCATACTGCTCTACAAAGTCCTCGTGGGCTAACTGAGGCTTGTACCAACTAGCGGCTTTGGTTTCTACCACTTTGTTACCCACTTTATTCTTCCGGGATTTGGTCACCATCAGATCATCGCTGAACCATTCGGCATGCCACAGATACACCGCTTCCCGATCATACGGATATTCGCCTGTGGTATTATAGTGGGCATGGCGCGTTCCGGAAGTAGTATTACTGTACTTGCTTGAGTCAATGCTATTAGCAATCTGGTAGTAGTCCTCTTCAGTAAGTTCGTTATTGGTGTCCCAGTTTCGCAGCTCACCAAGCGTCACCTTACGCCGGTAGCCAATATAAGGCAGATCCCGGTAGTCTGAAAAGTCAGAATCTAGTAAGGCAAAGTTCTCAGGGATGCAGCGATTAATGGTTGCCCGGTTACGTCCCATGTAGCTCATGGTGCCCCCATAGCCAATCCGAAGAATGTCGTTCATGCATTCCCGATAGATGTCATTGAAGCGGTTCACCTGAAGCGTCTCGTCGATCGCTTCATGCATTTGATGGATCACTTTAGGTTGCAAAGCCGTGTCCATGAAGAGCTGGAGTTCATCTTTACCATTAGGAACCGGTACACCTTCGGGAAGTGGGCTTTGGGTTTCAATACCCATACCCTCTAGGGTTTTATATAAGTCTTGGTTATTGACGAAATCTTCTATCTGGGCTTCTAAGTCCCTACGCCTCAGATAAGAGTTGTAATCGATCTGCTTAATGATAAGTCCTTTCTTGGCTTCAGCAAGTTTATCGGCTACGATATTCCAGAACTTATCGAGCTTTAAGGTGATCCAGTCGCTTTTAAACCAAGATTCCTTATTGGCAATATCTTCATCAGAGATATTGAGCATGTGGTAGTAGTCCTGAACGCGCTGTTCCCCTCGGGCAAGCTGACGATAGTACTGGGCGAGTTCCCGCCGTTTTTGGTTGTATTGAGAGTTGTAAAGCTTTTCAATGAACTCAGCCCACTTTTGATACCAGTCGGCGTTTTTATAACGAGGGTCTAGCTGATCGCTAGGAGGGGAAAGTAAATCACCGCTTTGGGTAGGCATGACAGAATAGTTTCAGTTTTACCCTAAATATACTTAAGGTTTTACGTGAAACGCAAATTCACTGATTTTAGCATGAAAAAACCTCCCCGGAATCCGAAGAGGTTTTAAGAGATGATTAACAAATCTAAAGTCTGGCAAAGACCAAATCAATGGTAAAAAGAAAGTTAGTTGCGGGGATCGGAATCGAACCGATGTGGCTAAGGTTATGAATCTCAGTGGGTAGGCCAACAACCACCCCGCGATATTCTTGTCTCTCCAATTGTCACCTGCGCTCAGGTCGGCGTAAAAGTAATCATTCATTTGCCTCGCCGGATTGCGATTTAAGGCCGAGTTAAAAATTAGGGTTTTTTGAGCAGCAAAAGGACTTGAACCTTTGTGTATCCTGCTTACTTACTGCTGATTTCTACTACACTACACCCAAAGCTAAAAAATATTTCGGATTTACCAAAAATTATTTAAGGGTTTTATCCATACTGTACACGGGAACAATGCTGAATTTTAGATTAGGGCGCAGCTCGAGATACTGAAACTCAATCGCTTTAAAAGCATCGCCCTTGGTTCTAAACTTTTCGCTATCCCCTAACCCATACACTGCTAATGGCTCAAGCCTATCCATCACATTACTCACCACACAAACGATATATCTTTTGGTCATGGCTGGTAGTCTTCGGGGATGAGTCTAACCTTCTTAAATCTCTTGATGGCATTCTTGAGGTTCAATGCGGGCATATACCAATGCTTCGGGTTACGTTGAGCTTTCCTGACTTGCCGTACTTTCCCGTCTTCACCGAGCGAAGTAATGGTTTCTGTTTCTACCTCAGATACTTTCTCACCATCAAAGACGAATAGCCGATGTCCTCGGTGGACATGCATCCGGTGGGTGAAACGGGTTTTATGCTGCGCTTTCCTCACCTCAGCCTGGCTATGCTCAACAGGCTTTTCTTTAGGTTCAATCATGATATTTGTAGATTTACAAATCGAAAATCTTTCTTTAAACTCGTTTTAAGCCACTTCCCAATATTTATTTGTAGTTTTACAAATAGACTAACCAGGTAGTTTATGTTTAGGGAATAGTGAATGCATCTTCTTACTTACCTTTGGCTTCTTAGACTTCTGTGTGACACCATCAGCGGCTAACCTGGTCATACCCATACTCGCAATCGCATCGTATTTCTCCCGGTTTGAAAAATCGTACACCAGCATCTGCTGTAAGTCCTCAGCAAAAATGTAGTCTTTCCCTCGGTGCTTCACGTGATTACCAATCAGTGAGACATATTTATCCGCAAGGCCATGAGAGGCCTCTCCTCCCGTCATTTCTTTCTGTCGGTCTTTATTCGCCGTAGAAGCAATAGCTATATCAGGACGCTTCATGAGATAGTCTTGGTAGCCCCTGCGCTCAAACTCTAACTCAAGTAAGTCTCCCCCTCCCCCTTTCTCGGTGAGTATCTGGCAGCCATAGTACATGCACTGCTTAATCATATCCTCCCAGTACTCTTCGGCATGGTCGGGCTTATTTTCGTAGCGCACGATGAAGTTATTAGTGAGCTTAATGAGTGTATCTTCGTCCATATCCGACGGTACTGGGCAGTTGTTCATCCAGATATGACTCACTGCCGCAGAGCCTCGGTTTGGATCGGCTCGCTTCTTTTTACCTCGCTTGATGGGGTCAGTACCACAAGAAAAGTAGCTCGGGTCAATGGGAGCCTTATCTACTACCATCTCGTTATTGCGAAATCGGCTTACCCGTCGGTAGCGATTTTTCTTACTAGGCAGGTAGCCAACTTTCCATTTGCCTTTACTGTCTGGAACCCAGATCACTCGATCTTTGATTTTTTCATCCTCCCACTCGAAGTTCCCTTGTCGCCAGGGAGGTTCAGCTAATCGCTCCAGAGCTTCTAAGCGCAAATGGATAACATCTTCAGGGAATTCGGTTTCACCATCCCCCGTCATGCAGGCCTCTTTGAATGTCTCAGGATATTTCCGGCAAAACTCAATGTACTGCCGAGGATTATTCTCCCGTAAATAATTTTTTTGCTGCTTCAGGAGTTTTCTTGCTCTTTCTTCATCGCTGATACCTGTCTTTTTATCAATCACATAGTGCTTGTGAGCACTGATAAAATGAAAGGCTGCTAGTGTAGAGGTTTGGCCTAATGGGTTTAAGTTATCCGGTTTAGGGATAGAAGCCATCACTAAGTCTTTGTAGCGCAGCATGGCATCATTTGAGATATCCGCTTCCTCACCCTCTTTATCTTTATCCACGGTCGTAGCGCACAGCGCTTTACCAATTACGCCAGAATCAGGATCTCCAGTTTCGGTGAAGCAAGGCATGATTTTAGACCAGCGCGCCCGGATGTCAATCGTCTCATTCTTTCCGTCTTCGTCCCCAATGTAAGCGTGAAGCTTTTCAGAATCATAGGCTTTCGTTTTTGAAGAAGCGTAGTCTAACCTACCGCCATGTACAAGGGGTAGATCATGCTCTTCTAAAAAGTCGTCGTAATCTTTATGGGCATCATCCCGTTTTTTAGAGTCAGGAATATCAAACGAGATGCTATCTGATATTCCACCCCGCACATCATAGAACGGGCGCATGAAACGAGGAAGCTTTCTAAACACTCGTTCTACCCTGGTTTCCCAGAGCTTTTCCATTTCGTCTTCTGAAGTGGATTGCATTCCGCCAAAGCCATTCTTCGTGAGAAAAGTCATCCAAAGGACAAATGTGATCTCGTCAGCGGTTTTACCAATTCGGCGGCACGAAGCAATGAAGGCAGCAACATATTTAGGATTATCGTAGATCCATTGCAAAAAATACCACACTTCCCGGTCAGGCACCCGGAAGTCAGGGAAACCAAAATCAAACTCACTATAATTGAGATGCATGTACCAAGCACCCGTGAGAAAGAAGGGTTCGCCTTGTAGCATAAACCAGGCCCCGTTTTTTATCCGGTCTAGCTCTCGTAACCGGATCTTTTCAGCTTGTTGATTGATGTAGCTGGGGTATTTTTTTCGGTAGTTACGCTCTTGCTTTTCCCACTTACGAAATTCTTTGGGTAGCTCTTGGCGGTGCCAGAGTTGATTTTTCTGGGTGCGGTACTGGCCTATGATCTCGCGGCGTTCCATCTTCCCCGTCCAGTAGTTCCATACGTAGCCGACTCGGGGCAAGTAACACCGGTAGGTGAACAGCTCTGATTCCAAATCCACAAAGTGGTTGGTGATGGGCTTGCCGGAACGAGGGTCAGGATAAGGAATATGCATTACAGCTTAATCGGCGGTTAACAAATATGGGTGCCCTTGCTCAACTAGCCAGTCGCATATTAACTTGTTGACATCGGTAGTAATTGATTCTAGATCAATACCCTCTTTAGGAAAGGAAATTTCGGCAGATATTTTAATGCCATTGTTGTAAACATCGATTTCAAATCCATCAAATTTATTATGTAACACATCTTCCACAACAATAACTATAGGGCGACGCTCACCACCTGTATTTCCGCGCCTTGAATCAATGAAACCAAACTCCGCATTCTCAAGCAAATCATTATAATCAAACGGGGAATACGTACTTATTTTAGGCTTCATAACGCTGGATGTTGAATGATTAAACCTTTCATCTCTTCTTCAATGACCGACTTGGAATCAGTGTAGGCCTGAACAAACACCTTCTGCCTACCATCTAAGTACTCCTGCACCTGTTCTACATGGTAGTAAGAAGTCATGAGTTTTCTGTTCGGGGGATAAAGAATTAATAGATCACCTGGCTCAATGTCTGGAATCAGATCAACCGTTTCAAGCTCTAAGTTCACCAGTTCCACCTCTTGTCTTTCTCGTCCCGCTAACCAGCCAAAAAACGACACAGGGCGCTGATACAGAACATTGGACTGATGTGTGACCTTAAAGGTGTACTCGGTGTTGAGGTATTTAATATTACTCATTGGTTTAGGGGTTGAGCAGCTTTAAAGAAGACGGATTCGTAACTCCCAGTTTTCAAAAACACCGCACTATCTTCACTGAATAAAACTAAATGGATCAATGACAACTCTTCGTTTGCCAGACACTTTTCCACTTCTTTTACATAACCCCCTACTGTATCACCACTTTCTAAAACAATTCTGACTAAATCAGTCTCCTCTATAGTCTTTATATCTTCACAAGAAGCCACTACAGAAGTCTTATCAATTTCATGAATAGTTAAAGTGTTTTTTGGGTCTTTAGGAAGTGGGGGTGGATAGCAATCTTCAATAATATCTAGTAGGCGAGAACGAAGAACATAGAAAGCATTCATCCCAACATCAAGCTTTTGAAGCTGCTGAACTTGCGGCACCTTGTTCCACTCCAAATTCAACAGCAACGCACTCTTATTTGCTTTTTGTTCGTGCAGATAAGTTAGGTAGGCTGTATATTCTCTTGGACTCAAGCCCCGAACAACTTCTTTGAATCGTGCCATAATTAAGTATCTAGTCGTTTAAATTCTTCTTCGGTCAGGATATGGGTGTTGCGGAGTAGTCTGATTTTTTGGTAGTACTCTTGTGAGCGAATCCGGCCTTCAAAGTCTTCCTTTTGAAATTCTATCAACCACTTGAGTGCTTTCTTCACTAGTTGGTACCGCTTATGATCACTCTCACTGGTGATCTGCTGCTTTTTTTCAGTGAGGCGCATATTCCAAGTGAAATGATCCCTTTTCATCACTACGTCTATTTCTTGCATCATTATCCTACTCCTTTCGTGTCCCTGGGATATACTTTCTTATGAGCCACTACTTCCATTGTGGTGGGGAATAGCCGCTGTTCTGCCACTTCCGTTAGTTCGTCCGACTTTCTGAATAAGGTGTCCTTGATCTCTTCCATCTCTTTGGCAAGCTGGTCATTGATCTTCATCACGTTCCCTTTTTCTTTGGCAGTTTTCACACTCTGTTCCAGATCCGTCTCCTCTTTGCCGTGATCTATGAGCAGCATCAGATTCTGTTGGTACACGACCCGCTTCATACAGTACTGGGTCCACTGGTGCTGGCCGGGTTGGTGGATATCAAGTAGAAAGCCGACGATCATACGGGCGATATCATCGGTTTCATCCTCGATAAATTTAGACTGAAGCACTAGCTCAAGACGTCTACTTTGCCAGCCTTTATTTTTGCGTTTGAATCCGGCCAGCTCAGCGGCCACTTCCATCCGTTCTTTGTCGTCAGGAAAGTCACGCTGAAGGTCAGAGTGGAAGTCGTAGTAGTAGCAGATAAACTTAATCCACTGGTCACGGTCTTCATATGGGCAGTATACAAAGTCATGATGCTTTCGGAATGGGGTGAAGGCTTCAAAGGCACTAGCATCTTCCTTTAACTGATGTACTGGAAACTGTAATCGGACAAACTCTTTCATTAGATTGTCCCCTCGCCCACTTTCATATTTCTTTTTTTCGGAAATATGCGGTCTACATACGTTTTAGAACTTGATCCAGTCACCAAGCACTCTTCATGCTTAGTATAGATTTCGGAACGAACGGTTACAACACTACCGAACAATACCCTAATCTTGTCTTTAAGACTGAATTTCGTTCGCGTTTCATGGATGATAATATCACCCGTTGTCTTTTCTTTGTTCATTTGTCTGTTGATTTAATGATCCAGATAATCGGCATTACTCCTCGCTGGCAGATATTTATACAGCCATTGTCCTCCATAACCCAGCAGAAAGCTTTAGAAGAAGAATTGAATTTCAGATCAACGATCTTGTCTTCTAACTGATGATATTCAAGGTCATTACGATCTTTTAGTCCGTACCACAAATCATCAAAGATTCGGGTGACGCCAGACTTTTTTCTTCGGTAAGCAGTCCAACCATTGCCTTCAAACTGTTGACTAGCGGTGGCGGTGTATTCTATAATCATCGGTATCTTGGGTGAGGGATGGTGCGGGAAAAGAGTTGGAAACCGTCTCTAGCCTTCTCGTAGCGGGAATAGTCTTGCGGAGCTACTACCTCTACCTTTGCCCGAACGTTCATGACATCCCGAAGAGGGTTTCTGTCATCTCTTGTTGCTTGAATACTAACCAAATTCTTTTCAACTAAACTATCAGCTAACCTTAGGGCTAACTGATAACGAAGTTTCTTTTGGTCAAATTCTTCGTTGTAGGAAGGGATTATATCAAAATCAGTGCGAACAGTCTCAACATCAGGTTTGTACTCAAACACATGCACCCGCCCATACATAGGATTATTCAGAAGATCATGATACCGCTTAGCAATCACCGCTAGGGTGATGATAACCAGTAGGAAAGTGGCACCTGCCGCTAGGCAGACACAAACGAAGAGTGTTAACACTGGAATCATAACCTACTTCTTCAAATCACCCATTACCCCACGATCTTGACGGTTCTTTACCCGTCTGCGAGACATCTCTAAAAAGACTTTCAATGCGGTAATCATTTCCTTATTTTCCTCACACGGGAAGCGAGCATCTAGTTTCTGGGTGCGATCAATCAAGGCAATCACCAATTGTTCGGACTGCAAGCCAGCAAGCATTATTGTGTCTGTTTTTTCAACGAAGCGAATACGTTGCCGACCATGAGCATACCTAGCTTTCCCGTCTGAAAACCCTAAAGAGTTACGAAACTCATACTCGTGTGCCCCACCATATGGATCTTCGTGATGGACAACAGCAAATACACTCTGCTCTTTAGATGGATACACCGTTTCTTCTAAGGCGATTACCTCTAAATCATTACCGGGAAACACCTTTCTCTCTTCTAATGGTTGATAGGTTTCGTCAAATATTCCACTGTCAATAGGGTAATAGCGATCTTCATACCCAGCCTCTTTAACAATCCATTCACCAGAAGCTACTACTACATTTTGACCTTGAGCGGTGATGACTTCACCTAAATAACGTCCTAAGTTTGTTTGATGCACATTTTGCACCCCTTCCGGAATGTTGTCGGGGGGCAAGAACTGCTCTGCATCGATAACCTTTTTTTCTATTGCTTGAAATTTCATTGTATAAAATTTAAGGGTAAAAAAATAGGGTGAAGAGAAACTCAGCACCCTATCCTAATCGCTCATTATTCATAAAAAACCAACCTATTTCTTATACTCCTGTAGCAATTTGAGGAGGGGCGTCCAGTAAGCCCTGAATAAATTCTACACCACTCTTACCGCCTCGTAATACCGTGACGCATACCTTTAAGAAATCACCCACTGGCTTCTCAAAAAGATCGCGCTCGGCATCGGCCACTAACTCAGCCACCTTCTCATCAATGTACTTGTACAAATCAATTTCTTCTATCAGCGTGATGTCTAACGCTTCTGGTACTAGTTTTCCCAACGCAGCGCGTACCCCATCGTAGATACCCGGTATCCGAAAAGCTAACCCTAAATCCTTTACAGTTAGATCACTGTCATCCAGCGAATCACTGGTTAGATCAGCCGTTTCTAAGACTTCATCAATAAAGCCTTTTACATTTTCCGTTCCTTGTTCCATGATATATCAAGTTTAAATGGTTACAGATTTTGCTCTAAATGACTAAGAAGCCTCTCTAAGTTTTGAATATTTTTGTTGCTATCATTAGCCAATTGAGAGAGCATTTCTTTCATAGAGGATTCATCAGGCCTAGGACCACCAACTTCCCCCTTCACTGAGTCTAATGGGCCAGCAATCCTTGCTGAAATCTTTTCTAGATGCTGCAACATTTCCCGTGTAATGGACGCTTGCTCTTGCAGCTTACTTATGCTAACAGAAACAGAATCCATCTCTCGATTTGGTGCATTTGTGTGGTAATGTGGCTCAGTGTCCTGAATCATAATTGGCTTATTTTAAAGGGTTGACAATCGCGTTTTCGGGGAGGATACCCCAGATACTGCCCCGGTGCATACAGTAGTAGTTGATGCACTCTATCTTATTTTCAAAGTGGCAGTTCTTATCAAATACCACTCTATCCCCCACCTTCAATTCCCGCATATTCCCGTACTCAAACTTCAGCGGTGGGCCTACTGCAGCAATACGCCCCACCTGGGCACGAGAACTCTCTTTGTGAGGCAAATGAATAGAACCCGACATCACCTCTTTCTCTTCGGGTTCCACCAACAACCACCCACCCACAGTCTCAATTTCTACTTGCCCAACTTCGTAAGCTACCGGAGTGCCGGCCACCCGGCAAAAGATATTGCTGACCATCATGGCTAGGACATCGCGTGGCGAACCGTCATCGCCTTTCGCTGTTTTGCCTAAAAACCTACGGTGCTGACCGGTTTCGGTGTAGTGAAAGTAGACCGTATCACCTACAGACAAATTCATCTCAATATCATCTTCCTGGAAACCCTTGTGCTTATGCGGACTCTGCGGATGACTATCCACCCGGTATTTAGACAATTTCTTTGGCAGCCCTACCACCGTTCCTTTGATCGTTGCCCGAGATAAATCCTGGGTTCCATCACTCACCGTTTCTTCTCGGTAATGGGTGGTGAGCGTGAGCTTGCCTTCCGGCGTGTCGATCGTTTTTTCGTGGTCATTCAATGACTCAACCGCCACTGCCACTTTGTCCAGCATATTGACCGGAACACCAATTGAATTTTTAGCTATCGCTACTGCTTTACTCATGAATTTTTTATTTCCGTACAACCACTTTACCTCTTTCCTGATCAAACTCTACCTTCATAATTGCCTGCTCTGGAGTGTTCCTCCTGATCTGATGATCCCACATATGAACCGTTACCAACTCATACAATGGCTCACCCTTCCAACTCATCCGATCCCGTACAAAACACGCTTCACTACCACATACCACTAAATCCCCTACCTCATACTTGAATAGTACTAATTCCAATTCCTCTATTTCACCCATTCCAGGGCTATCTGCCACTAAACTATCATCGCTTATTAATCCTCGTGTTATGACCATCTACCCAAATCTAAGCCATTATTCACTTTTACCCAAAATTTCACCCTATTTTTTCATAATTACACAATCTAATGTTCATAACCACACGTTCCATTGCCCCTATCCCACTACCCAACCTACCCCAACCCTGTCTACTCTGCTACCTATCCCTAATTGTATAATGGCAATGTTGAGTTGTGAAATGATAAGAGTGATGGAGAAGTGGGGTTACTACTAATTTCAAGGGGGTGGGTCATGGTCTCCCCTTTTCTCTCAGTTTCGACCGGGTGGTTCACTTTTGAGCTTTGAAATGAGAAATTGATTTGAAAATAGAAAGCTTGGTCGCTATGGTAGGTTGGGAAAGAAAGCTGATGTAGAGATGTGCTAATTGTATGATATAGAATAGATCAGTATGTAATGTGCTCTGTACAGTAGGATAGCTTATACAATGGTCTTGATGGGTCTGCTGTGTGTGAATCTCAGAGCTGTTATTGATTGATTTCACTAAGAAATGTACAATAATTAGGGTGTGCACGGGTAAATATTGGTCTCCAGCCCGTGAGAGATCGAGACCAATTGTACTTAAACGTTGTACTATGTGTAGTGTAAAGTACAATAGATTAGGGTGTAAGTAGGTAGATTGGTAGCACTTTGTCAGGTATTGTCAAAAGGTCTATCTGACTGGTCGTAAACCGGAAATCATAGCAGGTGCTCACCTAAATGCTCGTACTATTGGGTAGAGAAAGCTAAAATATTAGTTAAGAATTAAACTTATTTTTGGGTTGTAAGTGGTTGATTTATAAGGGTTTGGGTAGTGACTCCCCACAAAGGATCAGATAAGGTAGGGTAATATAGGGGTTTTCTATGGGTTTGGATAGTTGATAGAGTTTCTCTATGGTTATAGTACAGGGTTGTAGAAAAACTACAATGAGTACAAGAATACGGTAGGGATACGTACAGTATCTACTGTACTCTATGATGGTATATAGTATGTAATATTCTATATGATAGTAGTGATAGTGTAGATATTTAGGCTTAGACGGGTGAAATGCGGGGTAATTTTGGGTATTTCTTACTTTTTATGATAATGGGTATGATAATTTTTCTAACTGATTATCAAGTAGTTACATATTTTTTATGATAAAAGTTGTAACATTTTTTGTGTAATTCCGAATAAATATATAGTATTGCATAAGTCATTCAAACAATCACCCACAATTAACACATTTCAATTATGATTACAGAATTTGAAGTAAACTCCACGTATCACCACAATTTCATTGGTGATTCTCGGGCACGGGTAGAGTGGAAGATTATCAAGCGTACCGCTAAGACTGTTACAATTCAAGACCCTGTCACTAAGGGTACAACCCGAAAGAAGATTCATGTTTATGATAATGAGGTTGAGTTTATCTATCCGTTTGGAGTGTACTCAATGTGTCCGGTACTGAAAGCATCGAATAGGGTCTGATATACTGATGAGTCCGGAAGGACGAAACAGGGCACTGTCCCTGTCTATATCTCAAGCACTTTCGTAGAGCAAAACCACTGAACAGTGTCTTTCAGATAGATGATCTGATATGCTGGTATATTGTGGTAATCCTTAAAGATCGGAAGAAGGTAGGTAGGTGAGCACAGATTAAATTCTGGTAGCCTAGCACCGAGCTATTATCTGTGTGCTATGGTGCTCTGTCTATTGCTAACAATGCTTAGACGTTCGGCCTACGCTTCAATGCACTAGCACACACCAACCAAATTTTCAACTTAAAAACTGTATCATGAACACGTATCGAAAGTATTGCCCTAATGTATTTGTAGCTCAGTGCGAGCAAGAATACCAGAAAGGTGAAACCATCACCCTCACCACCAAGCGAGGGAAAGAGAATGAACATATTGTTCACAATCTAGTATTTCATAAAAACGGGCTATTCTATTACTCTATTACCCGTGCTGATGGCTTTAATGCTCAGGAAAGAGCAAAACGAAAAGCTGAAAGAATACAAGGTTGGGCTGATTCAGCCGAGCGAAAAAGTAACCAGGCTTACCAAGCTTCTAACAAACATCGAGACTTTTTGTCATTGGGTGAACCTATTAAAGTAGGTCACCATAGTGAAGGTCGGCACCGTAAAATCATTCGGGAAGCTGATAATAATATGCGTAAATGTGTTGAGTTTTCCGATAAAGCAGAAGCTCACCAGCGTAGAGCGAAGTACTGGGAGCAAGAAGCGCAAAAGGTAAATTTATCGATGCCTGAGAGTATAGAGTTTTTTCAAATGCAATTAGAAGAAGCTATTACCTTTCATCAGTATTTAAAAGAAAATCCTGAGAAACGACCGCATTCTTTAGCACTTTCTTACGCTAATAAAAAAGTAAAGGAGCTTAAAGATAAAGTTAAGACGGCTATCATTCTTTGGGCAGATGTGGAAGAGTCCAAAGCTACCATCCAACAAAATAAAGAAGAATCTCAAACTAAACAGCAAAAGAAGCAAGCCAAACAAGAAAAAGTGGATAACACGATTAAAAAGTATGGTGGTTTCTTCGCTTTCAGTAAAGAGCAACTCAAAGAAGGTTTTTCCCAGTGTAAAGCAAGTGGTCACCTGCTAGAAGGTGAAAAAGTCACCCATATAAACCACGGGCTATACATTCCTTCGAAGTATGTAAAAAGCTTTGTCAAAGAAATGTAAGGCATACTGAAGAGGCTTAGATAGCCGAAACGGGGCTTTGTCCCCGTCTATGTCACACTAAATAGTATTATCATGTTTATCTCTTATGAAGTCCGAACATTAAATAATGAAGGTAATGTGTACGAAGCTCGTTTATATGATCAAGTAGCCACCAAGCACGGCCAAAAAGCAATTCAATTAGCTAGTTATCACGTAGATCAGTACCGTACACCAAAGGGTGCGTTAGAAGCTGCTGATTATGCTAAGCGAGAATTAGAACAAAATACCCTTCTTTCAGAAGAAGAACAAACAGCGGTCGCCCGATTACGCCAGAATGGCTACTGGATAGCCGACTGGTGGAGTGTTGAAGATGTTCACCAGGCTGCCAGTAACATTAACGCCTCACTAACGGATGATAAAGCTAAAATAGTATTGAAGCTTGTACATATGAAACGAGATGCTAACGAAGGCATTAACTGGTCTGTACTTGAGTTCTGGATAAACGATTTTATTTCTGACCCTCAAACCATATAATCATGAACTTACTCACCATTGATCAAAAAATTGAATACTTACAAGGCAGAATCAGCCGGATGAAAGCGTATCATGAGCATAGCGATAGCCAGACCGTCCGCGAGAACCTTCGTGCTGCCAAGCATCAGCTGGCGAGTCTCCAGGCTAAACGCCAAGCGATATTAGATAGCCGGGAGCGAGCTGCGCGCAATTCCACCGAACAACCCGTTCAACATTCCATCTTCCAAAACCAAACCACGTTACTATGAAACCAGAAACTAGAAACTCCCTAAAAAGACAGCTATCAACTCACCTCAAATCGTTGTCAAGCACCGATAAAAAAGAGTTGCGAACCATAGCGGTACACGCTTACGGCCACATCATTCAAAGAAACGAACGGTTGCGAGGAGATGAATTTGCGAAGCGCATACGCCAGGTGTACGACTGCAAAGACCTGTTTTCCAAAAACTACTATTACGCTACCTTTCTGGAAGGTGATATTAACCATTCTTTTACCCGAAACATGCACCGTAAATTATGAAAGCCACATTAAAAAAAGACCCTAATTTTGATATTGACTTAAAAAAATGTCTATCAAACTCAAGCACTCACTTTGCCTACACCCGAACTGATCAACCAGACTCCCTTCCTATAGGTACCACTGAAACAGGAGAGGAAGTAACCTTGGAAAACGGAGTAGGTTATACGATTACCTACCACGAGGAAGATACTGATCTACATTTCACCTTAGTAGAAATCACGCGAAACGGTGTAAATCTTATGGAATGGGTTCGCACCGAAAATATAGATTTTTACTAAACCCAAACGATCATGAAAATATACCAAGTCATCGACGAAGAAAATGAAGAGGTGGGTTTGTACTCCTATCCCAAAGAAATGAACCCAGAGATTGCTGCGTATCTAATTCGGCATTATTACTTAATATGTGATCAAGAAGATGCTGATGAAGAACTGGAAAAGCATCAAATCCTAAGAACCTTCACCGAAACCATACAGCTATGAAAACCTTTGACCTCAGTAAAGAGGCCAAGAAAAAGATAAAGATCCAGAATATCAGACATAAACTATTAAAAGGAAATCAGTCTGATCACCTTTTCACAGTAAACAGCATTTCAGGTGGAAGAACTTCTGCAATGATGGCAGTAAAGCATCCTGCTGACATGAATATCTTTTCTCTAGTAACAACTGACTACCCAGAGTTTTACATTCAAGACGAAGCTATACGCCGTTACGTCTGGAACAAGCTAGATACTGATTTGGTATACGCTACACTAGAAAGTGATGAAACCATTCGCTCAGTGATGGAACTAGAGCAATATATAGGAAAAGAAATTATTGTGGTTTGCGGTGAATCGTTAGATAAAATTATCTCCGATCGCAATTTTCTACCCAATGCTAGAGCACGATTCTGCACTTCAGAGATGAAAATAAAACCCATCTATGAATTCCTGAAACATGGTTATCGCCACTATCGCGGAACACCTAGCGTAGATCGATACGAAAGCTATCTATATGCACTAGGAACTACTTTCTGGAAGTCAGATAAACCAATAGTAAGAATGAATATTGGCTATCGCTTGGACGATATAGAACGAGTCTCCTCTTTCAAAGAGACTTTTAAGTATCCTGATAGTATCCACACAGAAGGAAGGCATAAAGGAAATATTAAGTGGCGAACCCACCATTGGCGGATTGGAAACTTCCCAGTAATCAAAAACACACAAGCTGATGTAATTTCTTATTGGGAAGACAAACCCGTAAGCTTTCCTGAGTTCAATAATTGCGAATTCTGTTTTCATAGGCCTATCGAACAGCTACAAAAGCAATTCCGTGAACGACCTAAAAAAGGTAAGTTCTGGATTACAATGGAACAGCGCTATAACGCGACGTTCCGATCAGACCTTTCCTTGCAACAAATTAAAGACCTACCCTACACTGAAACACTAGATTTTACAGCACAAAATATGTGTTCATCAGGTAGCTGCACTGATTAAATATATCCAACCCAAATAAATAGTAATATGAAAACATTTGATCTTAGAACCGACTATTTCGATATAGCAAAACAGCACTACGATGGTTTTCGCGTAGAGAATAGCTACAATGTGGACCGATACAAACGCTTTACCATCAGCTACGTAGAGAATATGCAGCGTCTCTACCGCTTATGCCAGTATGAACCTCCTGAGATAGCCATAGACAAGGGTACCGTGTTCTACTTCAACCCGATCTTTTCTTCAGGGGGCAGTGTGAAAGCGTATCAGAAGATGCTGAGGTATAACCAGGCGAAAGAACAGAAGCTGATTGAAGCTTTTCCAAAGAAAGACGATTTCTTAAATTTCACCGACGATCTAACTGATCTCACCGAAAAGCAAACTGAAGAAGTCAAAGAAATTAATACCTTAGAATCAGGTATTGATTTTACACCTACTAACGAGTCTTCCTATGAAGGTGGAAAAGAATCAAGCAATAGTGATGATCTATTTGAGCACTGGTAGCAATTGTATTTTTGTGGGTTAACACTTAGGTGAGCACCCACTAAAAATGTTAGAAAATAAGCGTATATTGCGTAAAAAAGAGGGTTTTTATTATATACACTAAAAATAAATTAATCACGATGCCCACCACAATATTGGGGTAACTGTAAGCCGCCCGAAGCGAAACTAGAGTGGTCATCGTGCCTGCTCCCGCAATCAGCGGAAAGGCCAACGGTACAATAGTGGCATCCGTTTCACTCTCCGGATCAGGTTTAAATATCTCTATTCCTAGCACCATTTCCATGCCAATTAAAAACATGACTAATGCCCCAGCAATGGCAAATGAGGCCACATCTAATCCAAATAGCCGAAGAATACGGTCGCCCAAAAATAGGAAGCCCAGCATAATAATCCCTGAAACCAAAGTAGCTTTACCCGATTCAATAGTACCGCTCCGCTTTCTGAGGTTGATGATAATGGGGATATTTCCCAATATATCGATGACTGAAAATAGAATCAGACTCACCGAAATGATTTCTCTAAACTGAAACATATGCCTAGTGAGATAATTTTTCGGGCGCGAAGTTGGCGAAAAAATTCATGAGTTGGTGTATTTCAGCATCAGTAATAGCTGGAAAATTTGCAATACGCAAAGTGGTTGTCTTCAGTTCGCCGTAACCATTTCCGATGATTATCCCCTGCTCCTTCGCTTGCTCTTGTAGTTGATTGATTACTTCGGGTGTAGCTTGAAATGGTACTACCGTTTTAGATTGAACGGCATCATTAGTAATAATTAACTTAACATAATTTAAGTTCTGTAACATAATAAACCACTCAGTAAATCGCTTCGTTAATTGAGTATTAACCTCTGATATACTCGCTCGATTTTCTAGAGTCCGCATCAGTAGATAAATTCCTAGTACATTAGGTGTGTGAGTCGTTTGGTAGCGTTGAGACTGGTCGTAAATATTTAGCAGACTGTTGTAATGCCCTTTCTCACCTAACGATTGAGTCTGCTCAATAGCCTGAGGCGAAAGAACCATAACTGCTAATCCGGCAGGTAAACCAAAACACTTTTGTACCGAAGCGTACCATATATCGGCTGCTTCCCAGGGAAGTGCTACCCCAGCCATTGAAGAGGTAGAATCGGCAGCGATTAATGCATTTGGAAACTGCTTACGTAGCTTTTGCATCCAATCACCTGGCAAAGCAGTACCGTTAGAAGTCTCGTTATGGGTAATTGCAATAAGATCTGCATCGTCGGCTAAAATTTGATCAATGTCGGGCAGTTCTTCCCGATCAAATACGATACTTTCGGTGGCTGGAACTAACTGCTGAGCGTAACGCCACCATTTTTCGCCAAAGGCACCGTTAAATATGTGGAGTGACTTTTTACTGACTAATGACTGACTGATAATCTCCCAACATTCAGTCGCGGAACTGCTAAACACTACGGTATAGCTATCAGGTACATCTAGTTTCTCTTTGACCAGCTGCCTTACCCGCCGGAAAATTTCCATAAACTCCGGACTGCGGTGATTGATACTCAGTACTCCTGCCTCGTAGGCTTCCCGGACGTACTGAGGTACTTCCGGATAGACTTTAGACGGACCAGGGTAAAATGTTATCATGCTTGACTATTTTCAATGAGAAAATCAATGGCTAGTTTGTATCCGGCTAGCCCAAGTCCAACAATCACTCCCCGAGCAACTGCACTTACAAAACTATGGTGGCGAAAGGCTTCGCGAGCGTGAACGTTAGAAATATGGACCTCAATCACCGGAGCATTTACGGCAGCTACCGCATCGGCGATAGCAACTGAGGTATGCGTGTACGCAGCGGCATTTAACACAATCCCATCCACACTAAAACCAACTTCCTGAATTTTACTAACGATCTCCCCTTCCGAGTTACTTTGGAAGTAATCCAAGGTATGCTCCGGGTAGATTTGCCTTAATTTCTCCAAGTAATCCTCAAAAGAAAACTTACCGTAAATTTCTGGCTCCCGCTTGCCCAGCAAATTTAAGTTGGGACCGTTGATGATGGTGATATTCATAAGATTTAGGTGTTTAGGCCGTCATGGAATGATGTTCGGGTGTTCGAGACTACTCAACTTTCATGAACACTATGCGGTGACCACCTAAGCACACAAACACTTGAACACATTTGCTGGCAAGTTATCATCTTTATTGTAAAAACAGTACCTTCGCTGAAAGGACTTCTTGCATGACTGCTAAGGACTGGAACACTTATATTGAAGAATTTGGCGATTACCTCAGACTAGAGCGGTCGCTGTCGGACAACTCCCTCAAGGCGTACCTTAGCGATATTGATAAACTCCAGCAATTTGCTGACTTATCGGAATGGGATTTGTCACCACTGGAGATTAAACAAAAACATTTACTAGTCTTCCTGGAGTACATTTATAATCTGGGAATGACCCCAGCATCCCAGGCACGAATCCTGGCTGGCGTAAAAGCATTCTATAAGTTTTTATTGTACCGAGATTTGATTGATAAAGATCCATCGCTACTACTAGAAGGGCCAAAAATTGACCGAAAGCTACCTGATACTTTATCGTTCCCTGAAATTGAGCAGATTCTGGACGCAGTAGATATGTCTACAGATGAAGGCATCCGAAACCGCGCGATTATTGAGACTCTATACAGCTCGGGGATGCGAGTGACCGAGCTGACTGAACTTCGTATCAGCAACCTCTATACTGATGTAGGATTCATTCGTATCATCGGAAAAGGCAACAAAGAACGTATTGTTCCAGTAGGTCAGGATGCACTGAAATACATTAAAATATATACCGAACATGTGCGTCGACACTTGGATATAGAACCCGGTCAGGAAAATTATCTATTTCTGAATCGGCGGGGCAGTAAGCTGAGCCGGGTCATGATCTTTAATATTGTTCGGGATGCTGCTGATCGAGCTGGAATTACCAAAAAGGTAAGCCCGCATACTTTCCGACATTCTTTCGCCACTCATTTGGTAGAAGGTGGCGCGAATTTACGAGCAGTGCAAGATATGCTAGGTCACGTTTCTATTACCACTACCGAAATTTATACCCACTTAGATCGAGACTATTTACGGCAAATCATCACCGACTGTCACCCTCGTTCTAAACGACCTATTATAATGAATAATGATGAGTGAGTAATGAATAATGGATTAAATATCTTTTTTACTACTCATCCGCGCGGCGGCCGCAATCATTTTTCATCAATCATTAATCATTATTAATGTATAAATCACTTATTCGTCCCCTACTCTTCCTCATTCAGCCGGAGCAAGCCCATCGGGTCACGGTTGGCTTACTAAAGTTTGTTATGGCTTTGCCTCTGGTGAAATCCCTGTTTCGCAACCAGTTTGAAGTTAGTAACCCAAACTTAAAACGAGAATTATTTGGATTAACATTTAAGAACCCCGTAGGGCTAGCCGCAGGATTCGATAAAGATGCTAAGCTGATTGATGAAATGGAAGCCTTGGGGTTTGGGTTTGTAGAAATTGGTACGCTCACCCCTCTTCCCCAGGCGGGAAACCCTCAGCCACGCTTGTTTCGCCTTCCTGATGACCACAGCCTAATAAACCGCATGGGTTTTAACAACGAAGGCATTCATGAAGCGGCTCATCGACTTATTGAGCGCAAATCAAACATCATTGTCGGAGGCAATATTGGCAAAAATAAAGTCACTCCTAACGAAAATGCTATTGACGATTACGAACAATGCTTCGAAGCTCTGTATCCCTTAGTCGATTACTTTACCGTCAACGTCAGCTCACCTAATACTCCCGATTTACGACAACTTCAGGAAAAAGAGCCGCTTTTCAACCTACTCAATCATTTGAAAAAACTGAATCAGCAAAAAGATCACCCAAAACCCATTCTGCTAAAAATTGCCCCTGACCTGACTGAGCCTCAATTAGACGATATTATTGAAATATGTCTATCAGTACCAGTAGATGGTATCATTGCTACCAATACCACCATCTCCCGCAATAGCCTTAAAACCAATGCTACTCGACTAAAAGAGATTGGTGCCGGAGGTTTGAGTGGCGAATCAGTTAAAGGGCGATCCACCGAAGTAATTCGCTATATTTCTCAAAAATCTGGGGGTAAACTTCCAATCATTGGTGTGGGAGGAATTAGCTCGGCATCGGATGCCCTGGAAAAACTAGAAGCCGGAGCCAGTTTAGTACAGATCTATACTGGATATGTTTATGAAGGCCCCGCCTTGATTCGCGACATTAATCGAGCAATTTTGCAGCAACAGGCGGCTTATGCTGGGAGTTAGCTTTTCCCATGACTACCTTTTACCAACCTAACGCTGCTGATGGAACTCATTTTTTAGATGAGGAGGAATCACGACACGCCGTAAAGGTACTCCGACTGCAATCCGGTAATTCAATTACAGTAGTAGATGGAAAAGGAAATTACTTTCAGGCGCATCTGCAAGATAATAATCCCAAACGCTGCAGCTTTTCAGTGATCAGCCAGCATTCTCAACCCCTTCTTCCCTACTCTATCCACCTAGCAATTGCCCCTACCAAAAACCTTGACCGAATGGAATGGATGGTAGAAAAGCTAACCGAGGTCGGCGTGGATAGTATTCAGTTTGTGGAGTGTGATTATTCCGAACGGAGAGTGCTAAAGCTTCAGCGACTGTACCGTAAAGCAATTAGCGCGATGAAACAATCAGGAAGGGCACTTCTTCCGGTTTTGCACGAAATTAGACCGCTTTCTTCCTGGAAAGCCTTGGACAATACCCAAAAATTTATCGCGCATATTGATGATAGTCACCACCAATTATTGAGTAAAGTAGTTTCACCAAATAAATCTTACCAAGTTTTAGTAGGCCCTGAAGGCGGATTTAGTCCAACGGAAATAAGTTGGGCAACTGAGCGTGGCTTTCAGGTGGTAGGTTTAGGGGATTTCCGGCTACGGACAGAAACAGCGGGATTAGCAGCTTGTCAAACTTTACATGTAATCAATACTATTCATCGGTCTGAGTAATTTGCCTGAACAGCACACCTACTTCATCTGGGTTCAAAAAATCAGGATTATACTTATTTAGGTACGATTTTATAGCATCTGAATAGGTAGGAAACTTTCTAAGGAATGCCTTTTCGCTAGGTTTAACTCTCACCACCTTTCTGCTCTCATAGATAGAATAATATTCAGGATCAATCTCGACAAACTCATCATAGGTGCGGTTGAGGCTGTAGCCACCTTTGTAGCTTGCTTTTCTCATAATTTTCTTGCGGCGGGCAACGACCATAAATTTACCCTCGTATAAAATTTGCACCATACTTTCTGGCTCTAGATAATTAGCCAAATGAGGAATATAACGAACTTTAATAAATCTATCTGAGGCATTTTCTGCTACTGAATCCAACACAAAACTCTCCAAACGATTTTGGAAAATGATGACTTCTCGGTTTCTTTTGGTTCGCACCCAAAGTTCATCGCGATACATATCGTAGCGCAAACTCACTTTATCGTGCGAAGTTCCGTTATTGTAAGTGAATGAACCGGGCTGCCACTTTTCGCTAAGAAATGGTGTACCTTTCACTCCTTCGTAGCGGGTATCGTATGTTTGAACTGCCCCCGCATACCCATCTTTTCCTATCTGATTTACGATTTGATCCTGTACTGCTGGGGTGTTCTCTTGACTGTAGGTCATGCTCCATACAAGCACCCAGATAATTGTTAATAAAAACTTCATGACTTTCTTCTTTGCCTATGGCTACAGAAAAGTAAAATAAGAAATCTGGGGTAAAAATTAAATCTAAAGATGGTCGGATAATAATAATTAGTACGGTGATTCATGGTATCCTTACCGTCACCGACTAAACACTAATAATGATATCACTTAGTTCTTGTATACTTTAAGCTTCACGATCTCTCCTCTCTCATTAAATGTAAATACATCAATAATTCCAATGGTGCTATTGTCTTCCAACACCACTTCAAATTCTACCAAACAGGTATTTCCATCAGCAAAGTATCGGTCGTTAATGATAGGTCGATTATTTTTCTTTACATGCTGAAGGTATGCATCCTTAATTTCCGCCCGTCCTCTGCGCGGTTGCATAGGTGAAATTGGTATCCATTCAGCATCCAAAGAAAATAAAGCAGCCATCCCTTCGTAGTCTATATCATTTGACTTAGATATATAGCTCTTAGCAATCTTCTTAATTGTAATTTCGTCCATGATAAATACATTAAACCTTTAGAACATGATATTTAAGCATTTAAAATTGACCATAAGTTAAGGGTATGCTAGATAAATCGCACGATAAAGAATCAAACCCGCGACACAGCCTAATTACCAGTAAAATGAGGCTTTCTCTTTTCTAAAAATGCCCGAATTCCTTCCTGATGATCATCGGTAGCGGCGGCTTCATCCTGAACCTGAGCTTCGTATTCTAACACCTCCGCCAAACTCATCTCGTAGGATTGATTGAGCATCTGCTTGATAAGACCAATTGTTTTAGTCGGAGCATGAGCAAACTTTTGGACTAACTGGTTCACCGTATTTTCTAACTGATCGGCTGGTACTACCTGATTTACTAGTCCAATCTGTGCTGCTTCGGAAGCACTCACGGAACGTCCGGTACTTGCCAACTCAAATGCTTTTAGTGCCCCTACCATACGGGGTAGAAAATAGGTTGAACCTGAGTCCATCACCAGGCCAATGCCTACGAATAACTCCGCAAGACTGGCATTTTCGCTAGCGACAATCATATCGCAAGCCAAAGCTAAAGAGCAACCAGCTCCGGCAGCGACTCCATTTAATTGGCAAATAATGGGCTTAAATAGGTTCCGCATTGTCAAGATCAAGGGATTGTAATACGTTCGTACTGCCTCAGAATAGGTGGTATCCTCTAATTCGGTTTGAGCAGCTTTCAAGTCTTGTCCAGAACAAAAAGCCGCACCACTACCCGTTAGCACTATCGCTCGTACTGTCTCATCGTCCCGAGCTTGTTCAAACGCTTGTTTTAGTTCTACCTTAATTTGGTTATTGAGAGCGTTGTATACCTCCGGACGGTTTAAAAAAATCTTAGCAACGCCTTCATTGTATTCATAAATGATATGTTGAAACATAGCAAGTCAAGTTTTCTTTTTATTAGCTATCCCACTTATCTGGTGGGCTTTTTAAAATTCGGAAAATTTCTTCATTGTTTCATCGCTAATTATTGTCTAGTTTTACAGCACTCGCGCACGTGGTGGAATTGGTAGACACGCTGTCTTGAGGGGGCAGTGCTTTAACTAGCGTGGAAGTTCGAATCTTCTCGTGCGCACTCTCGGCCTTTTCTAAAACAGGAAAGGCTTTTTTTACCCCTTGTAAAAATTAGCTTTCGTTCCTCTAACCCCCGGCTTTACGGCAAATAGTGAACCTGCTAATGGGTCTTGCGCGGGGTCAGTATTCTCCGAAATAGTGGTAATAAACAGGGTATCGAGATTCTCGCCTCCAAATGTACAACTAGAGGTTTTCTTAGCGGGAACTTCCACTTGCTCTATGATTTCCCCGTGCTCGGGGTCAACTGAAATAATTCGCCCTCCGTCATAAATGGCTACCCACAAATTTCCACTTTCGTCAATTGTCATCCCATCCGGAACACCCACTGCTGGGTCAAGAACAATCACTTCCTTATCATATCTAATACTAGCGGTTTCCAGATTAAAGTAATAACGAGCCACCCGACCTCGCGTGGAATCAATATAATAAAACCACTGATTATCGGCTGACCAGGCCAAACCGTTTGAGATGTAGATACTATCCAGCTTGGTTTCTACTTCTCCCGACGGATTCAGAACATACAAGCTTCCTTGTGGATCTTTTGGGTCAACCTGCATGGTTCCGGCCCAAAACCGCCCTTTGTCATCTACTTTTCCGTCATTAAATCGGTTCTCCGGTAAATGAGCTTCTGGATCGTGAAGCATAGTAAGCTTCTGACTTTCCTCATCAAAAAGCCCAAAACCTTGGTATAGAGCTAAGACTAGTCCCTGACTGCTACGAGGCACAGCGGCACCCACGTACTGTCCGATCTCAAAAACCTGATTATGACCATTTACTGGATCATATTTATATAAATGTCCCCGAAGAATGTCGACCCAATACAAGCATTGCTGGCGGTAATCCCAGACAGGGCCTTCTCCTACTACGGCATCCCACTTTAATAATAATTCTGCTTTCATAGGCTAATTTTTAGTGCACTGATAGTCACAATATGCTGATCTTAATCAAATTCTCAAACTTTTCTTGGTAGAAAAAGGTAAGGATCTAAAATATAAATAAATAAATTATTTTTTGTATTTATATTACATATGTTGTAAATTTACTAACTAATAGTTTTGAATATCAATATTTGTTAATATGAATTCACAAATTTATAGCAGAATCTTAGCCCTTTTTATTGGGTCGGCTATTTTTGCTTGCCAACCCGATCCTGAAATTGAGGTTGAGCATAACCCAGAAGTTATTATTCGGAACGGTACTGGTCAGGACGCACGCATTTATTTGCCAGAAGGTGATCCTATCATACCTTTTAGTGAAGCTACCAGCACTAACCCAAACGGTCGGCTGGAGGCTGAACCTGCCGAAGATTTAAACTACGTATTAGTTTTACGAGCCGAGGTTGACCCACCCCAGTGGGAAAATAGCACTTTACAAGCTTCTCATGTAACGGTTGCGAATGGTTTGGCCTTCGTAGTCTACAATACCCAAGGAAGTACTTTTCTAGGTGGTTTGGATATTATTGATGTACAAACTCCTCGTAATACTCGACTAATTGCCCAAGCTACTTATCCTAACGCCGAATTTAGCTCGGTAGCAGTAGATGGAAATAAAATCTACCTAGCTGGTGCCCGACTGGATGAAGATAGCCTCTCTTCCCCAGCAATTATTGAGATTATGACCTATCAGGACACTTTGCACTCAGAGAGAGAAACAATTGACGTTCCCGGATTTGTGGGAACAGATATTAAAGTAGACGAAAACTTTATCTACGTGACGCACGGTACCAACGGTGGTCTAAGCATCTACGATAAAAATAGCTTGGAACTAGTAGAAACTGTTCCTTTGGATGATGCTCGCTCCCTAATTCTTTCCGAAGAAACTATTACCGTTATGCAGGGCAGTCCAGCGCGAATTTCGGTTATTCAAAAAAATACTTGGCAAATTCTGAGTACAGTATCAACCGAAGGGGCTAATGAAGCTGGGGCAAAATCAGTGTTTGCCATGTCGGACGATACCTACTTTGTACCTGCCGGACGAGAAGGACTTAAGTTATTAAATCGAGCCGACGGTTCACTTCAGCAGCATATAACGATGCCAACTATTGATGACACTGAAGAAGTGAATTTAACCTGCAACGGGGTTTCTTATGCGAATGATAAAGTATTTGCCGCTAATGGTGCTGCCGGAATGTACGTTATGCACGAAGTAGATGGTAAATATCAACTGTTCGGTTCAGTAGAATTCGCCGCCTCGACCAATTATGTAATGAGCCAGGGAAACCTGCTTTTCGTAGCGACGGGAACGGGTGGTCTTAACATAGTTGAAATTGTAGAATACGATCCCGAGAATGGTGATTATATTACAATTGGTGATTGGGATGAATACGGTCGCCCTGATTATCTATGCGAAACTGAATCAGCAATTGATCCTGACATCGAGGCACGAATCAATCAGCAATTCATTGCAGGTGATGACTTAACTATTCGTCAGCCCAGCTGGTTCCTAGAAACCGTCCTAACTGATATTCCTCTTTTGGAAGATACCGACTTGGAAATCACGGTAGTGGGCGAAACCACACATCACCAAAACACTATTGGCTCGTATTTGTACCCCAACGGTCAGTCCCCTACCGATCCCAGTGAATTGCAGGATATGACTGTGCTATTCCCTAACGCTACCGTTACTAGTAGTGGTAGTCACCTAATGAAAGGAGATAAGCTATGCTTGTCAGATTTTTCGGGAGGAAAAACACTTGGATTTTTCTTAAATTTCAAAGGGTTTGTGGATGAAGAAGTGACTACTGGGTATACCACTCATTACACCACCTGGCGTTTACATAAGTACCGCCCGTTCAAGCAGCAGAATGTTGTATTAGCTATTCCCGAACAGCAAATATTAGTTCTTGCTTTTGAAGATGTGCAACGCCCTTACCACGATCATGACTTTGACGATGGAATATTTTTACTTAAATTCAGCAATCCAGATGCCGTAGATTGGACGGCTTTTCCAGAACTACCTTAATAATTTGATTGCTAACTAACTTTTTAAATCCTCCGCAGCATAAAAACGCTCGGAGGTTTTTTTGTTTATGAGCCATATCATTACCGTTCGGGACAAAACCCCTACTATTAAAAACAACTGTTTTATTGCTCCTACTGCTACCATTATTGGCGATGTAGTAGTTGAGTCTCACTGTAGCCTCTGGTTTAACACGGTTATTCGCGGTGATGTAGCCTCAATCCACATCGGTCACCACAGTAATATTCAGGACGGAGTAATCATTCACGGAACCTATCAGAAAGCCGATACTGTCATTGGCAATTACGTATCGGTTGGGCACCGAGCGTTGGTACACGGATGTACGCTGGAAGATTACGTATTGATTGGCATGGGAGCTATTGTGATGGATCATGCAGTAGTTCAGCAGGGAGCTTTGATAGCGGCTGGGGCTGTAGTATTAGAAAACACCATCGTGGAAGCCGGACATCTGTACGCCGGAGTTCCTGCCCGCAAAGTCAAGAAGTTGGAAGCAACACATCAGGAACGTATGCAAACTATCGCTAATAACTATTCTATGTATGCCTCTTGGTATAACTCCGATTAATATTTTAATTTTGTAGTTAACCCTAACTTGTAGGGGTTGTGTTTACACATTTTAGCAAAATATCTATGCGATTTCCACCTATACCTTTAGCATTTTCATTCTTGTTAGGCTGTTTTTCTTTGCAAGCTCAAGATGCTACCCAGCAAAAAGCTGATTCCTTAGCCCAGGCCTATATTATCACCGATGGGCATATTGATTTACCTTTTCGGTTAAAGGTATCGGGCTTTCGACTTAAGAAAGAATACATTAAAGATATCGAGAGTGAAACCCAGGGAGATTTTGACTATCCTAAGGCAGTAGATGGCGGTTTAAACGCACCCTTCATGTCCATCTATATACCAGCCAGTTATCAGGAAACGGGTGGGGCTAGGGAATTTGCCGATTCATTAATCAATCTGGTACAGAATATTCCGCAGGAGTTTCCCGAAAAATTTGCACTAGCTAACTCTCCCCAAGACATAGAAGAGAATTTTGAGCAAAATCTTATCTCTCTGCCAATGGGCATGGAAAACGGGGCTCCTATCGGCGATTCGCTAGAGAATATCCAGTATTTCTTTGATCGAGGGATTCGTTACATCACACTAACTCACAGCAAAGTCAATCAGATTTGTGACTCTTCTTACGATACTGTTCGCGTTTGGAATGGTCTTAGCCCATTTGGCGAAGAGGTGGTGAGAGAAATGAACCAGGTGGGTATTATGGTAGATGTATCTCATATTTCTGACAGTGCCTTTTATGATGTAATGAGACTCACTAAAGCCCCGGTCATTGCGTCCCACTCATCCGCCCGAAAGTTCGTACCCGGATTTGAGAGGAATATGGACGACGATATGATTAAGATGATGGGCAAGAATAACGGGGTTATCCAGATCAACTTTGGCTCTGGGTTTGTTGATGAAGATTCCCGAAAAAAATCTAGTGAAATGCGGGCGCATTTGTCCGCATGGATGGCTGAACGAAACCTGACCTACGGCGACAGCGCTGCGCAGGCTTACGCTCGGGAATATATGGCGAACAATCCGGCGTACTCTACCGTTCAGAAGGTGGCTGATCATATTGACCACGTTGTAGAGCTGGCGGGGATTGATCACGTGGGTTTTGGTTCTGATTTTGACGGAGTAGGCGATACTTTACCTACCGGATTAAAAGATGCTTCTGATTATCCTAACCTAATTACCGAATTACTAAAGCGAGGATATTCTGACGAAGATATTGAGAAAATTTGCTATAAAAATGTCTTCCGGGTCTGGAACGACGTTCAGGACGTGGCTCAGACTCTTACCCGCGAGGGTGGTAATGGTACTAGCGGCAGTCGCTAGTACTCATGTTACCTTTCCTCTCTCCGCTCAGGAAACAGATAACACCGTACTTTATCAACATCAAGTGCGAGGAGGTATCGGATTCAGTAACTCGGGAATTCTCTCAGAAATTGTTAATTTTTTCCAGGTAATTGAGGGGGTGGATATTGATCAGAGTCCAGTAATTGGTGGAACCTACCTTTTTCAGCCTATCCGACGAATAGCCGTAGGAGGAACTATTGCCCATCAACATTTTTCCGTCACTTACCAAGATCCTGATGACAGTGATGCTCGTTCATTTGGCCTTACCGCTAATCGGTTTTACCTGGGTACTGTTGGCTTGTTCTATTTAGTTGATCAACCCCATTTCCGAATGTACAGTGGTGCTCGGATAGGTTTTTCTAACTGGAATGTCAAATCCGATATCGGATTTCCCTCAGATGTAATCGACCAGGTAATTAATTTTGCTCTGGGTGCCGCATTTGCCCCTCAATTGATTATTCTGGGCGGGGAAACTTATTTGACTAAGCATTGGGGCTTTGGAGGCGAACTAGCTATAGGCGCTCCTCATCTACTGGGCTTTGGACTCAGCTACCGATGGTAATTCACTTCCTATCGCCTTTTGGATCATTTTTTCTAATTGACTCAGACGCAGCTCGTACCCTTGAAGCTTCTCATTTAATTGCAAAACCTGCTGCTGTAAATCAGTATTTTCCTTTCGCAAACTCACTAATGAATCTTGCTGAGACTTAGCAGCCTCAATTAATATTGGAATGAATCCCTGGTAGAGTACACCTTTGTATCCGTCCGAGCGCTCTCTCACTAGCTCAGGGTAAACTTTCTCCACCTCCTGAGCGAGCAGGCCAATCTGGTTCTCCTTGCCCATTGTACTATCCTTCCATCGATAACGATAAGCCTGAAGTAAATCAAGATTTTGAGATGAGTATGACAGCTGAGTAACATTTTCTTTCAAACGAGCGTCACTCGGCGGGGGATTCGCCGCCACTGCTGTTACCCTTCCCTGAGCATCTACTGTTATCGACTCAATAAAATTTCCCCCACCCCCAAAAGAACCAGCGGTAATTAAGGTAGGAAGCCGAGCATCCGCAATCGTACCAAGCGTAAGATTTCCGCTGGCATCAATACTAGCATCGCCACCCAAAGTGCCAATGGTAGGTACTCCTGCATTACCAAAGATAATCTCGCCGGTATTTAGTACTTCTAACTTACTGACCGAGATTGCTGCTCCAGAATTAATATCACTATTGACGATAGCCCCGTCTGCTAGCTTATCTGAATCAATAATCCCGTTAGCCAAATCCTCTCTAGCAATGGAGGCATCCAGAATTTGAACAGACTGAATGGCATTTTGGGCAATTTTATCAGTAGTTACTGCTTGAATACCCAGCTCAGAAGTAGTAACTGCACCAGCAGCAATTTCAGCACTCCCCACAGCGTCGGCACCAATTTGGACTGTCCCAGTACCATCTATAGAAATATCTCCCATCACATCTACCGATACCAGTGAGGTTCCATTACCCACCAAGATTCGGCCGTTACCTGAAGCATCTAAAGAAACCAGGGTACCACCATCACCGACAAGCACTCGACCGTTGCCAGAAGCATCTAATGGGACGGCCTGATTATTATCGCCAACATAAATGTGTCCAGTAGGCAAATTCTCTCGCTCGAACTCTGTTTCTGGCCGAGAGGTAATCTGACCAGTATTGTCTGTCACTAAGACTTGATTGATGGACGGTTGAAACCAACGAGGAATATTACTATTATTGGTAATTAACAAAGAGTTACGCCCACTGGTAGGATCGGACAACCCGGATAACTTTTCTACTCCTACCGTATTATCAGCAACTTTTATCCCTGTCACCGCTAAGTCAGCCAAATTAGTAGTTTCCACTATTCCTTCAGCTAACTGAGGATTAGGGTAGTCACCTACTAATGCTCCTCCAGCAGCCGTACTGGTAGTAATATCATTGGTAGAATCTGTATCACCAATGTTGACAATCTGACTCTGTTCATTAATGGTTATCCCTTCCCCTGCTTCAAATATTTGACTGACAGTACCACTTAAAACCCGAACCCAATCCTCATCAATCCAGAAATAAAAAAGGTTCTCAGTTAAATCAAATACTATTAAACCGTTGTCTTGAGAAGAAAGGTTACTGGTGAAGGAATCATTAGTTCGCTGCTCGGTGCTCATGCTCGGAATAAGCATTCCTTGGTTATTATTAGGTGCTACTACATGAAGAGCAGCATTATCATTGGGCGAAGTAGTGCCTACCCCTACCGATTGTGCTAAAAGTTGCTGGGAAAATAGAGCTGCAAAAAACAGCAGTATACTTTGCTTTAAAAATATCATAAATCAGGTCTGGAGAGTTTAGGCTATCAATTTATATCAATTATCTGGTAAAATAACGCATTCCCGTTCGCTATCTTATTCCTATAAACCCGGATAGGCTTATATGGCTCTAGTTGGTCGAGAGGTCGGCCGTTCAAAGTGGAAAGCTCCTCCCAAGTCATTCGGGTGCCCTCTAATAATTGCGCAAGGTCAACACTTGGTCGTAGAATTCGCGTAGCTACTTCGTTTGAAAAAGGAGCCGTCAGTCCAAAAATCTCAAATTCAACCCGACGATTAAGTTGTTGACTCACGTAGGCATTGGTAGAGGTATAGGTCGTAGATACCCCGTTGGCATTAATCGCTAGGGCGGAACGATCTACTCCAGCCTCAATTAAATAATCGAAGGCAGCTTCGCCTCGTTTCCTGCTTAATAATAGGTTATAAATATCATTACCAAGGCTATCAGTAAACGCATTTATCTCAATAGAAATATCAGGGTTCAATTGATAAAACTCAGCCAAATTATCCAGTACTTTGGTAGCTTCAGCGCGTAACTTATCCTGATTGAAGTCAAAATAAACAGACTCAAATGTCTGGGAAAGAATGTATTCTGGCTCTGTTTTTAGAGACAAGTTACTAAGCTTGACTGTATCTTGTACTTTAGTAGAGGCAAGTGCAATGGAATACGTACTATTGGCGGGTAGATTCACAAAACGAAATTCGCCATTTATGTTAGTAGTAGACGTTTTTAATAATTCCCCTTCACTTCCTCGCAACTCAATGGCTTGTTCAGCGAATGGCTGTGGAGTAGCACCTAACTCCACCGTTCCAGTAACAACGCTAGTTTGCTCAATTACCGAAGAATCCGTAGTGAAACTGGTTAAAATAAGTGTACTATCAATATCAGGACTAATCACCGTACTTACAGAGGCCAACTCCTGAGTTGATTCTTCACTCTCCTGTTTCCTTTGCTGGTACTGTTTCATCTGGATATCATTCACATCCGAATTTAGAATAAAGCGAGTTGCTCCTGAACTAAGGCGCTTTTGCTGAGTGGAGTTCACCCAAACCCAGTCGTCTATTTCTGAATCCAAATAGGCTGTTCGCCGAATAGTGTACACTGGGGTAGCAGTGGCATCTTTACTCACTAGCGGCGGAATACCCATTAAAAACTCCGACCAATATTGGTCATTATTGTTTTCAAAACGGTAAATATCAAAGTTTCCATCTCGATTGGAAGCAAGGTACCCCGACTGCTGACCCAGTACCAGGTAGCTATCGTCGGCTGAAGAGTTTAAAGGAAGAGGTAAATGCATACGAGTACGGTTCTTTTCATCAGAAAAATCCGAGATGGCGTATAAATCCATTCCTCCAAAGCCGCGCTGGTTATCGGAGGCAAAGTACAAATGATTTTCAGCACTGTGGTAGTAAGGAGTAACTTCGTCATTATCAGAATTAACTAAGCTATCCAGACAAACGGGAGGCAACCACTGATTTTTAGCAGCTCGAATGCTCATCCAAATATCTAAACCTCCGTAGCCACCCGGTCGGTTTGAAGCAAAAAACAAAGTATCCCCTGATGTAGAAACGCTAGGATGCTTGCTCTCTACGCCTTCTAAATTAATGTTTAATGGTAGTGAAATCGGAGCAGACCATGCACGACCATCAAAAGATACAAACTGGATTTCACAGGGCTGGTTTTTAGCACAGTGAGTAAAGAAAAATTCTTTTTGAGAATCTACATAACAGCCAGCACCCTCACTAGCTTTTGAGTTGATTGAGTTGACAAACGTATTCACTCTATTTAGCTTTCCCTCTTGCATTTGATAGGAGAAGAAATTAGCGTTATTCTCTCCAAATCGATAGGAAATTTTCTGCTTGCCCGCAAAACGAGTACTAGTCAATATCAGTGTTGAATCGCTATTCATTACCACTGGGGCATAGTCGTAGTATTTAGAGTTAACGGTAGAATCAAGTCGCAGCACACTGATTGTCAATAGCCTCTCACCTACCAAGCTTGTCTCTAGACAGCTTACTTTCAACTTCTCTGCCTCCAAATGGAGTTGCTTAGCTTCAGGAGTATTGGAAGCAAGCAGACTATCTAACCATTGATAAGCCCGTTCACATTGCCCTAGGTTCTTCAGCATTAATGACTGATAGTAGGCTGCCTCCGGGGAAAATTGGCTAGATACAGTTTGAGCTTGCTGATACCAGCTAGCCGCTTTATCATAGTTAAACTGATGCCGTTCACAGTGGGCTAGTTTCAAAATGAGTTCATAATTGCTACTATCGCGCTTGATTGCAAGCTGGTAGTAACGCCCCGCTCGAAAGTACTGTTCCGCTAAAAAGTATTGATCGCCAAGTTGCTCTGGGCTTTGAATCATTACCCCCTGTCCATAGCTAATCGTAGAAAGGAGAGCCAGGCTAAAAGTTGTTAGAAGCCAGCGGTACTTTTGTGAGACTTGGAACAGAAAAAACATGCTAGTACAACGGAGTGGATTGAGATTTAGGTGCGTTGCTTCTAAACCATTGGTACTGCAAAGACAATTCCATAGCATACTGATTAGCGATTCCCCGACGAGAAGTAGCCAAATTAGCATCATAAGAGAGAGCCGCCTGCCACTTACGCCCCCCCATCCCGACTAGGAAGACCAAAGCACCCTCATCACGATACCAAGTACCCGCTGTGAGCCGTAAAGCCGAAGGAATCGGGTTTGTTGGTGTACTATACTGAGTATGGTATGTCACCAAAGTACCAGCCTGAAAAGCAAACCATTCTCCGTACCAAAGGTTCAATGCGTTAGGTGAAAGTGTCCATTGTTGGTTTAACCAGAACTCGGCACCAGCCAAAACTGAATAACCTAAGCGCAACGCGTCCTCAGAAGTTGAAAAGTAGTCAAAGGCAGGCTCATTGATATTCTGCACAGAAAATCCTGCGTAGAGACGAAGTGGCTTTGCCTCGGCAAGCGGATTGCGAGTAGGATCATACGACCAGAATACTCCCGAGTTGACACTAACGGCATTCACCTGATTTTCAGCACTCTCAAGCGGAAAACGATTACCCGAAAAGCCATTATACCGCAATTGAGACGGCCAATGTAATTGAGAATAGTCTACCCTTATTTGCCGATAGCCTGTTTGTAGTCCCAAGCTCAACCACTGGGTTCCTTGGCGATTTAGGTATATGTTATAAGCTGCTGAGAGCTGAACCATTGTAGTACGCCACTCATTACTCTCGCCCGCTATATCTTGCAGCACACTTAAACCAAAACCACCCGTCGGGAGCTCCTTAGCATCAGTAAGAAAAATTGGCAGGGCTAAAGAAGCGTAACCGGTGCGAAATGAAACTGTTCCAAATTGCTGAAGGCGGGAATTAATCCGTAGTACTGGATTTAGTGTTGCTCCCACTCCTGCGGGATTAATGTAAGCCGGGGTAGCTAAGTACTGGGAAAATCGGATCTCCTGAGCTGATATCTCTGATGAGACTAGTAGAAATCCAATTAGTATACTATGAATCCAGCTGCATTGCATATCAACGGAAAAGAGTAATTGATCCAGTTTTTTCTACTGCTTGCCCCGTATCATAAATACCCCTCAATACGTAAGGGTACACACCTGATGGCAGTGGTTGATTAGTGTTTGTGTCTAACCCATCCCAACCTGTATTCTGAGCTGATTGTAGCTCAGTAGTTTGATAAACAACCTGACCCCAACGATTGAATACTGTGAACGAAAAGCTTTCTGCTCGCAGGTTAGCAGCATAAACTTTCACCGTACGATCATCCGGATTGGTAGCTACTGGTGAAAATGCAGATGGAATTTCTACCGAGTTTTCAATTACAAAATCTGAAGTAAGTCCCAGAGCCAAGATTGATTTTTCAGCCACCAACTCACTGGTAATCAAACCATCATCTTCGTTTCCCTGAAGGTTACTTTTCCCTAGATTATCAAAGGATTCGTCTAAGTCATTCGCCTCAGCGATTACTACGCCTACTATTTCATCAAAGTCATCCGCCATAGTTACGGGCAAAGTAACAACTGTACCATCGTAGCTACCGTCTACAACATTGATACTCCAGTAATTACTAATCATCTTCGTTTCCAGGTTTTCACCAGAAACCTCTAACTGCCGTCCACTGAAGGCTTCTACTTCAACTACGGGGTTTACTCCCGCAACTTCCTCTAATATGATTGGTAAAAATGCTGAAGCACTACCAATAGGAAGATAATGATAGCCCGTGCCCCGAAACCTTGCAGCCCCTTGAATATATGAATTATCGCTAGCACCCATCACCTGAATTCCTTCTTCTAGTAGAAGCGTATTTTGAGATGAAGTTACTAATCGTCCATCTGTTAACCCAAGTGTATCTAAAACTGAAAGACTTCCATCCAGTATTTTTGATCCTCCTCCATCAACCCCTAATGAACCCAGCACTTGGTTATTATGGCTTATTCTTTGATCTTCCTCTCCAACTAAGTATAGCCAACCGCCACCGCCGTAGCTTTGCCGATTATTCCAATCTGCACCTAAGTAAATCTCTCCCTGATTAAGTAATGTCCCTTGATTAGCAACTGAACCGGAAGTAAACAAAACCGCTCCCCCGCTCAACGACATTAGTTGACTCTCACTAACGTATACCGATTGTGCTGCTAGCAAGCCTGTACCGCTAAGAAAAATGCTTACCCAAAAAATTCTTTGTAACCACATAAACGGGTTATTAGTGTGCAGCTAGTAAAAATCCCAAGCCTCAAAATAGGAATAATCCTACTGAACAGAAAAGTTAAGGGTTGAAATATCCGAAAAATACAGAATAATAACCGATAGTCTACACCTTAGAGTCCTCTTCAAGAGATTCTGAGGGACACTGAGCCTCGAAGTAAAAAGTAAGACTAAGCCTTTTCGCTGATTTGCTTCTGGATTTTTTCCAGATCGATAGTACTACAACTCCCGCAGCCCTTAGTACAGCCTTTATCAGCTTGAAAATGCTGATAGATTAAACGAGCAAGGTAGCCTAACGCCAGGATAAAAAGAAAAATAATCAGTAGATGCTGCATGAATTTATGACATTAGTTGATAGACCAGAAGCGCAGCTCCGTAGGCCATAATTGTCATGTATAATAGTTGTAGTAACGGCCACTTCCAACTTCTGGTTTCTTGTTTCACAATTGCCAGTGTGCTCATGCACTGCATTGCAAAAGCATAGAATACTAACAATGAGAAAGCCACCGCCGGAGTGAACCTAGGCCCACCCGTTTCTAGATTAATTTCATTTTGCAGGCGGCTTTTAATTGTACTTTCATTCTCAGTATCGCCAATACTGTATAGCGTAGAAATCGTTCCAACAAAAACTTCCCGGGCAGCGAAGGAGGTAATTAACGCAATACCAATTTTCCAGTCGTAACCCAACGGACGAATGGCGGGTTCAATCCACTTTCCGAATTGCCCTGCGTAGGATTCTTGCAAGCGGGCACTAGCTATCTTAACATCCATATCTTCACTTTGTCCAGCTTCTAGTTGCACTTGTTCTTCCGCCTGCTGCATGGCATCTCCCGGTCCGTAGGAAGCGAGTACCCAAAGTACAATGGAGACCGCCAGAATGATTTTTCCCGCTTCAAATACAAATGCCTTAGACTTTTCAATAACTGTAATACCTACATTTCCCCAACGGGGCCATCGGTAGGTAGGTAACTCCATAATCAAGAAGCCCTGGCTCTTTACCCGAACCAGTTTTTTCATAATCCAAGCTGAGGAAATCGCCATAAAAAAACCCAGTAGATACATGCCCATCAGCACTAGCCCTGCCAGATTGAATATTCCCAAATACGTTTCTTCCGGCACGACCAGCCCAATCAGAATAACATATACCGGGAGTCGAGCCGAGCAACTCATAAAAGGGGTCACGAAAATGGTAATTAATCGATCCTTCCAGTCGTCAATGCCCCGCGTAGCCATAATAGCCGGAATAGCACAAGCTAAACCAGAAATGAGCGGCACCACACTACGCCCATTCAATCCCACCTTTCGCATCAGCCTGTCCATGAGAAACACGACCCGCGCCATATAGCCTGATTCCTCTAGAATAGTGATAAAGGCGAAGAGAATAGCTATTTGAGGAATGAATATCACAATGCCACCGATGCCGGGAACTATACCTTCTGCCAAAAGATCAGTTAGCGGCCCTTCGGGTAAGGTTTCACTAATCCAGGAACCTAGTTTTCCAAACATTAGATCAATTAAATCCATGGGAGCGGCAGCCCAGGCAAAAATAGCTTGAAAAATCAGCAGTAGTAATCCGAAGAAGATTAAATAACCAAGTACCTTATGCGTCACCCATCGGTCTAACTTCTCAGTAAAAGCTGACGGCTCGCTTTTGGGAGTGGTCAGCACCGTCTCTAATATCTGATCAATTCGCTGATAACGATGGGTGGTTTCTTCTACTTGAAGGGTCTCGGTATCGAATGCGAACTGAGTCTGACAGTCAATCAGCAATCTCTTTTCTTCATCCGACAGAAAATCCAGGGAATCGCCGTAGTGAAGTAATAGATACGCCTGATAATAATTAGAGCAATCCAATTGGTGCTTAACTTCCGCCACAGCTTCTGGGGCAGCCGCAACTGCATCGTAAAACTGAATGAGTGGCGCGTTGACTACTCCATCCAATACGGTCTTTAGTTCATTCAACCCCAGTCCTTGCCGGGCATTCATTTGCACCACTGGAATACTACCTAATTCTTTCTGAAGCTTTTCAGCATCTAGGCTAATATTTCGCTTTTGCACCAGGTCAACCATGTTAAGCACTAAAACCAGGGGTAAACCCAGATCAATCAACTGAGTGCAGAGCAATAGATTGCGTTCCAGATTGGTAGCATCGGCTACGACTACTACCGCCTGAAATGGGTCTTGCTTAGGGTTTAGTAGTTGATTTGCCACTACGCGCTCATCGGATGAACGAGGAAAAATACTATATGTACCCGGTAAGTCTACCACTTGCACTGACCGTCCTGAAGGCAAATATAATGTGCCCACTTTTTTATCAACGGTCACGCCCGGATAATTCCCCACCTTCTGATTTAAGCCCGTCATGAGATTAAACAGGCTACTCTTACCCGCATTGGGGTTTCCAACTAAAGCGATACGACCCGTACCCACGGTTTCCTGCGCTAAGGTATTTGTAACAGAATCATTACTCATACTACTTCCACAAGTTTAGCTTCGTCTAACCGTAATGATAGTTGATAGCCCGCTACTTGCACTGATATAGGATCGCCAAACGGAGCTTTAAAATTAAACCGAACCGATTTACCCGGTAGTAGTCCCATCTCCATCAGTTTGACAGTTATAGGAGAAGGTTTTAATTGCTGAATTATTCGCTGTTCGCCAGGAACCATCATGGCTAGGGTTTTCATACGGACGCAGTGTAGTTCTGAGTGAGTGAATAAATGATGGAACAAGAACTACCTTCATATTCATTCTATCACTCGATCATTTTCTTAAGCTCCCCAAAGGTACTCTTTATTTAGAACTTATCTAAATAATGCAGCAAAAACTATCTCAGGATAAAAGTTCAATCGCCTGCTGTCCGACACCGGACAATTACCGCTCAATTTCGGACACTGGATACGGATAAATACCTGCTAAAGCCCATTCTAAGTACTGGCAAGGCATTTGGTATACGGAAATAGAAGTAATTAACTATCCCCCTATGAGAAGAAGCGATTTGGGTGAATTCGAGGAAGTAGTGCTGCTATCAGTAGCGGTACTTACTCCCCAAGCTTACAGCGTAGCCATTGCCGAAGCCCTGGAAGAAGAAACTGACAAGACAGTCACTACTGGAGCTGTCCACGCAGCCTTGCAACGACTGGAAAAGAAAGGCTTTGTCAACTCCCAAATGGGCGAAGCTACTCCTGAGCGGGGCGGAAGGCGCAAACGCTTGTTCACCGTAACGATTGCCGGCAGCCGCATCCTGCACGAGGTTCAGGCCGTCCGCAACCGACTGTGGGATCGGATAGCGCCCCAAGGTTTACCTCAGATCAATCTAACGTAGCTATGTCAGCTCAAGATCGTAAGCCTGGCATTCCTCCCAAATGGGTAGACAAACTTCTAGAACGCTTTTGCGCCCCCGAACTCTTGGAAGAAGTCCTCGGTGACCTGCACGAGAGATATTACTTAAAAGCTCAGAAAGAGGGAGAAGCCAAAGCCCGAAGAGGCTACTGGCGAGAGGTACTCGCCTACCTACGCCCCGCTATTGTTAGACGACCATCAAATTCATCTATTTCTAAAGATATGCTAAAGAACTATTTCACATTGGCGCTACGATTATTCGCCCGGAATAAAATGACCACCGCCATTAACGTACTTGGTTTGGCACTGGCACTTACGGGCAGCCTGCTTATTGCTATGTTCATTCAAGATGAGTTAAGTTACGATCGCTACCACGAGAATGCAGATAATATTTACCGCGTTACTCGCGACTTTCTCTCTTCGGACGGAAGTGTCGCCTTGCATATCGGTCATACGGCTCCCGGCTTTGGCCCAAGATTAGCCAATGATTTCCCTGATATTCAAGAAGTCGTCCGAATTCTCCGCTCCGGCATGACGCTGGGTACTATCGATGAGAACCGATCATTCCAGGAGAGCTTAGCTGTAGAAAATCTCTACTACGCCGAACCATCGGTTTTTAAGATATTTACCATTCCTATCATAGCGGGCGATGCCACTACCGCGCTGGAAAAGCCTTTCACCATGATGCTCTCCGATGCCGCCGCTGAAAGATACTTCGGTACGCAGGACATAGTAGGGAAGCAGCTTATTTCTCAGAATAGCTACTTTGAGATAACTGGAGTATACGAAACTTTTCCCACCCAGTCGCACTGGCACCCTGACTTCCTGGTATCTTTCAGCACCCTAAACGATAATACTATCTACGGACGGGATGGCCTAGAAACGGGCTGGGGTGCTAACTCTTTTGGTACCTATATCTTGGTTAACGATGAATTTGACCCGGAGCGGGTAGAAGCCCAATTTCCCGATTTCTTAGATCGTCATATGGGGCAATCTGAAGGGCCAGTACAGCCCAGCAGTTGGACGAACCTCTATCTTCAACCGCTTACTTCCATTCACCTCCACTCTCAGCTTGATGCCGAAGAAGAGGCAAATGGGAACATTGATTATGTCTACATCATAGGAGTTATTGGGGTATTTTTACTGCTGATTGCAGGTTTTAACTTCATTAATTTATCGACCGCTCGAGCCACCACTCGGGGTAAAGAAGTAGGTTTACGAAAAGCAATAGGTGCCTTCCGCCAGCAGTTAATACTCCAGCACTTGAGTGAATCAGTACTACTCGCTTTTTTCGCGTTTCTGCTATCGGTAGTGCTGATTTCATTAGCCCTTCCCTGGCTCAATGCGTTCACGGATAAAACCATCGAGCTATCGCAGTATACTACGCCAAGGGCGATATTGGGTGTGATAGCTATCATCTTCATTGTAGGAACATTGGCTGGGGTTTATCCAGCGTTCATCATTTCTGGTTTCAAACCCGCTCTGGCTTTGAAAGGCCGCAGCGGTACTACTCGCGAGAGCGGACGGGTGCGTCAGGCTTTAGTAGTGATGCAATTCACCATTTCTATTGTGATGATTATTGCTACGCTCATTACATATCAGCAGCTAAACTTTCTTAATGATCAAGAGTTAGGATACGCCAAAGACCAAGTTGTTTTTCTAGGCTATACCGATGAGATTGCCGAACGCTTTGAGACATTTCACCATGAACTTACTGAGCACCCCGCCATTCTTAATGCTACCCGATCTAGTCTAGTACCTACCGAACGGCTCACTGCCTTTCAGGGTACTTCAGTGCAGCAAGGTGATAGTATGGTAACGACCGATGTGGTGATGAAAGATGTACGGATTGACCACAACTATTTTGACACCTACCAAATCCCCATCGTAAGCGGAAGAAACTTCTCCGAAAACATTGGTTCTGATGACTCTACCAACTTTATTATCAACGAAACTGCCGCCCGCATGGTAGGCTGGAGCAATGAGGAAGCTATTGGAAAAACGCTCCTAAATGGCCCAACCAAAGGCACAGTAGTTGGAGTAGTACAGGATTTTCACTTTGAATCGTTGCACCAACCAATTGTACCGGTAGTTTTTCACGGGCAGCATATGTTTAATGAGCTTTCGGTGTTGGTTTCCAAAGATTATATGCCCGAGGCACTAGCTTATATGGAAACTGTATGGAAGCAATTTGTGCCCCAGCAAACGTTTGATTACCTATTTCTAAATGAACACTATCAGCAGCTCTACCACAGTGAACAGAAACAAAGTAAGCTATTCATCATCTTCGCTGGGCTTGCTATCTTGATTGCCGCTATGGGTCTGTTTGGCCTAGCGACCTTCAGTACGCTCCAGCGCATCAAAGAAGTGAGTATCCGAAAAGTGCTGGGTGCCCCCGTCAGCAGTATTTTGAAGCTACTAAGCAAGGAAATCTTCTGGCTGGTCTTCATTGCCAACCTAGTAGCTTGGCCCATTGCCTGGTACTTCATGCGAGAATGGTTAAGTAGTTTCGCTTACCACATTGAAATGAACCTCCTCACCTACTTGGCCGCTGGAATTGTAACGCTAGTCATTACGCTCATCACCATCAGTAGTCAGACCATTAAAGCGGCTCTCACCAACCCGGCTACCATATTAAGAAACGATTAGTGATATAAATGAATGAGTAAACAGGAGCATCCATATCAACTGCCTCCCAAGTGGATCGATAGACTCCTCGAGCGGCTCTGCGCTCCCGAACTTTTGGAAGAAGTGTTGGGCGACTTGCACGAACGCTACTATCGGCGAGCGCAAAAAGAAGGCGTACCGAACGCACAGCGGCGGTACTGGCGCGATGTGCTATCATACTTCCGATTCTCAGTTTTTAAAAGATCATCAATTCATTCCACCACCCTAATTTCTTCCGATATGATTCGTAACTATTTAACGATTGCTCGCCGCAATTTAAGTAATCACAAGACCTTTTCAGCACTCAATATACTCGGGCTGGTGCTAAGTATGACCAGTAGCTTACTTATTTTCCTTTGGATTCAAGATGAGCTGGCAGTTGACAATTTCCATGCAGATAATGATCGTTTGTACGCTATCTATCAAACCATTGAGGCTAACGGACAGCTAGGAGGCAGTTATTCAACACCCGTTCGCTCAAATGCCGACGGCCCATACTTGCCAATAGAGGGCATGGCTGATGCAGTGCCTGAAATTGAGAATATGGTGTATTATGCTACGGGTTACGAGCTTCCTTGGGGACACCCCGAAACATTTCAGGTTGGGGATAATATCCATAAGTTGGAAGGTTCTCGGGCGAGTCAAGCCTTTTTTTCTATGTTTAACTATCCACTCATTGCCGGAAATGCGAAAACGGCTCTAGCAAAAAAGAATAGCATTGCGATTTCGGAAACAATGGCTCAGTTATTCTTTGACCGTCCGGAAGAAGCCATTGGTCAAAGCATACGATACGAAAACAGGTTAGACTTCGAAGTCACTGCAGTCTTCGAGGATATATCTTCTCAGAGTTCATTACAATTTGACTTCTTGATTGATTGGGAGTCGCAAATGACCCAGTTAGAGTGGGCATCTGGCGTTATGCTTACGACTGTCCGCTTGTCAGAGACTGCCGATATTTATCAAGTAACCGATAAGATTAACCGCTTCCTCCAATCACGATTAGATGATTCCGAAACCACTAAAACAACGCTTGGGCTTCAGCCATTTACTGATCGCTACCTTCGTGCTAATTTTGTCAATGGGAAACCCCAGGGTGGTCGTATTGAGTACGTAAGAATATTTAGTGGCGTAGCTATTTTTCTGCTAGTCATTGCCTGCATTAACTTCATGAACCTGGCTACCGCCCGTTCAATGAAACGAGCCCGGGAAGTAGGGGTTCGAAAAGCTATCGGATCTTCACGCATGCATCTTATCTGGCAATTCTTGGGCGAATCTATTCTTCTTTCTCTTCTAGCCCTGATTTTTACTATTGTGCTAGTGCAACTATTACTACCCAGTTTCAACCAGTTTACTACTAAGCATATTACTATACCGATCGAATCCCCTATTTTCTGGCTACTAGCCGTCGGGCTGATGCTCTTGGTAGGTTTATTGGCGGGAAGTTACCCGGCTCTTTATCTTTCGTCACTGAAACCAGCTCGAGTTTTAAAGGGATCACTGCGGACTTCCCCCAAAGCTATTTGGCTACGTAAGGGACTGGCCGTTTTTCAATTCAGCTTATCTATCCTCCTGCTAATCATTACATTGGTAGTTTCCCGCCAAATCAATTACGTTCAGAACAAGCATTTGGGTTATGATCGGGAAAACTTGATTTATACCCGTATTGAGGGCGAACTCAACGAAAAATACGCCGTGCTTAAAGAACAGCTATTGAATATGCCCGGGATTGCAATGGTAGATCGCAGTAGTGAAGCCCCCCACGCTATGGGTTTTTTGGTAGATGAAGTAGATGGGTTTAATAATACAGGCACTGGAGAAGATGCTATTAACTGGGAAGGTAAAGAAGCGGGCCAGTCAGTAGCCTTTAAACCCACTTCAGTAGGGTATGACTTTGTGAAGGTCATGAACCTCGAGATTGCTGAAGGAAGAGATTTTTCCAAAAGTTTCTCTACCGATAGCACGGCCTTTCTCATTAATGAAGCAGCAGCGCAAGCCATTGGCATGCAGGCCCCTCTTGGTAAATGGATTTCAGCTTGGGACAAAAAGGGCACTATCGTCGGCGTCCTGAAAGATTATCATACGCATTCACTACATGAGCCTATCAAACCGTTGATTGTAGACATCAAAGAAGACTTATACTTCGGAGTGATCCTCGTCCGTACTGAACCTGGTAAGACCACCGAGGCACTGGCCAGTATGGAAGAAGTCTTTCGTGAAATTAATCCGAATTATCCGCTGAGTTACCAGTTTATTGATTCGGAATATCAGCAACTCTACCAGACTGAACAGGTGGCCGCAAAGCTCTCTCACGTCTTTGCGGGTATTGCTATTTCCATTTCATGTTTAGGGCTACTAGGTTTGGTTATGTTTTCTACCCAACAGCGGGTGAAGGAAATTGGTATTCGCAAAGTATTAGGAGCTGAAGTAACCCATATTGTTGGATTATTATCCAAAGACTTTCTTCAATCAATTGTAGTTGCCTTCTTAGTGGCTACTCCCATTGCTGTGTACTTACTAAACCAATGGCTAGATAACTTTGCCTATAAAGTACAATTATCATGGTGGATTTTTATTGTAGCCGGAGTACTTGCCCTATTAGTTGCATTACTAACTACCGCTACTCAGACTATCCGAGCTGCCCTCGCCAACCCAGTGGATTCTCTGCGAAATGAATGAGCAAAAGAATCCACACCAACCACCTCCCAAGTGGATCGACAGATTACTCGAACGTTTTTGTGCTCCCGAACTTCTGGAAGAAGTGTTGGGCGATTTACATGAACGCTACTACCTACGAGTACAAAAGGAGGGAGTTAAGAAAGCCCGAAGAACCTATTGGCGAGAGGTGCTAGCGTATCTGCGACCCTCGGTATTTAAACGATCACAATCTTATCATTCAAACCATACGGCTATGTTCAAGAACTTTTTTACCATTACTATCCGAAACATACTACGTCATAAGGTCTATTCATTCATTAATATCAGTGGTTTGGCTTTAGGCATTAGCTGTAGCCTATTGATCCTGCTTTGGGTTACCGATGAACGTAAGATGGATCAATTCCATACTCTAGCCGACCGACTTCACTTGGTCGTTAAGAACCGTTATTTCCCCTCCAGTGAGATTGGGACTTCTCGCTCTACACCGGGTCCGCTGGGAGAGGCTTTAGCCGCTGAAATTCCTGAAATCTCAACTAGTATCCGATTATTCTCAACTGAACAGCTATTTTCCGTTGACGATAAAAAAAGTAAAGAAAAAGGTATCTACGCTGATGAAACATTTTTTCGACTTATGACTTTTCCGCTATTGCAGGGCGACCCCTTTCACTCACTAGAAAAGCCTTATTCACTCGTAATTTCTGAAACCCTAGCTCAGCGGTATTTTGGCCGAAGCGATGTCTTAGGCGAAACCATTCGCCTAGAAAACCAGGCAGACTATCAGATAACCGGAGTGATGCAGGATGTGCCAGAGCATTCATCCCTGCACTTTGAGTATATATTGCCTATACAAACCTTTATCCAACAAAATGATTGGGCCACCGAGTGGGGGAATAATTACTTGTACACGTATGTCATGTTACATGCCAGTGCCTCCCCCAAAGATGTAGAAGATAAGCTGAAGCATTTTTTGGAAACGAAGAATCCTAAAATGAAGGTACTAGAGTTGTTTTTGCAACCCATGACCGATACATACCTTTGGTCTCAATACGAACAGGGGCAGGTGGCGGGAGGTCGGATCAGCTATGTACGCCTATTTTCTATCGTAGGCCTGTTTATCCTACTAATCGCCTGCATCAACTTCATGAATCTTTCTACCGCCCATTCCTTCAAACGTGCTAAGGAGATTGGGATTCGTCGGGCAGTAGGAGCTCAGCGTAGCGGCATATCCAAGCAGTTTCTGTGGGAGTCATTATTTATTACACTGATTGCTTCTTTCGTGGCGTTAGTGCTAACTGCCATTTTTCTACCTTCTTTCCGCCAGTTGACGGAAAAGTCTCTCATGATACCATACACCTATTGGCAATTCTGGCTGTCCTTGGTGGCGATTGTTGTATTGACTGCCTTGCTCGCTGGAAGTTATCCAGCCTGGTATCTTTCATCGTTAAAAAGTTTACAGGTATTGAAAGGGAAATTCCAAACTAGTCGTGGATCACTCTTTCTACGGAAAGGGTTGGTTATCTTTCAGTTTACCCTGGCCATTATTCTTATGATTGGAACACTGGTTGTCCAGCAACAGATTGCCTTTATACAAACGGAAAACTTAGGGTTAAATCGGGAAAATGTATTGTACGTTGATCTGGAGGGTGATCTTCGTGATAACTACGAAGTGTTTAAGCAGGATTTACTACAATCGCCTAGCATTAAAGCAGTGACCGTTTCCAGCCAGCATCCACTATCCGTTAGTTCCTCTTCCAGTGCGGTTTCTTGGGCAGGTAAACCCGAAGAAGCTTCCTACAAATTCCAAATGATCCGAACAGATTATGATTTTTTGCAGACCCTTGGTGTTGAATTAGTACAAGGCCGCGCTTTTTCACCAGCGTATTCCACGGATACGAGCAATTATTTGATTAACGAAGAGGCGGCCAGGGTCATGGATATGACCGACCCAATAGGTGCGACTATTGAAGTTTGGGGGAGAAAAGGTACCGTCATTGGTGTGATACAAGACTTCCATATGGCCTCGCTACATGATCCGATAGAACCTCTTATCCTTTGGGTCCAACCGCAAGAGGCAAATTATGTGCTCGCGCGCATTGAGTCTAATAGAATCACCGAAGCCCTAACACGAATGGAGACTAGTTTCAACACCTACAATGCTAGCTATCCCTTCAGCTATCATTTCTTGGATCAGGATTATGGACAGATGTACCACAGCGAAGCAATTATTTACCAGTTGATAACCTATTTTACCCTTCTTTCAATTGTTATTTCTAGCTTGGGGCTATTTGGGCTAGCCTTATTCATGGCTCAACAACGTAGACAAGAGATCGGGGTACGAAAAACGCTGGGGGCTTCTACCCAGAACATCACCTGGATGCTGTCTTGGATCTTTCTTAAACCCATACTACTGGCTTTCTTATTTTCCTGTCCTATTGCCTGGTGGATTATGAGTCACTGGTTGAATGCGTATGCTTACCATATGGCTATGCCCCTATGGATATTTTTAGTAGCAGGAGGTATAGCTTGCTCAGTTGCACTACTAACGATCAGCTATCAATCTGTACGGGCAGCTCTAGCTAATCCCGTAGACTCGCTGCGGAATGAGTAAACCCGAACCCCCATACCACCCTCCACCCAAGTGGGTAGATAAAATCCTCGAACGCTTCTGTGCCCCCGAACTTTTAGAAGAAGTACTCGGCGACTTGCATGAACGCTACTACCTACGAGTACAAAAGGAAGGAGTAAAGAAAGCCAAAAAAGGCTACTGGCAGGAAGTACTGGCATATGTAAGGCCTTCGGTGTTTAAACGATCACAATATCATCATTCAGTAAACCATAAGGCTATGCTTAAAAACTATCTTAAAATTGCTTTCCGCAATCTAGCAAAATATAAAGCATTCTCTTTCATCAACATCGTCGGGCTGACGGTCGGAATTAGCTGTTGCCTACTACTGTTTCTTTATATTCAGGATGAATTGAGCTACGATCAGCATCACACCCACGCTCCCAACCTATACCGTATTACGACCCATTTCAATAATAGTGGAGGTATGACAGAAGACCTTCCTACTGCTTCTCCACCCATTGCGATGGCCATGTGGAGTGAGTTTCCTGAAGTAGTGAAGGCTACTCGGGTAGTAAGTCACCCAGGTATTGACTTCTACCAGATATACTATCAAGAGAAATCATTTTCTGAAGACAAAGGATTGATTGTCGATTCTACATTCTTTGAGATGTTTAACTATCAGTTTTCGGCGGGTAATCCACAAAAAGCCCTGAGTCAGCCCAACACTGTCGTCTTAACGCAAAAGTTAGCGCGTAAACTGTTTGATGAGTCAAGAGGCTTAGGTGAAATCATTCGTATCGGTACTGATGATTACGAAGTAACTGGGGTGCTAGAGGAAAACCGCCAAAGAACCCATATTGAAGCGAACTTTTTCACCTCCATGACTAGCAAGGGTATCGGGCAGTATGTGATCAACAGTGATCAATGGGCAGGGAATAACTTCGTTTTCTCTTACCTCCAGCTAAATCCTAATGCTTCACCGGAAGCACTAGTGGCGAAATTTCCGGACTTTCTTAACAAGTACGGTGCCGAAAGCCTAAAAGCAATGGGTATGAGTAAATCCATGCATCTGCAAGCAGTCACTGATATTCACCTTCGCTCCAATTACGAAGTTGAGCTGGGCACTAACGGTAGCATCATATTTATCTACGTACTTTCAATGATTGCTATCTTCATTCTGCTGATTGCTTGTGTCAATTTCATCAACCTGTCTACCGCCAAAGCCAGTCAGCGAGCTAGTGAAGTAGGAGTACGCAAAACGCTGGGCGCTAGCCAACCTCTTTTAATCCGACAGTTTCTAGCTGAATCTATGCTTATTGTAGGCCTTGCTGTACTGCTGAGTGCCCTTTTGGCCGGAGGACTACTTCCTTTTTTAAACAGTCTAACCGGAAAAACTATTGGTCTCTCAGCTATTCATTGGGCTTACTACGGACTGGCTGCCGGAGTCATTACCTTATTTGTAGGCTTATTAGCCGGAACGTACCCGGCATTCTTTCTTTCTTCATTTCAACCGGCGAAGGTACTAAAAGGAAAAGGTATGATGAGGGGATCCTCCGGCTGGTTACGGAAAGGCTTGGTCGTGTTTCAGTTTGCCATTGCTATTTGCCTGATCTTCGGGGTCGTTGTTATTTTAAGCCAACTAGATTATATGCAACGGCAGTATCTGGGATTTGAAACAACATCTCGCATTGTACTCCCACTACATTCGTCGGAAGCTAGCCAACATTATCAAGAACTAAAAAATAAGCTGAATCAACAAGCAGAAATCCGAAAGGTATCAGCTACCAGTGTCATTCCCGGACGCAAGGTAGTGAATGATCTCCGGCTCTACTCTACTGGTTCTGATATGGAAAATGCCATTTACTGCCAACGGTACTTTGTAGACAATGATTTTGTGGATGTATTGCAACTTCAACTACTGGAAGGAAGAAATTTTGATGCTAGCTCATCAGAGCACGAAGATAATCCCATCTTGATTAATCAATTAGCCCTGAAAAACCTGGGCATTTCTCAGGATGAGGCTATTGGAAAACAGCTTCATTTCGATTACGAAGAAACTACCTACTCTTTCGAAATCATCGGGGTGGTCAATGACTTTCACCAACTATCGCTGCATCAACCTATTGCCCCGATGCTTTTTCAACCCGGCGACGCTGATGTTTATAGCTACTTAGTTGCTGCCGTCCACCCCGCTAGTATGAACCAGGTGCTGCCAATAGTAGAAGATATTTGGCAAGAAACCGTAGCCAATCTACCCTTTGATTATACCCTATTAGATCAACAAGTACAAAGTCAGTACGAAAGTGACAGAACTACGATGCAGGTCATTGGTAGTTTTACGTTGATCGCTATTTTCATCTCCTGCCTTGGGCTGTACGGTTTATCAGCCTTTATCGCTGAGCGAAAAGTGAAAGAAATTGGTATTCGAAAAGTATTAGGAGCTCGGGTCAGCGGTATTGTAGGGCTACTTTCCCGCGACTTCACTAAACTGGTGTTGATTGCCTTTGTAATTTCGGTTCCGCTATCCTATTACGTCATGAACCACTGGCTAGAGAGTTTTGCTTACCGCATTGACATCAAGCCGCAATTTTTTGTAGTAGCTGGATTAATAGCCTTAGTAGTAGCTTGGTCCACGATAAGCTACCATGCCATCAAAGCCGCCCTCACTAATCCGGTAGACTCGCTGCGGAATGAGTGATATAGAGAACTTAAGACAAACACTAACTTTTAAGCTTACATCAGTTTTAGTAGACTTCAGTACTTGATCATTTTTCTCTTCTAGCTTGCTCTTACGGCAGGCTTTTCCTTTTTATTAACACAAATAATACTACGATTAGGAAATTATTCTTATAAATACTACATTTAAGAATCAATACTAAGAAGCATACCTGTTTTTACTCAACTATAGAGGAGTCTTCTTAGAACATTCCCGCTCAAATCATTCAGAGTAGTTAATTATTTAATTCCATGAAAAAATTCCAACTCGGCGAATTTGAAGAAGTCGTCATGCTTACCGTAGGCATTCTGTACGGAGAGGCTTATGGAGTGTCTATCAAAAAAGAAATTGAGCAAAGGCTTGATCGTTCGGTCAGTGTTGGGGCTTTGCAATCAGCTCTGAAGCGGCTAGAAAACAAAGGGTATTTGCGTTCCTACGCGGGGGAAGCTACCCAGGAACGAGCCGGAAGGCCCAAGCGATACTTCGAGATTACGGCTTATGGAAAAAGGGCTTTGGAGTACGTCAGAAGTACTCGTAACGCTTTATGGGACGCTATTCCTAAGATAGCGCTAGATGTAAAATACCTCAGCTAAGCTAGTATGAAGCCTTCACCACCCAAACCCTTACTCCGCTTCTTCCGCTGGTTCTGCCACCCAGACTTGCACCCTTTTATTGAAGGGGATTTACTGGAACTCTACGAAGAGCGGGTGATGAAGAAAGGGAAAAGGATGGCGAATATCCGGTTTGCGCTGGATGTCTTGCTGCTCTTTCGACCAGGAATTATCCGGTCATTTAAATTATTTCAACCCGCTAATCATCGTGCTATGTTACGCCATAACCTGATTCTTACTTTTCGCAGTTTCCAACGCCACAAGAGCACCTTTCTTATTAATCTAATCGGCCTATCTTCCGGTTTGGCTTGTGCTCTATTAATTTTTCTTTGGGTGCAGGATGAATTGAGAGTAGATAAATTTCATGCCAAGGATGATCAATTGTATCAGATATTAACCAATCAGCCCAGTGATGATGGAATTGATACTTGGGAAGAAGGGCCAGCTATGTTGGCTGAAGCACTATCAGCAGAAATGCCCGAGATAGCTTATGCTGTGAGCTCTTCAGGTGTTCTGGAAAATCTCACTCTTTCCTACAACGATAACCACTTCAGTACTTCCATGCAGTTCGTCGACAATAACTACTTCAATATTTTCTCTTATGATCTAGTCCAGGGTGATAAAAGTCAGATGCTGACCGATAAAAACACGGTGGTAATTTCAGAGTCAATGGCCTTGAAGTTATTTCAAACTACAGAAAATGTGGTAGGAAAAGTTATAGAGTGGCAATTCTTCGATGTCATTCAGCAGGCAACAGTTACTGGTATCTTTAAAGATGTACCAACCAGTTCTTCTGTTCAGTTTGATTTTGTGCTTTCGTACGAAGTATATAAGGATATACTAGGCGAAAGTACTCATTGGGGCAACCACAATGCAGTAACCTACTTAGTACTTCATGAAGATACAGATGCATCTCAGTTCAACCATAAAATTGCGGACTTTCTCACTACTAAAAGAGCCGATCTGAAGATACCACTACTCCTTCAACGTTATTCCGATCGGTATTTATACAATCATTTCGAAAATGGAGTACAAGCGGGTGGCCGGATTGAGTACGTTCGTTTATTTTCCATCATTGCAGTATTTATCCTAGTGATTGCTTGCATCAATTTTATGAATCTATCCACCGCGAAAGCTTCCCGAAGAATTAAGGAAATAGGAGTGAAAAAAGCAATCGGTGCCAAGCGGGGCACCCTCATACTACAGTATTTAGGAGAGTCTGCACTTATGGCTTTCGCTTCACTGATTCTTTCTATCGTATTAGTGTTGCTGTTACTACCCTCTTTTAATGTTATTACCGGAAAACAGCTTATGCTCAGCTTAGATACCCACCTCATTTTGTCAGTGCTGGGTATCACCTTGTTTACCGGGTTAATGGCCGGTAGCTATCCCGCCTTATATCTTTCTAGGTTTAATCCAGTTACGGTGTTGAAAGGTAATGGTGTCTCTGGAAAGCTCAATACTTCGGTAGGAGAAGTCTGGTCTCGGAAGGGACTTGTGGTTTTCCAATTCGCTCTGTCTGTAATATTAATTGTCGGTGTCTTGGTCGTGTACCAACAAATAGAGTACGTACAAACCAAGAACTTGGGTTTCAATCGAGAGAATATCATCTACTTTGATATAGAAGGCAAGGTAGCCGAAAATGTCGAGACCTTTCTTTCGGAAGTAGGTAACATTCCGGGTGTGATCAATATCTCGAGTATGTGGGGCAGTATCATTGGTGATACAGGGGCTACCTTCGGCTCTTTTGATTGGGAGGGTAAAGATCCAGATGCAGCGTTTCAGTTCTACAACTTAGGGGTAAACTATGGCATGATCGAGCTGCTGGGTATTGATATGAAGGAAGGGCGAACATTTTCCCGCACATTTAGTAGCGATACCGCCAAAATTATCCTCAACGAAGCCGCAATAGATGCGATGGGCCTGCAAGATCCAGTCGGGAAAATATTTACTCTGTGGGGAAATGATATGGAGATCATTGGCGTGACCAACAACTTCAACTTTCAATCGCTACACGACAGTGTAAAGCCGTTCTTTTTCAGATTAACCCCTAAGGATGCAGAGAAAGTCATGGTAAAGATAGCAGCAGGTACAGAAAGAAAAACTATCGAGAGGCTTCAGCAACTGTATAGTACTATTAACCCAGGATTTGTTTTAGATTATCAATTTCTGGATGAGGAATATCAATTGCAGTATGCTGCCGAACAGCGAGTCTCTGTATTATCCCGCTACTTTGCGGGTATTGCCATCCTTATTTCCTGCTTGGGTTTATTTGGCTTAGCCGCCTTCACCGCTCAGCGACGATTGAAAGAAATTGGTATCCGAAAAGTATTAGGAGCTAGCAATTTCAGGATCATTCAAATACTGTCTAGTGACTTTACAAAGATGGTACTAGTAGCCATCAGTATTGCCCTACCCATTAGCTACTTCATTGCCCAAAGCTGGCTACAGGATTTCGCTTTCAGTATTGAACTAGCATGGTGGTACTTCGCTGGAGCAGGATTAGTTGCCTTATTCATTGCTTGGTTGAGTGTAGGGTACCAAACCATCAAGGCCGCCCTCGCCAATCCCGTAGATTCCTTGAGAAATGAATAGCCGATGAAATCTTCACCACCCAAATATCTGCTGCGCTTCTTCCGCTGGTTCTGCCACCCGGACTTGCATCCTTTCATCGAAGGCGACTTACTGGAGTTGTATGAAGAACGAGTGAGTGAGAGAGGCAGAAAGCAAGCTAAAATCCGATTTGCGCTGGATGTCTTGCTGCTCTTTCGGCCTAGTATTATTCGCCCGTTCCAACAACCTCAATCCCTAAATCATACCGCTATGTTCAGACACTACTTTAAAATCGGCTGGAGAAATATTCTAAAACACAAGGCTTTCTCGTTTATCAACGTATTTGGTTTGGCGGTAGCTATGTCCGTTAGTATGCTCATCATTTTGATGTTGGCCGACCAGAAAAGCTATGACCAATTTCATGCCGAGAAAGATAATATTTACCGGGTTTTAATGAAACCCGCAGATCATAAGCGGCCTTACGCAACTACCCCCGCGCCTTTAGCTGAAGAGTTGAAAACGGGTTTTCCGATTATTGAGGAAGTGGCCAGCTTACGAAAAGGGTTTGGCGGAGATGCGGTATATAATCAAAACTATGCGGAAGTGAGGGGGTATTTTACTGATGCTACCTTTTTCCGGATATTTAGTTATGAACTAGCCCAAGGAAATCGACTTACTGCCTTAGTTGAGCCTAACACCATTGTCATTACTAACCAAATTGCGGAACAACTTTTTGGGCAGGAAGACCCTATTGGTAAAACCATTGATTTTTCAGACCGAGGCATTGATATGTTCACCGAAGAAGGGCACACTCCTGTACCCTGGGGAATGTATACCATTACTGGGGTGCTGGCAAAACAGCGTCATAAAACCCACCTGCAATTCGATGTGCTGGTCTCTTCTTCATCTCTTCCCCGACTACATGCAGAAAATAAGATCTACGATGCCTCGCTGGCTTGGGGAGACTACTCCAAAAGTTATACCTACGTGCTGGTAAGAGATCAAGTTGGTGAGGAACAACTAAATTCAGCTTTAGCGCATTTATCGGCGCTGAAATATAAGGACGATGAGAGATTGGAAAACTCTGTTTTTACCGTACAAGCATTAACCGCCATCACCCCAGGGCCAGTACTGGGCAATGATACACTCATCGGTTTACCTATGTTTGCCTATTATATTCTGACAGGACTGGCACTGGTGGTTATGCTTTCAGCCTGTTTGAATTATACCAATTTATCCATTGCCCGCACGTTGACCCGATCCAAGGAAATAGGCGTCCGTAAAGTAAATGGTGCCCGCCGGAAAGATTTAACCTTGCAATTTCTCGGAGAGTCGGTCATCACCGCTTTCCTAGCGTTGATCTTAGCCGTAGGCGTCCTATTCGTCATCCGATCCGCTTTTTTAAACCTTTGGGTGAACCAGCACCTGAATTTTGACATGCAAGCAAATCTACCGGTCCTCATCATTTTTATTGGCCTGGCGCTGTTGACCGGGCTGATGGCCGGGGCTTTTCCCGCGCTAAGACTATCCGGCTTTCGGCCGATCAGAGCGTTGAAAAAGCAGAGTGAGCGGTCGGTGGGCGGTTTAGGTCTACGTAAAGCTCTCTCTATTACGCAATTTGTGATTTCTCTCTTGTTCATTGTTACGTCTATCGTGGGATTTAACCAATTCAAACACTTTATGGCGTATGAATACAGTTTTGACGCCCACAATGTGGTAAACATTAACCTTCAGAGCAATGATTATCAGTTGGTGAAAAACGCTCTAAGTGATGTGCCTGGGGTTACTGAAATATCAGCCTGCGCCTACCTTCCGGGTGGGGGACGCAACGACGGTATTACCTTAAAATCACCGGGGGAAGAAGAAGGCATACAAGTTATTGATTTAAGTGTAGACGAAGGCTTTATCAATGCGCTGGACATTCATCTGATAACCGGTAGCAATCTCTCGGGCGATGGTGCAAATGCTGGAGAATCGATCCTGGCAACTATGGAGATGGTGCGAGCTTTTGGTTATGAAAGCCCCATTGATATTATCGGGGAGTCTTTTGAAACCACCAATGGTCAATCGTTAACGGTAGTGGGAGTAGTTGAGGATTTCACCTTTTCACTGCTCTTTGTGCGTCAGATTATCCGACCAGTTATTTTGAGGAATGAACCCGAGAAGTTTCATTTTGTCAATGTGAAGCTAGCGGGAGTGGATAAGATGGGTATGATTGCCCAAATGGAAGAAAAATGGAAAACGGTAGACCCCATACATCCTTTCAAGTATGAGTTCTTTGACGATGAGCTCGCCGGTTATAATAAAGGTATATTTGATTTGGTATCAGTGATAGGGTTCTTTGCTTTCCTTGCCATTTCTATTGCCTGTTTAGGGTTACTGGGCATGACTATCTATGCCACCGAGAGACGCACCAAAGAAATCAGTATCCGAAAAGTCTTAGGAGCTACTACTATCAATTTGACCTATTTATTGTCGAGGGAATTTCTGATGCTATTAAGTATTTCAGTGATTATTGCTGCGCCCCTGAGCTATTTTTTCAATCGGTTTTGGCTGAATTTTTTAGTGGTGCGCGTAGAATTTGGACTTGGTACTATTCTACTCGGATCAGTACTGCTGTTACTGTTAGGGTTAGTGACCATTAGCCCTCAAACTTTTTTAGTTTCCCGAAGAAACCCAGTTGACTCTTTGAGAAATGAATAAGTCCTCACCACCCAAATACCTGCTAAGATTCTTCCGCTGGTTCTGTCACCCGGAGCTACATCCCTTTATTGAGGGTGATCTGTTGGAATTGTACGAAGAGCGGGTGATGAAGAAAGGACAAAGGAAAGCGAGTATTCAGTTCGCACTGGATGTCTTGCTGCTTTTCCGGCCCGGAATTATTAAACCGTTTACCCCCCGCCCCGCTTCTAACACTACCGCCATGTTACGTCACAACCTCACTATCACCTTTCGGCATTTTAGCAGGTATAAGACCTCATTTGCCATTAATCTTATTGGCCTCTCCACCGGATTAGCCAGCGCGCTGCTAATCTACTTATGGATTCACAGTGAACTGAGTATAGATACGTTTCACCAGAAAGATACCCGGCTTTACCAAGTCATGCACAATTTCCCGATGGGGGATCGTATTGAAACTAGTGAAGGCACCCCGGCACTTTTGGCGAAGGCTATAGCAGAAGAAATGCCTGAAGTAGAACATGCTACGGCCGTAGTACCACCCTCTCGTTTCAATTATGGGCAAGGAATCATTTCATTTAATGATACGCATCTAAAAGCATCCAGTCAGTTTGTAGACCAAGACTATTTTGATGTTTTTTCGTGGACTATTCTGAAGGGTGAGCAAGATCAGGTATTATCCGATAAGTACTCAGTGATGTTATCGGATGAATTGGCTAACAACCTGTTCCCTGACACCGAGGATATTATCGGAAAAATCGTCATTTGGGATCATGATCAGTACAGTGGTTCCTATCAAATTTCCGGCATTTTTGAGAAGCCACCAGCCTCTTCTACCGCTCAATTTGATATACTCTTTACGTATGAATTATTTTTTGACACCAACGTATCCCGATTGAATCTGGAAAACTGGGGGAATAGTAACCCTAGCACCTATGTCGCTCTAAAGGAAGGCACGAATGTCGTTGACTTTAATCGTAAAATTGCCGACTTCATTCAAACCAAGCACGAACCGTCACGCTCCACCTTATTTCTTCAGCCCTATTCGGATAGATACCTCCACAGTCAATACGAAAACGGTGTGGTAGCCGGTGGAAGAATTGAATATGTGCGATTATTTTCTGTCGTAGGCTTATTCATACTGATTATTGCCGGTATCAATTTTACGAATTTATCCGTCGCTAGAGCCACCCGTAGACTGAAAGAAATCGGAGTAAAGAAATCCGTAGGTGCTCACCGAAAAACCCTTATTATTCAATTCCTGAGTGATTCAACCCTGATGGCATTCCTTTCGTTGACCATCGCTTTGGGATTAGTTGGACTCTTACTGCCTTTGTTTAATGAAATTACTGACAAACACTTCTCTTGGACTTCTTTCTTCCCACTTATAGGCCCCGCTTTTGCTATCAGTCTGATGACTGGTCTTATCGCCGGTGCCTACCCGGCACTTTATCTTTCCCACTTTAGACCCGCAGCGGTTTTGAAAGGAAAGCTACCAGCAGCAACAGGTCAAGCCTGGATGTGGAAAGGATTAGTAGTTTTTCAATTTATCATATCCGTACTGCTGATTGTAGGAGTACTGATTGTCTATCAGCAATTCGAGTTTATTCAGAAAAAGAATCTAGGATACGATAAAGAGAGCATTATTACTTTCAAACGAGAAGGGAAGCTAACCAACAGTCTAGAAACATTTTTGCGAGAGATAAAAAATCTACCAGATGTAGTCAACGCAGCAACCTTTGGACACGATCTATTGGGGGTACACGGAGGCACTGGAGCACTAGATTGGGAAGGAAAGAACCCGGAAGAGCGTATCCAATTTGCTAACTTGGAAGGAGATTACGGATTAATCGAGCTTTTGGATATAGAGATGGTCGCCGGACGCTCATTCAACCAAGAATTCGGTTCCGACAGCTCGAAAATTATTTTCAATGAAGAAGCTATTGCTGCGATGGGACTCACCGATCCTGTGGGAAAAACGATTACGCTTTGGGGGAAAGAGAGGGAAATCATCGGGGTGACGAAAAACTTTCATTTTGAATCACTGTATGAACCCATAAAACCTTGCTTTATCCAATGCTATCCGAATGGACGTACTATTTTAGTGAAGCTTAGTGCTGGATCAGAACCAGCTACTATTAATAGAATTAGCCAATTTTACCAAGACTATAATCAGGGGCTCCCGCTCGATTACCGATTTTTAGACCAGGACTATCAAGCCCTCTACGCAGCCGAACAGCGGGTCTCTACCCTATCCAAATACTTTGCTAGCCTAGCGATTATTATTTCCTGTTTGGGGCTATTCGGCTTAGCCGCTTTCACCGCCGAGCGAAAGGTGAAAGAAATTGGTATTCGTAAAGTATTAGGAGCTAGCGTATTTGGCATTATCGGATTGCTGAGTACTGAACTCACCAAAATGGTGCTCATTGCCATTATCGTAGCCCTGCCCATAAGCTACCTCATCTCTAGCCAGTGGTTGGAAAAATTTGCTTACCGAGTAGATATCACATGGTGGTTTTTTATCAGTGCCGGACTGCTAACGCTTTTGGTAGCCTGGACAACCTTAAGCGTACAATCCATCAAAGCTGCCCTCGCTAACCCCGTAGATTCCCTCAAAAATGAATAGCCCCCCTACTCCACCGAACTTTTTACTGCGTTTCAACCGCTGGTTCTGCGACCCGGACTTACACCCTTTTATTAAGGGCGACCTGCTGGAACGCTATGAAGAGCCGGGTAAGCAACAAGGGCACACGCGAGTTGACATTCGGTTGGCTCTTAAAGAACGGATCAGCCATCTCAAACCTAAAGAGCCTTCTTTACGAAGAAATTTGATCATCATCCGACTGTTAGGAGCTCAATTCCTAATCGCAATAGCCTTGATAGTGTTATATCAGATCAACTCGGTAAGCCTTCCGGGGTTCGGTAGCGGAACAATCGTGTTTATCGTACTGCCAGACACGATTCGAAATCTGAGTAACTTCAACCAGCGGTTGAAACAGCATCCCCACATTCTTAGCTTGGCTTTTGGTTGGGGTGGCCCCCTACTCAATGCTGGTACCGTACAATTTTCTGGGGAGGGAGGAGATGATGTTAAAATACAGGGAGCCATATGCTATGACAATGAACAGTATATTCCCAGATTCAAACAATCGTTACTGGCCGGAGCGAATTTTTCCGCTACGAAGGATAATCCTCTGTCTGAAGTCATTGTCAACCAAGCCTTGACCAAGACTCTTGCAATAGAGAATCCGAAAGTAGCTATCGGCAAGGCTTTTACGGTCGGAGGTAAAAACGTGTTGATCAAAGGTGTCCTTAAAGATGTGCAGACGGATAGCTTCGGCAGTAAACTTGAGCCGCTAATCCTTCAGTACAGTTCTTCCAAGTGTACGGGGATAACTGTTAAGATAGCAACCGCCCACGTAGCAGAAACACTTCAGTTTATTGAGACACTCTGGTCAGAAATATATCCCGGTTACATAACGAATATTCGTTTTTTAGATGAAGCATCAGATCAGCCTTATGGCATGTTTGATAGAATCCTCGATTTTCTGAAGCCTATTATGTTTGCTTTTATGGTATCCCTATTTATTTCCTTGGTTATCATTTATCATCATTCCTTTAGGAAGGCCTTAACAAATCCCACAATTTTTCTGAAAAATAGATAACCAATGAAACCTTCACCACCCAAATACCTGCTAAGATTCTTCCGCTGGTTCTGTCACCCGAACTTGCATCCTTTTATTGAAGGCGACCTGTTAGAACTCTACGAAGAGCGAGTGAACGCATCAGGAAGACGAAAAGCCAACATTAAGTTTGCCATCGATGTAGCGCTTCTCTTTAGGCCGGATATTATAAAATCGCTAAGTAGCGCTTACCAACTAAATCACTACAGTATGTTTAAGAATTATTTTAAGACTTCGTACCGGAGCATGGCGCGAAACAAGCTTTTCACTACTATCAATGTTGTGGGGCTGGCGGTTAGTATGTCGGTGGGTTTACTGATGATTGCTTTTATTTCCGACCTGCTATCGTATGATGATTTTCATGAGAAAAAAGACAGTATTTATCGGGTCATCACAACGAACCAGCGGGATGATGGATCATCGATGAACCTTGCATCCACTTCAATAAAAGCGGGTTATCAGATCCGAGAAACTATTTCGGGTGTGGAAGAATTAACGATACTCCGTAGAGGTTTTAGCGGCGATGCAGCGGCGGGCGATGTTAAATTACCTTTACAAGCATTTTGGGCTGACCAGGCATTTTTTGATGTTTTCACCTATCCATTAATACAGGGCGATCCAGCTACTGCCCTGAATGAACCCTATTCTTTGGTGCTAACGGAGGAATCTGCCCAGAAGCTATTTGGAAGAGCCGATGTGGTTGGCCAATCGGTACAATTTGATACGGTTGATTATGTAGTTACCGGAGTCATGCGGGCTATTCCCAAACGCTCTCATCTCCAATTTGAGGCGTTAGTATCCTTTGCTACGTTTGAGCTTCAACAGCAAAGTACCGATGAAGATGCCTTTGGCTGGGAAAGCTTCTTTATGAATTACACCTACCTCACACTTCCGGAAAGCCATGATGTAGAAGTTCTTCAAACGAACCTGGATCAACTGAGTGCCACAGAAAATACAGCGGTTCAAGGCCGAAAACTTATGCTCTCTCTACAACCTTTAACCAATATTTCCATTGGTAGCCGTCTGGTAAATGACATAGATAGGACGATGAATGGCACCGCTCTTTGGATCGTAATTGGCCTGACCTTTATTGTTATTCTCTCGGCCTGTTTTAACTATGCGAACCTCTCTATGGCGAGAGCATTAAAACGTTCTCGCGAAGTAGGTATACGTAAAGTAGTTGGGGCCAAGAAAATTCAGGTGATCGGCCAGTTTATTACGGAGGCGGTCATTGTATCGCTACTAGCACTAGTTTGCTCGTTTTGGTTGTTTTTGGTATTGAAAGATCAGTTTGTTGCCCTACATTTCTACATAGACAGGCTGGTAGAACTTGAACTTTCTGTTTCCTTACTGTTACCCTTTGGGCTTTTAGCAATAGTAATCGGCATCATGGCTGGGGTCTTTCCGGCTGTATTCTTCTCTCAACTGAAAGTGCTACAAGTTCTGAAAGGACTTCCGGCATTTCAGGCCTTTCAAAGGATCACTTTGCGTAAGTCGCTCATCGTCATCCAGTACGTCTTTTCACTTATTTTCATCACCGCTACTATTATCGGCTACTATCAATACCGAAGCTTTCTATCCTTCGACCTTGGCTTTGAGACTGAACATATATTAAACGTTAGTTTGCAGGGTAATGACGCTGATCTTCTTACGAATAAGCTTTCCGAAATTCCGGCGGTAAGCAATATTTCACAGTCCACCTTAGTAACTAGTCTGGGCAGTGCCTGGAGTGCTGAATTGACCTATGATGACCCGAACGATTCAACGAGTGTGTGGCAAAATTTTGTGGATGAACAGTACGTACCGCTTCATGCGTATACTTTACTGGCTGGTCGTAATTTCACAAACAGCCAACAAAGTGAAGCCATTGTGAACGAAAAGCTGGTAGAGCGATTTGGAATTGGCGGAGGTGATCCTACATCTGCGCTGGGTGAAGTTATCACCCTAGATGGCACCGAGACCGAGATCGTCGGTGTAGTAGAGAACTTTCACTACGAGACCCTAGAAAATGCTATCAAACCTGTGGTTTTCCGCTATTCAGAGAACCCTGACGGGTACCTCAATGTAAAAATTGCTGAAAGCAATTGGCCTGAGACACTGGAAAGTATTGAAACAGCTTGGAAGGAATTAGATCCCGTTCACCCTTTAGACGCAAGTTTTTACGATGACCAAATTATGCGTGCCTATAGTCCGTATATAGTCATCGTGAAGGTAGTTGGCTTTCTGGCATTCTTAGCGATATTTATTTCTTCTATTGGATTGTTTGGGATGGTGGTATTCACTACTGAGACCAAACGTAAGGAGATTAGCATTCGGAAGGTGCTAGGGGCGGGAGAGATGAATTTGATTTATTTGTTGAGCAAAAACTTCTTCTTTCTACTCATCATTTCTGCCAGTATTGCTCTGCCTATTACTTACATATTCTTCGACAGAGTAATACTTACCAATGTAGCTCATCACTCACCGATTAGTCTGGGAGAATTACTGTTGGGCTTAGCCGGAGTACTGATAGTAGCTTTGGTAATGATTGGTTCCCAAACCATTAGAGCGGCTCGCCTAAATCCTGCTCAAACCCTTAGCGATGAATAAACAGTCCTCGCCACCGAACTTTTTACTCCGTTTCTTCCGGTGGTTCTGCCATCCGGATTTACATCCCTTCATTGAAGGTGACTTACTGGAATTGTTTGAGGAACGAGTACAGAAAATTGGGAGAAAACAGGCTAATCTTCGATTCTCCCTGGATATCTTACTGCTTTTTAGGCCAGGGATTATTCGACCATTTCATAGAACAAAATATGTAAATCATATGGCTATGTTTCAAAACTATTTCAAAATTGGCTGGAGAAACATTCTCAAAGAGAAAGGCTATTCACTTATTAATATTAGTGGCTTGGCAGTCGGCATGTCTGTCGTAATGCTGATTGGCTTATGGGTATGGGATGAGCTTTCGTTTAATAAGTACCATAAAAACTATGAGCGGATTGCTAAAGTGATGATAAAAGAGCAGTTCCGAGGTACAGTTTATACCTCTGATAGCCAACCATTTGCCTTAGCAGAACTTCTGCGAACATCCTACGGTGACTACTTTGAGCATGTTGTGATGGGTGTCTCCTATACTGGAGATCATGTGATTGCTTCAGGCAACAAAAAGTTCTCTCAATCGGGCCTATATATGCAGCCCGAAGCTCCTGAGATGCTTACATTAAATATGGTATACGGTCACTGGGATGGGTTGAAAGAACTGAATTCTATTCTGCTGTCAGCGACGCTGGCCAAAAAACTTTTTGGCAACAAAGAGCCTCTGGGTCAGACCGTTACGATGGATACAGAATCAACCCTACAGGTAACAGGGGTGTATGAAGATTTGCCAAATAACGCTGAATTCAGCGGATCGGATTACGTGAATGGGACTGATTATATTATTCCCTTTGATTTGTTCTATTCAAAGTACCCTTGGGCACAACCTGATTCCTGGCGAGGGGGGAATGTCACTGTATACGTCCAAATGCTCCCCGAAGTAGATGTGGCCGAAGTATCGGCTCGCATACAAGACGCTATGCTACCATATATTGACCAGGAAAGAGCTACTCATGAACCAACGCTTTTCTTGCACCCCATGAGTAAATGGCATTTATACTCCGAATTTGAAAACGGAGTACCCATCATGAGTGCCCCCCTGAAATTCGTTTGGCTTTATGGGATGATTGGGGTATTTGTACTGCTGTTGGCCTGTATTAATTTCGTGAATCTGAGCACGGCTCGGTCCGAAAAGCGGGCCAAAGAAGTCGGTATTCGCAAAACGATGGGCTCCGTCCGGGAGCAATTGATCAACCAGTTTCTGAGCGAATCATTGTTGACCGTTGTGTTTGCCTTTGTACTGTCCATCGGACTTGTTCAGTTGCTTTTACCTTGGTTTAACGAGGTTGCGGATAAGAACGTCCATCTGCTATGGATGAACCCTTGGTTTTGGTTAGCTTGCTTAGTTTTCACACTAGGTACGGCTTTCCTTGCCGGAAGTTATCCGGCCTTCTATTTATCTTCATTTCAACCGATCAAAGTCTTAAAGGGTGGGGTTACCCTCGGTACACTTCGTGTGGGTCGTTTTGCCGCTACGCCTCGTAAAGTACTGCTCGTTTTTCAATTCACTATTTCTATAGTACTGATCATTGGTACCCTGATCGTCTATCAGCAAATTCAATTTGCTAAAAACCGTCCAGTAGGTTATTCCCAAAATGAGCTGATGACTCTTAAGATGACCACCCAAGAGTATGCTGGGAAATACGACCTGCTAAGAAATGAATTACTTCGTACGGGAGTGGTGTCTGAAATGGCTGGTGCCGGGGTGCCGGTCACCCAGAATCAGAATAACAATAATGGGTTTAGTTGGAAAAGTAAGCTACCAGATTTTGATCCAATTTTTAAGACGTTCTATGTAGCGCATGAGTTTGGTAGTACCATCGGCTGGGAGATGGTAGAAGGCAGGAACTTCTCTCGCGACTTTCGTTCGGACACAGCTGGGGTCGTGATCAGTGAATCAGCGGTAAAACTCATGGAGTTAGAGAACCCTCTGGGAGAGACACTTACCTGGGACCGAAGAGGCGGAAAGGAGTACACTATTCTGGGAGTTGTCAAGGATATGGTCAGACATTCACCCTATGAACCTATTCCCCCTGCCCTCTTCTTTCTTACCGACAACGTACCTTGGGTACATATCAAAATAAATCCCGCCGTCAGTGCCAGCGAAGCACTTCCAAAAATAGAAGCCGTATTTAGTGAGGTAGTACCTTCTGCTCCCTTTGATTACGAATTTGTGGATGAGGTCTATGCCGCAAAATTTGCTTCCGAAGAACGCATTGGTACATTAGCCGGTTTCTTTGCTACTCTTGCCATATTCATTAGTTGTTTAGGCTTGTTTGGATTGGCTTCTTTTTTGGCCGAACAACGCACGAAGGAAATTGGTATCCGCAAAGTGTTGGGAGCGTCAGTACTGAGTTTATGGCGGATGCTCTCTAAAGACTTTGTAGTACTGGTCATTTTCTCCTCGCTGATTTCCATTCCTATTACCTATTATTTGTTGAACGCTTGGCTACAGATCTATGAATATCGCACGGATATTTCTTGGTGGCTTTTCGCTGTAGCCGGACTCTCGGCTTTACTGATTACCTTATTTACGATCAGTTATCAGACGATCAAAGCAGCCCTCGCCAACCCCGTAGATTCTCTGAGAAATGAATAAGCCTTCGCCTCCCAAATATCTACTTCATTTCTTTCGTTGGTTTTGCCATCCAGACTTGCATGCCTTCATTGAAGGCGACCTGCTGGAACTATACGAAGAACGGGCAAAAGAAAAAGGTAAGAAGAAGGCAGACTTTCGATTTGCTCTGGACGTCTTGCTGCTTTTTCGGCCTGGTATTATCCGATCATTTAAACAAAAATACCCATTAAATCATACCGCTATGCTAAAAAGTTATTTCACCATTGCCTTTCGTAACCTGGCTAAAAGAAAGTTTTATGCTGGCATTAATATTCTGGGTCTTTCTATTGGACTCACCTCTTGCCTGCTGATTGTCTTGTATATCCACCATGAGTTGAGTTACGATACCATGCATACCAACGCCGATCGGATTTATCGCGTGGGTTTAAACGCTAAAATTTCTGATCAGGAGACAAAAACCACGGTTACTTCTCCATCGCTCGCGTTCACAACGGTAGAGGAGCTTCCTGAGGTAGAAAATGCCACCCGTATCTTTCATTTTTTTGGAGCCCAGACGATCCGCTATGGCGAAACTACTATTGTTGAAGAAAAAGTGTTCTTCGCTGATTCTACCTTCTTTGATGTTTTTAGTTTTCAACTCTTAGCAGGTGACCCCGCCTCCGCTCTTACTGAACCTAATACGGTCGTACTTACCGAAGAGATGGCTCAAAAATACTTCGGCCATGAATCTGCCCTAGGCCAAACGCTGCTCGTCGGTGATGAAAAGATACCGCACGAGGTAACCGGGGTGGCAGAAAACCTTCCTTCCAACGTACATTTTCACTTCAATATGCTACGATCGATGGCTTCGCTAGAATTAAGTCGGGATGATGATTGGTTCAGCAATAGTTTTATCACCTATCTCTTGCTGCACGAAGGTACGTCACTCGAATCATTAGATGCTAAGTTATCAGGGCTGGTAGAAAAATATGTAGGGCCAGAAGTCCAGCAATATATGGGAGTTTCCTTAGAAACCTTTATTCAACAAGGCAATCAGTATGGCTACTTTCTGCAACCACTCTTGGATATTCATCTGTACTCCAACCTGCAAGAAGAACTAGCGCCCAACAGCGATATTACCTACGTGTATATTTTGGGGGCCATTGCTTTTTTCATCATTCTGTTGGCCTGTATCAACTTTATGAACCTGGCTACCGCTCGTTCGGCTAATCGAGCTAAAGAAGTGGGGGTACGCAAAACACTTGGCTCGTTACGTTCTAGTTTGGTTGGACAGTTTATGACGGAATCGGTCGTACTCAGCTTGATTGCTACTAGCTTGGCTGTGGTTGCAGCCAGCCTCCTACTTCCGTCTTTTGGCAACATTGCCGGTAAAGAAATATCCTCAGCACTTTTCACCAACCCCTGGTTTATGCTGAGTTTACTGGGATTGATGCTGGTGGTGGGAGTGCTGGCGGGTAGTTATCCGGCATTTTATCTCTCCTCTTTCCGTCCTGTAGAAGTATTGAAAGGAAAATTGAAGGCTGGCACGAAAAGTAGTGGTATCCGCAATACGTTGGTCGTGTTCCAATTTTTTATTTCTATTACTTTGATTATTTGTACGCTACTGGTTTATCAGCAACTGGAGTACGCTCATGAGAAAAATCTAGGGTTTGAGAAAGAGAATGTCATGCTCATATACGGAGCTCAGCGCCTGATCGATGAGCAACAATCCGTCTTCAAACAAGCTTTGCTCAATCAGTCGCAAGTAGTGAGTGCCAGTATTTCTAACAACATTCCGCCCGGCTCCATCGCTACGACAATCTTTAGGAAAACTGCCACCGAAGAAGAGGCTAGTCTGTATACGTATGGGGTTGATTACGAGTATCTACCTACGATGCAAATTGAATTACTGAAAGGAAGAAATTTTTCTCGTAGCTTCTCTACCGATACCGCAGCTATCCTACTTAATGAATCAGCAGCTAAGGCCTTAGGCACAGTAAATCTGTTGAACGAAGAAGTAGTGCATACTGGTTCAGGTAGAACCTACCGGGTGGTTGGGATATTCAAGGATTTTAACTTTGAGAGCTTACGCAATGAAATACAGCCTTTGGCTTTAACATTCGCTGATCAGGGATTTTTTCTTTCAGCCCGGATTAGCAGTGAAAATGTATCCGCTACAGTAGCCCAAATAGAAAGCATGTGGGAACAGTATGCTCCAGATCAACCCTTTCAGTACGCCTTTTTGGACGATAATTACGATGCTTTATTCCGCGCTGAGCAGCGATTAGGTAAGGTATTTTCTATCTTCACTGGGCTAGCTATCGCCGTGGCTTGTCTGGGCTTGTTGGGTCTGGCTACCTTTATGGCTGAGCAGCGCACCAAAGAAATTGGTATCCGTAAGGTGATGGGGGCTTCCGAAAGTCATCTCATCTTACTGTTGTCTAAAGATTTCACCAAACTAGTTCTCATTGCCTTTGGTGTGGCTATCCCTGTCGCGTATTTCATCATGCAACGGTGGCTCGAGGGATTCGCTTATCGCACTGATATTAGCCCCAGTGTTTTCATTCTGGCCGGAATAGGGGCATTGCTCATTGCCTGGCTCACCGTGAGTTGGCAGTCTATTAAGGCTGCCCTCGCTAACCCCGTAGACTCCCTCAGAAATGAATAGCCCCCCTACTCCACCGAACTTTTTACTGCGTTTCTTCCGCTGGTTCTGTCACCCGGAGCTACATCCCTTTATTGAAGGGGACTTACTGGAATTGTACGAAGAGCGGGTGGAGGATTTGGGAAGAAGGAAGGCGAGTATTCGGTTTGCTTGGGATGTAGTGTTGCTTTTCCGACCAGGGATTATTCGATCATTTAAATTATATCAACCATCAAACCATCGTGCGATGCTACGTCACAATCTACTCTTAACCTTCCGCAGCTTTCAACGCTACAAAAGTACCTTTCTGATCAATCTAATTGGCTTATCTTCGGGATTAGCTTGTGCTTTATTAATCTTTTTGTGGGTGCAGGACGAACTAAGCGTAGATAAGTTTCACGCCAATGATAATCAGTTTTATCAGGTACTGCACAACATTCCTACATCGGAGGGTATTGTTACCACTGAAACAACGCAGGGGCTGCTAGCAGAAGCATTAACTCAAGAAATGCCGGAGGTAGCGTATGCCACCCCCGTAGTTCCTTCCTCCTGGTTCTCCAGCAGTGGAGTCCTTTCCCTCAATGACATACACATAAAGGCTGACGCTCAATACATCGGCCAAGATTTTTTCAACATTTTCACCTGCAAGTTCACCACTGGAAGCCAACAAGCATTACTGAATACTAAATATGCGGTGGCCATTTCGGAAGAAGTCGCCCAGAAATTGTTTAAGCCTGGCGAGGAAATTATTGGGAAGGTCATACACTGGAACAAAGAAAATCTGAGTGGTGATTTTACCATTGCTGGTGTTTTTTCTTCTCCTCCTTCCAATGCTACTGATCAATACGATCTGCTGTTAAACTATCAGCTCTTCTTTGAGGATCGACCGTCCTTAACTAACTGGCAAAATAGTGATCCTAGTACGTATCTGATTTTAAACGAAGGGGTCAATCTGGATCAATTCAATGAGAAAATCACCAACCTGCTCCACACTAAAAATCCGGAGACCGACCATACGCTATTTGTACAAAAGTATTCTGACCGCTATCTGCGCGGCCACTACAAAAATGGGGTTCCGACTGGAGGAAGAATAGAATATGTACGTCTGTTTTCTATCATCGCTATCTTCATTCTGCTCATTGCTTGCATCAATTTTATGAACCTTTCCACGGCTCGCGCTTCGCGAAGAGCAAAGGAAATAGGCGTAAAAAAAGCCATTGGCGCCGGACGAAACACGCTTATTGTTCAGCATATAAGTGAATCTGCCGTTGTCGTAGGCTTCTCATTGCTACTTGCTATGCTGTTGGTAGCTCTGTTCCTTCCCCAATTCAATACCATTACGAGTAAGCAATTGACCCTAAACTTTACCCTGAATCAAGGGCTATCGGTACTGGGTATTTTGATCGTCACCAGCCTATTGGCTGGCAGTTATCCCGCTTTATTTCTTTCGGGATTTAATCCAATTACCATTCTGAGAGGTGGAGGCACATCTGGTCAATTGACTACGTCTTCGGGAGAGCGATGGATACGGACCGGATTGGTTGTTTTTCAATTTGCTCTATCTGTTTTACTCATTACGTCGGTGTTGGTAGTATACCACCAAGTTGAATTCATCCAATCAAAGAACCTAGGATACAGTCGAGACAATATTATCTATTTCGAGATAGCAAGTAAGGCAGGGGATGATGGAGAAGTCTCTGAAGAAAGTATTATGGGACAGCAAGTAGAAACATTCCTGCATGAGATGGAAACTATGCCAGGGGTGGTGCAGGCTTCCAACGCTTGCCATGACTTAACGGGTGATCATGGTGGAATTCCAGTATTAGTCGGAGATCAGAATAGGACATTGGAGTTTGGTAATTTAGAAGTAGGGTACGGTTTTATTGAGACCCTGGGTATCGGTCTGGTAGCAGGACGCCCATTTTCTCGTAATTTCAGCTCCGAAAGCTCCAAGATTATCATCAATGAAAAGGCAGCTAACGTCTTGGGATTTACCGACCCTGTAGGCAAGACTATCCGGTTTTGGGGGCAAGAGAGAGAAATTATTGGGGTAGTCCAAGATTTTCATTACGAGTCTCTGTATGAAGAAGTGAGACCCTGTTTTTTTCGTCTATTCCCGGGTTGTAATACTGTCATAGCCAGAATTGAGGCGGGAAAAGAAAAAGAAACAATTGATCTACTTGGTAAGCTCTACCAACAGCAGTATCCTCAGTTGGCATTTGAGTATCGCTTTTTGGATGAAGATTATCAAGCCCTCTATGCCGCTGAGCAGCGTGTATCTACGCTCTCCAAGTACTTCGCCGGATTAGCAGTCCTGATTTCCTGTCTTGGCCTGTTCGGACTAGCGGCCTTTACAGCAGAACGACGAGTAAAAGAAATTGGGATTCGTAAAGCGCTGGGTGCAAGTGTTGCTAGCATTGTACAGTTGTTATCAAGTGACTTCACCAAGATGGTACTAGTGGCCATTGCTGTTGCCTTACCTATTAGCTATTTCGTAGCGAAGCACTGGTTGCAAAGCTTCGCTTTCCACATTGACTTACAGTGGTGGTACTTTGTAGGAGCTGGGGTACTAGCCTTGGTGATCGCTTGGTTTACGGTAGGACTGCAAACGGTAAAAGCCGCCCGGGTCAACCCGGTAGATTCCCTTAGAAATGAATAACCAATTCTTGCCACCGCAACTCTTACTTCGTTTCTTCCGCGGGTTCTGCCATCCGGACTTGCACCCTTTTATTGAGAGGGATTTGTTGGAGCTCTATAAAGAGCGAGTGAAGGATTGGGGAAGAAGGAAGGCGAATATTCGGTTCACTCTGGATGTGCTATTCCTCTTCCGACCCATTATGTAGAGTGAATGCTTATGTAAAGTAAAAATCTCTAATTTCATGCTATGTAGTCTATAGCCCCTCAATTTTACGGAGAACTTTACATAACCGATCATGCCAATGACTAAGCCAAGTGAGAACCATACGATAAAGAATTTCTACTGATACTAATTGGTGTTTCATTGCTATCGGAATACTAATTTCTAAGCTCTATTCAATTTATTTAAACTTCAATTAGGAATAAAAAAATAATTCATTATATTTACTTCAATTAGGAATAAAAATCAGTAGTCAAACAACGAAAGAGGATGATCAACTCTCATTTTGTCTTTTTTAGGAGGCCCTATTGAGTAAATTTTAGAATATTCATACAGTAGAAAATGAAAAAATACCGGCTGGGAGAATTTCAGGAATTGGTACTGATGACCGTGATCGTACTACAGGAAGATGCCTACGGAGTGGAAATACAGCGCAATCTGGAAGAAAGACTAGGCGAGCGACTGAGTGTAGGGGCTATCCAAACAGCCCTGAAAAGGATGGTAGAGAAAGGATTTTTAACTTCTGAGTTCGGAGAGGCTACACAAAAGCGCGGGGGGAAACGTAAGCGTATTTATCAGGCCACTCCCTATGCGTATCGGGTGCTTCGTGAAATGAAAGACATCCGTTCAAGCCTATGGCAAGCCATGCCTGACTTGGGCTTAAGTAGTACCTAATGAGCGAAACGGATAACCATACCACCCCGCCCCAATGGGCGGTAAAGTTCCTTCGATTTTTACTCAAAGATGAATACCTCGAAGAGATCGAAGGGGATATGGAGGAGCGGTTTCGAGATAACCTAGAACAGTTTTCGGCTAGAAAAGCCCGGCGACTGTATGCCTGGGATACGTTAAAATTATTACGCCCTTCGCTTATGAGGGGGCTGAAGAGAGATTACCGATTAAATCATACCGCTATGTTAAAAAGTTATTTCACCATTGCCTTTCGTAATCTAGCGAAAAGAAAATTTTACGCGGGTATCAATATTCTAGGACTGTCTATCGGCCTTACCTCTTGCTTGCTGATCGTCTTGTATATCCACCATGAGTTGAGCTACGATACCATGCACACTCAAGCCGACCGGATTTACCGAGTAGGTTTAAATACCAAATTTTCTGAGCAGGAGCTAATGACTACTACTACCTGTCCTCCGTTGGCGTTCACAGCGGTAGAGGAGCTTCCTGAGGTAGAAAATGCTACCCGTATTTTTCCGTTCTTCGGAAACCAGACGATCCAGCATGGCGAAACGGTGATTGCCGAAGAGAAGGTTTATTTTGCTGACTCTACCTTTTTTGATGTTTTTAGCTTTCAGCTCCTAGGAGGAGACCCCACCACTGCTCTTACTGAACCCAATACCTTGGTCATTACCGAAGAGATGGCCCAAAAATACTTCGGCCATGAATCTGCCCTAGGCCAAACGCTGCTAGTAGGTGATGAAAAAACACCGCACGAGATAACCGGGGTGATAGAAAACCTTCCTTCCAACGTGCATTTCCACTTCAATATGCTACGATCGATGGCTTCACTTGGTTTGAGCCGAGCTGAAGAGTGGGGTAGTAATAATATTATCACCTATCTTCTGTTGCATGAAGGTACCTCTCGAGCATCCTTTGAAGCCAAATTACCGGGATTAGTAGAAAAATACGTCGGGCCAGAGATACAGCAATACCTGGGAATTTCGTTAGAAGCCTTCGCGCAACAAGGCAATCGCTACGGCTACTTTCTGCAACCACTGCTGGATATCCATTTGTACTCCAATTTAGACCAAGAGTTAGAACCTAACGGCGATATTACCTACGTGTATATTTTGGGGGCCATTGCTTTTGTCATCATCCTGCTGGCCTGTATCAACTTCATGAATCTGGCCACCGCCCGTTCAGCCAATCGAGCCAAAGAAGTGGGGGTACGCAAAACATTGGGTTCGTTACGTTCTAGTTTGGTGGGACAATTCATGACCGAATCGGTCGTGTTGAGCCTAATTGCAACGTTATTAGCAGTGGTTGCAGCCAGCCTCCTACTTCCGCCGTTTGGTAACATCGCTGGTAAAGATATATCATCAGCACTTTTCACCAACCCCTGGTTTATGCTGAGTTTACTGGGATTGATGCTGGTGGTAGGCTTGCTGGCCGGTAGCTACCCTGCTTTTTACCTCTCTTCCTTCCGCCCGGTAGAAGTGCTAAAAGGAAAATTGAAGGCCGGAGTAAAAAGTAGCGGTATTCGGAATACACTGGTCGTATTTCAGTTTTTTATTTCCATTACCCTGATCATTTGTACCCTGCTGGTGTATCAGCAGTTGGAATACATCCGCACTAAGAATCTAGGGTTTGAAAAGGAGAATGTAGTGTCAGTAAACGGGATTCAGCGTTTGTCTGAAGGGCAACAACTAGCCTTTAAACAAGCACTGCTCAGTCAATCGCAAGTGGTAAATGCTAGCATTACCAATGGCACTCCCCCCAACATAATCAATAATACAATCTTCAGAAACCCGCAAACCGAAGAAGATATATCCCTATCCGAATATCAGGTTGATTACGAGTATCTGTCTACTATGCAAATTGAACTGTTGGAAGGAAGAAACTTCTCCCGCAGCTTTTCTACTGATACTGCCGCAATCCTACTGAATGAAGCCGCCGTGAAGGCATTTGGGTTAGACGATCCTCTAACTAGTGAGGTGGTAAATTTGGGAGGGAATCGAACCTACAAAGTTATTGGTGTATTTAAAGACTTTAATTTCGAGACCCTGCGTAAAGAAATACAGCCACTGGGCTTACTACTTGCCACTCGCGGATTCGTTCTTCCCGTCCGTATTACTACTGATAATGTATCAACTACCATAGCCCAGATGGAAAGCTTGTGGAATCAGTACGCCCCTGATGCTCCTTTCCAATACACCTTTCTGGATGAAAATTATGACGCTTTGTTCCGGGCTGAGCAGCGGTTAGGTAAGGTATTCTCCATCTTCACCGGACTGGCTATTGCGGTAGCTTGCCTGGGCTTGTTGGGTCTGGCTACCTTTATGGCTGAACAACGCACCAAAGAAATTGGTATCCGTAAAGTGATGGGAGCTTCCGAAAGTCACCTTATCTTATTGTTGTCTAAAGATTTCACCAAACTAGTCCTGATTGCCTTTGGTATCGCCATCCCCGTCGCGTATTTCATCATGCAGCGATGGCTCGAGGGCTTTGCCTACCGCGCTGATATTAGCCCCTGGGTTTTCTTATTGGCTGGAATAGGGGCATTGCTCATTGCCTGGTTCACCGTAAGCTGGCAATCCATCAAAGCTGCTTTAGCCAATCCAGTGAATTCGCTGCGCAATGAGTGATGGTCATAATATCATGTCTTTCACTTTCTGGAACAGCGTATGGCATCGCACAGTTGCCGAACAACGCACGAAGGGAACCAAAGTATCGTTTTAAATGCCTTATTTAGAAAGCACCAGGAGACTGTCTTTCAGGTGACTTTTTATTTCTCTAGTAAGAGAGTAGTGCTCAACATCCAACTAAGTGCTCAGTAGATAGGAACACCATAATTTTTCACCGATATAGGAGTGCATATTCTTGTGGATAGAATTATCTAAAGAAGCATCCTCCCCTTACAAACTACTTAGTAAAGCATACGATTTTGACCAGTAAAGCTCACTGTGGGAGTTTTACTCTGAAGAATGTCGCTTACGCTAATCATACTGAGAACCAACAACTTTACCCCTAGAATAATGACACGGATACTTATACTTCTATGCTTACTACTCAGTATGAACAGAATAGCAGCCCTAGCTCAAAATAAGTACGAGATGCTAGAAGTTGTAATGATGCAAGATCAGCCCATTGTGAAAGGAACCATCAATGGTAAAAATGCTTACTTATTACTGGACACCGGAGCCGATGTGAGTATCATTCATTTTAAAGATGCCAAACGATACGGATTTTCCTGTCATACCCGGACTTCTATGAAAAAGTTTCGAGTAACTGGACTGGGAGCAAGTGTAAAGGGACTCGTCGGTGTGTACGATATGGATTTACAACTGGGCTCCCAGATAATACGCGCCGATTACATTGCCCTGGATTTATCCAACATTATCAACTCCCTGAATACTGGAACATCGGTGAAGATAAATGGTATTATTGGCTCCAAAGCATTAAGAATGCATGGTTTTCTGATTGATTACCATCACAAAGAGATAAAGCTAAGACTTCCTGAAACAGATTAGTTTTTTGTGGATTGGCTAGCTCACTGAAAGTTTGTCACAGTAAAGCAATATAAGTAGTGCTGAAGAGCCTGATCTGCTTGATTTCAACCGATTTAATTATTATTTTCATGGGTGATGTCGCGATTTTTTTATTTACTCGGAGGACTAGTATTTTTTACACTTACTCCTGTTCTTTCCCAAGAAATCAAACTTTCGTTTGAGGACCAGATTCGTCCGGTGCTAGATCAGCATTGCTTTTCCTGTCACAACGTAGGTAAGGTGGCCGGAGGCATTAACTTAGAAAAGTACGAAAGTGCGGGTCATCTGGTAAAAGATGGAGAAATCTGGCTTAAGGTAGTCAAACAGGTGCAGTCCGGCCAAATGCCCCCGTCCGATAAGCCTTCACTTACTTCTGAGGAAAAATCCATTCTAGCTGATGGAATTAATGATATTTTGCTCAGCTCATTGAAAGAGAACAATCCAGGTCGGGTAGTTCTTCGTCGCTTAAGCCACCGGGAGTATCAGCATACAATCTTAGACTTAACCGGAGTAAATTTTAATGCCACTCGCTTTTTCCCCGCTGACGGCTCTGGTGGAAGTGGTTTTGATAATTACTCCCGTACTCTATTCTTCACCCCGCTTAAACTGGAACGCTACTATGAAGCGGCTTCCCAAATTGTAGATACATTGTACACTAATCCTGAACTTTGGCAGGAACTAGTACCAATGAAATATCAACCTAGTTGGTGGACTAGTCTAACCGATTGGGCAACTTCTATATTTTCCTCAGAGTATGATCTCGTGGCTGCTCCCTTGGCAGTTGCTGAACGTAGCCTATTTCCCTTCGCTAGCCATGCCTATCGGCGGTTTTTAAGTGCTGATGAAAAGGACCAGCTTCGCCGAATATTCCGAAAAGTGTACTTGGCTGATACCAGCGATAACCCATTTGATGCTGCCTTGAAAGAAACGTTTAAGGCTACACTGGTTTCACCTCATTTTCTCTACAAAGTAGAAGACGAGCAGCCTACTGAAGCCCCCTACCCTCTCAGTAACTTTGAGTTAGCTACCCGCTTGTCGTACTTCCTGTGGTCTTCACTACCTGATGAAGAATTGTTTGAAGTAGCCTACCGAGGTAATCTGCACGATAGCCTGCAACTGCGGCAGCAAGTTCAGCGCATGCTACGTGATCCTAAAGCCAAACGGTTCTCCGAAAGCTTTGCTACCCAGTGGTTTGGCATCACTCGCCTGAAGGAGCAAAGCCCGGTTGACCCCGAACGCTTCCCGGAGTTCACTCCTACCCTACGCCAAGCGATGTACCAGGAAACGGTAGATTACTTTCACCATGTGCTTACTGAATCTGGCACCTTCTTAGATTTGCTGGATAGCGATTACGCCATGCTAAATGAAGATCTGGCGAACCACTACGGTATTGCAGGGGTAGAAGGAGATGAGTTACGCCTCGTTTCCCTAACTGACCGCCGACGGGGTGGAGTACTCAGTATGGGTAGCGTGCTGGCATCTACTTCATTACCCCTCCGAACGAGTCCGGTGCTGCGGGGTAAGTGGGTGCTGGAAGAAATCTTAGGAACCCCACCTCCACCTCCGCCGCCTGATGCTGGAGAGCTACCCGAAGAAGAAGCGGCTCAACCCGACGCCAGCCTACGAGATTTACTAGCCTTGCACCGTAGTAAGCCTGATTGCTATAGTTGCCATCAGAAAATGGACCCCATCGGTTTAGGACTGGAAAATTATGATGCTCTAGGAAGGTGGCGCACCCACTACGGCGAAGAACCTATCGTAGCCTGGGATACGTTAGCCAGTGGAGAAGTATTTAATGGCCCGGAAGAACTCAAGAGAATACTACTAAGCAAAGAGGAGAACTTTGCCCGGGTATTGGCGGAAAAGATGTTTACCTACGCCATTGGTCGCAGAATAGAATTTGTAGATGAGCCTACTATGCAGCGACTTACTAATACTTTGTTAAACAATCACTTTAATACTAAAGAGTTTATCATGGAACTGGTATATAGCTACCCTTTCCGCTATAAAATCAACGATTTTCAACCTAAACTAAAGACGTCATGAGCAAGTCGTGGCAACTATCGAGACGACGAATGCTAAAAGGACTAGGGGCTGCCATTGCCCTCCCCTGGCTGGAAGCAATGGGCTCGAATAGCCTTCTCAAATCTTCGTCAGCTACACCACCCACCCGTAGTGCATTTTTCTTTATGCCTAATGGCGTACACCCCGAACAATGGACTCCCACTACCTTTGGTCGCAACTTTGAACTATCCCCTATTTTACAACCACTAGCCAAGGTAAAGGATGATATTCTGGTGCTGAATGAGCTAATGAACCAGTCAGCCGTGTTTAAGGGCGCAGATGGGCACTACGCTAAAACTTCCAGTTTTCTGACCAGCCAACAGATTTATAAGACAACGGGCGATAATATTCACAGTGGTGGTATTTCAATTGATCAGCTGATTGCTCAGAACGTCGGGCAAGATACTCTGTTCGGTTCATTAGAATACGGTCTGGAACGGATCAATTCCGGTATTGATGCCAACGTAGGTTTTACCCGGCTCTACGGTTCTAGCATTGCTTGGAAATCAGCCACTCAGCCCTGCTCTAAGGAAATTGACCCGCGAATGGCTTTCAACCGACTGTTTGGTAGCTATTTGCCCAATCAACCTACTCAGTCAGATACCCATAAGCAAAGTGTTTTGGATTTGGTGCTGGACGATGCTCATACTTTGCAACGAAAACTTGGAAGAACTGATCAAGATAAGCTGGAAGAGTATCTGGAATCCATCCGATCGGTAGAGAAACGGATTGATAATCAAGCTCAGCAAGAAGAATTTGCTGCCCATCTCAGTCCAGATATGATCAGGGAGATGGAGCACCTAAACCTACGGTTAGACGAGTTCTCAGAATACTACTTGGGTACCGATGTGACCGAGAAAACGCGGCTGATGTTTGATATTATGGCTCTGGCTTTCTGGAGTGACGCTAGTCGGGTGACCAGCTTTATGTTTGGTAACTCCGTCAGTAACCGCAACTTCTCCTTTCTAGAAGGTGTTCAAGGTAGTCATCACCAGTTATCGCACCACCAGAATAGTGAAGAAAACCTAAAGCAGTACGCCCAGATCAATCAGTGGCATATGGAACAGTATGCTTACTTCCTAGAGAAGCTAAAATCCATTCCTGAGGGTGATGGCACGTTGCTTGACCATAGTATGATTATGCTGGGCTCAGGGCTGCGCGATGGTAACCGCCACTCGCCTCGCAACCTCCCTATTGTAGTAGCCGGAAAAGCAGGGGGTAAGTTAAAAACAGGGCAAAACCTTCAATTTTCAGAGGAAACGCCACTAGCAAACCTCTATCTTTCTATGTTGCATGTGTTAGACATTCCAATGGAATGTTTTGCTGACAGCACCGGGGAACTCTGTGAAATCTATGCCTAAAACTTCTCCGCTTCAAGCGTTTGCTAATAAGCTGGTTTCACTACGCTATTTATTTTTAGTACTCAGTATTGGAATTGTATTCTTACCACTACTTGATATCAGCAGTGAACATGCTTCCGACTGGGTGTATTTTCTGGGACGGTTTCATCCCCTGATTATTCACTTTCCCATTGTATTACTGGGATTGCTCTTACTACTGGAGTTACTGAACTGGGCTAATTGGCTAGTACTTTCTTCTTCCCTCCGCTGGGTCTTTCTCGGATTATCGGCATTAAGTAGTCTATTAGCCATAACGCTAGGCTATCTACTGTACCACACTGGCGACTACAGTGGTGAAATACTGAATCTACATTTTTGGTCAGGAGTGGGTGTAGCGGTAGGTTCACTTTTACTCATTTTTTTGCAATTACAATACCTATCAGCTTCCACCAAAATCACTTTACAGGCTTACGGCCTGATTTTACTACTAACTAATGGCGTCGTAGTGTTTGCTAGTCATCAAGGAGGCTCGCTCACCCACGGTAGTGATTATCTTACGGATTATATGCCCAGTTGGGAAAGTATTCCTGAAAAGTCAGAAGCGGAGATGCTGGTCTACGAAGATGTAATCGTACCCATGTTGGACGCTAAATGCTACAGTTGCCACAACGAACATAAAACCAAAGGTGATTTATTACTTACTAGCTTGGCGAGTATGACAGAAGGTGGTGAAAGTAATCAACCCGGCCTAGTGGCGAGTAATGCCTCTCAAAGTGAAATCTGGAAACGGGTAACCCTTCCTTCCACCCACGACGATTTTATGCCCCCTGACGGTAAACCTGCCTTGACTAGTACCGAAGTTGATTTGTTAAAGTGGTGGATTGATAAAGGAGCGGATGAATCACTCAGCTACCTTTCTGCCCTGAATGACAGTAGCGTAGCTCCTCGACTACAAAGTTATGCTTCTGAATTACGTACTGCCCAGCGTAAACAATGGAAAGCTGATAAGGCTTTGACTGATCTGGTACAGCAAGTCTCCTACGAAGCAGCTCCTTTTTTGATTGAACGCAATGAAGAAAACGATCAGCAACTTGTACTGAGCATGCCTTTTCCCGCAGGCTCGTTCAACGATCAGGATTTAATCAATTTACGCTCTCTATACCAAGAATTAGTGAAGGTCAGTTTAATCAGTAGTGAGATTAGCGACGATGCACTCTATCATGTAGGTCAAATGAATCAGCTTCGCGAGCTATCTTTGCAAAAAACTAAAATCAAGGGTACTGGACTAGTGTACCTTACCGAACTACCTGCACTAGAGATACTTGATCTATCCCACACAGAAGTTACTGATGCTTACTTGTTACATATAACCAAAATGCCCACTCTAAAGGAGGTATATCTCTACGAAACTCCGGTATCGCCTCAACTAGTAGAAACTCTCCGTCAGCACCTTCCTTCGGTTAATATCTACCTGACCCGCAGTCCTGGTTATTAATTTGCCCCCTTTTTGATATTTATGTACTGAAACTAACTTGTCCAATCTGCCTGAATTACATATACTTGTAATAGATTTTTTAGCAACCATACTACTTTTTTTGTGGCAAGCATAGAACAACTCAGTGTCTTTGATATTCTAAAAATTGGCATCGGGCCCTCTAGTTCCCATACCTTAGGACCCTGGCGAGCGGTTCAACGATTTGTCCAGTCTATTCAGAAAGCCTCCAGACTATCGCAGATCACCCGTATCACAGTAGAGCTTTATGGATCCTTATCTAAAACTGGAAAAGGTCACGGAACAGATATCGCTGTTTTGCTTGGATTATCGGGTGAAGATCCGGAAACGATAGATACAAATATGATTCAGCAAAAAACCCAACTTATCCGAAGTATCCGCTCGGTTGATTTGCTGGGAATTCACTCGGTTCCGTTTGATCCTGATGTAGATTTAGTGTTCCAAAAAGAAACTCTACCGTATCACGCCAACGGTATTCGTATCTGGGCAGAAGCTGACGGCGGTGAACGGTTTTTAGAAACCTATTATTCTATTGGGGGAGGATTTGTTGTGAAGGAGGGTGAGTTACCCGATCCAGATATTGAAGATTCTCTACCTTTTCCAGCGCATACTTCTTCTGAACTTCTTGACCATATCAAATCCACTGGTAAAAGTATGGTAGATATACTTTGGGAGAATGAGCAAACCTGGCGAGATAAGGAAAGCATTCATGCTGAGTTGCTCCGCTTGTGGGAGATTATGCTCGACGGAGTTCATAAAGGCTGCCATACTGAAGGAAAGCTACCGGGTGGACTTAATGTTACCCGAAGAGCTCATGTTATGTACCAAAAACTAATGCCTGATTCGGATTTTCAAAAACCGGAAGAATGGGTTGAGGCTATTGCTAATCTTGACTGTAATACCCAGGCTACCCTGAAATGGGTGAGTTGCTTTGCCTTCGCAGTTAATGAAGAAAATGCGTCATTTGGGCGAGTTGTTACTGCCCCCACCAACGGAGCGGCAGGGGTAATTCCGGCGGTGTTACTTTACTACCTTTGCTTTTGCAAAAAAGAGATTTCGGAAGCGTTTATTGTTGAGTTTCTATTGATTGCGGGGGAGATCGGCACATATTACAAGAAAGGAGCCACAATCTCCGCGGCAATGGGTGGTTGTCAGGCTGAAATCGGAGTATCATCTTCTATGGCCGCCGCGGCACTTACTCATTGCTTAGGTGGCAATGCCGAACAAGTACTGATGGCCGCTGAAATTGCGATGGAGCACCACCTCGGCCTCACCTGCGACCCGGTAGGCGGACTGGTACAAATTCCCTGTATTGAACGGAACTCTATGGGAGCCATCAAAGCAATTACCGCCAGTCATATTGCCTTAGATGCCGACCCCAGTGATGCTAAGATAACTCTCGATCAGGTGATTGAAACTATGTGGAAAACCGCACAAGATATGAACGACAAGTATAAAGAAACTTCCGAAGGTGGGCTAGCGATTTCAGTCAGATTATCAGAATGCTAATCACTGTGAAGTTTAAAGGTTAAATGGAGACAAGTGTTTTCTTGAGTCATAATCATGCGGATAAAAACTTTGTAAGGAAGCTTGCAAGAGATTTAGAAGCGCATAGCATTCGTTATTGGCTAGATGAAGCAGAAATGAAAATTGGCGATTCTCTGATACAAAAGATAAGAGAAGGGATCGATTCAGTAGATTATTTTGTCATTGTTCTTTCGCCTAATTCAGTAAATGCACCTTGGGTTGTCAACGAGCTCGACGTTGCAATGAACCTCCAAATTAGTGGTAAACCAATAAAGGTTCTGCCTATCCTTCTTAAAGAGTGTGAGCCTCCAGGTTTCTTAATTGGAAAATTATACGGCGACTTTCAGCGAGAAAATGAGTACGAAAGTTCTTTCAAAAAGCTAATTAACAGTCTAGGCTTAGTTTATAATAAAAGTGTACTGAATTCTACGAGAAGCACAAATAATTTGGGAACGGCTATTGAAAAAGCTTCCTCAATAAACTTACCACTATTGTCCAAACCATTCTACAGACCATTTCAATACATAGGAATACCTATACAGAAAGCTGAATTAGAAACTGGAGGAAAAGCAAATCAGGCTGGTAACATCATCGTTGAAACAGAAGATTGTAGAATGCTCTTGGAAGCTGAAGGTAACTTTATCAGTTTTATTCAGATTGATCTAAAAGCAACAGCTCCGCACTACCTAAATCAAGGTTTTGATTCAGAAACACTTTTAGGTTCTTTAAGCATTGGACCCACGGAGCTAGACTTAGAAAGAAAACAAACACACTTTCATACATACTACGACCATAAAAGAAAGCTTAAGGTAAGTGTTTCGTGTCCTTATGATGGATCCCCTCTAAGTATCGCATTTAGTGCGAAATATTATGGAATGTAGAATTTTGAACATAGCTCGTAAAAAGAACATACTATTTGTCTAAGTATTAAATTTCTTAAATCATGAACCTTACCTATTACGGACATTCCTGCTTCTTGGTAGATTTCGCCGGTACAAAACTGCTTTTTGACCCGTTCATCACCCCTAATGAATTAGCTAAAGATGTGGATGTTTCAGCTATTGAAGCGGATTATATTTTGCTAAGTCATGGGCACGGCGACCATGTAGCCGATGCTATTCAACTGGCTAAACAAACGGGGGCAAAAGTGATTTCTAATTACGAAATTATCATGTGGCTAGGTAGAGAGGGAATTGAAAACGGTCACCCAATGAACCACGGCGGGGCGTTTGATTTTGATTTTGGAAAAGTCCGCTACGTGAACGCCGTTCACTCTAGTGCTCTGGACGACGGAACGTACCTAGGGCATCCTGGTGGATTTATTATTAGTAACGACCAACACCGTTTCTATTACTCCGGTGATACTGCCCTGACGATGGATATGCAACTGCTACCCCGCTACGGGAAGTTAGATTTTGCCGTTCTACCCATTGGAGACAACTTTACGATGGGAGTTGATGATGCTATCACTGCCAGCGACTTTATTCAGTGCGACAAAGTTTTCGGCGTCCACTACGATACGTTTGGTTACATAAAGATCAATCATGAAGAAGCCATTGAGAAATTTGGGCAAGCTGGTAAAGAATTGATTTTGGCAGAGATTGGTTCTACCGTAGAGCTTTAAGGATTGAAAGAGTACAAATTAGAGAATTAGGCAATTTCTAATTTCCCAATCTTCAATTTTCTCAGTAGATTTACATATTAAACAAATTGAGACTATGCAAACGACACTATCATTTATCGGCGGACTAGGCGGCTGGGAAATAATGATTATCCTAGTCTTCGTGCTGATTTTCTTCGGAGCCAGCAAAATACCCGAGATTGCTCGCGGCATGGGAAAAGGAATCCGCGAATTTAAGGATGCCACTAAAGAAATTAAAGACGAAATCGAGAGCGGAGTACGCCTTGATAAGTAACTTGATCTTACCTGAGCTGCTACGTGTTTCAAACACGTAGCAGTTAGTTTGCTTACAAGCGTAAATCCCACAGATTATTTACTCCCATCTGCTGGTTCACCGTAAAACCTTCTCCGTAGGCAGCACCAATGGCGTGACCTAGTTCTTTACCCCGAGCCTCAATAAAATTCATGAATAAAGGAGTTGTTAAAAAGGTCTGAGGATCATCGCCACCCCCACCGTCAAACTGAGATTTGAATGCCCGAATAGCCTTCATTTTCGTATCCCAATGTTCCGATACATCCACCACAAAGTTGGGTTGAATGTAATTGGATTGGATAAAGTGATATACTTTTTTAGGTCGCCAAGCAGGTTGTTCTTCCTCATCTTGAACCGTACTAATCTTAGCCAGCCCCGAGTAAAAGCAAGCATCCCGAATTAATTGAGCCGCCCGTCCGTGGTCAGGATGACGATCGCTAATTGCATTAGTCAATACTATTTCGGGTTGATGGCTACGGATAGATTTGATAATCTCTAACTGATGTTCTTGGTTATTAGCAAAAAAACCGTCCGCCATTCCCAAGTTTTCCCGGAAAGTGGCCCCCATTATTTTTCGTCCTTCTTCAGCTTCTTCTGCTCGGATTTCAGGAGTACCTCGTGTGCCTAGCTCGCCTCGGGTTAAATCAACGATCCCTACCGATTTACCCTCGGCTACATGCTTGGCAATGGTAGCACCACAACCTAGTTCTGCATCATCCGGGTGAACGGAAATCACTAGTATATCTACTTTTGTCATATCTGGATAATTACTGACTACTTATTATTGGATATTGGGGGTTGGGAATTAGGTATTGGAAAAGGAACGAAGCAAAAAGAGAAAAATCTTACACTCAAATCGTGCCCATACCAACTATATTTTACTTTCCACCCCCTTTTGCACAAAAGTAGGGAAACTTCTCAGAGAAGAACATAACTGAGGATTATGCCGTAAGAATAACTGATAATCTTTTCACTATGACGGTAGTATTTACCTTTATTCTCTTGATTGGTCTAGAATTAACCGGACTTTATGTAGCCGGAAGTATCGGACATGCTATTCGCTCAGCATTTACCAAAAGTCCAACACAAAAATCCAGTCCCCGAGTACGCTGGCAGAATGTACTGATTGGCTATAGTGCTATCTTCGGCTTCCTTATTCTAATATTACTTCTTTAGTAACCCACCGCCGTATCATCGCCTCGAGGGTCGGCTCCGCCTTCTAGCTTTCCGTCCGATAGTACTAAAATGGCATCTACCCGACCAATACTGCTTCGTTCTACAATGTGATGCCCCATATCTTTCAGTTTCTGGGCAACATCAATACTGAATGCAGTAGGCTCGGCAAAAATAGTATCAGGTTTCCATTGATGGTGAAATCGTCCAGCAGTGACTGCCTCTTGCATTCCCATACCATGCTCTACTACATTCAAAATGGTTTGATACACTGAGGTGATAATGGTAGAGCCACCGGGTGTACCGACAACCATGTAGAGGCTGTCATTCTTTTCCACAATTGTAGGAGTCATGGAGCTGAGCATCCGCTTCTCGGGTTGAATGGCATTGGCCTCACCACCTACTAACCCAAACATATTGGGAAAACCCGGCTTAATGCTAAAATCATCCATCTCATTATTTAATAGAAAACCAGCACCACCCACGACTACTTTAGAGCCATAGCCACCGTTGAGCGTGGTGGTTACTGAAACTGCATTACGATCCTTATCTATGATTGAAAAATGGGTAGTTTCCATTGCTTCTGCTGGAGCGGGATTACCCTCTGAAATCATGGCACTCGGAGTTGCGGTGGCCTCGTCAAAATTCCCCATCCGGGCTTGGTTGTACTCCGGGTCAAGCAACTCAAAGACGGGAACGGGATAAAAATCAGCATCGCCCAGGTAAGTGGCCCGATCAGCATACACCCGGCGTTCGGCTTCTGCCATTGCGTGAGCTGTAGCGGCTGAGTTATGTCCCATTTCATCCAAAGGAAAATCTTCAATGCTCTGGAGTAATTGGGCCAGGGCAATTCCCCCGCTCGAGGGAGGAGGCATAGAAATAAATCGCATACCGTCGTATTCGGTCACAATAGGCTCCCGAAACTTGGATTCGTACTGAGCTAGATCATCCATGGTCATAATTCCACCACCTCGTTCCATCTCAGCTACCAGCAGTTCAGCCGTTTCACCTTCGTAAAAACCAGCCCGACCTTCATCACGAACACGTTCCATCGTAGCCGCTAATTCGGGCATATAGATAGTATCTCCAGCTTGCCACTCAGATTCATTTAGCAAGAATTCAGGGTTTTGGGTATTGGCTTCCTGAAATACTTCCTTACTGCGATTAAGTCCTCTAGCTTCACGTTCGGTTAAAACGAAGCCATCGGCAGCTAAATCAACCGATGGTTGCACTAATGTTTCCCAAGGTAAGCTGCCGTAGCGCTCATGTGCCTTCACCATGCCATCAACTGAACCGGGTACTCCCGAAGCTAGATGTCCCAATCGGCTAGCCCCTTTGATTACTTCATCGTTTTCGTCCAGGTACATATCGCGAGTAGCTGCTAGTGGTGCTTTTTCCCGATAATCCAAGGTATTGGTTAACCCCTCAGCTTCGCGAATCACCATGAAACCTCCTCCACCAATATTCCCAGCGGCGGGATATACTACCGCTAAAGCAAATTGTACCGCAATTGCGGCATCGACGGCATTCCCACCTTGTTTAAGTATTTCGGCTCCTACTTCTGAAGCCAATGGATGGGCACTTACGACCATAGCTTCATCGGCAATAACCCCGGTAGGTGGGACTACCGCAACTTCCTCGCTAACCGGGGTAGTAGTACATCGAGCAAGTAGCAGGGCTAAAAACAAAAGAAAAGTAGTGCTAAGGTAGGTTTTCATGTAGTTTTATTATGCAATTTCAAATAAGTCCCGAATATGGGTCTAAAACTGAGGCTTTGCAAATCTACGACATAGTTGTTGAATATTAGTTTACGGTAATAAAGAAATAGATTCGTATTGATAGTCTAACTATTTTGCCAAATAAATAGCGTTAGATTAGTCTCTCAAACAACTCAAAAATAATAGTATGGATTTACTCAACAAAAATGCAATCGTCACCGGCAGCAGCCGAGGCATTGGCAAAGCCATCACCGAAGCTCTTTTGGAAGAGGGTATTACTGTGGTTGGATGGAATCGAACTAAACCAGATTTTGAGCACGCGCACTTTCACTCAGTACAAGTTGATATTGCTGATGCTGATGAGGTAAATCGAGCTTTTGAAGAAACTACTAGGCTAGTGGGTAATCCGATTGCAATACTCATCAATAACGCAGGCATTGGATATAAAGGGGCTACTGAGGAGATGGAGCCCTCAGAATGGCAGCGGTTGTTCAATGTAAATGTGCACGGACTTTTTTATGTGACTAGACACGTAATTCCGATGATGAAACAAATGAAGCAAGGGCACATTATTAATATTTCTTCGGGAGCAGGTACCACTGGTATTGCCGGAATGGTGGCGTACTGTGGCACCAAACATGCCGTACACGGTATTTCTCACGCGCTCCACGCCGAACTTCGCTACGATGGTATTAAAGTCACCTGCCTCTCACCCGGTTCGGTTCACTCTAATTTTTCTAAAGAAATGGGTTCACCTCCGTCTAAAACCAATAAAATGCGTCCGGAAGATATTGCGTCTTCGGTAGTACACGCACTGAAAGCTCACCCCAATTATCACTACGTAGATATGGAGGTGCGTCCGTTGCAACCCTAAGATTAAGGCTAGTCAAAATATTTAATAGTTTATATTTATAATTCTGATTTTCAGTATTTTATCTACTTTTACTAGTACTGAAACTTTAAGCATTTAATGCCTACTTTAAACACTATTTTTTACGGTCCACCGGGCACCGGAAAGACCTACCTAACGTCTCGAAGAGCTGTTCAACTTATTGAGAACTTATCTGATTCTGAGCTTCAAAAGCAATATCCAACGGATCAAAGAAGTAAACTAAAAGCTCAGTTTAATGAGTATCAGCAGCAGGGGCGCATTGCAGTACTGACCTTTCACCCATCCTTCGCGTACGAAGATTTTGTGGAAGGCATTAAGCCGTTTAAAAATGAACGAAATGATTTGTACTACGATGTTGTGGATGGAGTCTTTAAACAGATGAGCTATAATGCTGCTTACGCCTTACATTTGGCTCAGCAGCAACGTGCCTTGGATGCTCTATCCAATCAATCCCAGAAATCGAGTGAAAGCTCCCTGTCTCTGCGTCCGTTTGACGCGCTGTACTTTGAGTTTGTAGACTACCTTAAGCGGGTGATGCAGGAGGGTTCGGAAGAAATTACGTTTGAGACCCGAACGGGTAAATCTTACCAACTAGTCAATATCAATCAAAATAATACGCTAGCATTTCAGACATCCGCCGGGGGGAAGACGTACTCAGTCACTAAGCAGAGTTTAGCCAAAATGTACGGGACATTTTTAGATATTGAGGCGATCAACCAGCTTAGTGATGTTGGTAAAGGAAATACTTCCGTAATGTGGGCAGCTTTTCATCGCCTAAAAGCCTTTGAAGCGACTCGTTACCGGATTTATAATTCCTTATTGAGTAATCACCAACTATCAGGAAATTCAGTTTCAGCAGTGCAATATCAGCAGATGAAGCAAGCCGTTCAGCAACTGGATTATGGTCAGCTTTCCCCTACAGATTATCAGCAAGCGGGAAATTTTGTGATTATTATTGACGAGATTAATCGGGGTAATCCGGCTAGTATTTTTGGTGAACTGATCTCACTGATTGAAGAAGACAAACGAGCCGGAAAGACTGAAGCTCTACAAACCCTTCTCCCCTACTCTCGCGAAACCTTTCGAGTGCCGCCTAATTTGTTTCTCATCGGTACGATGAATACCGCCGACCAAAGCGTAGACACACTCGACTTAGCTTTTCGCCGCCGATTTACTTTTCAAGCCATTCGCTCTAACACTGATCTTCTACAACCATCGGTAACTATTTCTGTGGAAAGCTCAGAAAATACTAGTAAAGATAATTTGGCTCAGGTAGCTGAACCAAACGCTAATTATTCGCAGAAAATCTATCTGGATAAACTGCTTCAGGCAATGAACGAACGTTTACTTTGGCTTCGGGGAGAAGATTATGAAATCGGACATGCTTATTTTCTTCCGGTTCTGGATGCTAATAATCCTCTGGATACCTTACGGCAAGCGATGTACCAACGCATTATTCCGTTGCTGGAAGAATACTTTTTTGACGATTGGGAGAAGCGGATCGCTATACTAGGAAATTCATTTGTAGAAGAACTTTCAGGAGAGCACCTTCCAATGAGGGAGACCTCCGTTTTTAGTCTGCCTGAAAAACGATATCGGTGGCGTAAGTTGAGCGATGCAGAGTTTTTAGTGGCTGTTCAGCGGATTTACCAGCATGAGTAAACCTGTCTTCTCAGTATACGAACAAGCCACTTTATCAGTTGGTCAGCAACAAAATGGATTTTTTTTCACCGAAAAGCACCTCCGGCAACTAGCCCAGCTAAGAAACAGGCTTCCGGCAGGAATGTATCGTTTGGAATATCAGTCGGTGCGCTGGGGCAACTACGTAGGATTAGTAGAGTTGCCAGAGGTAATTATTGAGATTCTGCCCAAAATTGACCGTTCCAGTGATATTGTCCAAACGCGAGTTCATTGGACACAATTGCTTCAGCAGTTTGACTTCTTACCTCAGCTAGGTAATCTCAATCCTCAGCTTTTGATGCAGCCCGGCGAGCTAAACGACACGTTGCAACGTGCTTTTATCAGTGAGGTAAGTCGTATTACGCAACGAGGACTCTCCCGCCAATACCAAAGTCAGCAGAGTCAACAATATTATTTGCGAGGCAAACTACTACTCACCGAACAGATTCGTACCAATCTGGTGCAGAAGCATCGGTTTTATGTACAATCCCAAAATCACGTAAAAGACCATCTACTCAATCAACACATTAAGCAGGCTCTGCGAATTGTTGCCCAATCAGGTCTCTATCCAACCAAAACCAATGACTTACTGCGCTATTTCCGCTCGGTGACTGATATTTCATTAGATACCCCAGAACCTCACATCTCACTAAATCGTGTGACCCAGCACTACCAATTAGCTCTGCGGTTAGCTAATTTGATTTGCGGTGGATACTTGGGAGGAACTTTTGCTGGACAAGATTTTGGCTTTTCGCTACTGTTTGATATGAGCCGGGTATTTGAGCTACTGGTGTACTATCATCTCAAAAAGCTGAGTAATAAACATCATTTCAAACTGCACTACCAACCCCAACGAACATTCTGGCGAAGCAAAAATCTACGCCCCGACTTTTTAGTGGACTTTGGAGATAATCAGCGGGTGGTGATTGATACTAAATGGAAAGTGCTTGCTTACCCGGAGCCAAATGATGAGGACTTACGCCAGGTGTTTGCCTATACGCAAGTTTTTGAAGCAAGCCGAGGTATTTTGCTCTACCCGCAGGCTAGTAACCTATCCCCTAGCCAAACTTCATTCAACCTCATTTCTACTAATTCCGCTACCGGAGAGATTCAGTTTTTATCAATTTTAGAAAATATTGAGTCCCAATTGCTAAATATTTTGCTGATATGATAATGGGCGTAAGACCCCATTATCATATCAGCAAAATATTTTACATAAGAATATTTATTACATATCCATTAATAATTATATAATTGGCATAATCCCTGCGATAATTTTGGCAAATAGTATAAGCCATGGTAAAATATTGCTGGATACTCTCACTAATTATTTGCTTCTCATTAGAGGCATTAGCTCAAGGCTCTAAACGCCGACCGGGCGGGGGCGGATTTACTTCCTCGCAGTGGTACGTTGGAATTTCTGGTGGAATCAATCAGTTTCAACCTAAAGTACAGGAAAGTTTTTCTGAGATAGATTACTGGGGAGGCGATGAACTGGAAACCAAAGACTACTCTTCTTCAGAGCAGCCCATAGGCTATCATCTGGGGCTCATCACTATTTTCTCCCCGGCTAAGTTCCTTCAGATTGTACTCAACCCTTCTTACGCTCAACAGCGCTGGGGTTATCGCACTGAATACGCCTGGGATGACATTGATAATGAAAATAACTCCTACGAAATAGATTACAGTCATCAGTACACGTTGCACTATTTACAATTACCACTCACTGCCCGCTACGTTTTTCTACCTAGACGATGGAAACCCTTCGTACAGGCTGGAATTCAGTACCAAATGCGGGTTGACGCTACCAAAGAACTGACTTCTTCGGGTACTGACTTTACTTCAGGTTCGCCTATTTCGCTACAAAGCGATACCCAATCAACCACTGCGACTACCTTATTTAACAACGGTCAATGGGCTGCCAAAGCCGGAGGAGGAATTTTCTATCATTTTACCGGCTTTATGGCGGGTATAGAACTAAACTACTACTACGGATTCAACTCCATTGTCAACGACCAGACTCGCTTTTCAGCTACCCGTAACTTCCAGGGATTAGGTAACGCCCTAGATGATATTCGTTTATCCGGTCGAGAAATCACGTTCCAACTAGTATTCCCAATGAAGTATCTGACCAAAAGTTTCTCACCAGTAATTATGTAATTCTAATGATAGATGACTAATAAAACTCATTAATCATCTATCATTATTCATTACTCATTCATTATTATTTGTTATGAAAAAGTATTTGATAATCAAGCTGGTAATAATTTCGCTGACTTATGGTTGTAGTTCAGATGAAGAACTAATTGAACCACGAAATAGCTTTACTCGTATCTACGAGACCCAGCAGTTTTCTGGTGGCTACGAGCCGCTGGCTATTGTACAAACTTCGGACAGTGGCTACCTCACCCTCTCTAAAACCGAGCAGTGGAAAGTCCATTTGTTTAAGTCAGATGATGAAGGGATAAGTCAGTGGGAAATGGCGCTAGAAGAGCCATTGGTGAGTCCACTACCCCACCTCTTCGCTCAGGATTCGGGATTCATTATGTTTGGCATGAATGAGCTATCACAGAGTTTAGAAGTACATAGTGTGAACCCAACTACTGGGACGATTAGTCAGATCAACACAATTTCTAATGTTCGCTATCCGCTAGCCGTTCATCGTACTGCCGACAATGGCTGGATTTTTCTAGGCTACGACCGTGAGAGCCGAAGCAGCACTTTACATGCTTATACTAATGCCTTTACCGAAATCTGGAGTGAATCTTACGGAGTGGAAGAAGATGTAGAGGAGTATGTAATTGACCACGTCGCGGGAGTTGGTTCAGCACTCCCCTTCTTTGTAGGAATTAGTGGTAACTATGTGTATTTCAATGGCTTCTATAATTATTCATTTTCGCTAGTATTTGCTAACCAAAGCAACGGCGAGGCCGCGGGTACACTGCACGGCTACCGCGACGAGTCAGTAATTAGTGCCCTGCACCCGACTGCCAATGGGCAATACGCTTTGGCGCAGAGTAAGTTTGGGCAAGGAGCATTATTATCGAATGCAGCCATTTCTGAACAAACCATTGCGGTGGGTAGTGACTTACCAACAGTGGACTTTAATGAGATTGATGAAAACGCCCGAGTAATTATCAAGGAAATTACTCAGGCTGGGCAAGATATTATTTTGTACGGAACTCAAACCAAGCGCCGTCAACTTGTTTTCTACGCTTACGCCAAAGAATCAGGCGAGTTAATGAGTATCAACTATTTAGGGCAGACCAATCCCTACTTGCTGGGTGACTTTACCGTGACCGGAGACGGTGGACTAGTCGTGGCCGCTGAAACTTACTTAGCCGGAAGGTTCTCGCGCTTACAGCTCTTTAAGCTTTCTGAGAAGGAATTTTCTGATTGGTTTTAGTTTTTAAAACAGATTCTGGTGCGCGCTTAAAACGCGTACCAGTCTCGTTGCTAGCTCTCTATCAAGACTCAGCTTTACCTCCCGAGTCTTTTTTTTCATCTTTTACCTTCTTCTTCCGTCCCGCTTTTTGTAGAGCCTGATCAATAATCCACTCAATTTGCCCATTGGTACTTCTAAACTCATCAGCCGCCCATTTTTCAACGGCTTCCATCATTTCTGGACTCACTCGTAAGGCAAATGCTTTTTTGTTCGGCATAATACTGCGCTAACATCTTGTAAACTATCTCTATTGATTAAAGTACTCTACTGGTGTAATGTTCCAGTATTTACTACCGGAGTAGCATCTTTATCGGAACAGAGTACTACCATGAGATTACTTACCATACTGGCTTTCTTCTCTTCGTCCATTTCTATAATCTCCTTTTTCGACAGTTCTTCCAATGCCATCTCTACCATACTCACCGCCCCTTCTACAATCTTCTCTCGAGCGGCTACAATCGCGGTAGCCTGCTGGCGACGCAACATGGCACTGGCAATTTCGGATGAATACGCCAGGTAACCAATTCGGGCTTCAATTACTTTAATACCTGCCATCTGTAAGCGGTCACTTAATCGCCCTTCTAACGCTTCATTCACTTCATCCACCCCTGAAACTAAGGTGATTTCGTGTTCATGGTCAAAGTTATCGTAGGGGTAGGAATTAGCCAGTTTGCGAACCGCCGCATCGGACTGTACTTTTACAAAATTTTCGTAGTCGTTAACATCAAAGGCAGCTTTATAGGTATCTTCTACTTTCCAGACGAGAATTACGCTAATCATGATTGGGTTACCCAGCTTATCGTTCACCTTCACCCGTTCGCTATCAAAGTTGCGGGCTCGTAGCGAGATTTTTTGTCGGCTGTAAAAAGGGTTTGTCCAAAAAAAGCCATTTTTCTTTATGGTTCCTTTGTATTCCCCGAACAACGTCATTACTAAAGAACCATTCGGCGGAATCATAATAAAGCCTCGCAGTAATAATAACAGTACTGGAACAGCAAAAATAACGATCCAGGCAATGCTACTAATCATCAGTGAAATGAAAATAACAAATACGACTATTAGAGCGGATCCAGCCATGGAATAGCCGGAGGCAGGGTTGATTTCGTGCTCGTTTTTCATAGTTTGATTATTAAAGTGATATTATTTTAATATCATTACGATAGGTAAGCAAAAAGGTTAGGAGAATCAGCTTGCCTCCATTGTAAACTTTGGGAGAGTTGAAAAAAGAAAAGGTCAGGCTCCAGATGAGCCTGACCTTCACATAAATGGAAAAAATTAACTTTATTGAGTTACAATCAACTTAGTAGTTTCCTGCCAACCCGTAGTTTCAATTTTGATAATATAGGTGCCGACTTTCCAATCAGAAACATCTAGCGTTTGGGTGTATTCACCTGCTGACTGCTCCTGATCTACAAGCTGTTTTACCAAATTCCCCATAACATCTAGCACCTCAAGCTGTACCCATTCCCGAGCATTAATCCGATATTGTAGCTGGGTCAGTCCGGCTGCCGGATTAGGTGAGCAAGGTTTTAGATAGTAACGAGCTTGCTTGAATTCAATCGCATCTACCGAGGTAATTGGGTCGCCTACTAGATCAATTTTTTTACTCGGTTCCACATACTCGCTAAAATTCGTTCGCTCTATCGTTGCCGCATCAGCCTGCATCCAGTCTTGAACCAAACTCCCGAATACCTGTCTGTAATCGTACTGATGCTTGATATTATTACGACTTAGATCGTTCAGATCCGGGGTGGTTCCGATTATACCAGGTTTCACATTTCTTCCGAAGACGAACATAGGAGCCGCCGTTCCATGATCAGTTCCGTAGCTACCGTTAGACTTCGCTCGGCGACCAAATTCCGACATGGTAACAGTCATTACCCGATTCTCCAATCCCAGAAACTTTAAGTCCTCCTGAAAAGCTTTCATGGCTTCGGAAATATGGTAGAGCTTAGCGGCGTGCAACCCCATAGAAGCATCATATTCTTCTACTTGAGACGCGTGCGTATCAAAGCCCCCGATACGAGCCAGGAAAACTTTCGTTTGGATTCCGCCACTCAGCAACCGAGCAATCATTTGCAATTGAGGAGCTAAGCCGTTTCGGACAACATTAACCGGGGCACTTAGCGGATATCGTTCGGGATACTGCACTCCCGAACTATTACTTCCCTTTTCGTATAACTCCCGTAACCGCCCAGCGTACTGATTAGACTTCTGCTCAATATCCAGAATCCACTGAAGCTCGTGACCATAGAATGTATCCGCTACTGATGCGGGTGGATCTACCCCAACACTATTAATCAGGTTATAAAACTGACTCGGATTATTAATAGCGATCGATGTCGGGATACCGTTATCGCGGTGAAAGCCCAAAGAAACCGAATTGCCAATCTCAATACCCAGCGGATCAGGCATCGCTTCATTAGGATAACTGTCCGGATAACCCGGAAATAGTTGATCTAAATATCGCCCAATCCATCCTGAATCTTTGTATTCATCATAATCCCCGCCCATAAACCAAATATCACGGCTACGAAAGTGGGAAAGATTCATATTATCATACGCTACCGACTGCACAATCGCCATTTTTCCCTGATCGTAGAGTTCCTTCATTCCGTACATATCAGGATGCAAAGCTATTTGCTGCTCATCGGGCAGAGTACTATCTAACAGAACCGCACTCCTTCTACCTTTATCGGCAATGGCAATATTAGGTCGCAAATCGTAGTAGCGGGCGTATTGATTTATTGGAATAAGAGTATTTAGCCCATCGTTTCCGCCGTGCAACTGAATAATCACTAGCACTCGGTCGTTGGCACTGCTGGCAGCTAAGGATTGTAATGGACTATGCTGAGCCATGGCTTGCACCGAAAGTCCGTTCAACATCATGGCTCCTCCGGTTGCCGCTACTGGAGCTTTTTTAAGAAATGATCGTCGGTTCATACGTTATGAGAGTTGGAATTCTGGAGATTGCAGAATAGTATTAAACAATTTTTCTAACTGAATCCTGACGGCAGAATCGTCACCACTACTTTCATAGTTCTGCCACTCAAACTGCCAGTTGATTTCAGAAAGGTCATCAAGTAGAATAGCATTTAAGAAGAAATCGAATCGCTCTTCGCTGATCTCTTCGGGAAGCAAATAGTCGACGAGTTCGCGTACCAGTTGCGCCGCATTAGCCGGGTCGCTGATATTAGCTGGGTTGGTCACATATTCCATCACATTCAGCTTTACGAGTTCGTTTCCATCCTGGTCACGAATGCCCTCAATGAGTTTTTTTGCGTACTCGTATCGTCTAGCTAAATAATTGGAACTGATCCAGTTACGGTGAAAAGTAGGAGTTTGATGATAAGCCGCGTACCCCGCTACTTCGAAGGGTTGGTAAAAGTACATACCCTGATCCGATAGTGGCTCCAGTACCCCATGGTGCAGTGTAGTATAAAAATTAGTCAAATCACCCTGATAATCAGGCAAAGGCACTTCAAAAAAGCGGTGAATACCCACGATCAAATCCAAAGGTGATTTAATGATAGCCCCTAGATGATCATCTTCCTGTTGGGCGTTATCTTCATCGTAGAAATGCTGACTGGTAAATAGTGCTTCCAGTACAGGTCTAAGTTCGTAGTCATTTTGCTGCATAACAGCAGCCAGTGGAGTAATGATATTCTGCTCCACCTCATCACTGATTTCGTAGTAAACAAAGAAACGATACAGTTTGCGGCAAATATGCTGAGCAGTAGCCTCCTGAGCAAATACTATTTCTACTAACTGATGAATTTCATCAATCGCCGCCTCAGCCGTAGCCGAGTTTCCTACCATTTCTATAGGTGTAACCGTAGCTCCCTGAAAAGCTGCGCTAAATGTTTTAGTAGAACTATCGTGCTGGCTAGCCAAGCCTTGCGCATTGGTTCTTACAATCGCCTGAGAAACATTCAGTTCCGGATCAATATTGGTAAACTCTGCGTCAATATCGAAACCGGAAAACACTTTAGCTGCTTCAACTACATCCTGTTCGGTAAAGGTAGTGTAATCGTCGGGGCCAACCTGGGGTCCTTTACCAATAGAGTACAGCTCGAAAAATTCCCGAGCATAATTCTCATTCGGGCTTCCTTTACGATTAAGTTGCCCATCTAAGTGGCGCATCATAGCATTATCTAAACATACGCACTTTGTGAGCTCTTTGAAATTACCTAAAGCAAACTGATCAAATAATCGTATTTGATAATAGATAGACGGGGCATTACGGAGCCGATTTGAGATGGTGGTGAAGTGCGTATGCAGAAAGAAGCTACTCTTAGGAGCGATGCAAGAATCAGTCTTTAGAAAAGAATCAATCCACCAGGCTTTAGTTTGGTTTATCAGCTCATCCCTACCACTGTTTGCATCAGTAGGTTTGGGGTTTACCCAGGCATTCCCGGTAGCTGGATCGCGAGGTGCTTCCCGCTGGGCAGGTTCTGCAAAAAGCTGGTTCACAGCTTGGGCGGGGGTCAGTTGGGCAAATTGATCAATCTGCGACTTAGTACCACCAAAAGTTGCCCGACGCAATAAGTGAGCGGCGCGCTTAACGCCTAATGGTTGAGTAAATGGTGAAAGTGAAGCCATAACACATCATTTTCCCCATCTTGTTCAAATTTGATACTTAGATTACTACAAAAATCTATTCTTTTTATATAAAAAGTACATTTTTATATAAAATACGTGCTAATTGTGGTCATTTTTAGCCTTTTGACCTATAATTCTGCTGGTAAGTAGAAGTCAAGTAAGGTGACTATTCTCTTTTTGAAAAAGTTTAATACTCATAATGATCACCCCAAAGCTGTTTTAACCGTTTTCTTAATTCGTTTTCTCGAGCGTTCTGACCGGGTTGATAGAAGGTTGTTCTGGAAATTGATTCAGGTAAAAACTCCTGCGCCACAAAGTTCTGATCATAATCGTGAGCGTATTGGTAGTTTTTACCGTAATCTAACGACTTCATTAATTTGGTAGGAGCATTGCGTAAATGAAGAGGAACCGGAAGGTCGCCCGTTTTTCTTGCTAGGGCTTGAGCTTGGCGTAAACCAGCATAACTAGCATTACTTTTAGGCGAACTTGCCAAATAGGTAGTACATTGTGCTAACACAATCTCAGCCTCGGGCATTCCGATCATCGTTACCGCCTGAAAACAATTGGTTGCCAACACCAATCCAGTTGGATTTGCATTTCCTATATCTTCGGAGGCCAGAATAATTAATCGGCGAGCAATAAATTTAGGGTCTTCGCCACCCGCCAGCATCCTCACCATATAATAAAGTGCCGCATTGGGATCGCTTCCCCGCACCGATTTAATAAAGGCCGAAATAAGGTCATAGTGTAACTCTCCCCCTTTTTCATAACGGGCTAGTTTGGTTTGAGACAACTGTGTGACTAGTACGTTAGTAACCTCAATAGTCTTTGAATCATCTGCCGAAGAGGCGATTAAATCTAGCAGATTCAGTAACCGGCGGGCATCACCCCCTGAAAGATTAAATAATGCATCAGTTTCCTTAATATCTATTATTTTATTCTTCAGTAATTCATCCTGCTGAATTGCCCGCTCAATAAGCTGGTTTAGATCATCTTCGGAGAGAGCATTTAAGGTATAGACCTGACAGCGGGATAGTAAGGCTGGATTCACCTCGAATGAAGGATTTTCAGTAGTAGCTCCGATTAATACAATAGTACCATCCTCCACTGCATGTAATAAAGCATCCTGTTGCGACTTATTAAAGCGGTGTATTTCGTCAATAAACAGAATTGCACTACCGTACATCTTCGATCGCTGAATAGCTTCTCGCACTTCTTTCACACCGGACTGTATGGCACTCAACTGAAAAAATTCTCTTCCTGACTCCTGAGAGATAATTCGAGCAAGAGTAGTTTTCCCAGTGCCAGGAGGTCCCCAGAAGATCATAGAGGTTAGGTTGCCTTGTTGTACCATCCGCTGGAGCACACCTTGGTTTCCAGTGAGATGAGATTGTCCTACCACATCATCAAGAGTGCGGGGACGAAGACGTTCGGCTAAAGGAGCTTGAGGGTTCATCATAAAAGAATCAGACGTTACGCAAGTTAGGTATTCACCTAAAAGCAAAAAATAATTTGCTCGTCTATTGCTAGTATTGAAGTGAGAAAAACCTCTATGAAGAAGTATACCGTTAAGAAAAGATTTGAACGATTTTTACAGCAATTGATTCAACCGGAAAGTAGCTGCCGGGCTATTGCACTCAGTTTCTCGCTCGGTACGCTTATTGCCATTCTACCAACCCCCGGTTTTGGTATTTTCATAGGTCTATCACTTATTCTCTTCTTCCGCATACTCAATAAGATTGCGATGGTTCTCGCGATAACCATGTGGAATCCGCTTCTCCAGATCCCGGTATATTACGCTAGCTACTGGTTGGGAAGTGTTTTACTCCATAAATCAACCCCAGCGGTAATTGAAGAGTCTTGGATGACATTGTTGACTCGACATACCCAGGCATTTTTGGTTGGGAACAGCATTTTAGCCGCTCTTATCTCAATACTGATGTACATTACTGTACTACAACTGGTATCTTATTACCGAAGACACCGGGCTATTGCTGAGATTTTAGGCATCTATCGTTTGCCACCCGAAAAAGCGCAATCAGCTTAGGTTCTTGACTTAGTTCACTTTCTCCAAAATCAAACCTTTTACTTCGGCCACTTGATTTCCACTTATTTGTTGAGCTGACAGAGAAAGTGTCTGTGAACCAGATTGCAAGGAAATATCGCCCAAATAGGTTTTGGCCCATTCCTTCTCGTAGACTTCAATTCGCTGAATACGATCCGGGCTAGGAATGTAGGCTGGATCAAAGGCAGTGGATAAAGTATCAATCAGTATGTTATCACCAGCCTCAAGTTGAACAATCGCGCCAGCATCAGATTCGGGAACGGTATAAGAAAGATAGACTTGATAGGTAACCGGAGCCTCTACTTCCACATCCCAGTGAATTTGGTCGTTGGGACTTGTCCAATTCACCAACCAGTCGTGCGCCCAGCCATGGCCTTCTTTAAAGGAAATACTCCCTGAAAAGTAACTTTCATGGGCGGGCAGCACGGCTTGAGTTTGCTCCTCAAACCCGATAGGGATAGTCGTCATATCCACCGTTTCTGATTTCATTTGTTCAAACCATTCGTTATACACTGCCATAAGGCTGTCGAAGAGCTGAGGAAACTCCTGACTCAAATCTTCCGACTCATCCGGATCTGATTGAAGATTATACAGTCCCGTATAATCAGGATAATTCACCAGACGATACGTATTCGTTCTAACTGCCCCCCGCTGTGGTAGTAATTCGCGAGCCGATTGCTGAAAAAAGAGAGTGCGATCAGGAATAGTTGCACTAGCTTCCACCAACATATCAGCTAGATTTATTCCATCTATCTCACGATCAGGTAATTGTATGTTACAGAGTCCGGCCAGAGTGGGCAGCATATCTATGTGAGCCGCTAGTCCGTCCACTGTACTTCCGCTGGGAAGATTTGCAGGCCACTGCACAAAAAAGGGTACGCGAGTTCCGCCTTCGTGGGTTGAGCCTTTGGTTCCGCGCATTCCGCCATTGTAGCGACTACCGTTGGGGCCATTGTCCGTTAAGAAAATCACTATCGTATTATCTCGCGCTCCCTGTTTTTCTAGAGAGGATAATAATCGTCCAATATTCGCATCCATATTCTCGCACATCCCGTAAACGGCTGCCAGCTTATTTCGCTCGGTTTCATCTTGCATCGTATCCAATTGATTGTAGTACTTATCAAAATATTGGTCAGGCACTTGAAATGGGCCGTGGGGAACATTGTAGGGTACATAGCAGAAGAAGGGTTCGTCTCCTGATTGCTCTATGAACTTAATAGCTTCATCAGTCAGCACGTCAGTTATATAGCCTTCAGTCGGAAACGGCTCACCGTTGTGCTGCAAAGTAGTATTGAAGTAGTTATTCCAGTGGCCCGCACAAAAACCAATAAACTCATCAAAGCCCTGCTGATTGGGATGAAACGGGAAATGCGCACCATTATGCCATTTGCCAAAACAACCCGTAGTGTAGCCAGCCGACTGGAACATTTCGGCTAAGGTGACTTCTTCCGGATTCATATTTTCTAAACCATCAGACACCCAACGCGTCCCGGTTCGCAGGTGATAACGCCCGGTTAGCAGACTTGCTCGGGTAGGAGCACAAAGTGGACTTACGTAGAAATTTTTGACCTGCACTCCGTTGCGGGCGAATTCATCCAGCACGGGTGTCTGGATTATTGGGTTACCGTGTACGCCTAAATCACCCCACCCTTGATCATCAGTCAGGATTAGTAGCACATTTGGACGTGACTTTTCTTCAGCAGTTTCTTCCTGAGGGGAAGCGCAACTGAAAAGAATCAACAACAAATAGTAGTAGAAAAGATAAATTGAGCGCATAGGTATCTAAGTATAGAAGAGGTGAAGGTATGACTGACAAATTAGCTAAAATCAAACATTTTGGTAGCTTTCGGAGTATTTTCTCGACCAAACCTAGCAATTTATGAGACCGCTTCGCTCAATTTTTTTTCTCAGCCTTCTTTTGATCAGTCGTGCTATTCTCGCCCAAACCAGCCCAGATGAATTGTACACCGATTTATTCCGCGCAATACAACTGGAACCTGTTTTTGAAGATTCCAAAACCTTTCCCGATTGCGTACCGAAAGCCTCAGCTCAAGTAATTAATCAGGCTTACGCCAGCCAGAAAGATCAACCTGATTTTCAGCTTAGTAACTTTGTAGATAAATATTTTGAGCTTCCGGCCAATCCTGCTTCGGGCTTTCAGACTGATACTTCTAATACCATTGAAGAACATATTGAGGAGCTTTGGCCAATACTCACCCGCGAACCTCAGGATGAGACTAGAGGCTCACTGATAAATCTACCCAACCCTTACGTAGTACCGGGCGGACGGTTCCGGGAAATTTACTATTGGGATAGTTACTTTACGATGCTGGGTTTGGCCATTGATCAACGGGCTGATCTAATTGAAAACATGGTCAATAATTTTGCTTATCTGATCGATGAAGTCGGTTTTACTCCCAACGGAAACCGAGCCTATTACACCAGCCGATCCCAACCACCCTTCTTTTCGCTCATGGTTCAATTATTAGGTGATATTCAGGGCGATAGTATTTTAGCTTACTACTTGCCACAGTTACAAAAGGAATATGATTTCTGGATGGATGGCGCACATGATTTGACTGAAACGGACTCGGCTTACCGACGGGTAGTTTTGCTGGATGATGTAGTTTTAAACCGTTACTGGGATGATCGTCCGGTTCCTCGCCCCGAGGCCTACAAAGAAGATATGAAGGTGGCTGCCTCGGTTCCCGACTTACCAGCAGAACTAGTATACCGAAATATCCGCGCTGCTTGTGAATCTGGCTGGGATTTTAGTAGCCGATGGTTTCGCGATGCTGAAAACCTAAACACCATTCGAACTACCGAACTCATTCCGGTTGATTTGAACTCGTTGATGTATCATTTAGAGATTACACTGTCGGAAGCCTAAGCCCGAAACCAACAACCAGACCAGCAAAAGAAATTTGAGAAGCTGGCAAAAAATCGTCACCGAGCTATCCGCAAGTACTGCTGGAATTCATCCAAACGCTTTTATTTTGATTACGATTTTGTGTTAGAGAAAAACACTAATCAATATACCTTGGCAGCTACCTTCCCCTTGTTTTTCAAGATAGCTCGCATTCGGGAAGCCCGTGGGGTTTCTCAAACCCTCGAGAGAGAGTTTTTACTACCCGGTGGACTCCGCACCACCCTCAATGCTAGCGGACAGCAATGGGATGCGCCCAACGGCTGGGCTCCGCTTCAGTGGATGGCAGTTCAAGGGTTAAACAACTACGGCTACATCAAACTTTCTACCACAATCAGTGGGCGTTGGATTGAAAATAACCAACGGGTTTACCAGAACACCGGAAAACTAGTCGAGAAATATAATGTTCAGGATATTAGCCTAGAAGCCGGAGGGGGTGAGTATCCTGTTCAGGACGGTTTCGGTTGGTCAAATGGTGTATTACTGAAGCTAAAAGAGATCACTAAGGATCAGTAGTTGCAGTTTCTCCCGCTACGCTTTAGCTGATTTTGTCACCGAAGATGTTAACGGCCATCCGGCATGATGGGCTGCTCGCAAAATCAAGAAAAACGGTATCCACCAGATGAAATCATTGGTAATGAGAGTGTAGGCAAATGCGGCTGGAACTTCGTTTAATAAGTAATTGTAGACGAAGCCAATGGGGCCAAAGATTTTACCTAGAAAACCTACCGCCACAATGGGCCAGTGGTGTATCGGATCAAAACTCGCCCACCAATAGCCTAAGCCATAGACGCCGATCACCATACCCATTCCTTGCCAGATCATTGTGTGGCGTGGCAACTCCATCCCTACTAACTCAAAAAAGTGATCGGGAAACAATACTACCCAGGCTCCCCACAGAAGATTGTAAACAGCAGCAATCTTGAGAGTCGTATGCATCCACGATGGAGTATTTTGATTCATAGAATTGATAACTCATAAGGAAAAATCTTGTTTTAGGCAATCACTTTCTCCTTATGATTGATCGGTAGCCGCACCGAAAAGGTAGTACCTGAATTAGGAACACTCACTACATCGATAGTTCCGCCACTTCGGTCGGTAAACTCTTTTACCAGTTGCAGCCCTAGCCCCACTCCTTTCTCTCCCGAAGTTCCCCAGGTAGACTGTCCCTCCTGCGGTCGGAAAAGCGTTTCCAGTTTTTCGGCTGACATTCCGATACCCGTATCAATTACCTGAATTACCACATCGCCACCCGACCGCTGAGCCGTAATGGTCACCGCTCCACTTGGTGGGGTAAACTTTAGCGCATTGTTGGTCAGGTTACGGATAATAGTGAACAATACATTCCGGTCAGCCCATACATAAAGTGAAGTATCGAACAGTGAGCGTAACATAATATCTTTAGAAATAGCTACTGTTTGAAACACCTCAACCACTTCCTCGGCAATTTCTTTTACTAGCAGTTTTTCCGGCTGAACAGGAATATCATCCTGCTGGTTGAGCGCCCAGTTCAGCAGATTATCCAGCATTAGCGAGAGGTGAATAGCTGATTTTTCTATATGATCAATAATAGGTGGCAGATTATCGTATTCCTGCTTTTGTAGGTGCATTTTAAGAATGCTAGCCAGACTATAAAATGAACCTACTGGACCCCGCAGATCGTGGGAGATGATAGAAAAGAAGCGTTCGCGGGTAACAATTAGGGCATCCAGCATCTCATTTTTAGCGTTAAGCTCTTTTTTCTGCTGGCTTAACTGTTCATTCGCTTTCTTTTGTATGCGATAACTGCGATAGAATAGCCAAGCCACTACTACTATCAACAGCAATAACAAAATTAGCCCTACCTGAACCTTTCGCTGGTTATTTCGCCTCTCTGTCAAAAAATCTATTTCCGACTGCTTCTGAGCCACCTCAAACTCGGTACGCATATCAGCCAGGTTTTGAACTACCTCAATGTTATTGATGCTATCCTTTAGTTCAAGATAACGGGTTTGATGAAGATAGGCTTGCTCATAATCACCCCGTTGTACATAAATAGAAGCCAGACGTTCACTAGCATTGCGCATCTGCTCCAGCAGACCATCCTGCTCAGCCATTTCCCAGCTTTGTAAAGCGTAATTCAGTGCGGTAGCTGTGTCACCTTGTTCCTGGTAGATTTTAGAGATAGACAATTGATACTCAGCAATTGCGTAGTTATCATTGAACTTTTGAAGTCTGTCGATTGCTTCATTCAAGTATTTTGCTCCTGCCTTATCATTTCCTTGCTCAATTTTTAGTAACCCAAGATTGCCAATAGCGTAAGATTCCCCTACTTCAAAATCTAACTCCTTAAACATGATTATTGCTTCTTGAAGGGATAATTCAGATGAGTCATATTGTTTAATACCTTCATAAGCTTCACTGACATTTAGAAGAACCGTTGCAAGTCTAACAGAATCGTCTTTTTTTCTTAACAGAGAAATTGCATGCTTGTAATACTCAAGCGCCTTTGAATAATTACTCTGTTGAGTTAATACATTCCCTAAAGTTTGATAAGCCGACGCTACACCTAACTGATAATCCTGTTTTGTGTATAAGGAAATACTGTTTAACAGTGCAGTTTGTGCTTTTTCAATATTCCCAAGTTTTTCTTGAGACTGACCAATACTAAGCCATGCAGCAGCTTTCCAAGAATCATTTTGCAAGTCATTCGCTACCTGAAGTGCTTCTTGAGCATAGTTTAAGGATAAACGAGGGACAGTTGCATAGTCTGCAATATCCATAGCTAACTTGTATCTTGTTGTATCAGGTAGGTTTTCAGTGAGAATTACTTGTATTAGACTATCAGCAACAGCATTATCTAATACTTGAGCAGTAGAAAAATTAAAAAAGCCTATTACTAAATAGGCTACTGAAAAAAATTTATTTCTTTTTCTGATAATCACTTCTATCTGGGCGGTTTGACTTTAAGTCTAGGACGAGTTGCCTGAGCCATTGCATTACCGATTCTATACTCAATCACATACTCTTCGCTACCCTTTGCGCATTCGTCAACAGTTCCTTTCCAGTTGCCGTTACCGTTTTTTCTTACTTCACCCCGGAAAATATTTTGGCTACCACTGGCTGGACGGATACCGAGAATTTCATCAATGCCTTCTCCAAGTACCCACTCTACTTCATCCCCGTGGTGTACTTCCGTAATAATGCTACCGTCACCTTCGTGGCCTTCACTGTCTCTAAAATGCAATTCACCTGTTTTTGGGTCGCGACTCACATAAATCCTTACTTTCGACATAATATTAATGATTAAAATTTAGAATATTAACTGTTTGGTTTGTAATAATTAGAATTGAAGGGAAAATAGGTTGTGCTGTACTTCGCATTACATTAGTAAGCTTTTACTTGACGGAACATTGACCAAATGTTTACTGGTAAGCAAGAAAGGAAATGAAGCTCAGTTTTTCTGAGCAATAACTGAATTCCTCTTAGCTGTGTAAGATTATCAGAAAATAAGATATAACTATATCGAGGGAAAGAACCGTGAATAAGAAAAGAATAGCACTAAAGTTATAACATGGTATTGATCTACTTCCAGCTACTCGGCTATATGTAACCAGTGAAAATTGCAGTTAAAGTAGCACTACTTTTTCTTACCGATTTTTTACTAGTTTTTCAATAGCTCGCTGAGCTTGATCAAAATTAAACTGCTGGAGTACTCCCTGAAATTTCTCGGCAATGGCTTCACTTTGCAAATTACCGATGCTGCCTTCGTGGGTGTGGTTAATTTCGGTGGGCGGTTCGTAGGTATTATCGGCAATTTCTCGACCTACTTCCTGGTAGGCATCCCGGAAAGGTTTTCCCGCTAACACTTTCTCATTGACCCGCTCTACGGTAAATAAGTACCGATAGCGTTCATCCTCCAAAATATCTTCGTTAACCGAGATATGCTGGAGAGCGTAATCCAGAATTGCCAAACAGTCTTTCAACTGTCCAAAGGCCGGGAATAGACCTTCTTTCAGAATTTGCCAGTCGCGATGATAACCGGAAATCATGTTAGTGGTTACTAAAGCAATTTGGTTAGGTAACCCTAGTAGCTGATTACACTTGGCTCGGATCAGCTCAAATACATCTGGATTCTTCTTATGGGGCATAATAGAAGAACCGGTAGTCAGATGGTCGGGAAAGCGGATAAACTGAAAATTCTGGCTCACGTACCAGCAAATATCATCCGCCATTTTTCCTACGGTCGCTGCTACTGTAGAAATAGCAAAGGCCACCATACGCTCAGTTTTGCCTCGCCCCATTTGGGCGTAGACCGAGTTATAATTTAGCGTATCAAAACCCAGCAACTCCGTAGTCATCTGGCGGTTTAGCGGAAAAGAAGAGCCGTAACCCGCCGCTGAACCTAATGGATTTTGATTCACAAGGCGATAAGCCGCCAGTAGCATCAGCATATCGTCAGCCAAACTTTCAGCGTAAGCACCAAACCATAAGCCAAAAGAAGAAGGCATTGCCACTTGGGTATGCGTATACCCAGGAAGTAGTACATCCTGATGCTGTTCGCTCAATCCCTGCAAGCGTTCAAACAGTGCCTGCACTCCCGAAACTGTTTGTTGTAGCTCATCGCGGAAATATAAGCGTAAATCTACCAGTACCTGATCATTACGGGAACGACCACTGTGTACTTTCTTACCGATCTCTCCCAGCTCCTGGGTCAGCAGCATCTCTACTTGCGAGTGTATGTCCTCTACTCCATCGTCAATGGTAAACCCCTCCCCTTGAATTTTTTGGTACAGCTGCTGTAACGCCGGACGGAGCTTATTCAGCTCTTTCTTTTTCAGTAGCCCAACTTCTTCCAGCATGGTAATATGAGCGAGGGTTCCCAGAACATCGTAAGGGGCGAGTACTAAATCAAGGACAGCATCTTGACCGATGGTAAAACGCTCAATGCGCTTATCAATAGACGTAGTGGTTTTCTGCCAGAGTTTCACAGGTTTGCGTAGTAAAGAGATTAAGAAATATTAAAGTGAGGGAAAGGCAGAAATGATTCAATTGTCTATACAAGTGCCAAATTAGTCTTTTTCTAGCTTAAGTCCAGTAAGCAACTGAATATATTTTTCAATTCCTTCCTGAATTTCAGCAACTCTAATGTATTCATCAGCGGTATGGGAACGTCCAGAGCTGCCTGGGCCTAACTTCAATGTAGGAAACTCTCGGCACAGTGCCTGGTCAGATAGTGTGGGTGAACCGTAGTATTCCCAACCTAGTTCAATTCCTTTTTTCACTAAAGGATGATCTTTAGCTAAGGACGAAGACTGTAAGCGAAGCGAACGAGGCTTAATTTCGGAAAGGAGGTTGTGTTCAAAGATTTCTAGTACCTGCTCGTTAGTATACAACTCATTAGTTCGAATATCTACCACAAAAGTACATTTATCAGGAACGATATTATGCTGCACACCCGCATTTATCTGGGTTACGGTTGCTGTCGTTTCGCCTAATAAATCAGATTTATCGGGAAAGCGGAAGTTCCTGATCCAGCGAATATCCTGTAAAGCTTCGTATATAGCATTCACTCCCTCGTGGCGAGCCGCATGACCTGAAACTCCGTGAGCGGTACAATCTAAGACTAGTAACCCTTTTTCGGCTACCGCCATTCTCATCCGGGTAGGCTCACCCACAATACCCGCATCAATTTTTCCTAAATCGGGTAATAGTGCTGAAATACCATTTGCTCCCGAAATCTCTTCTTCTGCTGAAGCAGCGAATACCAAGTTAAATCCCCGATCAGCTACTGCATCCATTTGCAAAAAAGTATGAAGTAGCGTTACCAGACAACCGCCAGCATCATTAGAACCCAAACCAAAAAGGGTTTCTTCTCCATCTACATTTTCTATATCTGGCTTAAAGGGGTCTCGTGTCCAGGAATCCCCAGGCTTCACCGTATCGTGGTGAGAATTTAGTAGCAAGGTTGGCCAGTCGTCCCGAAAATCCTGGGAACGCACCCATACGTTATTATGAAGACGGTGGATTTCTTTGCCTTCACTTTCCAAATAAGTAGCAATAATATCCGCCGTTTTTTCTTCTTCCCGGCTAAATGATTGGGTGGCGATAAGTTCTTGCAGCAATTGTACTGCGGCTTGGGTGGGTGTTGTTGTTTCGTTCATATCTGTTGATTGTTGAATGGCTAAATTGTTAATTGTTTTTTAGTCCACAGTCGATGGCCGCCGTGGAACGGTCGACAGTCCACAGTTTTTCTCGTTATCAATTTTTGGTTTCGGAAGGGACTAAACTCCGTCTTCTTTCTCCATTGTTCATTGCTCATTGTTTAAGGTTGTTCCAAAGTTAAGTTTTTCGGCCGATACATCGGGCTGCCAGCGGTGAATATCGCTGTGGTGCATAATCTTTACCGTGGCTACTCCCCCATTGATGGCTCGGTAAGCGTTATCCAGTTTAGGAATCATTCCCGAATGGACTTGGCCTTCTTCCTTCATTTTACCATACTCGCTCTGGGAGATGGAGAGCATCACTGAATTATCGTCTTCTACATCCGCAAGCACGCCTTTCTTTTCAAAACAAAATGCTAAACGCACATCATACTGCTCGGCCAAGGCAATAGCCAATTCGGTAGCAATAGTGTCCGCATTGGTATTCAGCAAGTTTCCGCTACCATCGTGAGTAATGGGGGCTACTACCGGGGTGGTGCCTTCATCAAGCAACTTACTTAATTTGTCAGCATTTATCTGCTTTACATCCCCGACAAATCCAAAATCTATCGGCTGAGCTGGACGCTTTACCGATTGGATAATATTCTGGTCAGCTCCGGTTAATCCCAGTGCATCGGTTTTCCTAGCTTGTAGCATGGCTACAATTTGCTTGTTCACCCAGCCAGCGTATACCATTACCACCACCTTCAGCATCTTTTCGTCGGTGATCCTTCTTCCATCTACCATTTGCACCGGAATTCCCATTTGATCGGCTAGTCTGCTGGCACTTGCTCCACCTCCGTGAACCAAAATCTTAGGACCATTTATCAGGGAGAATCCGGTTAGAAACTCCGATAGAGCTTGAAGGTCATCAATGACTTTCCCGCCAATTTTTACAATACTGAGCTTAGGCATGATCTAGCATTAATTCTAAAACTGTTTGAGCTGCCGTCACCCGATGGGCTGCCTGATGAATTACCAAACTGTTTGGACTATCAATTACTTCGTCGGCTACTACCATATTACGGCGCACGGGTAAGCAGTGCATAAAATGAGCTTCATTAGTCAGTCTCATCTTTTCACCAGTAATCATCCACTCATTATCTGTCCGCAAGACTTGTCCGTATTTCTGGTAAGATGACCAGTTTTTAACATACACAAAATCAGCATTTTGCATGGCTTCACTTTGATTGTTAGTTGAGGTAATTCCTTGAGTAAATTCTTCGGCCAAATCGTAACCTTCAGGGTGGGTCAATACCACTTCGTAGTCAGTGTGCTGCATCCATTCCAAAAAGGAGTTAGCTACGGCTTGGGGCAGAGCTCGAGGATGCGGCGCCCAACTTAGTACCACCTTAGGTCGCTCTTTCTTTTTGTATTCCTCAATCGTAATCAAGTCGGTTAGTGACTGCAACGGGTGGCGCACCGATGACTCTAAACTAATAATCGGTACTCCGGCGTACTTCTTGAACTGCTGAATGATGGTTTCCTGATAATCTTCCGCCCGGTCTTGAAGCTTAGCAAACGCTCGGATACCAATCAAGTCATAGTAAGAACCAATTACGGCGGCGGCTTCCTTTACGTGCTCGGCTTTGGAGCCATTCATCACCGTACCGTCTACCATTTCCAGTTGCCAACCACCCTGATTAATGTCAAACACTACTGTATCCAGTCCAATGTTCATCGCGGCTCGCTGAGTACTGAGACGGGTTCGTAAACTGGAATTCAGGAAGATCAGGCACATGGCTTTGCCTTGCCCGAGTGTTTTCCTCCCCTGCGGTGCTTGCTTTATTTGTTTTACTTTTTCCCACAGGACTGACCAGTCGGAAATATCTTGGACGGATGTAAAGTGTTTCATAGGTTGGCTTTATGCGGTAGATTTGGTAGTTTGAACGGGATTACTCAATCAAAGACCTAACTGGTTCTTAGTGTAATCGCTTAGTAAAAAATCGCCTTGAAATTACACTACTACGCATAGAATGGAAAATAGTCGTCGCTCTTTTTTACAACAGTTTGGCGCTTTAAGTGTCTCACCACTGGCATTCAGCTCACTTTCTACCTCCGAATGGAATCACCTCCTCGCCTATCTAGGTAATCAAAAGCAACGTTCTGACCAAGATATTTCCCGCGATGAAGCCTATTGGAAGGAAGTAGCTAAAGCTTACCGGGTTTCTGACGACTTTATCAATTTAGAGAATGGTTACTACAGCCTGGCGGCCTGGCCAGTGCTGGAAGCTCAGTGGCAGCACATTCAACGGGTGAACGAGACTCCCTCCTACTACATGCGAACCCATCAGTGGGATGATCGCCTCAGAGTGCGCCAAGCTCTCGCTGATTTTGCGGGTTGTTCGGTTGATGAGATGGTGATTTGCCGAAACACTACTGAAGCCCTAGATACCGTCATTCTCGGACTGGATTTAGCCGCGGGCAATGAGGCTATCATGACCAACCAGGACTACGGCAGTATGGTGGCGGCCTTTAGCCAGCGGGCACGACGAGATAAAATTGTAAACCGAGTAATTTCCTTACCACTACACCCGAAAAACGATCAGGAAATTGTAGATACTTTTGAGCAAGCGATTACTCCGCAAACCAAAGTAATACTGGTTACGCACTTGATCAATATCACGGGGCAAGTGCTTCCGGTACGGAAAATATGTGATATGGCTCACTCCTACGGAGTGGAAGTTATCTGCGACTCTGCCCATGCGTTAGGGCAACTGGATTTTAAGATTCGTGACTTGGATTGCGACTACTGGGGAACCAGCCTGCACAAGTGGGTAGGTGCCCCGCTAGGAAACGGCATGCTGTTCATGAAAAAAGATAAAATTGCTAAGGTCTGGCCACTGCTAGGCGATGACACGTATCCCGACGACGATATTCGTAAATTTGAGCACCACGGCACGCTACCAGTCACCGGGCAACTCTCGATTTTAGATGCGTTGAAATTTCAAGATACGATTGGGGTTAGCCGAAAGCAGGCTCGATTGCGTTACTTGAAGCAGTACTGGACGCAAAAGGTAAAAGATACAACGGGAATCATTATCAACACCCCCTGGGAAGAAGAACGCTCTAGTGGCATTGCCAATGTCGGCGTTGCTTCACTCAGCCCCAACAAACTAGCCAAACGGTTGATGGATGACTACAACATCTTTACGGTGGCGATCAACAACGAAGCGGCGCAGGGCGTTCGGGTAACCCCTCACCTATATACCTCACTGGATGAGTTAGATCAGTTGGTGGTGGCTTTAACTGAATTGAGCGAAGGCTGATTGATCGTCCAAAATATCTACTTTCGCTTATAAACACTTATATCTTCAACTGCTTCAGGTTGGCAGTTAGCCGTAATTCTACGTCATCCGCCAGGATGAGACTTTCCTCACCTAGTCCAAAGTCTAATCGGTTAATTGTACATGTTCCTTCCAACCGAAGTATATCGTCCGAATAAAAGTAGCTAATGGGCATAGTTATCTCCTGAGTAATGTTTTTAATAGTCAGCTCAAATCTACCCAAAAGCGTTTGCTGATCTTTTTGGGTAAAATTCAATGACCGTAGACTGATTATAGGATATTGCGCTACATCAAAGTAATCTGCCCGGGTTAAATGCTTGTCCCGAATCTTGATACCAGTTTGAATCGTGCTGGGAGCCACGGAGGCGATTATCTGACTGTTGCTAGGCTCTCGATAATCAAATAATACTTCAGCCTTCAAACTATCCAGGCGACCTTCTACGGTGATTCCGGCATTTTTGATGAAAAAATTCACCTGATACTCCTCGACTTGGTATGTTTCCTGAGCAACGATAATGAAGCTACAGAAACTCAGCATGAGGGTGATGGTAAGTGGACGGACAAGCATACTATAATGACTTCAGGAAGGCTACCAATGCTTGCTTATCGCCCTCATTCAGTTCCATACCAAACTCATGACCTTTCACCGCCATTGTTTCTACCATATACGGTTTGTATCCAGTAGGAACATAGTCATCTTGTAAACGAGCCGGATCAAACAGGTCTTCTAAGTTAGCTAAATTTCCGCTGTGCAGGTACGGCCCGCGGTACCATAGACCCAGCAGCGAAGGAATCTTATAGTAGCCCGTTCCCCTACGCGACTTCATCGCCAACGTAGGATCAGTTTCTACCGATACGTTAAAGATGTCATATTTCTCGAAGTGTTCTTTAGGTGGCTCAAAACCCAATGCGGGAGTCAATTGATTATTGGTGTATAGCGGAGGCGTATGACAGGTGATACAACCCTGTTCTTTGAATATGGTTTCTCCCCGGCTCAGCAAGGCTTCGTCAAAGTAGTTAGGGTTTTCCGGTGGTTTCAATGAGTAAATATACTGAGTGAGCGCGTAGAGTTGGGCATCGCTATAGCGAAAGGGATCGTAGCCAAAAGGATGATCCCATTCTGCTGCCTCTGGAAGTTCGGTATAGTCATTTACCCCCATTGGAATAAAATCGTTGTAGCGGGTCAGCATATCCATACCCTGATTGAAGGCGGCATAGCGCATTAGGTCGCCAGGCCCTTCGTGTAACATGAGCCCGGTTTTATCCATATACTTCATATCTTTCAGGCCAATAAGGCTGGGTACCGCCACCGCATCTTCGGCAGGGCCAAAGCTAATACCCTGACGGACCATGGTACCATTCGGGTGGGCAATGGTCATATCTACTAAATCAGCTGAATCCATACTCATCGCGTACTCCGACACCTCGGGCGCCCAAGGCGCATAGGTCAGTTGATGTACTCCTTTCTGAAGTGTAGCAAAGGGGACGTGAAATAGTTTTACAAAAACGGCAAATTCCGGGTCAAAGGCCGGGTTTCCCTGTCCCCCCACGATCAAAGAGCCATCTTCCATCACGCGAGTATGGCAGTTGGCACAGGATAAAAAACCAAGCTGTATCTGCCCTTTTTCTTTTACTACATAATGACTGAAAGGGTAAAGCCCTTCCGGGGTGACCGGCGCACCTGTAACATCTGTTTCTTTCCGGTCGATATAAGAAGTGGGAGGTTGATAGGGTGGGCTGAAGGAAGTAGGCCAGTGAAATACCGCTTCCCCCGCCTTGATCCAGTCCTCCTGGGTTTTAATCTTACTCAGGTCAAAAACTACTTCCGGTTCTAAAGTACGAATGGAGTCCAGATAGCCCTCGGGTTCCTGTTCTTGTACGTAAACCGGATAGGTTTTGTAGATAACGTGTTCAGGCAAACTATTATAGTATTCTTCGGAAGCGTAGGTTACGGTTACCGAACTATCGGGGGGCGGCAGGTGAAAGCGTATAATTTCCTGCATGTCCCAGGTTTTAGGAATGTCGACTGTAAAATGTCCGGGTTGCTGGGTAGCAACGAAAAGTACCACAAGCCAACCTGTGAAAACGGCAAATACTATTTTTTTGGTAATCATGGTTGCGGATATATATTCATAAATAGGCCTCAGTAACCCTTACTGAAGTCAAAGAAGGTTGTGTTTTTTGGTCTATATCGTCTTCTAATTTTATATAAATCAAGAAATAAGAAAGCTTCACTTTAAAGATGCTGAACTTCTTTTCAAGGCGGGTAACCAGCTGAGCCACAGCTCGATGATGACCAACGGAAATACCCAACACATCCACTCGTAGAGGGTATATCGCATTGTTATATCTTCAATAAAGGACAGTACGCTATAACCGAATTCTTCTAGCCTATCGAGAATGCGGATGAATACAAATGCTAAACCGAGTGCGTAGCTTCGGATGACGAAACAGCGGTGATTGCGGATGTCTTTTCTTCGGATAGCGACCCAAGCAGCAACCGCCATAAATGCCCATAGCCCAGCCAGAACAAAAAGTGAGGGAACTGCTCCCGGCAGCGGATAATCATTTATCAATAACCGAAAAGCCAGTACTGCTGACACCAAGGTACCGATTATATAAACCTTTCCCATACGACGGTGAAGCCACAAGTATTTGTTTCTGAACCACTTCCAAAGCAGAAACGGCCCTAAAAAGAGGGAGCAAGCCCCTCCGATCAGGTGTAATACCAGCCAACCCTGAATAGCTAACTTTCGCTCTGGCAGATCACCGGAGAAATAAGGAAATACGCCTTCAATAAAGAAGTACACCGAAAGACCGATTATCACAGTCCAAATGGCAATCTTAAAGAAAGTGCTTGGCACTCTATTCAGGGATAAATCCATAGCTTTTTCAGTGGTAGTTCAGTCTACCAGGCTGGCAATTTACTTTCTCTTCCAGACCTGACTAATCATATTACTTACGATTTCTTCATAACTAATTCGGGGCGATATTACCCTCAGCGTTGTTGTCAAATGTATTATCCGATTCCGTGAGTGAATTGCCACCCTGCACAAAGTCGATACCCCAGCCGCCACTTTCGCTAATCGTAGAATTTCTCACTTCGGCTCGCCCTTCGCAATGAATCACCAGATTGCCCTGGCCACCCGCATTGTATAATTGTTTTGAGCCCCCGCCAGACAGGGTACAGTAGATTAGTTTATTTTCCGAACTACTGGAATTGATCCCAATACCAACCCAGGCTCCCTGTCCTTCAGTAGCCCCTTTTAGGATAATAGGTTCTTCGGCGGTGCCCACCGCATTGAACACTCCGGAAGTTACACCACAATCAGTGCCCGGGCTGCCCAGAATAATTCCGGCCGAAGTCTCAAACTCCATAACTACCCCTGGTTCAATGGTCAGGACTTTCCCCACAAAGGTTTCTCGACCAAGTCCATCCGGACTTATCCGGTACGGCACCTCCAGCTTTTTTACTGTCAAGTCAGCATCTTCAACTCCATCTCCTTCCACTTCAATGTACATCTGCCCGTTTCCTTCGGCATAAACAGAGGCCGCATCCAGTTGGTCTACTTGCGGAAAATGTAGCCAGACTGGAGATAACTCATTGTCGGTAATTGTATTCTCGGTGAACTGACCTAGCTGAGCGTCTTCATCTAATAGATAAATACCGTAGCCCCCGCTTTCGCTGATTATTGTATTCTGAATCATAACCTTGCTCTCGCACTGGAGTGTAACATTGGCCGCAAAGTCAGAAGCATTATAAAAATCTCCACTACCCCCACCGGAAATCTCGCAGTAAATCAGCTTATTATTCGGACTAGCGGAGTTGAAGCCAATCCCTAACCAACTGCCCCGACCTTCGTTCACTCCGCGAAAAATAATAGGTTCTTCAGTAGTACCTGTGGCATTAAGTGCCCCGGTAGTTATACCACAATCAGTACCCGGACTGCCCAACCGAAGCCCGGCACCGCTCACAAACTCTAGCGTATTACCCGCACTGATGGTGAGTGATTGCGCAATATCGTAACGTGAACTTTCTATAAAGCGATAGGGTACGTTCACTTTGGGCATGGTGACCTCATCGTCTTCGATATCATTTTTTCGTACTTCAATAAAGTTATCATCATTACCCTGATAGTTAGAGTTAGCATCCAGGCTGCCTAGCTGATTGAAGTAAATACCTACGGGTGCTTGGGTGTTACCCAAAATAGTATTGTCAGCAAATTCACTGAGCTCACTTTCGTCAGTGACAAATAGCCCGTAGCCTTCATTTTCTTCAATAGTGACGTTCACCAGAGCGGCTTTAGACTCATCATCCCGACTAAGTTGCACTGCCCCAGTCTCTCCTGATTGTACAGAAGCGGTTCGTCCGGCGTGCTTTACCACGACATACTCTAGCCGATTTTCGGGATGATCGGAGCCGAAGTATATTCCTTTCCAGGTTCCGGGGTTTTCGCTGGTTCCTAGAAACTGAATAGGATCAGCGGAAGTACCAACCGCTTTCAAACCTCCGCCATCGCTAGTAAAGATACCACTTTCCTGTCCCTCAAACTGGATGGTTACACCCGGTTCAATAGTCAGCAGGGCATTTTCTTTTACTGAAATCGCACACTCAATAACATAGTCGACACCATCACCCAGGTCTTCCCAGGTGATATCTTCGGTGATTTCGTTATTAGCACAATCAAATAGATTCGCTTCAATAATGGTAAAGTCTGGTCCCCGCACGGTTTGGTCACCCACCGTGACGGCAACTGGACCAGTGGTAACGTTTTCGGGGACTTCTACTACCAATTGAGTGGCTGAAGCGGTTCCTACCGAAGCAGTGACGCCATTAAAAGTTACCGTATTTTCACTGGCGGTACTACCAAAGTTGGTTCCGGTGATGGTTACTTCATCCCCTACCATCCCACTGCTAGGATCAATGGATGAGATCGTGGGCATCGGAACAGGGTCGGGGTCATCTCCGCCGCTTTCTTCACCACAGCTGGAAAATAGCCCAATTAGAATTATTGATGTTAAAATTATTAGTGAAAGTGAATAAGTACGTGAGGTCATAAAGTTTGGGAGTTTCATAGTTAGGTTCTTGGTTATTTTATTCGTCGGACAACAGCGAGGCAGTTGCAGCTAGATATAAGATGCTTCTCGTCCTATTAGTAAGTTAAATTACCTTTCAAGGTAACCAATCGTATGAGCTAGCTTTTACGCTAGTGTAACCTATTTTTACCGTTATGTAACCCGCGCCCAAAAGTCGGCCTATTCAGCCTTTTCAGCGTATTCCGAAGGGTTACAACCAAACTGGGTTTTAAAGCTGGTGGTAAAATAAGCTAGGCTACTAAATCCCACTTGGTAGGCAATTTGAGAGACATTATCGGCTCGTTGAGCTAGTAATTGAGCAGCTCGTTTCAGGCGATAGGTACGGATAAACTCGGTAGCTGACTGTCCGGTAAGGGCTTTTAGTTTGCGGTGCAGGTGCATCCGGCTGAGGTTGAGTTCTTGCTGCCATTCTGCCACCGTAAAATTGGGGTTAGCCAGTTGGCTATCGATTAATGCTACAGCCTGCTGGAGAAACCGCTCGTCGGTGCTATTCACCTTTATTTCTTGCGGAGACACAATTAACTCCTGCTGAAAATGACTTCGTAGTTGTATTCGCTGTTCCACCAGCTTTCGTATCCGCAATCGTAACTCTTCCGGGTTAAAGGGCTTTACCAGATACACATCCGCCCCGGTTTCTAGCCCAGCCAGTCGGCTGGTTTGGTCGGCGCGAGCGGTGAGCATAATCACCGGAATATGGGAGGTACGCACGTCGGTTTTCAGTCGCTCGCATAAGGTTCGTCCGTCGAGGCGAGGCATCATCCAGTCGCAGATAATCAGATCGGGGCTATGCGCTAATGCTGCCTCCCAACCTTCCACTCCATCAACGGCCTCCAATACTTGATAGTCTGATGCCGTCTGCTCGCGTACATAAGCTCGTAAATCGTGGTGGTCTTCTACCAGCAGTAATGTGGGAAGGTCAATATCAGTTTTTAGTTCAATATGAGAAACTTCCGGTTTTAGCGGATGGGTAGGTTCCAAACCGGGAAAAGAAGTTTCTATTAAAGCCTCTTCGGCTTGTTTATATTCGGCTTTATCAATCGGAATACTTACCATGAAGACAGTTTCCTGATCGGGAATGCTTTCTACCGTAATGGTTCCCTGGTGGATGGTTACTAGCTCTTGGGTGAGAGCCAACCCAATACCCGAGCCTCCCGAGGAGGAATTTTCAGCATGTTTTGCTTGATAAAACCGCTCAAAAATATGCGGAAGCTGATCGGGCGGAATACCTTTTCCACTGTTTCTCACCTGTACTTCTAACTGCTTCTCTCGTTCAACCACTATGACGACAACTTTTCCCTGACGCGAAGTAAACTTAAACGCATTTGATAACAAGTTATAGATGATCTTATCCAGTTTATCCGCATCAAAGTAGCCCGTAATTTCCTGACTTGGCCAGTGAATCTGATAGTCAACTTGTTGCTGCTGAGCCTGCCACTCAAAGGATGCAAATAGCGACTGAAGAAAGTGGGTCAGACTTCCGGGCTGCACCGAGAGTTGAAGCGGCTGTTGCTCTAACTTAGCAAAATCGAGCAGTTGATTGATTAACCGTAATAGTCGCTGGGCGTGTCGGAGCATCCGCTCGGTAGTCTGACGTTCTTCATCCGGTAAAACGCTGGATAGCTTTTGCTCCAGTGGGCCAATAATCAGCGTGAGCGGAGTACGAAACTCGTGGGTAACGTTGGCAAAAAACTGCGATTTAGCTTCATCCAGTGCCTTTATCCGTTCGGCCTCCTGGCGCACTGCTTCCGCCTGCTGATATTCTTCTTCTGCCCGGGCTTTAACGATTTTGTTTGAGCATAAAGCCGCGATAATTTCCAGAATCGTCAGATGCTCTTCCGTAAAAAAGTTTTTATCCGGGTGCTCAGCATCAATCACCCCTAGCACCTTTTCCTGATAAACGAGGGGAACGGCAATTTCCGATAACCGTACTTCATCATCGGCGATGTAACGGGCATCTAAGGAGGTATCTGAAATAATTTCCGCCTTACCAGTTTGAGCCACACTGCCCACGATGCCCTGACCTACCGGAATTTCAATAGGATGGTAAATATCAAAATCTTTGGGATTTTTTGAGCCGTAGGCGGCTTTTTGCACCAACATCTGATGGTCATCGTCCAGCAAGTAGATAACACAGTCTACTAGTTTGAGGCGAGCAATGCAGTTTTTGGCAATATCCCACAGTATCTCATCCACCGTATTTTTGCCAAACAGTGAGGTAGAAAAGTAATTAATGACAGCTTCGGTTTCCCGACGGTTCTGGAGTAGCCTTTGATTCTGTCGGTACTGCTTCTCGTACAAAGAGAAACTGAATAGCGCCAAAGCCACCGTACAGAATGAAGTAATAATTAAATTCCCCTGATAGTAGACCTGCTGCTCGTCAGGAGAAGGTTGGATAGACCAAAGTTGATAGTCGGTCCATTCCAAGAGAAATAAGCAGAATAAGCTTAATGCTACAGTGGCCCACCAACTGGGTCTTTCTTGAAATGCAAACACTAACACCGAGCCCACCATCACCGGAAAATAAATCATCTGTTCGCCTGCTTCCCGCCCCAACGCCGAGGCAGTAGTAAACAGGTAAAAATTAGCATTGGTAATAAGTAGCCATCGAGCTAGTGAGTACTGCTGAAGACTATTAAATACTATTGTGCTGATAAAGCCCAGGCAAGAAATACCAGTTGCTACTGCCAGCAAAGTACTATAGCTGAGAAAATGAAATAAGTAGGGAAAAGCCGCTCCACCCGCTAGTATTGCACAGATGTTGGTCAGGCGAATTTTTTTAGCCGTCGCAAAGCCAAAATTGGGCTGTACCCCGGCATCAATAACGGCCGAGGCCACTCGCAATAAAGTATAGCCGATCCCTGACATGCTACTTTTTATCTAAAAATAGCGAAAGATCGGCAGAAATGGGATAGGCTGAGAATACTGTCAGATATAAACTTTAAGTACTACCTGTATCGTATTAGTCCGTAATCTTCCCAATCCGACGGTGAGAAGTCATAATGCCTTTAATGACCGCGGAGCTTAGGCCGTTATGCTCCATTTCGTTGAGTCCGGCAATGGTGCAGCCCTGGGGGGTAGTTACTTTATCAATTTCAGTTTCGGGATGCTGCTCATTTTGTAGAATAAGCGAAGCTGCTCCCCGGCATACCTGTACAGCTATTTTCTGCGCTTCTTCGGCGTGAAATCCCATCTGAATGCCGCCTTGAGCCGCTGCCCTAATGTAGCGCAAACAAAAGGCAATACCACTGGCACCCAGCACAGTGGCCGCTGCCATCATTTCTTCATCAATCACCAACGTTTCCCCCATCACATCAAAAATGGCTTTTACCTGCTTGAGCAAATCATCTGATGTATTCTGCGCGGCCAGACAAGTCATCGATTCCCGAATGGCAATAGCGGTATTGGGCATCGCCCGGATGATAGGAAATTCATCTAAAGTAAGTCGGGCAATATCCCGGATACTCACCCCGGTAATGGTAGATACCAATACGTGCTGCTTCGGATTCAACACATCCCGGATCTCGATCAGCAAGTACTCAAGTTGTTTGGGTTGTACACAAAGCAAGATCAGTTCGGAAGATTTCACTGCTTCCCGGTTATCACTGGTGGTTTGTATACCTAGTCTCTGCAAGTCCTCTACCCCGTGCATTCGGCGCTTGGTTACCAGAATATGGTTAGCTTCGTACTGCTCGGTGCTGGCTAAACCAATAGCAATGGCTTTTCCTAAGTTTCCCCCTCCGAGTATAGCGATTCTTCCCTTCATAGTTGTAATGATTAATGATGAATGACTAATGACGAATGCAAAGTAATCATTCATCAGTCATTATTCATCCATCATTACCAAGTATAGTATCTTTGGTGTATAATAAACAACGATGGCACCAACGAATCGCTCCATTATTCGTAAACCTGGGTAAAATCTACACTATGCAACTTCTTCATAATCACTTTCGCACTCCTAAGCCAACCTACCAACCTGCTGTTAGCCGTTTAGCGACTGCTACCATAGCAATTAGCGTTGGCGCTATGGCTATAGGCGCACTGGCCATTGGTACGGTTGCCATTGGCTCCCTTGCTCTAGCCAAAGCACGGATAAAGTCGCTGAAGATCGATGATCTCTCGGTAGAACGACTGCGTGTGAAGAAACTCATTGTGGATGAAGGTCTGCCCAGACCAGAAGCTTAACTGTTGATTAAGGATCGGGGGGATTCAATACCGGACTTTGATCAGCTTCGTTTCTGGGTACAGAACGACTGCCGCGGGTCGTTCGCCCCAGTGTATTCATGGTCTCGTGTACTTGTACTTGGGCACGGGGTCGTCCCCACTCGTAGGTGATGCTGGCATTGTATTGTTCTATTCGGGCAAACCCTCGAGTATTCACCATATATTCTTTGGTCATCCGTACTACATTTACTTTGTAGTTAGCCGGAAACTCTGAGGTCTGTCTCCGTCTTTGTACCTCATTACCCCAAGTATTTTCAAAGATTGCCATATCTCCTCTTGCTATTGCAATTATACTGTTGACCCCTTCCCGAAAATCCCCGCTATCTATTCCATCAGTTGAAGGACGGACTCCCATGTTTTCAGCAGAAAACTTAGAAAAATATCGATACGTTACCCGCCTTACCTGAGGAATGGTTCCTTGCACTAAAATTGGTTCGTTTACAACTACCCGACGGTGTACCCACGAACACCAAACATCTACTCTTCGGTCAAGCGCCATTTGCTCCTGACTAGGATGGTTCTGGTAAGCATCTTCTTCCCCTCGGGATACCGCAGCATAGGATGAATAAAATCGGTTTTGGCCTAAGCGTGAATCTAAGTAGTTTTTAACAGATACCGCCCGTCTATTCCCTAAATTGATATTAAAACTACGAGTTCCCCGGTAATCCGCAAATCCCACAAAGGTGAAGGACACTCTCCGTCCCAAAAGAATCATATTGTAGCGATTGCTTACCTGATTTAAAATCCCACGATCGCCACCATCGAGTCGATCAGCTTCGTAGGGAAAGTAGACTGAGGCAATAATTGCATGATTTCGGGGATGACCATTCGGATAGTAGATGCTATTTCGCTGAAAAGACATGGCTAAGAATACTTTAAGAAATGCATTTTTCCTGAAGAATACGTATATTAACGTAAAGAGCCAAAACTTATGAAAAAGCCTAATCACTTGTCTTCTTCGTTGTCTCGTCGCAAATTTTTAACAGTAGCCTCGGCTACTTCTGCTGGACTATCTGGCCTGACTTTACAATCGGCTAATGCTAGCCCTGAACAAACTTCTAAGCCTGAAGTAAAGCTTGAGTGGCGCAACCGTCAGTCAGAGATGGCCTATCGACAACTGGGTCGAACAGGAATGATGATTTCGGAAGTAGTCTGTGGCGGTGACCCTATCCGGTTTGGCAATACTCGCCCGGTAGAACTAGCGATGGACAAAGGTCTCAATTACCTGGATATGGCTCCGGCCTACGGCAACGGGGAATGTGAGGAAGCCTACAGTCAGGTGATTGACAGTTCGTCTAAGCGAGAAAAAGTGTTTATCACCACCAAAGTGAGTGGCTTTGCCGCCGTGCGCGATCAGCTTTACCGGGATATTTTCAAAGGGTTACCCTCGGGTAAGCAGGACGCGATTATGAAACGAGCGCAGGAGATTCGTCAAGAGCGGGCGGTAGATAAACCGGGTTACTTTCTTAAATATTGGCCCGGACAAGCTGAATCTATGGATGGAGCCTTTTTAGCGAATGCGATGGTAAAAGATTACGCTCATCAGGTAGAAGGAAGCCAAGCTTACCGCGATAAAATTTTATCCTCTATCGAGGGTAGTTTAAAGCGTACTGGCTTTGGCTACTTTGATATTCTGATGTGTCCCCACGGCGCGGATTGTCCTGAAGAAGTTCAGATTCCGGAAATCTACGAAACCTTCGCCAAACTCAAGAAAGATGGAAAAGTCCGTTATCAGGGAGTTTCAACCCACAATGACACCGCCGGTGTGCTCCGGGCTGCTGCTGAAACTGGTGAGTATGATGCTGCCATGTGCGCCTACAATATCGTAAATGGTGGCTACTTGGAAGATCCTATTCGTCTGGCTCACGAAAAGGGTATGGGGATTATAGCTATGAAAGCTGCGATGGCGGTAGCTACTCATCATAAAGCTATCCAACCGATTCCTTCCTGGCGCATTGACAAGGTAGAACGTATTGTACCTGGCGATATGAAAGCTCCAATGAAAGCGTATATTTGGGCATTGCAGAACCCAAGAATCTCCGCAGTCATCTCTAACCTCTGGGATGAGCAGTACGTCAATGAAAACCTTTCAGTTGCCGGAAAGAAGGTGGAATTACAGCCAGGGTGATTTAATGATTGATGAATAATGATTAATGACCAATGGTTGGTACATTACTGTAAATCAATTATTCATTTATCATCAGTCATTAATTTTTGTTGCCATTTCCAGGCGGAAGTGAGCATCTCTTCCAGATTGCGGGTGGCTTTCCAGCCAAGTTCGGTATTAGCGTAATGGGTGTCGGCGTATACTTGTTCTACATCACCGGGACGGCGGTCGGTCAGTTGATAATTGAGTGATAAGTCATTTACCCGCTCGAAGGTTTTTACCACTTCCAGCACACTATGCCCCTCGCCGGTGCCAATGTTGAAAAACTCGAAGTTCTCTTTTTGCTTATCATCCATCAATCGTCGTAATGCTATTTCGTGAGCCTCGGCTAAGTCTACTACATGAATATAATCCCGCACGGCGGTACCATCGGGAGTACTATAGTCTTGACCAAAAACTTTCAATTGAGGGCGCAACCCGGCAGCAGTTTGGGTGATGAAAGGAACCAGATTATTAGGCACGCCATTGGGCAATTCACCAATCAAAGCCGATTCGTGGGCACCTACCGGATTGAAGTAACGTAGTGCGATGACTCGTAAGGAAGGATACGCCCGACAAGCGTCTCGCAAGATTTGCTCACCCACCTGTTTGGTGTTTCCGTAGGGTGACTCCGCTGGCTTCATGGGCGACTGCTCAGTTACCGGAAGTTGATCGGGTTGTCCGTACACAGTGCAAGAAGAAGAAAATACAAAGTCAGTAATATTCCGCTTATTCATTTGCTCCAATAGATGAATGAGTGAAAGCAAATTATTTTTGTAGTACAACAAAGGTTTCGCAACTGACTCGCCTACGGCTTTACTAGCTGCAAAATGAATTATGGAATCAATGTCCGGTTCCTTATTGAACATTTGTTCGACTGCACTTTCATCGCATAGATTTAGCTCGTAAAACGGTGGTCGCTGTCCACTAATTTGCTCAATCCGATCAAGCACGTCCGTCTGAGAGTTACTAAGATCATCCACAACTACTGCTTCAAAGCCATGTTGTAGCAAGGTTACCACAGTATGCGAACCAATATAGCCTAACCCGCCCGTTACTAGAACTTTTGCCATTGTTATATCTTTCTTACAAAGGTGTTAAAATTTTCAGTAGAATGAAGGAGAACTAGCAATTCGTTTTCCAGCTAATTATACTAACTTTGAAAAATTTCAGTTAAAATTTGTTGAGTCTGATCCGCTGATTTTTCCAGCTCCGCTACTAGTTTAAACTGAGCAGCAGCCCGGCGGAGATTATGGTTAGTATCACTAATTTTATAGTAGATATCTCCTTGCAGATAGTCAGTTAGCATCCGTAATCCCATGATAAAGGTCATGTAGTTAGGGGCGTAATGCAGTGATTGCTTCTCGAGTGTAGTGAGTTGTTGTCCAGATTCACTCAAAAAACCTTGAGCGAAAGCGCGATAATAATCAAGGTTTACCGAAATTTTAGTTAATTCGGCTTCATCTTCTTCAGCGGTGTTGGCAATTGTCCGAATGGCATCCCCAAAGTCGTAGCCAATTACTCCCGGCATTACGGTATCAAGGTCAATTACGCAGATAGCCTGCTGGCTTTCCCGGTCGAGTAGCACATTATTGAACTTAGTATCATTATGGGTCACCCGCCGGGGAAAATCAGGCTGGGTTACTAACTCATGCCAAGCAATCATTTCTTTCCTTTGCGATAAAGCAAATTCAATGTCAGCCTCTGCCGACTTAACCCGATCTACTGAGTCAATCTCCCGGGCTGCGTCGAACTTAGCAAACCGACTCTTCATATCGTGAAACTGCGGAATAGTTTCAGCTAAGGTGTCACCGGGAACGTCGCTCAATAATTGTTGAAAGTATCCAAAGGCGTAACCTGCCTGATAGGCCTGATCTTCTGAGGTTACTAAATCATAGGTTACGCTATTGGGAATAAAGGTGATAACGCGCCAGTAGTTACTCGATTCATCCTGATGAAACAACTTTCCTTCAGCATTGGGAATAACCTGAATAGTAGTAAAGCGAGAGCCAGTCTGCCCGGCTAATTTCTGCTGAAGATGACGAGTCACCCGTTCCATATTGTTCATCAGCCCAGCTACATCCTGAAAGACCTGATGATTAATCCGCTGCAACAAATATTTTTCTCCAGCAAGGTTTGTAATTAAAAAAGTGTCGTTGATATGACCAGAGCCGAAGGGTATAGCAGAGTTAAACGAAGCATCGGGGAAATATGCCGCCAGGATTTTATCTAACGAAAATCTTCGCTCTGACTTCATGTATTTGCCCACAGATTAGCTGGGTACACTCCCTGGGCGACCAAATCACTCAGCGTTTGTTTAGCTACTTTTTTATCTTCTGGATACGTCACCCCAAACCAGGTATCCGGGGTAGGCACTACTTTCACCTTCGCAATATTGCTATGAATAATTTCATTCATCACCGACGGCAGGTAGAACTCTTTTTTAGGGTGCTGGGATTTCTCTTTGAGAAAGTCAGTAAAGCAACGCTCAAAGACTGAAAAAACATCGGGAGTGAAACCCATCAGGTTCATAGAAGCCGTTTCCTCGCCAGTCAGCGGCACTTCTTGCCCTTCGTCAGTTTGGTAAATAATCTGACCGTTCTTCCGCTCAATGTGGGTACGCTCGGTAATACTTTGCAGTGAGCCATCCTGTACCTCACAAATCCCTCGCGAAACGTAGCCGTAATCCGATAGGGTGTTTTCCAATTTATAACCTAGCAGACAGTGACTGTTTTCTGGCGGATTACTCAAAAAATCGCCCATGCGCTGCAACGATTCTCGACCGTAAAAATCATCTGCATTGATAACTGCAAATGGCTCTTTTATCTGATCGGCAGCTACCCACACGGCGTGCCCGGTTCCCCAAGGTTTCTCCCGCTGTGGTGAAACCTCAAATCCCTCCGGTAGTTTTCCCAGCTCTTGAAAGACGTAAGACACTGAAATATCTTCGGGAAAGCGCTGAAGAAAAACTTCTTTGAACTGCTCCTCCAGCGACTTACGAATGACGAATACTACTTTGCCAAATCCCGCCCGGATAGCATCGTACACCGAATAGTCAATAATAGATTCACCGGAAGGCCCAAACTGATCAACTTGTTTTAAGCCTCCGTAGCGACTACCCATACCGGCAGCCAGCACAAGTAATGTTGGTTTATTCATAATTCAATTGATCGTAAGACCAGCTTCTAGCGTTGGTATTATAAAGGTTTCTAGTTCAGGAGTTGTATGCTCTTGTTCAATAATTTTTTGGGCTTGCTGCACTACTTCGGGGTGCTGATCTGCCACATTGTTGCTTTCGGTAAGATCTTCTGCCAGATTGTATAGTTCTACAGTTGGCTCACCTTCACTTAAATTCCGCTGAATGAATTTCCAATCTCCCATTCGGACGGCTACCTGCCCAGTATACTGCGGAAATTCCCAATACATAAACTCGTGCTTAGGCTGATTCTCCTGCCCTAGCAAGGTAGGTAAAAAGCTAATGCCATCGGTAGTAGGTAGTTCAGCAACCCCCGCAACTTCAGCCAGCGTAGGCATTACATCATAAAAGGCGGAAATATGATCGGTAGTGCTACCCGCCGCTATCTTACCCGGCCAACTGGCAATCATGGGTACCCGAACACCGCCCTCGTACACTGTTCCCTTTCCTCTACCCTGTTCACTAGGGAAAGGTCCGCCACTATCAAACCAGGGTGAGTCCGTTCCCCCGTTAAATGTAGGGCCATTATCAGAAGTAAAGATAATCAACGTGTTTTTGTATTCATCTAGCTCTTTAAGCTGACTTACTAACTGTCCCACCTGCTCGTCCAGATAGGAAACCATAGCCGCGTAAGCAGCGTGAGGATAACGGTGGGGAAAATAACTGCGCCCCGATAAATATGGTTCTTCACCACCGAACTTCTCCACATAATAATCTACCCACCGTTGGGGTGCTTGCAGAGGAACGTGAGGAATTGGCGTCGCCCAGTACATAAAAAATGGCTCATCCGTATGTTCATTTACAAACTGAGTCAGCTTCTCAAACATTAAATCGGGAGAATAATCAGTTAGGGTAAAATCAGCATAATTAGCTATCTCATAAGGATCAGCCTCCTCTGGCATCCGGGTTCGAGGAGGTACGGTATCGTTTTTTAGATATACCCGACGCTCGTTTTCGTAAAGATGAACCGGGTAGTAGGTATGCGCTTGCCGCTGGCAGTTGTACCCATAAAAGTAATCAAACCCCATTGTGGTCGGTATTGACTCAGTGTGCGGAGCACCCAGCCCCCATTTCCCAATCATTCCGGCAGCGTACCCAGCTTGCTTCAATAACTTAGGGATTGTAGGTGTTTCTTTGGGCAGAGGTCGTTGACCTTCCAGGGTAGAGTCTTCCAGCATAGCTACAAAGTCCCACACTTCGCCTCGTTCTTTCCATTCTCCGTTTCCTCGGATATAAGCATTTCCCGTATGCTTTCCAGTAAGCAACACGCAACGCGAGGGAGCACACACGGGTGAACCAGAGTAGTGCTGGGTGAACTTCATACCCGTATCCGCTAAGGCATCAATATTGGGTGTCTCAATTTTTTGTTGTCCGTGAGCCCCGACGTCACCATAGCCCAAGTCATCCGCTAAAATGTAAATGATGTTGGGTTTTTTAGCTTGTTCCATAGGGTCAGATTGCTGAGGCTGGCAAGCCACTACCAATCCCATAATACTGATGACAGACAATACTTTCATTAAAAAAATTGTTTGGCTTAAAACTAATAGAAATGATTGGAATAAAGAAGGTTCGCCAAGAATACGACCAACTAGATCAGGTGGAAGGTATCAACCTCAATAACTCCGCCAGCGGGCAGGTCACCGAGTAAAATGCTCCCAATCCGTATCCGCAATAATCTTAGTGTGGGAAACCCAACCGCTGCCGTCATCTTACGTACTTGCCTGAATTTCCCCTCGGTGATTGTTACGGAAACCCAGCTACTTGATCCGTGTCTTTCGTCTCTTATTCTCTTGGTTCGCGGCGGATACGTGGGAGGCAGGTCTAACCGTTTTGCTTTGCCGGGCAAAGTCAAGTATTTTTTCTTCCCGTTACTAATTTCTACTCCTTTCTGTAGGCGTGCTATTGCCGCATCAGTAATTTCCCCGTCTACCTGCACGTGGTACTCTTTCTCTACCTTTTTGCTTCGTACCCGCATACTTGTCTTACCATCGGTAGTTAGTAATAGTAAGCCTTCCGAGTCTTCATCTAGCCGACCAATTGCCATTATTCCTTCGGGAAATGCGTGAAGTTCACCCAGCAGCTTCTTATTTTTTCGTTTAGTTTGATTGTTAACAAACTGTGATAAGTAGCCGAACGGCTTATGAATAACAAAGTGACGATGTTGGCTCATTCATTCAAAAATACTCATTGCCGTAGAAAGTATTTTAATTGATAACAGTCTGATCGTTAATTATATCTCCGAAGAGCTAAAAAACAAAAAAGCACCTACTAGAATAGATCTCGTAAGTGCTTGATTATCACAATTCCGTTGTGGGAGTGGGCCCTGCTGGGCTCGAACCAGCGACCACCTGATTATGAGTCAGGTGCTCTAACCAACTGAGCTAAGGGCCCTTCGCTTGTCGCGAATAGGAGCGCAAATTTATCAAATCTGACCTAACCCTACAAACAATTCAATCAAAACGTCTGACTTATCTGACAAATCTACCGCTGTACTCAAAGCCCGAATCAGAATTATACTGTGGCTAATTGACCCATCAGCACAAAAAACCGAGTTAGGAAAAAATAATTGGGTAGAAAGTAGTTTTTCCCGTAATTGCCGCAGATATAAACTACTGCTCTAATCCAATCTTTATGCTACGTCTATTGCCTTTCTCTTTGTTAGGTTTGATTCTCCTCTTCAGTTGTACTTCTTCTAGTAGCGAAAAAAGTTCGTCTACTGAGGAAAGTGTGGTAGTAGAAGAAAGTGATACTAATGAAGAAAATGACTGGATTACATTGTTTGATGGCTCTAATATGGATGCCTGGCGTAACTTTAAAAGCGATACTTCGGCTTGGCAAATAGAAGATGGCGCTTTGTACACCACCGGTGGCATTGGCGATCTGATCACGAAAGAAAAGTTTGGAAACTTTGCGTTGGAGTTTGACTGGCGTATCGCTGAAGGTAGCAATAGTGGAGTAATTTATTTAGCTCAAGAGAGCGATGAGTATAACAGTACCTACGAAACCGGACCCGAGTATCAGCTTATTGACGACGAAAACTACGGAATCGTTCATAACGCCACTTTAGAGAAAAGCCAGATGTCCGGCGCAAATTACGCCCTGGATGAACCACAGAACGTTCAACTAAAGCAAGTAGGTGAATATAATGAAGGAAAGATTATTGTAGACAATGGTCACGTTGAACATTGGCTAAATGGACAAAAAGTGGTAGAATATGATCTGTGGACTGACGAATGGAACGCCCGGGTAGCTGAAACTAAATTTAAAGATATGTCAGGCTATGGTCAGTACAAGGAAGGTCATATTGCCTTGCAAGACCACAGTGACCCAGTTTGGTTCAAAAATATCCGCATCCGACGTCTGTAAATCTTGATATAATTATATTACGATTGATAATTTTCGTGCTGATGGGCACCATACTGGCTTGCTCAGTAGATAATGAAAAAGAAGGGGCAACGGCTATACGAACTGTTATGAGTATGCAGCAAAACTGTTGGAACCAAGGCGATATTGATTGCTTTATGGAGAGCTACTGGCAATCTGATTCATTAACGTTCATTGGGGACAACAGTGTGACTTACGGATTCGAGATCACTTACCAGCGCTACCAAACAATATACCCTGACCGAGCAGCAATGGGACAGTTGACTTTTAATATTATCAAACTAGATCAGTTAGCTTTAGATGCTTATCATATGGTCGGTCAATGGACATTAGATCGTGATTCAGGGAATATTGGAGGGTATTTCACTCTTTTATTCCGTAAAATTGACGACCAATGGGTCATCGTCAGAGACCATACTAGTAGTTTTACTCCCTGATTTATCGATTTTTCCTATGCGTAACACTCATTTCCTAACGTATCTAATCGTTTTTTCTTTTTTCTTCGGATGTACCTCGCCCGAACAAACGGCTAGTCAGTCTTCGCCAGAAATAGTTTTTGCCCCGGAGGAACCTAGTTATCCAGAAGTGTTACAACTGGCTTTGGAGGCTCATGGCGGCCTTGAACGTTGGAAGTCTCTCGAGAAACTGGAATATGATCTGTATCGAGGCGAAGATTTGGTAGACCATCAACTTATTGCTTTAAATACCCGGAAAGTACTTTTGACCAATGAGCAGTACACTATTGGTTTTGATGGTCAGCAAGTGTGGGTCAGCCCGGATACTTCGGCTTATTCGGGAAGGTCAGCTCGCTTTTATCACAACTTGCAGTTCTATTTCTTTGCTCTTCCATTTGTGTTGGCTGACCCCGGCATTAACTATGAAGTATTAGAACCTCGTCAGTTCCAAGATCAGACCTACGATGTCTTGAAGATTACTTACCAGTCCGACGTGGGTGACGCGGCCAACGATGAGTATATTGCGTATTTTGATCAAACTACTCACCAGATGCGGTTGCTGCTGTATACTGTAACGTATTTTTCCCAATCTCCCGCCGATCGTTACAATGCCCGAGTCTATGAGGAGTGGCAAACCGTAAATGGTCTAAAAGTGCCACTGAAGGTACAGTCTTACCGATGGGAAAACGATTCGTTGGGTGAACAGCGAGGAGTAACTGGATACCGTAACGTGGTTCTGGATGAAATCCCACCCGATCAGAGTATGTTTTTAATGCCTAACGAAGCTACAGTATCCGAACGCTAGTCGAAACTTCGCAAAGAGATAAACCAAGGAATGGCCTCCACGTACATTGGCTGCGCTCCTTGTCGATGATCGGGCGCCTGATTAAACGGAAAATAAGTAACATCCGCTGCCCCATTTTGCTGCATCAATTGGAAAGTGCTAGCTGAAGTTGGCTCAGGCACTACTTCATCCTTGATTTCATGGTATAGTCTTACTGGTGTTTGAGGCGCCCAGTCATGTACACTATTCTCATCTAAGGCAGTCAAAAACTCAGTCTCGGTTCCATCGCGTATATCGGCGAGAAACTGTGGTTGAAATAAATCACTCAAATCCGTAGTGAGCTGAGCATTAATTGTAACGGTATTTGTGCTACCATCAAATAAGCTAGGAATCTGAGAGGCATATGGTTCCTGAAAAAAATCGGTAAGAGGTCTAGTCCAATCGTTAGTTTGCTGGTAAGCATATATTAGAAAAGCCAGATTAGCAGGAACCAAGTAAGTAGTATCTTGCAAAATAATATCCATTCCTTGTCGAATGTTGTAACCGCCCGCCCCAGCAGCAGTGGCTACTACATCAACCCCTGGCAAAGCCTCGGCATTTTCTTCTAAATATCTCAATGTCGCCATAGCTACGTACCCACCTTGTGAATAGCCTGTAATGAGAAGTTCTGGGTTAAACGCTACTTGCTGATCTTCTAAAAACTCCTGGGTAGCCTTTATCATATCTACTGAGCTTTGAGCCGAAGACTGATAGTCAAAATAAGGATGCACCACATTGGATGAAGCCCCAAAGCCTAGGTAATCAGGAATAATACTCACAAAACCAAAGGAGGCAAATAGCTCAAATCCAGTAGTGTTATTCTGCGAGAAATTCAGATTGGATGGTGCCCGGCTATTATCAGTAATGGTTCCGTGCGCCCCCAGTAACAGCGGAAACCGTTCAGTGCCCTGCGGTACGGCAATCAAACCTGATGCCTCCAGGCTCTCGCCTTTAAATTCAGTACGATAGGTTATTTTGTATAAAGTCAATCCGTACTCAATCAGGTCTTGGTATTGACCAAAGCCAGTGAAAGCAGCTATTACCTGCAATTCTGCACCAGATACAGCGGCTACCTCTTCATGATCAACCAGAAAAACATTTGCGTCGGGCGCAGCCTCCTCCCCTTCCCTACAGGAGTAGAGAACGAAAAGAAAACAAAAACCCACTAGAAACTGGTGAAAGCGAGGGATAAAACTATTCATAGAACAAAAAAGCATCGCCTAAGACGATGCTACTACTTCAATTTTTTTAATAAGCGCCTATTTCCTGCCGGAAGCCTCGCCATTCAATCTGGTACTTAGAAGTGGATGGCTCCTGTCGGGCTGTTCCACTTAAGAACAATCCATTTTCAATGAAGTACAAAGCCTCTTGCAAACGTAGTTCTTCAGGATCACCAAACTTATGATTTAAGTCATCTGGAACAAAAGCATCCGGGGCAAATCCACGAAAATACTCTCCCTCCCCATTATCATTAGCAATTTTGAAGCTGATCGGGCTAATTGCGTAACCACCATACCTAAACGGAAAACTTCCTACTGGTTTTCCACTAGTATTCTCACCAACTATCACAACGTCCATGAATGGGGCTAGCCCATTAATTACTAGTTCACTTGCCGAAGCCGTACTTCTAGAAGTAATGGTAATTAACCGATCCAAGTTCAAAGGATACTCAGCTTGGTTAAAAGTAACCTCCTGATTTCGTTGCGATTGCTGTTCATTGTAAATGAATTCAATAAAATTCCTTCCGTTTGCTCGGTTGCCCACAATATTAGCTGCCAGATATTCAGCCACGTTTACCCGTCCTCCGCCATTATAGCGAAGATCCAGAATTAACTCATCAATTCCTGCCTCCTGAAACTCTTTAAGTACTGGCTTAAGCTCATCAATAGAAGTAGCTAAAAAACTGTTGAAAACCAGGTAGCCAACCTTTACACTGCCTACATCAAGAACCTGATGATGCAGCACTGTATTAATTCCAATTGTTTCTTTAGTCAAGGTTTCAGTAACTGTATTTCCTTGATCATCAATCAGCTCAAACGTATTGGTTGGGTTCGATATTTCCTGAGTTACTGCCCTAGTTCCTCCACCATTGGCGACGATCGTCTGCATATCCTTCCCGTTGATCTTATTGATTATCCAGCTTCGATCCACTCCTAGTTTTCCGAAGGGAGAATCACGGTAAGTAAATGCTACTCGTAGCTGATCGTTATCATCAAATTGCATCCGGAAACCATAACCTTCATACTGAGCATTGTTAAACAAATTGTCGTATGTTTCTTCTTCTTGAATGTATGACCACTTGTCTAACGGGAAACGGAAAGCATCCATGACTGCATTAGCCGTTTCATAATCATCGGGATTGATTTCTGGAGCTTCCGCACTCCAAAGGTACCACTCTCGCATAATCTGGTAAGTGGTGTCAACCAAGCTAACTTCTTCATTAGGTGGCACTGCCTCTTCGTCTTCCTGACAACTCCACAAAAAAGGGAAAGCTATCAGCAAGAGTATCCAGTTATATTTAAATTTGAGCATATATTGTTCGTTTGAATGTGATTATAGATTTATGCAATAACCGCACAAAGCTTAAATTATTGTCAGAAAATTATCACAACTTCTTAACATCGAGTAGAGTATTTTGATTCGTACTCTCTTTAATAATTCTTGCTAAAATACACTTTTACTCTATGAAATCACAATTATACTGCCTACTGACTAGTGCCAAAGTCTTGCTTTTGACAGTTTTTGGGGGATTAACTTTACAAAGTAGTTTTGCTCAATCCCCTCAGGAATCCGTAAAAAATACTATCGTGACATTGTTCGAGGGAATGCGCTCTGCCGATAGCTCCATGGTTCATTCAGTCTTTGCTCCCGAAGCTCGGTTATTAACCGTAGTTGAACAAAACGATACCACCAGTCTACGAGAAACCCCTCTTTCCCGCTTTTTACAAGCAGTAGGCACACCCCACGATGAAGTCTGGGACGAACGTATTCTCGACTATCAAATTCAGATAGACGGCTCTCTGGCTATTGCCTGGACTCCTTACCACTTTTATCGCGGAACCACCTTTAGTCACTGTGGTGTGAATGCTTTCCAACTATACCGAAGCAATGAAGGCTGGAAAATCATCCAGATTACGGATACCCGCCGCACTGAAGAATGCCTAGAGTAGCTTTTCTCAGCTAGCGGGAAGATGTACTGAGAATCAACCGGGGAATTCCCGCACTCTCAATGATTTCTTCAAAAGCCTGAATATCCTTTTGCAGTAGACTACTAAACTGTAGACGGTGGTACGCTAACTTAGCATTGAGATCATCAAAGCGTTCGTAGCAGCCTTGGGTAGGGTACGCATCCTGCGAATGAACTACAGTGTACAAATAGCTGTACTGATTATCTAACTTCACTGGATAGTTGATAGGGTCTTGTGAGCTTTCGCTGCGAGTTTGAATTAGTTTTTCTTCTAGTGCCGTCAACTTATCAGATAGCTCCTGGCAATCACTGCCTAACTTAACATGGTACTCCGCTTTCTCACTACGGCGCGCGATTTCTTTTACCTGAGTTCGTACACTACGAATGGTACGGATTAAATCGTGTACTGCTGTTAATGTGTCACGCACCGCAACTCCTAAGTCGAACTGAGCTTGCAAATCTTGAGTAGTGCTTTCCCAACGGGGGTCAGCTTTTAGTTCTACTATTTGCTCCATTCCTTCACCATCAGCAGTAAGCTTGATTGTGTACATTCCGGGTACCGCAGTAACTCCTCCGGTATAGCTCAATGACATCACTGCACTCTCAATCAGGTCAGGCTCAGGGTATTTCAAATCCCAAACAAAGCTTTGCAACCCTGCTTCCGCCGAAAGTTCATCATCTTCTTTTGCACTGGAAAAAGTTCGCACTTCTTTTCTTGCTTCATCTAAGATAGTTAGAGTCACGCTATCTTTTGGCGAATTCAATGAATAGTAGATCATAGCTCCCTTCGGTTTATTATCAGGAGTATTGTCACCCCGATAGCCCCGAATCTGGGTTCGGTAAGCGGTACTGGGCTTGAACAAGTGAACGTCAGCCTGAGCGGTTTCTGAATTCATTTGGTGCAGCGGCGATAGGTCATCCAAAATCCAGAAGCTGCGCCCCTGAGTTGCCACTACTAAATCCTTCTGATGCACTTTCAAGTCAGTAACAGGGGTAATTGGCAGATTCAACTGAAAGGGTTGCCAGTCGGCACCGTCATTGAAAGAAATGTACATACCAAACTCAGTGCCTGCGTACAGTAAGCCTTCCCGGTCAGGGTCTTCCCGCACTACCCGCACAAAATGATCGGCGGGAATACCATTTTCGCCGTCGGTCAGTAATTTCCACGATTTACCGTAGTTCTCGGTACGAAATACATAGGGTTGAAAATCATTGTCGCGGTAGCGGTATACTGAAACGTAGGCTTTTCCAGGTTGGTGCGGAGACGGATCAATAGCGTTTACTGTTCCCTCTGTTGGCATGTTTTTCGGAGTTATATCTTCCCAATTTTCGCCTCCATCGCGAGAAATATGAAGCAGGCCATCATCACTCCCTGCCCAAAGTGCTCCTTCCTCTAGTGGAGATTCTTCAAAAGCGAAAATAGTGCAATACAATTCTACCCCGGTATTGTCGTGCTGAATTGGCCCACCCGGAATATCGAGGTACTTATCAATATTTTGGGTTAGGTCGGGACTAATTACTTCCCAAGATTGTCCACCGTCGGTGGATTTATGGACATAGTTAGAAGTGTAGTAAAGCACATCAGAATTATGAGCAGAAAATTGGATAGGAGCATTCCACTGGAATCGGTATTTTAGATCGCGTCCTTCTACTCCATCATTGAGCTCGGGATAAACTTCTACACTACGGACATGCCCCTGAGCGCGATTAAGCTTAGTCATGATTCCGATGTAATTTCCGGCATACACCAAATCGGCGTTTTCGGGATGAACAGCGATATGACCGCTTTCGCCCCCTCCTACCGCGTGCCAATCCTGAATTGGATCAAAATCCGCTAGCCCCTGACTAGGTACTGAAATCGTCGAGTTATCTTGTTGTGCTCCGTATACCCGATACGGAAATCGATTATCTACCGTGACCCGGTATAATTCAGCGGTAGGCTGATTACGCTGGGTTGACCAGGTTTTACCCCCGTTGAACGAAATGTTAGACCCACCGTCGTTACTTTGAATCATAATATCGGGATCGTTGGGGTTGATCCACAAATTATGATTATCCCCGTGGGGCACCGGAATTCGCTCAAAGTTTGCTCCGTCGTTTAACGATTTGTAAAATCCGGTATTCAGTACGTAGAGCGTATGTTCTTGCTGAGGGTCAGCAAATAATCGGGAATAGTACCAAGCTCGTTGCCGATACTCCCGCTTGCGGTTAATTCGCTTCCAGCTATCGCCGGCGTCTTCTGAAAGATAAATACCACCTTTATCTTCGTCCACGTGTTCCATAATCGCCCACACTCGCTGAGAATTTACCGGAGAGACTGCAACTCCTACCCGTCCGACTATCCCCGTAGGCAACCCACCATCTAGTCGCTTCCAGGTACCGCCCCCATCGGTAGATTTGAACAACCCGCTTCCCTTTCCACCATCAATCAATGTCCAGGGCTTGCGTTCGGTCTGCCAGGCTCCAGCGTATAAAACTCGAGGATTGGTAGGATCCATCACTAAATCTACCACTCCGGTGCTATCATTCACGTAGAGTACTTTATCCCAACTTTTACCGCCATCCCGGCTACGAAATACTCCCCGCTCGGCATTGGAGCCGAAGATGTTCCCCAAAGCAGCTACGTAGAGAACATCTGGATTATTGGGGTGAATCTGAATTTTACCAAGCTGCCCAGTCTGCTCTAATCCAGTTTTTTGCCAGCTTTTTCCACCATCGGTCGATTTGTAGATGCCTTTACCCACTGATACGTTACCCCGAGGTGAAGCCGAACCTGTACCCACGTAAATTACGTTTGGATCGGAAAGTGAGACTTCAATAGAGCCAATAGAGCCAACGTCGAAGAAGCCATCCGATATATTTTGCCATGAGCCCCCGCCGTCTTCTGTCTTCCAAACACCGCCCCCAGTGGTTCCCATAAAAAATGTCAGGGGTTTATTTGGTATTCCGGCTACTGCAGTGCAACGGCCACCACGAAATGGGCCAATCAAACGATACTTCAAGGCTTGTAGCATCGTTGAATCATACGTAGTCTGATTGTTCTGAGATTGACTGAATGTGAAAGTGAAGAGTAATGCGAGTGTGAGAAAGTAGTGTAGTCTTTTCATAGTAGGTTTTTACAATAGCCTTCTAATTTACGACGGGTGGTTGGGAAAACCATTGCTCAAACAAAATTTCCCATACTTTTGCTAATAAAATGAGACTTTGTCTGCCGACCGCCTATGGAAGAAAATACTTTGCAGCTAGATTTTTTTGATTATTCCCTCCCTGAGGAGCGTATTGCCAAATATCCTCTGGCTCAACGCGATCAATCCAAATTACTAGTTTATCAGAACGGCTCTATCCAGAATCAACATTTCTACAATCTTCCCGATTTTCTTCCTTCCAACAGTTGTCTGTGCTTCAACAATACTCAGGTCATTCCGGCTCGTTTATTCTTCCGAAAACCTACTACCGAGCAAGGCCAAGGAGCTTTAATTGAGATTCTGCTACTGCACCCCGTCAAACCTAGTCCGGTAATGAGCGAAGCTATGAGTACTACAGAATCAGTGGTGTGGGAATGTATCATCGGGAATCTACGGAAGTGGAAAACTGGGCAGGTATTAGAGCAATCGCTAGACCACAATATTGAAAAAACTACTTTACAGGCCGAGTTAGTAGATGCTGCTCAAAAGTTAGTTCGGCTTAGCTGGAATGCAGTTATTTCATTTGCAGAAATTGTAGAAGCGGCCGGTAAGGTTCCCCTTCCACCCTACTTGAACCGGGAAAGTACCGATGAAGATCGAGACCGCTACCAAACGGTATACTCCCAAACTCCTGGAGCTGTTGCTGCCCCTACTGCTGGGCTACATTTTACCAATGAGGTATTGGAAAAGTTACAGCGCAAAGGGGTGACATTTAACCAACTCACTCTACATGTAGGAGCTGGCACATTTCAACCCATTAAAGCCAACGAGATTCAGCAGCATGATATGCACTCTGAGCAGATGGTGATTAGTCGGAAAAACATCGAGAAACTGCTTACTCCCGATCAGATAATTACTGCGGTAGGAACTACTTCGATACGGACGTTGGAAAGTCTTTACTGGTACGGCGTACATCTAAGTCAAGAACCAGATGCCAATTTTCAGATCGCTAAACTTTATCCCTATCAGCCCAACGTACCATCGCTTTCACTATCCGAATCTATGAGTGAAGTGCTGGATCGCATGAATCGTCTGGGAACAGATACGCTGGTAGGCGAAACCGAAATCTTCATTTTTCCTGGCTATCAGTTCCGAGTATGCCATGGGCTGATCACGAACTTTCACTTGCCAAAATCCACCTTAATACTACTGATTGCTGCTTTTGTGGGCGATGATTGGAAGAAAATTTATCAGCACGCCCTGGATAGTCAGTACCGCTTTTTGAGTTACGGTGATTCATCATTGTTACTGCCGAAGTAGGTTCGGGGGTTCAAATTATTTAACTTCATGAACACAAGAATACTTGAATACGCAATTACCGCTGGCTTAACAATGATTGCTCTTCCAGGCTTTGCAGGCGATTGTAGTAGGAAACCATCAGGAACATGCTGAGATCATCGTTAAGGTTACGTAGCTTGTTTAGCTTACGAAATTTCTGCATCTCCTCGGCATAGTCAGCCATAAGAGGCAATACCTGACGGCGGAAATTACGGATTCGTTCCACTTTTCCATCTTCTATATAGTACCACTCTTCAATGGTATATTCATCGTTAGCATCAAAAATATCGTATTCAAACACCCGACGCAGTAGTGTGATTGAACCATCGCTCACTACCTGGAATACTTTTTTCTCCATACGATCAAAAAAGCTACTGGAGCGATAATCAAAGGATCGGTAGTTGCGTTCGCGGTCACAATCATCCTTCGTCACAATTTCTTCAATCATAGAAGCATGGTAGGTTAGTTGTCGTTCATCATCGGTAGTTACAATGGCTGAATTGATAAAAGAGTTGATATCAACCATTCCGCTTACCTCAGTTTGATTAGTCAACCGTACACTTCCTTCAGTAGGTGCTTGAGCTTGTAATAGGTTGGTTGTAAAAAGTAGTATACCGATTAGTATTGTGTACATTCTCATAATTAGGTCGGTTTTGATATATTTCTTACATATGCATGTATTTACAATAATATGAATATTTTTTTAATTTATTATATAAATATGTTATAAATGCAGAAAATATTTAACTTTTCGCCTATAAATCAGTCAAATTGGCGTGTTTTGCCCTGGCAACCTACTTATGAGTATCACATTTGGTAGGTAAAAAATACACTTTTTTTTGGTTTCTTACATCTTTCCCTACACAGTAATCGTACACAAATACATTAGTAATTATTGATTACTCCTTGTAAAAGTGAGATTCTTATTTTGTTAAAGCATTGTATTACTTGATTACAAGTAGGTTATATCATTGCTGAAATCAGGAAGTTTCACTTGATCGCCGTTTTTAGTATCTTGTTTGCTTTATTTAACAACCCTACCTATCATGAGCCAATACACCCGCAGTAGCGATAGTCGCCTTATTATCGGCCTACTTTTTCTGGTTTTGGGAGTCTACTTCCTGCTAAATAACTTTAACCTCATTCCTTTTGCCATTCCTCGCTATGTTGTATCCTGGCAAACCCTACTTATTGTTATCGGTATACTAATTATCGCCACTAGCGACAAAAAAGGTGGAGGTATAGTACTAGTAGCTGTTGGAAGTTTGTTCCTGCTTTCAGATATTTTTTATATCTCAATCTGGGATATTGTCTACCGATTTTGGCCATTAGCTTTTGTACTTATTGGAATAAGCTTACTCATTCGTCGTAATCAGGAGAAGAAACGCCTGAATGATACTACTCTATTAGAGGTGATTGATGAATCGGCTATTCTGGGTAGTAATGAAAATATAGTGACTTCCGACTATTTCCGGGGCGGACGGATTACCTCAATTTTGGGTAGTAATGAGATTAATCTAACCAACTGCCACCTGGCGGATGGAGTGCAAGTTATTGATGTGTTTGTATTGTTCGGAAGTACCGAAATTGTGGTGCCAAGCGATTGGAATGTAAAAGTAAATGTCTCTCCTATCCTGGGTGGGTTCGAAGACAAACGTCGATTCCACCAAACTTATTCGCCGGAAGCTACGAAGCAGGTGATTATCCGTGGTCAGATCATTGCTGGAGGAGGGGAAATCCGCAACGCTTGATTTAATGGCTAATGATTAGTGAATAATGAGGAATGACATAACATTAATTATTCTTCGTTATTCATCATTCAGTCGCTTTCAGGCTCATGTCTAGGCTTTTTACCGAGTGGGTAAGTGCGCCTACTGAGATATAATCTACCCCGCTTTCAGCTGCGGCTACAATGGTAGTTTCATTAATGTTGCCCGAAGCTTCCGTTTTAGCTTGATCGCCAATCATCTCAACAGCCTCTTTCATAAGTTCGGGTGACATATTATCAAGCATAATCACATCGACTCCACCTACTTCTAGTACTTGTTTTACTTCGTCCAGATTGCGGGTTTCTACTTCAACTTTGAGGGATAGTTGGTTTTCTTCAAGGTAGCGATGAGTTCGTTCAATTGCTTCTCTAACTCCCCCAGCGTAGTCAATGTGGTTATCCTTGAGCATAATCATATCGTAAAGTGCAAAGCGGTGATTTTGTCCGCCTCCGATAGCAACTGCCCACTTTTCGGGTAAGCGGAAGTTTGGTGTGGTCTTGCGGGTATCTAGCAGCTTAGCCGAAGTGTGGCTAAGTAAGGATTGTAATTGGTGAGTGTAAGTTGCTATACCGCTCATTCGTTGCATACAGTTCAGTACTAATCGTTCCGCCGAAAGAATAGACTGAGCATTACCTGCTACCGTAAAAGCAATATCCCCAAATTTTATTGCTGCGCCATCATCTATGAAGTTTTCTACTACTAAATGCTCATCAACTGCTTGAAAAATGTGCTGAGCTAACGCTACTCCTGCCAATATTCCATCGGCTTTCACTAGAAGTTTTGCCTTTTGAGTTATTTCGGACGGTACGGCTGCCAAAGTAGAATGGTCACCTTCGCCAACGTCTTCGGCTAGAGCTGATTGAATGAAGTGCTGAATACGCTCAAGGGTCAGGTAAGGTAAACTCATACATCTACTGATTAACATGCGAACTTACCCTAATTTTTTCGGGAAGCCTAAGTCTGCCCATTAAGAAGTTTACGATAACAAAAGCTGACGGGGTAAGACAATGATAATATGGGTACCTTCTTGCTCGCTGCTACGGTAAGCGATGGTTCCAGCGTGCATTTCAACTACTAGCTTAGCGATGTAGGTGCCTAACCCTGTTCCGGTAGTTTTACCCGAGGTGGAAAATTTCTCGAAAAAGTTGCTACGAATATCAGCAGGGATTACTCCCTGATTATGGATATCAATTTTAAAGAATCCGTTATGTTCTAAAGAAATCGATATTTCTTGCTCCTCAGGCGATGCTTCTAACGCATTAAGTAATAAGTTTTGAAACATGCGCTCAATATAAAATTTATCAGCTGATACCATTACTTCTTCTTCCGCATCCAGTTCTTGCGCCTGATATCGCAATGAAATGTGGATTTTCTTTTTAGAAATAATATCCTTCAATAAGTTGAGTTCGTGCTTAATTACTTCAACTAGGCTAAATTCTGTTTTTTGGGGCTCGTACTCTCCCTGCTCCATTTCGGCATAATCAGCGGTAGCTTTAATCATATCCAGCGTATCACCACTTCGCTGTTTCAAATGGTTAAGCCACATTTTCTGCTCCTCACTAGGCTTCTTTTCTAGCAGAAACTCTACGATTCGTAAAATGGATACTAGATTATTGCGTAAATCATGGTTAGAAAGCTGCTGGGCTACCTCTTGAGCGCTAATCTTGTTTTGTAATAATTTTACGGTCAACTCCAGATCGTGCAGAACATCTTGTGTCTGATCAATCTCTACAATGAATGTCATTTTACAGGGACCACTCACTTCGTTTGAAGGAATATAAGCCGCATTCGATAATATTCTACGAATATTTCCTTCCTTGTCTTGCACTCCCCACTTACCCTGCAATTCATATCTCTTTCCCATAAATTGATCGTGCAAGTCTTGCATTTGGATGCGATAATCTTCGGGAACGACCATCAGAAACGAATTACCGATGAGTTCCTCTCGAGAATATCCGTAAAAATCACAGTAAGCCTGATTTACATTGACAAAGTATCCCTGGGCATCCGTGATACAAATCCCCAGAGGAATAATATCAAATATTCGTACAATATCGGAAGGTCTATTTTCGGCAAACTGGCGTAGTGTTTCCAGATTACGCTCGTTTTGGGCGTTAGTATCTTGCTCTTTCATGGTAGAATAGAGGGCAGTAGTTGATGTTCTAATGTACGAATGTTTGCTTAAAAACTAAACAAACATAATTGACAACTTGTGAAGATAGCTTTGATTACAATAGTTCCAACTTTTCCATTGTCAGACTAATAATTTTTTTATTTTCTACCGACAACGCGCAATATAATACCATTTGGTTATTAAGCCATCATCAGAAGCCTGTCATTCTTAGAACTTAAACGAGACCTAAAGTAGATACATTCCAGTATTACATTATTTTGCCAAACTTTCATCATTTGTAGGTTCTCACTATTTTTGAGGTTGAACCCGCATTTTATGCCAATCCCAGCCTCTACGCTTGTACAAACCCTGGAAAGATACTTTGGCTACTCAACTTTTAGGCAGAATCAACAGGAAATTATTCAAACCGTACTCGCTCAGCAAGATTCTCTAGTACTCATGCCAACTGGCGGAGGAAAGTCACTTTGCTACCAGATTCCGGCTATTCTGCTCGAGGGGCTGACCATTGTAGTTTCGCCCCTTATCTCACTAATGAAAGATCAGGTAGACGCCCTCCGGATTAATGGCATTGCGGCTGCTTATCTAAACTCCTCGATGAATCCCGAAGAGCAGCGGATGGTCTTTCAACAACTTAGAGATCAGGAACTTAAACTACTTTATTTAGCACCCGAGCGCTTGGTTGATGCCGAGAATCGCTTTCTTGATTTTCTCCGAAGTATCAATGTCTCACTGCTAGCCATCGATGAAGCTCACTGTATCTCTCAGTGGGGTCATGATTTCCGTCCGGAATACCGAATGCTAGCTAATGTGAAAAGGGCATTGGATAATATCCCGACTATTGCACTCACGGCTACGGCTGACCCTATCACTCAGAAAGATATTCTGGAAAAGCTTCAATTGCGTTCACCAGAAGTATTTATCTCTAGCTTTAACCGGGAAAATATTTATTACCAAGTTGCTCCCAAGCGTAATAGCTACGAGCAACTACTGGATTTTCTAACCGAACGTCGTGAGCAGTCGGGCATAATTTACACGCTTTCCCGGGCATCTACCGAAACGTTAGCTGAACGGCTCACGCAAGATGGTTTTTTGGCTAAACCCTACCACGCCAAACTAGATAATAAAACCAAAGAACAGCATCAGGACGAGTTTTTACGGGATGAAACCCCCATTATTGTGGCTACCGTGGCCTTCGGAATGGGGATCAATAAATCCAATGTGCGCTTTGTGGTACATATGGATTTGCCCAAAAATATTGAAGGCTACTACCAGGAAACTGGGCGGGCGGGACGCGACGGGCTAGATAGCGAAGCTTTGCTATTTTACAGCTACGCAGATGTAATTAAGATGCAAGGCTTTGTAGAAGTGGAAGGAAACGATGAGCAAAGCCGAGTATTACGAGAAAAGTTGCAGCAAATGGCGGTCTTTGCTGATATGCGAGCTTGCCGTCGTAAGTATCTGTTAAATTATTTTGGGGAAGAAGCTCCCGATTACTGCGGCAGTTGTGATGTTTGTCGCAACGAGTATAAAACCTTCAACGGAACCATCATTGCTCAAAAAGCTCTTTCTGCCGTAGTCCGGCTGGGCGAACGTTTCGGAGCGGGGTACGTGATTGATTTTTTACGAGGCTCTAAATCAGAGAAAATCTGGGCAGAACATAAGCAACTCAAGACCTACGGAGCTGGAATAGATATTAGCAAAAAAGACTGGCATGGCTACCTCAATGATTTCTTACGGTTAGGGTACCTGAAAAAGTCGGATGACAAGTTTCCGGTGCTGCAACTAACGGAAAAAAGCTGGTCAGTACTGAAAGGACAAGAGGAGGTTATGTTAGTAGAAACGATTGAACCGCAAACCATCTCGATCAAGTCTTCTGCCCGACCAATGGAAGAGGAATTGTTTAACCAACTGAAAATACTACGTCGGCAACTAGCGCAGCGAGAGGATGTACCTGCCTACCTTATTTTCTCTGATGCCACCTTACAAGAACTAGCCACCTACTTGCCCACTCACTCCGATGACTTACCTGGTATCAGTGGTTTTGGCGAAGTGAAAATTCAAAAGTACGGTGCTGCTTTTCTAGATGAGATTAACCAGTACTGCACCGAAAATGATTTAGAAACCCGAATGTCGCAACTACGACGACGCAGCCGAAAAAAACGAAGTGCCGAAGTCAAAACAGACACCAAACAGCTAACCTACGAATACTATCAACAGGGTAAGTCCGTTGCCGAAATTGCCCGAATCCGAGATTTACGAACATCAACCGTCAGTAGCCACCTAGCTTACTTTGTACAAAATGGCTCTTTGAATGTAACTGAGCTGGTTGACTCAGCCACCATCACAAAAATTGAAGATGCTATCTACGTCCACGGCGACTCAGCTCTGAAACCGCTTAAAGATTCATTAGACGATAGCATTAGCTACGATGAAATCCGACTGGTAATTGCTCACACACAAATTGGAGAGGATTAGTTATTCGCTAAGCAGGCCATTTATTGTAACTCAAGTGGGATGTGAATCTGTAAGCACACTAAAGAAATATGTCTTGCGTTTTAAAATTCGTCGGTTACAAGACCTTTCAATTATGACACCTTGTGTATCTTCCGGAATGCCTATGAGAACAACTGTTTTACTTCTGCTAATTTTAACCTTCTGGGGGTGCAAGCAAGAGGAGACAGTAGTACTGGATGAACGTATTTTAGCCGATTACATTGAGATAAACCAAGCACTCGATCGCACGGATCTTATTGCTTGCGCCGGAGGTAAACCCGAAGGGCTCTTCCCCGATACAGCTTCCTACATTCCCGTTTTCTTCTATCCGGTAGAGGGCGCGTTTGATTTTAGGTATTTTGAGTCTGAGCGTGTCGATGATATTCTCAACTTTACTCATTATCAGGCCAAGGAACTTGCCGAGGCTCCGGTTTTTAGAGGGTACTTACGCCAGTTTATCAATCCAGTCTTTGAAGGTGAGCGAGTGGGTATCGTTACTTACCGAACTCCGGGGAAACTGCATGTTTGCAACCCCATTCGTCTCAAATTCAACACTACCCCCACTGAAATTAATAATGCTCTTTTAACTGTTGAGGAACGTGGGACAACCCCCACTTTTTCATGGCAAGATGGTCAAATTCCAGAAAATGCCATCTACTTTCAGGTTATTTCCGATTTGGAGGGTAATCTTATCTCCGGCACCTACACTTTTGATCGCCAATTTACCTTTTACAATCTGGATAATGTCGTTTTAAATATTACCGATACCACTACCACACCTACCCTTTCTCCCAACCAAACCTACCGATTTACCATGATGGGCGTCAGCGAAGACAACTGGATTAATCTGTGGATTGAAATAGAGTTTGGGACTCAGTAAAAGTATAAAACTATCTTACAAGTCCGTAACATTCTTATTCTAATTGATGCTAATTTAATGGGTTTTATATTAGCTATCGGTTGCCTATAAGACAATATATCTGTTGAAACTGCTTAAATCAGATCGAGGAAACAAGTAAATATCTCTAAAGCATTACTTCCTATTATTATCTTCCCCCCTTATTCTGACTGAATCAGTAACTATCTGAGTATCGTCCTGTAATTCAGTATCATTGCTATTCAAAACTGGTATCACTTTCGATGATCTATTAAATCGTAATGTTTTAAGAGAATCAATTTGTGATTGAAGGTACACATTTGTCTTTTTAAGAGAATCAACATTTTCATTTATAGTTTCTATCTGAATAGGTTCTGAGTACTTCACAATTATCCACGACCCTAAAAATGTGAGTGTAGAGGTTATTATTGGCACCCATATCGCTAATTTTCTAGAATAACGATTAGAAGAGATATTGTCGTTGCTTGTTCTCTCTGACACTTTTAGGGCTTTTTCAGAAATCTCAACTGCTTTTTGTTGAATCTCACGATCTTTCAAAACCTCTTGATATTCAAGGTACTTTTCTTCTAGCCTTTGATTAATTTGTTCAATATATCCTCCGCGTTGAGTAAGAAAATACCTTCCTTTTTCATTAATAATGTAACCGCCTGATCCTCTGTTATGTAATTCAAGATAACCATCCTCTACAATCACACCACAAAGAACTCTAACGATACTTTCATCGTAACCTATGTTTTTAGCGATTATACCAGGTCCGTAGGCCATTCTATAAATATTTCTTTTTATAGAATCATTATGAATAAAATGCAGTATTTTATCTTGAATGTCAGCGTCTTTCTTATCCACACTATTTTTGAGCTTTACCTAACAAGGGGGTAATATACTGTGCTACATAATTTATATAAATATATCTGAGTATTTAGTCAAAAGTATCTCCTTGCTTGATGAGGCTTAGCTTCAGACAGATTCCGCCATTTCCTGTACCGGATTTCGGAATAAATCACGCTAACTCTACCACCAAATCATCTTGTTCAACCATCACTCCTGCACCCAGATGGACTTTTTGGACGGTTCCGGCGCGGGGGGCGGAGATGGTAGTTTCCATTTTCATGGCTTCAATAACGAAAAGTGGAGTACCTTCTTCTACTTCCTGTCCGGCTTTGGCCATCACCTGAGCAAGTTTGCCTTGCAGAGGCGCACCTACTTCACCCTCGTTAGTTTTGTCAATTTTCTGGTGGGTAGCTACTTTGGCAGTCTGACTATTATCTATTACTCGTACCCGCCGTGACTGCCCATTTAGTTCAAAGGTTACGTGACGGTAGCCATTTTCGTCGGCATCGGAGATAAATAGCAGCTTAATCACAATGACTTTCCCTTCAGCAATATTGACCAGAACTTCTTCCCCATTTTTCAGGCCGTAGAAGAAGGCTGGAGTAGGCAGAGCTGACATATCACCGTACACCAAACGGTGGTTGTAAAAATCTTCGTATACTTTGGGATACAGTCGATACGAGAGGAAGTCTAACTCAGTACAGTCTTCATCAAACCGCTCCTTGAACTCCGCAAATTCTTTCTCAAAATCAATCGGGGTCAGATGCTCATTGGGGCGGCCGCTGATTGGCTTCTCGTTTTTCAGAACAATCTTCTGTACTTTTTCGGGGAAACCGCCGTGGGGTTGCCCTAAATCGCCCCGGAATAAGTTCACTACCGACTCGGGAAACGACAAGGAAGTGCTCTTCTCATCACTCAGTAGTATATCGCCAATAGTTAAGTTATTGGAAGTCATGTACAGTGCCATGTCCCCTACCACCTTCGAAGAAGGAGTCACTTTCACAATATTGCCAAATAGCTGATTCACTTTGGCATAGTTCTTTTTAATCTGCTCGAACTTATCTTCCAAACCCAGAGCCGTAGCCTGCGGACGAAGGTTAGAGTACTGTCCGCCGGGGATTTCATTATCATATACCTCAGCAGTTCCAGCTTTCAAGCCCGACTCAAAGGGATAATAGTACTCTCGCACTGCTTCCCAGTAGACTGAGTATTCATTAAGTGAATCTATATCGAACTTTTGCTCTCGTTCGTGCCCTTTTAGCATAGCTACTACGCTGTTAAAGTTCGGCTGAGAGGTTAAACCTGACATGGCACCGATAGCTACATCAATCACATCCACTCCGGCTTCTACCGCATTTAGGTAAGTAGCGGGTTGTACCGAGGATGTATCGTGAGTGTGCAGATGAATAGGCAAATCAACCGCCTTCTTCAGCTCACTGACTAATTGCTCAGCCGCCAGCGGTTTAAGCAGTCCGGCCATATCTTTGATTGCCAGAATATGCGCTCCCTCGTCCTCTAACTGACGAGCCATATCTAGGTAGTACTGAAGTGTATATTTTTTATTCTCCGGATTTTGTAAATCCCCAGTGTAGCAAATAGCGGCCTCAGCCAGAGCTTCGGTTCGTTCGCGAACGGTACGAATACTTACCTTCATGGCTTCAACCCAGTTGAGTGAATCGAAGATGCGGAAGATATCAATTCCGGTTTCCCAGGCTTTTTCAATAAATTTTTCAATCAGGTTGTCGGGATAGGCTTTGTAGCCGACGGCATTGGAGCCACGTAGCAGCATCTGCAGTAAAATATTCGGAATGGCTTCACGAAACTGCGCCAATCGCTCCCAGGGGTCTTCGTACAGGAAGCGCATTGTGACATCAAAAGTAGCTCCGCCCCATACCTCCATCGAGAATACTTGCGAATGATGTTTGGCGAAACTCTCGGCAACACGCATCATGTCCAGCGTCCGCATTCGGGTGGCGAGTAGCGACTGATGAGCATCACGGAAGGTAGTATCGGTGAATTGAACAGGTTTCTCGGCCTTCAGCCAATCACAGAATTTTTCCCGGCCTAATTCTTTCAGTCGATCTTTACTCCCTGTCGGATAAGGAACGTACTGATAGTTGACTTCGGCATTGGTCTTCTCTTCCCGCATCATCTGACTGGGTAGAATTGGTGCACGGAATTTCTTATTAGAATCAATAAAACGAATGTTAGGGTTTCCGTTCACTGTTACATCCGCCAGATACATCAACGTTCGAGTAGCACGGTCGAGTCCTTCCCGAATGTCAAATAATTCAGGATGATCACCGATGAAATTCACTGTTGCTTCGCCTCGGTAAAACGTCGGGTGGGAAATCACGTTAATCAAGAAGCCCATGTTGGTTTTTACCCCCCGAATACGAAACTCCCGTAGCGTTCGCTGTAAGCGTTGGGAAGCACCTTTGAGGGTGCGTCCGGTCGCGGTCACTTTCACCAGCATAGAATCAAAGAAAGGTGAAATCTTCACTCCGGGGTAGGAACTACCTTCATCAAGACGAATGCCAAAACCTCCGGCATTACGGTAAGCGATAATTGTTCCGTAGTCAGGTCGGAAATTATTTTTAGGGTCTTCCGTAGTCACTCGACACTGCACTGCAAACCCGTTACACTGAATATCAGACTGCTCTTTGATGAAAATCCGGGGATCAGCCAACTCCCGCCCTTGAGCAATCAGAATCTGAGAGCGGACAATATCAATCCCAGTAATTTGCTCAGTAATAGTATGTTCTACCTGAATCCGAGGGTTTACTTCTATGAAGTAAATCTTCTCATCTCGATCAACCAGAAACTCGACGGTTCCTACGTTATTATAGTTTACATGTCGGGCAATTCGCAGCGCGTAATCGTAAAGTTGGTCTTTCGTTTCCTGTTTCAGATTCGCCGAAGGAGCTACTTCTACCACTTTCTGGAATCGACGTTGCACGGAACAATCCCGCTCAAACAAGTGGACAATATTGCCAAAGTTATCGCCCATAATTTGGATCTCAATATGCTTGGGCTGTTCAATGAATTTCTCCAGAAAGATGGTATCATCTCCAAAGGCTTTTTGTGCTTCACTACTCGCCTCGAAATACGCCTGTTTGAGCGCCTTTTCTTCTCGTACTACCCGCATTCCTCGTCCCCCGCCCCCAGCGGCAGCTTTTACCATAATGGGATAACCGATTTGATTAGCCTCTTCAACGGCAATCGACACATCACTTAAGGCTTGTTGACTATCCTGAATGACTGGAACCTGAGCGGCAATCGCAATTTCTTTAGCCGATACTTTGTCACCCAGCTTTTCCATTACTTCCGGTTCAGGTCCGACGAAAATGATTCCCTCTTCGCGACAACGGCGGGCAAAACGTACATTTTCGGATAAAAACCCGTAACCCGGATGGATGGCATCAATTTCCTGCCGCTTCGCTAGAAGAATAATCGCCTCAATATCCAAATAGGGTTTGAGCGGCTCATCATCTTCTCCAATTTGGTAGGCCTCATCTGCTTTGTAACGATGGAGAGAGTAGCGATCTTCGTAGGTGTAGAGAGCTACCGTACGGATACGCAACTCAGAAGCAGCCCGTAAGATACGGATGGCAATTTCGCCCCGATTAGCTACTAATATTTTATTGATAGGACGGATTGAATCAGACATAATGGCAGGTTTGATTGTATGAATGGAAAATTAAGGAATTATTGGTGATATGCCCAAACTATTGTGTTTCAGCTAAAGAAAGTTGCTATTTTTTCCAAAATCAGCCAATACCTCCCGAATATCTTTGCTAACAAGAAGATAGAGGTTGGTGACGTAGATTACTTAGACAAAGAGCACAAATATTTTGGAATTTTAGAAGTCTCAGTGGGGTTTATATCAATATGAACGTATTACAAGCTATTTATACCAATTCTAAATAATAAATCGGGCTTACTAATTTACTAAGAGGTTATATCTTTGTCTGTCGACTCGATTGCAGCAATATGCACCATTCATTTAAGGCTTTATCACTCACCTATAAAAACAGTCCGGTAGAAATTCGGGAACACGTGGCACTCTCGCCCGAGGAGGCCAACCTGTTGCTGCAAAAAATCAAAGAGGTGACTGCAGCTCAAGATGTACTCATTCTCTCTACCTGCAATCGTACCGAAATCTACTACTCCCACGAAGAAAACCTGAGTGATACGCTGGTAAAACTCATCGGGATAGTAAAGGGATTTGATGATACCGAAGCCTACAACCCTTACTTCACCCGATTAAATACTAGCCATTCGGCAATGCGGCATCTCTTTCAGGTAGCAGTAGGGTTACAATCGCAAGTAATCGGTGACTTGCAGATTACCAATCAGGTAAAACGAGCTTACCAAGCTTCGGCTGATGCTGATACGGCTAGTCCATTTTTGCACCGACTGTTGCACACGGTGTTCTATACCAATAAGCGAGTGGTGCAGGAAACAGCTTTCCGTGACGGGGCGGCCTCTATCTCCTACGCTGCTACTGAAATGGTGCAGCATCTTACTCGTAAATTTAATAACCCTCAAATACTTCTAATTGGCTTAGGAGAGATTGGAGAGGATGTAGCGAAAAACCTGGGCGATAGTAAGAATCGCCCCCCCCGAATCGCTATTACAAACCGTACTCACTCCAAGGCACAAGACATGGCTGACACCTACGGTTTTACTACTTACGACTTTTCTGATCTACCGCAAGCGCTAGCTGAATCAGAGATTATTATTTCTTCGGTAGCTATGGCTCATCCACTGATTACTGAGTCTTCGCTATCAGGAATTTCGCTTCGCTCCTCAGTTCGCTTTATAGACTTATCAGTTCCCCGCAGCATTGACCCTTCAGTAACCCAAATACCTACTACCTACCTGTACAATATTGATGATATTCGAAATCGAGCAGATCAAGCCCTAAGTCAGCGTTTGGCTGCTGTACCGGATGTGAAGTTCATCATTGAAGAGTCCTTGCGGGATATTCATCAGTGGGCACAGGAAATGGAAGTATCTCCTACCATTCAGCGGCTGAAAAATGCTCTAGAACATATTCGGCAGGAGGAAATGGCTCGCTACTTGAAAGATCTTGATAACGAGCAAGCTGCTCACGTAGAGAAGATCACCCGGAGTATGATGCAAAAAATTATGAAACTACCGGTTCTCCAACTTAAAGCAGCCTGTAAACGAGGTGAAGCCGAAACCCTCATCGATGTGTTGAACGATCTGTTTGACTTAGAAAAGCATCCGGCAAAGCGCGTCTAATTCTTAAACACATCACAATTTTTCATTGCACCTTTCCAACCAAGCTGATGTTTTATAACGCATCGGATGGATTGGCATAAATAAACTGATAACCCAGCTGATCTTTCAATTTTTGACTGTTTATCTGTTTGAAAGATGCTTTACCATCTGATGTAAACTCAGGCGACTCCAGTCCTGCCTTTTGGGTAGCTTTTGAGTAAAATTCTTCCTTTGTAGGGTGTTCATCCGCACAGGCATTGAACACTTTTCCCCAAATGCCCTCTTGGATAATCTGAAGGATAATTGCTATACAATCATCTAGATGGATGAAATTAATCGGTGCTTGTCCACTACTACTTAACTGTTTACCTGCCAAAAATCGCCCGGGGTGGCGATCCGGTCCCATCAAACCACAAAACCGCACAATAGTAGTTTGAGTAGAGTATTGCTGAACCACTTGTTCGGCTGCTATTAGCGCTCGTCCGCTAGCTCGCAATGATTTTCTTTCTGAATCACTAGCAGGAATATCTACTTCTATTACTTCCCGATTTAGGTTGGGGTATACTGAGGTAGAGCTTATGAAGATAATTTTCTGAGAGGGCGATTGCTTAACAATCTCGCTGATTTGTTGGGCATAATATGTTTCCACATTTTCTTGATGGCGACCGGGCGGAATGTTCACTACCAGCACATCACTTCGGAAGAATGACTTATCAACCTCAGAGTTAATTTTAGGAGAAAATTTGATTAGATAAGGCTTAATTCCTACTTGCTGCAAGGTTTTAAGCTTTTTGTTTTGAGTAGTTGACCCGTAAACCTCGTAACCACGATCAACTAACACTTTTCCCAGCGGAAGCCCTAGCCAACCACAACCTAGCACACTAATACTCTCAGCCATATCTTTCTGATTTAATTTATTGCTACAAGATAAAATCTGCTGAAATCTTTTCCGTAGTCTTTATAAATTATTTCCTACTTTGGGCAGCCATCAAGCTTTCCATCAATTTTTTACTATTGGTATGACCTACGAAGGGAACCTTCGAAAAATGAATACAAATTTGGCCTCGCCAGTTCAGTATACGCTTCATCTAAATGAGGAGGCATTACTAGTAAATGAACTCATAGGCCGAGAAATCAGGCTTAGGTTCGAGGGACAAATCAACTGTATCAATTGCGGGCGTTTAACGAAAAAATCATTCAGCCAGGGATTTTGCTATCCCTGCTTTATGAAATCTCCCCAAAACTCGGAGTGTATTATTCGCCCGGAGCTTTGCCGAGCCCATCTAGGCGAAGGTCGGAACCCAGACTGGGAAAAAGAGCATCATCTTCAACCCCACATCGTATACCTGGCTCAAACTGATGTTATTAAAGTAGGAGTGACCCGCAGTACGCAGGTTCCTACCCGGTGGATTGATCAGGGTGCCTGGAAAGCTGTACCTATTGCGACAGTGCCTTACCGCTACCTTGCGGGAGCTATTGAAGTGGCTCTAAAAGCCCACTTTACAGATAAAACTAACTGGCGCAACATGTTGAGAAATGAAACTAATGATGAATTGAACTTAGCATCGTTTCAACAAAGTGTGCGAGAACTTCTCCCACAAGAATTTGAGGAGTATTATACGCCCAACACGCCAATTACTGAAGTGGTGTATCCGGTGCTGAACTATCCCAAAAAAGTAAAAAGTATATCTCTAGATAAACAACCTGAAATTACAAGCAGACTCACCGGAATTCGCGGCCAGTACTGGTTATTGGGAGATGGACGAGTTTTCAATATTAGAAAACATAGCGGTTACTTTATCCAACTTTCAGTAGGATAAACGAGATCAAGGATGGACGTATCAGCTTACTGCATTCGCCGTCAGTTTTTGCTCAAGCTTCTTAATTTTACCTTGATACTCTTTTTCTTTACGGTGCATTTCTTCCTGAGTAGCTTGTAACTCCTCCATGTTCTGCCGCATTTCTTCTTCCTGTGCCCGCATCTCTTCTGACTGTTCCTGTGCTTGAGCTAAAAGCTGTCTAGTTTGCTGCATAATCCGTTCATTCTGGATAAATGAAGCAATCACCTCGCCCAGATTTTGGAAAAATGTAATTTCATACTCTTCAAAGGTTTGGAAACTCGCTATTTCCAGAATTCCCTCTACAGCCTCATTTACCTTCATTGGAACAATTAATAACGAAGTAGGAGTTGCTTTCCCCAGTCCAGAAGTAATCTTCACGTAATTTTCGGGGATTTCAGTAAAATACAATGGTTCTTTCTCCAAAAACGCTTGTCCGACCAGCCCCTCACCGGGCGTAATCGTTTTCTCAATGAATTTCTTTCGTTCGTAGGCGTAACAGGCCGCTAACTCGATGGTTTTATTATTTTCATCAATGCGGTCAACCACGAACATCCCTCCCTGATTAGCCTTGGTATATTTGACTGTAGCGGCAATCAGTAGATCAAAGATGTCTTCGTTACCGCTAGATTTCCGGACAATCTCCGAGATTTGAGCAATGCCATCAGCGGCCCATTGCCGCTTCTTCTCTTCCGCTTGAGCTGCTTCCAGTTCTTTGGTTTTTTGTGCATTCTCTTCCTGTTTCTCCAGTAATGTCTGGTTGCGTTTCTCAGCTTCCACCCGAGATTGATTACTTTCTTCTTCAGATTGGCGATTAAGCACGGCTAAGCCTAGGATAGTACCTAGCTGGGCGCTAACCGCTAATATCATAGTAACAATTGAAACCCATCCTGTACGTAAGATTGTACCTTCGTACCCCATATCGAGTAAATGCCAAGTTGATGGAAAAACCAGTATAATAAAAAAGGAAAATATAGCACAGAAAATTAAATATCCTTTCTCCTTTAAATCAAAGACTACAAATGGAATTAGTGTAAAACTAAGCTCTACCATATAAACTGGAAGCACTGAGTCGAAAATAGATGTACTAAAGTATGCGTTATACAAAGAGGCTAACAATAAGCATAGTAAGGGTAAAATTACTCTAGAATAATAAATCCCACCTCGATAATTTATGTATAATACCAATAAAGGTACTAGTCCCCCACCAGCAGGAAAAATAGCCATCCAGGGGAAGTAAACTAATGAAATGATGACAAAAGGAATTGATAGCACAAACACTATCAATAAACACACAATGTTTGTTGGGCGTACTCTTTTCTGTAAATATTCTGGAAGATCATGTTGGCTTCCAGCATTAATTATTCTAGAAATTAAAGAGGTAGAAACAGTAGCATTCGATTCTCTAGACATAGTACTTAATTTGTGGAATTGAAGTTGTCGATTCTTTCACAAATTAATCTAAAGGTATCTATGATTTCAAAGCAAAACTAGCGACGATGGTACTATGTAAGTTATATAGAGAGGCAATCTAACTTACTACTCATATACGTTTTTCATCATCTCTTCTAAATACTCTTCCTGCGCATGAAATTTTATACTTATCAGTGCGTTTTTCTACTTTACAATATTTTAACATTTAATTACAACAGAGTTTCTTTTCTTATTACAAGAATAGTATTTGGTAACGTTTAAAAAATTTACTTGTTTATCAATAATTTCGTTTCCTGTTGACTTGCAAGGTTATACTAAATATGAGTAAATTATATCTAGTTAATTATAATCTTGCTCAGTAGCCTATCTTATCACAGCTCACACCACTCATTTGTGAACTTGAATACACTTCTGATGAGGTAAGTGAAAACACCTATAAATAGTAAGGGATTACTTAGGTAGCCACCAGTTCACCGAAAAGCAATTTGTATTCTTAGGTAATACCAAGGAGCACATATACATATCATGCACGATTGAAACGGCTTGGTATTGCTCAAAATGAGTGAATGAACCCTGAACAAAACCATCTCTCCTAATGAGGTCTTCTACTTCATAAATCGCTAGTGAAGTGGTTAGTCCGGTCATTAAAACTTTCGAGAGAGCTTCCTTAATTGTCCATAGTCGAGTAAAAAAATAAACATCATCCTCACCTATCCTTTGCTTCAATCTATATTCTCTATTGGTTAACTGAGAACGAATAGCCTCAGGGTTATCTGATCGGAGTAGTTCTACATCAATAGCCATAGGATGTTCCCGCGGGAACCATAGACTATCGGCTCGGCTTCCGGAGTGTGCTATACTCACGCTCAAACCATCAACTATTGGCGACCTCACAATAGGTTGCTGAAATACGCCTGGTTTTATAGCGATATCATTAGACTTAACTGAGGGTATAGATAATGCAAGTGCTCTTTTGGCAGCATACCGCCCACGTAAAAACTGCTCTTTTCGTCTTTGAAAGCGGAATTTTGCAAACATCTTCTCTTCACCAGAATGAAGATAAGTATGCTTATATTTTAACAAAGACATATAGTTTAATTGGGATACTCCCCAGTACGCTTTTCCGACCCAGCCGGGTCGCTCTAGGGGAATAGTTTTCACATAATCACGAGGATTAGTGTTAAAAAAAGAAGCAGCCTGTAACTCAACTGACTGCTTCTTTGGTAATGATGTATTAGTAGACACATTAGCTAGTTTAATACCTTCTCCACTTCAGCATTGATCACCTCATCTTCTACAGCTGATGATTGTGGTTTATCAGACTTCAGCCAAAGTATACAGGCAATTTGGATGAAGATCGCGCAACCATACGTCATAGGATTTAAATAGCTTTCCCGAAAGAACGTAACGTCTACTGGCACTTCAATAGCGGCATTTAACAATTGCTGACTAATTACTAAACCGTAGCAGATAGCTAACGATACCAGCATAGTACCTTTTTCTCTCCAGTCATAGAGTACCCAGGGGATCAGAGTCATAGCCAGTTGAGTACAAAAGAATGACACTAACAAATCCTGCCCTTGTTGAATGATAGATGCATGAAAAAGTGTTGCCAGAGTTATCATCTGAAACGAATTGATAAATCGGGCAAGATGTACATACCGCAGATGATTCAGTAGCAAAACAAAAGCTGAAATTATAAACAGCAACGTAGGATAAATTGCCAATGCTGGATAATGGACGTAAAGAAAAAACACGTAAATAAACCCAATCCAGAAACACATAATTGCCATCTGGTTATTGAGGACTGTTTTGCGCTGCAAATAGGGCGACATGGTAGGGTTAACTCCTAACTTTAATAGATTCATAATAAAAGTATATTAAATGGTTGAAAATACTATTGCTTAAAAACGATACTCAGAGAAAGCAAATACTTTCTCTGAGTATGCTATCTAGTTATATAGTAGAAGATGAAGTTTGCTCAATAGCTTCTGACAATCGCTGAGATACTATGTCTTGATTGCGACTGAGGAACCAGTGATCGCCTTCTAATACTTCTAAAGAAAAGGAATTAAGCGTTTGCTCTTTCCACTGTTCTACCTCGTTCGGGTAAACCACCTCATCTTTATTAGCTGCAAAAGCCGTGATGGGTATCTCCAGTTTGCCATTTGGCTGATACACGTAATTCATAATCATTGCCATGTCCTTACGCATTACTGGCAGGATTTTTTTCAAGAACTCAATATCATCAATATATGACATCAGCGAAAGCAAACGCTCTTCAGAGTTAGCTAGGATAGCCGTTTCACTAATAACATCTCGTTCCTTCCACTTTTTAGTGAGCTGAGGAGCAATGGTACCAGAAATGAAAAGACGAGCAGGACTTTTACCTCGGCTCTTTTTCAGATGTCGGATCAGCTCGTACCCTACCATACCGCCAAAACTATGACCGAAGATAACAAAAGGCTTATCCAACAAGGGTTCCATTGCCTCCGCCAAATCATGAACCAGAACCGAAACCACTTCATATTAAGGTTAATCGCTACGGTTTTCCCGCCCTGGCAGTTGGAAAGCTAATACCTCTGCACCTTTTGGTGGGTTGTAGATAAAGTGACTAAACATAGAAGCCCCTGCTCCCACCGGGTGAATACAGAAGATACGATACTGTACCTCACTCTGAGATACATCTTTCTTACGAACAAGCCACTCATTATACACTTCAATATCTTCTTCCTGGGCAATTCCTGACGAATCGGTAGATACATCTACTGCCTTTTTCTCCCCATTCAAATCATCAATGAGCTGTACGGAAAGTTCATTGATGCTAGGCCCTTTGGCGATCTTCATCAAAGGAAAATTAATCTCTAGCTTTTGTTGTATCCAGTTACGGAGTTGGTTAAGCATTAATGAGTCTAATCCGATTTGAGTGATCGGGATTGTGGTCTCAATCTTCTCGCGAGAAACTCCCAGAATTTTTGCCAGCGCTTCCGCTAGCTTTTCTTCCAAGATTTGATGTTTATCCCCTTCAGAAGCTGACTTAAGCTGATCTACGAGTCCCTGATCACCTTGGTTGGCTGCTTCTGCTTCGGCTTTCATTAAATGAGCAAACCGCGAATCGTCTTTTAAATTATAGTAGAAATCTCTAAATCTTCCCCAATCCAGATAAGCGGCCATTCGGGATACTGGCTTGTGCAGCAGCACATTCTCTATCATGCTGGTCACTTCATCCAGACTCAGTAGTTCCCAGCCTTGATTAATTAAAGCTTGAATTAAACGTCCTCCCTCTTTCGACATACCAGCGTAGTCATCAAGTACTCCTAAGTTGATAGCAGAACCAGCCATACCTTGAGATTGCCGATAGGCAGCTAGTTTATCTAAGAAGTTATTTGCTGCGGAATAGTTGGTTTGTCCGGGGAATCCAAAAACAGCTGAAATAGAAGAAAACATCAGAAAGAAATCTAGCGGAACTTCCTTGGTAGATTCATGCAGATTCCATGCACCGATGGCTTTTGGCCGGAATACCTTCATAAACAATTCATGACTCATTTTAGCGATAGGCTGGTCATCCAGCATGGCAGCACTATGCACAATACCTCTTAGCGGTGGCAAATGTTGTTGAATGTAGTCAACCACTTTCGTCATATCCACCAAGTCTGTGATATCCAACTTAAAAGGGTAGATATCCACGCCCTGAGCCTGCAAACTCGCTGCCACTTCTCGATCATAGTCAGACTTATATCCACTGCGGCTCAACAAAACTAATGTCTTCGCTCCCTTCGAGACGAGCCATTTGGCCATCTCCAGACCGAAGCCGCTAGCACCGCCGGTAATTAGATAAGTAGCCTGAGCCGATAGCTTTAAAGAGTTAGGTGCTTGAACCGTAATTTCATCTTTATGCAGTGAAACGCCTAGACTCTTTATCCTATCTGGACGCTCATACTCTTCCAAAGTTTCAGCTAAGGAAGATACACTATACGACTGAACCATCGGGGCTGCTAACTCTTCTGATTCTATCTGAGCTACAATTTTCTGCATTATCTTTTGCACCTTGTCTGGCCTCTGCTGCATCAGGTGCTCACTGTTAACGAAGAACTGCGCTACATTTTCCGCCTGATTTAGGGGATTACCACCTGACTTTCTGTGAAGGTTAATCTCTAGATAGCTACCAAAAGAAGCTAGACTTTTTACACTGCGTACTGCCCCAATATCAGAAGGCAACGTATTAAAAACAGCTTGCACTCCTACGCCATTAGTCAACTCTAGTACCTGAGTTTGAAAGTTAGTATTTTGCTCATCAAGTACATGGGTAACCGCTATCTTACTCAAAAATTGCTTACGAGCCTCACTAGCTGTAGTTGCTATCACCTTAGCACCCACATGACGGGCTACTTGGATAGCTGCCAGAGCCACATCCCACTGATGAGTATGAATCAATACCCAATCTTCCTTCTCGATTTGGGCAAGTTCTTGTAGTGCATACCAAGCAGTCACGTAGTCGCTCGCCAGATGAGCCGCCTGACTACTGGTAATTCCACTCGGTTTTTTGATAAATTGATTTGTTTTGGCAGTAAAACGTCCGGTTAGAGCTTGTTCTCCCCAAGCAATTACTGTATCATTTTTTTCAAAGCCTGTTACACTATTCCCAACTTGCCGAACAATTCCAACGCAAGAGCGACTATACAGATTAGCACCTTCCGAGTCGTCCTGATAGTTGATGCTAGTCGCTTGTACATCTATAAGCACTTCATCTTCCAGCAGTTCAGTTTGAATGACTTCTTTGAAAATGATTTTATTTTCCTCGTCGTTGCGATCATCACTCGCCTCAAAAGCCAACCCAGTAGCCATTACCTGACGAGATGTTTCATCACTAGCTGATTTTTCATCTACTTTTTGAAGTATTCTAGAAAATACTTGTGAACCACGAAGTGCTAATTCAGTATGCGGAATTCTATTCTCGACAAACTCAGTAAATACTATATTCTGCTCATACTCATCAAAACTATGACTCACATCAACGATCTGTACAGGAATATAAGGATTTTCATTTATCAAGACTCGCCCCATACCATAGAGAGCTGCTTGCGTATAATTCACTGCATGAGAGTCGCCTGCCACGCTATCAGCATTTTGCGTAACCATCATCAGGCTAGCCTTGAGATTCTTCTGATCAACCACTCTCAATACATTCATCGTGCTTTCTATCAACTGATTCTGCTGATCTTCAAAGTGAATGCTACCTTCACCTTCGGCCAAGAGCGCATCTACTCCCCACAGGTACAACATGCGCCCCACAGTTAGTCCACGATCTTGAAGGGCATCAAATAATTGCTCAACATGCACTTCGTTGACCGGATCTACCTGATAAACCGTTTTGTGTATTTCTTCAAACGTGGCACCTTTCAACACTTGAACAAAGGGTATATCCTCATTCTGCAACCGTTCTACCATTTTATTAGCCACCCCTTGCTGGTCAGAGAAAATCAAATAATAAGCATCGTTATCGATAGGATCACTGCTGTTCTCGATAATTTCCTCATTCTCTAGGAGCTCCCAGCGATACTCAAAAAGCCCTTCGTACAGGCTATTTTGATGTTCGCCACGTGAACCCTGAATATACTTACAAGTCAACCCTTCAATGACAGCTACTAGATTTCCTTCTTTATCTAAAATCTGGTAATTACCCTTAAGATAATCATCACTTGCTTCAGTGATATTCACGTACGTCCAAACCTGCCCCTCGGGTTGTGCAAAGACCTGATAGCGTTGAATATGTACTGGTAGATAAATACCTCTCGGATTATCTTCTGTATTTTCACGAGCTGCAAAAATAGTATGCAAACAAGCATCTAGTAGAGCAGGATGCATCGTGTACTGATCCAATCCGTGAAGAGTTTGTTGGCTTAGACTAACCGCCGATAGGATCTCTTTGCCCTTCACCCATATCTTCTGAATGCGGCGAAATGCATCACCGTAGTTCAGACCTGCATCTTTCAACCCAACGTAAAAGTCCGGTATGGAGAGCTTATTCTCTACAGCATCTATCAGGGGCATTACCTTCACTGCATCGGGGCGAGGAATCGAGTCAAATCGGTTGATTTTCCCCCAAGAGTGTCGTGTCCAATCACTAGCTTCATTTTCCCGACTGTAGAGGCAATACTCGCCTTCTTCACTTGTGATTTCTAGTCGGGCTTTCAGCTTCTGTCCATCTTCTGGCAAGAAAAAGGCTTTGTCGAAGTGAATGTCCTCCAAACAAATATTATCAGAGGTATTAAAAGAGTGCTTACCAGCCGACAGCGCAATCTCCAGATGCCCAGTACCCGGGAAGACAATAGTCCCGTCTACCTTGTGATCTTGCAAATACGGAAATAGGTTAGTACCAAGTGAAACCTCCCAGATTCGGTGGTTAGTATTGACTGAAGAAACTGTTTCTTGAGCCAAGAATGGATGCAGCGGAGCCTCTGTACGATCTTTTCCGGAAGTATCCATCTCAAACCAGTAGCGCTGATGTTGCCATGCATAAGCTGGTAATTTAATTGCATTACAATCTTTCATCAACTCTAGCCAGTTGATTGAGTACCCCTGGGTATACAACATACCCAACGAGCCTTTCATTATCAATGCCTCATCTTCTTTACGCCGAAGTGACGGAACGATAAACGCATTCTTAATATTTTTTGACTTTAATAGGTCACTGGCACCGATCGTCAGTACCGGATGAGGTGCAATCTCAATAAACGTATCAAAGCCGTCATCGGCCATCTGGGCTAAAGCATCTGTAAAGTAAACTGGCTCACGCACATTCTGATACCAATACTCACTAACCAAGTGTAACCCATCTTCTTGCTTTCCAGTCACCGTAGAATATAGTGGAATTTGTGCCCGACCAGTTACTAAGTGCGATAGTGACTCAATCAACTCTTCCTTGAGTGGCTCCATATGGTGGCTATGGAAAGGCACATTTACTCGCAAGAAGCGATGAAATATGTCTTTTTTCTCCAATTGCTCAGCAATTCGCTCCAGCGGTTCAGCATCGCCCGATAGGGTTAGCATCGCTGGACCATTAATCGCTGCAATGGAAACTACGTCCTCTACCCCTGCAATTGCTTCTCGAGCTTCCTCTACCGTTAGTGCAGCGGCTAGCATTTTTCCCTTATCGGTTGCCCGATGTTGTCCTCGGCTACGGTGGTAAATTACCTCAACTGCTTCCTCTAGTGTAAGGGCACCACTAGTATATGCAGCGGCCACTTCTCCTATAGAATGACCTACGCAACCTTCAGGAGTTACTCCCCAAGACTTCCATATTTCAGTAAGACCGATTTGCACAGCCATAATCGCGGGCTGGGCGATTCGCGTTTCGCTAACTCGAGATGTCTTTTCATCACGAGTCATTTCTTCTAATAGCGACCAATGGGCTAATTTGCGAAAGTGCCGATCGATTCGCTCTACCACCTCGCGAAAAATCGGCGAAGACTCCAGAAGTTCTTGCCCCATAGCGAACCACTGAGGCCCCTGGCCAGAAAAAATAAAGCCAAGCTTAGGCTTGTGATCTCTTTTAGCCTTCTGGAAATACATTCCAGCTCGAGTTTCATCTTCTAAAAAGGCTGTTAGTTTCTCTTTAAGTTCGGTCTTCGTTCGGCAAGCCACGGATAAACGATAATCTAATACCGAACGACGAGCACCTGTAGTGTAGCAAATATCAGCTAAAGAGCTCGTAGTACTCTCTAGAAACTCTATGTAACGAGTCACGTTGTCTCTCAGTGCTTCTTTACTTTGAGCCGAGACCGTAAATAGATCTACCTCTGATGACTCTACTTCTTGCCGACTATCCGATGAGTGGACTTCTTGAGAATTAAAAGACCTCAATACAACGTGAGCATTGGTACCACCGGCCCCAAAAGAATTAACCCCACCGATCAACGGCTTATTATCGCTCGCTAATTCAGTAAGCTCCGTAGGTACCTTCAGACGATACTGGTCAAATGGAATCTTAGGGTTGGGAGTCTCGAAGTGTAGGTTTTGGGGAACCTTACCATTTTTAAGGACTAACGCCAGTTTGATTAACCCAGCTACTCCAGCAGCTGCTTCGGTATGCCCAATATTGGTCTTCACCGAACCTACTAAACACTTTTGCTCCTCTGTTCTATCTTTTCCAATTACTTCACCAAAGGCATTAGTTTCAATGGGATCTCCCACCGGCGTTCCTGTTCCGTGCGCTTCTATATAGGCAACTTCTTTAGGATCTACGCCCGCCTTCTTGTAAGCTGTTTTCAGCATGTCAACCTGCGAAGTAAGGCTCGGCACAGTAAACCCATCTTCGGTATGTCCATCCTGATTGACAGCCGAACCAAGAATAACCGCATAAACAGAATCTTTGTCTTCTAAAGCTTGAGACAATGGCTTCAGTACCACCACGCCACAACCCTCACTACGAACATAGCCATTAGCCCGACTATCATAAGTCTTACAGTAGCCATCTGGCGATAGGAAGTTTCCTTTTGACATGATAATAGACGACTCCGGGCGAAGCATCACATTTACTCCACCTGCTAGAGCCATCTTGCTCTCTCCTGTCCAAATACTCTGACAAGCCAAATGAACCCCCACCAAGGATGATGAACAAGCTGTATCTAGGGTTAAGCTAGGACCTTTAAGATTGAAAACATAAGACACCCGATTAGCCGCTCCAGTACGAGAAGCACCCATTGCCACGTGAGGGCTCACACTTTCACGCTGTTCACTAGAAGATTGAATATCCCAGTAGTCACTCATGAAAAGTCCGGTGTACACACCCACCTTCTCACCAGAAACATCCTCCAGTCTCATTCCAGCATCTTCCAATGCTTGATATGTTACCTCTAACAGCAATCGCTGCTGTGGGTCTATCCGCTGAGCTTCTGCTGGAAAAATACTAAAGAATTCAGGATCAAAGTGATCCACATCTTTGATGAATCCGCCCTTTCTATTTTTGATCTTACCAGCTTTGTTTACATCTGGATCGTAAAATTTCGCGAGATTCCAACGATCAGTTGGAACATCAGTAATAGCATTTTTTCCATTGGAGAGCAATTGCCAAAAAGCATCGGGACTGTTCACATCACCGGGAAAGCGGCACCCAATGCCGACAATGGCAATGGGATCGCTAGAATGATTTGGTGAGGAAGGATCTGAACCAGATGCAGAAGATACAGGAAGGCCTTGTGATGAGGCAGTAGAGTTTAGCATAATCCAGGTAGTTTAGAAGTTTACTAAATAAAATATAAGTCCGTAACCCTTTAAAAAATGGGTCTATAACCATTCGGCATCACTTTCAAAGAGAGGCAATACCGTTCAAGAGTAGATTGGAAAGTTGTTGTATTAGTACTCTCAAGCAATCGAGAGAAAAAAATTAATACTGAAAAATAAAAGTCTAGTCGCTGTGTACTTTTGCAAACCTAATTGATGAACCATGCGAAAAATAGTCTCAATATGTTATTTACTTACATCTGTAATACATATGTCAATACAATTATTATTATGCGAAATAATTAACGAATTTAACTATTTCATATTAAGGATTTTTTACCATAAGTTATCAAACGCTTCTTCTTTCTATTCAGAAATAACAATTCACATTTAGTTCCAAAATGTAATATTTTATTTGTATTTATATTTTTTTTGAACAAATCTCGTTTTATTGAAGTTTAATTACTTGAGTATGTATTTATAAATTGCTATATGATTAAAATAGTCAAAAATTGACCCCTTGGTTGATATGTCCCATAATGTGGCGCAGCCCAACATTTATCTCTCCTGCTTAACTGCTTAGCTATTTTTTTCTTTTCAAACCCTTGCTATCCTATAGGATAGAAATACTATACAAAAATACATATTACCAATATGCACATTGTATAATACAAAGAAAATATCAGTTAAGTAAGACTTAACTAACTGACTATAGCCATTAGAATACGACTATTGGCGACTATTACGCTCGATTAACCTTCGGAGATAGAAAAAGAAAACCAGTGCTCCGAGGAAGTAACTCAAGGCAATTCCAACAAAAGCTCCAGAAGTCCCGCCGATGTTAGCTCCCAAATAGGCGAGTGGTAGGTAAAAGATAAACATCTGGGTTAGAGATATAACAAAGGCTGGTAAGGGTTTACCTATAGTATTAAGACTAGCACTACCAATTAGATAAACTCCTTGGAACCCAAAGCTAATCGGTACAATGGAGAGATAGATTGTAACAATGGAAGCTACTTCAGGACTATCGGTGAAAACCCCTGCAATTGGGGCTGATAACAGCCATAGCACAAGAGCCGCTAGTCCGCCCCAAAGTAGCGAGAAGCCATTACTCTGATTAATAGCTTGCTGAATTCTGTCCCACTTCTTTTGCCCCAGATTTTGACCAATGAAGGGAGCAATAGCGGCTGAAAGGGCAAAAAACACACTCATGCCCAATATCTCAACCCGACTGCCTACTCCAAATGCAGCTACGGCATCAGCACCGTAAGTAGCCATTAAAGCTGTAACTCCACCCACGGCTACTGGGGCAATCATCCGAGAAACTCCGGTAGGCAAACCAATGTAAAGAATAGCTCGCCAGCACCCGAACAACACCTGCCGAGAAGGAATTACAAAGGTGATGAGCCGCTCGCGGTACCGTAAAATATAGAGAGAGACAATCATGGTAAACCCTCTCGAGATGGCTGTAGCTAAGGCCGCTCCCTGCAGACCCAAAGCAGGAATAGATCCCCAGCCAAAAATTAATAGCGGATCGAGTAGAGCATTGATTAACACGGCAAACACCATAATGTAGCTGGGGGTTAGCGTATCGCCCGTAGCGCGAATTGCGCTATTACCAACAAAAGGGACAATCACGAACAGAATAGTGAAATACCATATCTCCATATACTCCCGCACCAAAGGGAGAACTTCGGGAGTAGCTCCTAGAACAGAGAATAGTGGCTCAATAGTAAGCAGTCCGATTACAACGGATATAAGTACCAGTAATAATGCCAGGAACAAACTATCCGTTGTTTCCCGGGCCGCTTTAGCTAAATTGTTGGCTCCAAAAGAGCGGGAAATAAGAGCAGTGGCGCCAATTCCAATACCTTGCACTAGGCTGAAGATCACCATAATTACCGGAAAGGTAAAGCTCAGCGCAGCCAGCTCATTTTTCCCTAGTTTACCAATAAAATAGGTGTCTACTAAATTGAAGGCTACCATACTCAATACTCCTACCACCATGGGCAAAGTGAGTTGGTACAGGGTACGGGGTACTGATCCCTGGGTTAAGTCTTTCCGTTTCAAAGAAGGACTCTTCTATTGTTGATAGCTTGCTTTGAGCTTAGCCAGCATTTCATCCGAAAGAGCCTCAGAATAGGTACCGTAAGCGTCAACTAGCACTCCTTTATCGTGATTACTGGTTTCTATGGCATAAAGCACTGAATTATCATCGGGGTCACTCATGCCCTCGAAGCGATGAACTTCGGTAATCATAAACTCCTTAGGTCGATAATGCATCTTTAGCTGTTTACAGTACAAACGATCTTGTTCTAGGTTAAAATCGTGGTCAAAACCACGTTTTTTCAAATCATTAATCGCTTCTACTAGCGTATCATAGGAAGGCATAGCTGAAAATTTTGTAGTTGCTTGAACTTACGTCAATTCTGTAAAAAATACTACCTTACTACTCTTAATAATCAGTATTATTCATGACAACCCTACTATTCCTTTTTACAGCACTTTTGCTACCTACTACTTCAACCGCAGCTCAATCACCTCAGCCCAATATTATTCTGATTTTTTGTGACGATCTAGGCTATGGTGATCTAGCAGTTTACGGGTCTACTGTACACCGTACTCCCCATCTCGACCAGATGGCAGCCGATGGTGCTTTATTCACTGACTTCTACGTTACCAGCGGAGTTTGCACTCCTTCCCGATCTAGTTTACTCACGGGCTGTTATCCCCGCCGAGTAGATATGCACATAAATGCCCGTCATCCGGATAGTGTTGGTACTCAAGTTCTCTTTCCTCGGGCTAAGAAAGGGCTGAACCCAAATGAGATTACTATAGCCGAAATGCTGAAAGAGCAGGGATATGCTACGGCTTGTATTGGAAAATGGCACTTGGGCGATCAACCGGAGTTTCTCCCAACTCGTCAGGGGTTCGATACTTACTTTGGAATACCATACAGTAACGATATGAACCGTGATTTTGTACCACTACCGTTGATGCGAGATGAGCAAGTAATTGAAGCTCCCGTTGATCAAAATACGCTTACTAAGCGTTACACCCAAGAGGCTATTAGTTTTATTCGTGATCACTCTAAACAACCGTTCTTTATTTATCTCCCGCACGCTATGACTCACAATCCCCTGCACGCTAGCGATGATTTCCGGGGAAAATCAGCGAATGGTATTTACGGGGATGCGGTAGAGGAACTGGATTGGTCGACCGGGCAGATCTTAGCTGAACTAAAAACACAGGGACTGGAAGAAAATACTCTAGTAATTTTTACTTCGGATAATGGAGCTGCTTCACGCTGGGGTGGTAGCAATGGAGATCTGAGAGGTTGGAAAGGGAGTACTTGGGAGGGTGGAATGCGCGTGCCCTGTATCATGCAGTGGAAAGGTTTTGTTCCTACCGGACAGGTAATTACTGAAATGTCGAGCACCTTAGATATTTTACCTACCATTGCTCAATGGACGGATACTAAGCTACCCGATGACCGTACTATTGATGGCTTTTCTATACAATCTCTGCTACTCAACAAAAATACCACCTCACCTTACACAGCATTTTTCTATTATCAGAAAGCACAGTTACAGGCCGTTCGTACCGGAAAATGGAAATTACACTTGGCCTTGGATAGCACTTATCAGAGTAATCATTTCCCTGGCTTTAAGGAAGGGAGAACTGCCGAACTTTACAACTTGGAGGAGGATCGACAGGAGCAGCACAATTTAGCTTCAGAACAACCCGAAATTGTAGCTCAACTTGAACACCTAGCTATTTATGCCCGTCAGCATTTAGGAGATTTGCACCAAGACGGCGATCAAGTGCGACCCGCAGCTATTGTGGAAGAACCTACCGTAAGATTACTAGAGCCTTGAACTATAAAAGACCAACTATGAAAATCATTCAATTCTTAACTACCAACTCCCAGCCTGCCGTTGGCGTAGTACAAGAGAATACTGTAACCCCACTCAAACAGATTAATAGTACCTATCAGTTAGTAAAAAAAACTTGGGAAGAACAACTTGATTTGGCTCAGGTCATTGAGCAATATACTTCAGAAACCACATTTAGCTACCAGGAGATCGCTGATAGAAAGCGTTTACTACCACCTCTCACCCACCCTGACCCATATCATACCTGGATTACTGGCACCGGATTAACTCATTTAGGAAGTGCTGCTTCTCGTAATGCGATGCACAACACTGCCGAGTCTGAGCTGACCGATTCAATGAAGATGTTCAAGATGGGGCTAGAAAACGGGAAGATGACGGGCGCAAAGCCAGGTCTACAGCCTGAGTGGTTTTACAAAGGAAATGGTCTAATGGTTGTACCTCCGGGGCATCCGCTTCGTTCCCCCTCCTTTGCGCTTGATGGTGGTGAAGAACCTGAGATTGCCGGACTGTATATCATTAAAGAAAACGGCGAACCTCAGCGTATCGGGTTTGCTCTGGGTAATGAGTTTTCTGATCACAAAATGGAAAAGATAAATTATCTCTACTTAGCTCACTCCAAACTCAGAAAATGTGCCTATGGTCCCGAATTGCTGCTGGGTGAATTACCCAGCAAAATCGCCGGAACCAGCAAAATTGTCAGAGACAAAAAAACGATCTGGGAAAAAGTATTTTTAACCGGAGAGGACCATATGAGCCATAATCTAGAGAATCTTGAATATCACCATTTCAAGTATAACCTTTTTCGCCAACCAGGCGATGTTCACATTCACTTCTTTGGTACTTCAGTTTTGAGTTTTGCCGACCAAATCCAAACTCAGCCCAGTGATGTTTTCGAGATTGCTGCTGACTGTTTTACCCACCCTTTAGTTAATACACTATCACAAGAAGCTTGAGATCCTGCTCTCTAAACTAAAAGGATTTACGTAATTCCATCATCATTCTTTCCCCAGTTACTGAAAATCTAGTAACTTGCCCGATAAAGGGTTATACCGAATGCAAGACCGCAAATGTATTATCCATACCCAGTTGCTCGATGTGATGCTGCACCGACTGTGCCATCAGCTTATTGAGAACCACCACGATTTTGAGACCACCGTTTTACTGGGTTTACAACCCCGGGGCATTTACTTTGCTGACCGTATTCAGCGGCGGCTAGAGAAGATTCTCGACAAGAAAGTAAATAAAGGTTATCTGGATACCACCTTCCACCGGGATGATTTCCGGCGCCGGGACTCTCCACTCACACCTAACAAAACCGAAGTCCCATTCTTAGTAGAAGATAAAAATGTGATTCTGCTAGATGACGTACTGTATACTGGACGTTCGGTGCGAGCGGCCTTAGATGCAATGGTCACTTTTGGGCGCCCCCGTAAGGTTGAGCTAATGGTACTCATTGACCGTAAATATACTCGTCACCTCCCGATTGAACCCGACTACGTAGGTCGCGCCGTTAATACGATTGATTCTCAGCGAGTACTGGTAGAATGGGAAGAGCAAAATGAAGAAGATGGAGTTTGGATAACTTCTAAAGCGACAACATAATCAATGGCTACCGAAACCACTCAAACGCTACGCAGTCCTCATTTACTAGGTATTAAAGACTTGTCTGCTGAAGAGATTCAGCTTATTTTCTCAACTGCCGATGAGTTCAAAGATGTGCTGAATCGCCCCATCAAGAAAGTGCCTTCACTACGAGATGTTACCATCGCTAATGTTTTTTTTGAGAACTCAACCCGCACTCGGCTTTCATTTGAGTTGGCCGAAAAACGTCTTTCTGCCGATGTAGTAAACTTTTCTTCTTCGTCTAGCTCGGTAAAAAAGGGAGAAACACTGCTAGATACAGTCAACAATATTTTGGCTATGAAGGTCGATATGGTGGTGATGCGTCACGCCAGTCCGGGTGCTCCGCATTTTCTTGCTAAACACATTGATGCCAATGTAATTAATGCGGGCGATGGCACGCATGAACATCCTACTCAAGCCCTACTAGATACCTATTCTATCTACGAAAAATTCGGGTCAGTGGCGGGCAAGAAAGTAGCTATTATTGGTGATATTATGCACTCGAGGGTTGCCCTTTCTAATATCTTCGCCCTTCAGAAATTGGGAGCTGAGGTGATGGTTTGCGGCCCAGCTACTTTACTTCCCAAGTATATTACCCAGCTAGGTATTCAGGCCTCGCTAGATTTACGCGAAGCTCTGGAATGGTGCGATGTTGCCAATATTCTCCGGATTCAATTGGAACGGCAACAGGTGAAATATTTTCCTTCGCTACGAGAATACTCTCTATACTACGGGGTAAACAAGAAGTTACTGGATAGCCTAAATAAATCAATCACCATTATGCATCCCGGTCCTATTAATCGAGGGGTAGAGTTGAATAGTGATGTAGCTGATTCTGACCAAGCAATTATTCTCGACCAAGTTGAGAACGGCGTAGCAGTACGTATGGCCGTGCTATACTTACTTGCTTCCCAGATAAAGAAAGCTGATTAGTAACAGTTGCCTGTTATTCACTCGGGACTAAGTGACGAATCACTTTACAAGGGTTACCCGCCGCAAATACGTCAGATGAAATATCTCTCGTTACCACACTACCTGCCCCAATGACAGCACGATCGCCAATAGTAACGCCCGGACAGATAATAGCACTTCCACCTACCCAAACATCTTCTCCAATTAAAATAGGTTTTGCAAACTCCAGTCCAGAAGCTCGCTCTTCATGATTTAATGGATGTGTAGCAGTATAGATTTGAACATTAGGCCCAAACAAGGTGCGACTACCAATCTTAACGTAGGTTACATCTAAAACCACACAGTTGAAATTGAAAAATACTTTGTCGCCTACCTCCATATTACTTCCGTAGTCGCAGTAGAATGGGGGTTGCAGCCACAAATCTACTCCAGCATTAGGAATTAATTTTCTTATAATATGGGATCGTTCTTCTACCTGATCCTCTCTAGTGTCATTTAAGTCTTTGATGAGCAATCGGGTACGAGTTCTTTCGTCAGAAAGCTGCTGATCTATCGGATCGTACAACTCGCCGTCAAGCATCTTTTCCTTCTCAGTTTTCATAGTGGTTTTGGTAAGATGTAGTTTTTAGCATTAACACTAAGGTAAAATACATTTTTTTACATTCACCTATTACCACTAGGCATGATAAGTAGACAATCTACCACCACCATTAATGGTCTGCAAGCTTACGATTAATACGCTTGAATTAACAGTGGCAAATAGAACCTATCACTGACTATCGGACGATGAATTTTCCGCTAAACGTGCGTTCAAGTCCTTGCTGCACCTGGAAAATATATAGTCCGGGAGGAACCGACTTACCTTCAGTATCAGTACCATTCCACTGAAGATTATGATATCCAGCTGAAAATAAGTTGGTCTGATTAGCTACCTGTCTTCCCATCGCATTGAATACTTTTAAACGAACTTCAGAATTTCCACGAGTCTCAGGGACTGAAACCGGAATAGCTAGTGAAGAAGACGTAGGGTTTGGATATGGTGCCCCAACTAGAAACTGATTAGGCTGCATAGCTTCCTCAATATCCTGACTGGTTCCGTAGAATAGCTGAAACTTTCGGCTTCGGTTCGCAGTGAACTGGTAGCTGGAAGTAGTACGAAGATCAGTTGTTAATAAACTTTCCACATCGAGCAATACCAGTTGATAATCACTATTACCGAACCGAGTATTATCCCACGTCAGTGTGACCGACGAACCATCAGAAACGGCTACTTCAAAATCCCACACAAATGAGTTTTGGATAGGAACTATATCTTTGGTAAACGGTAGTTTCAGATTACCCCGCGCCGGAAAACTCATATCCAAATACTCGATAAAGCGAGGCGGAGTCAATGCATCAAATCGGTCTCCAGTAATTCTAGCATCCGGGTGCATCCCTATTCCACCTAATTTATATGATTTACTCTTTGATTTGAGCGTGAGAGGAATAAACCACGCATTAGAGCTCAAATCTTGACCGAACGAATCTTTTCTTGCTCCTGCATCCAAGCGGGCAGTCACCGTAATAGGAATCTGTAAAGTCACCGAATTAGTAATTCCAGTAGCCTCTACAAATGCTCCTTCAAACGACTGTAATCCTGTTTCGCGAGTAAACTCATTTTGGCTATGTTTCCACTTTACTAACTCCGTTTTTACTGCTCCTTCACTGATAGTACCTTCATTAATATTGTATTGAACAACTTCAGCCCAATCAATATCAACCAGATAAGGATTGCTAATTAAGGTAAATCCTGGGTTAATGGTGATTGGAAAAGCATTATCAGTAAGTGCCACTGTTTGTCCACTAAGATCAATGGCGCCCGAAAAATTACGGAAGGCAAACATATATCCTACTCCTGGTTCAAAGTTGTTAAATCCACTACTCTGGAATTGCTGATATTCTTGACTCGTCGAGTTGTACCGATACAGCGTCCAATTTCCAGTATTATCACTTTTAAACGCACCCAGTCCTTCTTCATTAAATTGCGTAGTCACTGGTTGGGATTGAAGAGGAATTCCAATCATCTGATAATCAGATTGTTGGGGATCAACAGGGTTAGCAATCGCCCTTACCCTAAGCAGGTTGAGTGAGGTAAACTCACGGTTAATTACCTTCAGCTCTGTTTCTGTCGTATTTCCGGCCTGATCAGCAGCGGTGAATTGATATTCTACTCCCACTGCGTTGCTACCAAAAAGCGTAGTTAGATCGGCAGATGATATAGTAATGCTAAAATTACCATCACCCTGATCGGTCATCGCTTGCTCTGTAAAGTTCTGACCTCCCAGCCTTCGGTAGCGCAATTTTACTGATTGTGGATCTACTCCAGATCCTTCATCAGTAACCGTCACCGTAAATGTAATTTCATCATTATCTCGGTAGATAGTAGCTATTGTACCGGGGGTAATCTCAGGTGGAGTAGTATCTGCTATTTCAACTACTTCAAAATCAGCTATTGGCAAAATAGTTTCACCAAAAGCAATACTGATAGAATAGGTTTGTCCTATAACAGCTGTATTGGGTACTAGAAACACAATTCTAGTCGCTGTCTGTTCAGTAGGTGTTACTCCTAAACCATCAAATAGCACATCTACCTCGCCTAGCTGAGTACCTGTTATGGTAACCTCAGAACCAATTAGCCCTTGCTTAGGAGTTACGCTACTCACCGCAGGCTCATCTGGATCTGGTTCAACAATCACTATTTTGTTTTCAAACACAAGTTCTGTCCCGCCATCCGGGGTTACCTTTACCTCATACTCTCCTACCGGAATATCAGGTACTGTTATTCGGATAGTAGTACCTTCAGTATTGATACTATTTACGTTAACCGTAGTTTCCCCAATTTTTACGGTAGGATTACTCCCAAAACCAAAGCCCTGAATAATAACCTCTGTACCAGGAGTTACATCTTGCAACGGTTCCACTTGACTAATAAAAGGGTCTTCTGGTTCAATTATGGTTATTTTGTTTTCAAATATGAGTTCGGTACCGCCCTCAGGAGTTACTTTCACATCGTATTCTCCTGCCGAAATTTCGGGAATAATAATACGAATAAAATTACCTTCAGTATTGATGCTATCAACCTCTACCATAGTTTCTCCAATTTTTACGGTAGGGTTATTACCAAAACCCACTCCCTGAATGATGACCTCGGTACCCTCCACTACATCTTCTAGAGGGCTGACTTGAGTGATAGCGGGAACAACTTCCTCACCAACCCGAAAATCTTGAGAAACCGCTGTTTCGTTATTGGGCAAGCGAACAATGATATCATAAAGATCATCTTCAATGTTTGGGATTCGTACTCTCAATTGAGTTCCTTCCTCAAATACTTTCTCGACCACTGCCTCACTTTCCCCGAAGAATACCCGGGCAGTACCAATAATTGACCCAAAGTTACCGCCGTAGATCTGAATAAGATCACCTGGATTACCTTGGTCAGCATTGCGCTCAAGAATTACTGGTGCTGGAGAGCTTTGAACCTTATTAGTAAGGGCTAGTAACACATTGGCTTCGGCAGCTTCAAACTCACCATCTTCCCCAAACGCAATAACTAGATCTTGATCACCATCATTATCAATATCCTCCGATACAATAGAGTTGGGTTGCGCCTTAGCAACTGTTACTAGATTTTCTCGGGAAAAAGAGTTATTGCCATTATTCTTAAACCAGGTAATTGTCCCCTGATCTGAGCTTCCTCCATCATTTTCTGAACCTACTAGAATATCAATATCTCCGTCCCCATCTAAATCAGTTACGTCAACCGTGAAAGGTTTTGCGGCTGTACCAATATTTTGAGGATTAGCAAAAACCCCTTCGCCTTGATTCAGAAATATGGTCACATTTCCCCCATCATTTGAGACTGCCACTACATCTAAATCTTTATCTCCGTCAAAATCAGCAATAGCTACTCCTCGGGGATTACTAACTTCGCTAGCATTAGCAACTTCTACTGAGTTGGTAAAATTACCATTACCCGTATTTCGATACCACAGGACAGCATCCTCATTGGCTGGGGTATCAATATCATCTTTGAAGACCACTACCAAGTCAGGTAGACCATTGGCATCCTTGTCTATGTCACCTACTGCAATTACCCTGGGACGACCTACAGTATTAATTGTAGTGGTAGGTGAAGGGAAATTGCCTCCAGAGTTTTTAAAAAAAACAATGTTCTTGGTGAAGAAATTAGTCAGGATAATGTCCGAACTTCCGTCGAGGTCAATATCCCCGGCATGAACATCACTGCTTCCACCAAAATCGTTAGTTATCTGATCTGAGCCAGCAAATCGGTTCCCGTTACCTGAATTTCGATATCTTCTTAGTTCGCTACCATCGTTATCGTCATCAGCCAGCACAATATCGGGGCCATTAGTGCCGTCAAAATCAGCACTGCTCAGAGTACGCGGGTTTTCTAAATTATTCTGCAGAGGTATACCCGTTGAGAAGGTACCATTATTATTCCGATACCAACGAACTGAACTTCCCAGCTTAAACGCTACTGCCAAGTCCATATCACCATCAGTATCAAAGTCTGTCAGAATAGCATCCCGCCCGCCTAGTGTGACAGATTCTAGTAATTGGGAGCTTAATTTTTCGTTGACTGTAAATTCCGGGTCAGGAACTTCTTCTTCCTCCTCCGCAAATTTTACTAGGTAGCTATCTTTCGTATTATCAAGTAAATCTCCGCCATTAGACCTGGCCCAATTGGCAAAACCACCCACATATATCTTTTCGTCGGAAGTAGCAGTTACTGCGTTACCAAAATCTAGATTGGTACTTCCGAAACGATTTACAAACTCAGGATTATTAAGATCATTATCAAAAATTGCCAGGAAGGCATCCGACTCGCTATTCCCTCCTCCTCCTTGAAAGAATCGGTTATCGCCCTCATCTCTAGATGTAACTGTAACCCGACCCGTTACATACACTTTTCCATTTCGGAAAAACACATCGTTCCCTTGCTCAAAGCTACGGCTTCCGGTTCCCCCTACCTGGTAAATATTCTGAAATTCGCCATTTAATGAGTAGCGGGCCACAAAAAAATCGTACTCTGAAGCAGCCGTCAGATTACTTTCTCCACCTCCTCCGCTTGGATTAAAGTTCGTAGAACCACGAAAATCTCCGGTGATATACAGTGAGTTATTACCCAGAGCTATACTACGGGAGCGGTCATTACTGCTTCCTCCCACTTGAGTAACCATCTCAAAGTTATTATTGGTCACATTATATTTAGCGAAGAAAATATCACTATCGCCATTGCTAGTGCGACTACCACTTCCTGGGAAGGTAAGCGTGTTGTTAAATTCACCGGTAACGTAAGCGTTACCATTACCATCGATATCTAAACCACCACAACGAACCCGAGCGGTTCCAGTAGCGGTTCGCCCCCGAAGTACATTACTTAAAGCTCCATTCAGTACTACCACGAACAATCCTTGGGTACTATTGCCACTGACCGCTCCCATAGAAAAGGATGTCTCATAATATCCGGTAATGTAGACATTACCATTACTATGTACACTGACGCTTTGCCCCCGTTCATCACCAGCGGCGTTTGATATAAAACTCTGTTGGAACTGTAAATTAGCAGCTGAAAGAGCGGCTACATATACCTGGTTATTATCTGCTGCGGCTTCCACCTGCCCCACCACATAAAGACGCGTTTCATCATTGCTTAGCGTTATACCATTTGCTCTATCTTCTAAGTCATTGAAATCTATATTATTAGCCCCTAAAAAACCACCATCAGCATTGTACTTTGCTACGTACATATCCACACTATTATTGGTCGATGTTAGCTTTCCAGCGGCTGAGCCGTCGGGGTCAAGGCTAATCGTACCGCTAAACCAACCAGCAATGTAGACATTACCTTGGCTGTCGGTAATTACGTCGGTAATTTCGTCTTCCCGATTGCCTCCTTCATTTTCAAATATCTGTTCACTGCGTTCAATCTCCTGGCCATATCCACTAAAGGGTAATAAAGCTAATGCCAGAAGAATCGTATAGGTGAGGTTGAGTATCTTCTTCATAATCATTTCATTTTATTCACTTATTGGGGAGTTCGATCATAAGCTGGGATAGGATTCTGGGTTTCTGGCTCTTCCGGATCATCAGTACCATTATCTCGCAGTATAAAGTAGAGAGCTGCCCCTACCCCCACTGATGCGCCTACGTAAATTCCGAGTGGGGTTTTTCGTTTAATACTGAATGTGCCACTCTTTATCCCCGCTAGAGCATTCGGCTTCTTTAGCATAAGCTGATAATTACTTCCTCTTTCCACAGTTTTGGGTACGTTCCAAGTGTAAAAGTCATTGGTTAGGTTTTCCCTTAGGGTGGTTATGTATTCGTCATTTTTATAGAGTTGAAGCATAAGTGGGTCGGGGCTACGACCACTCAAATTAATGGTATACTCTTTTCCTTGCTTATACGCTCCCTCTACTTCAGAAAAAGTGACGGCTGGTATCTCTCTAGCGGCTTCTTCTGCCCTTTGCTGCGCCAGAAGCTGTTCCTGACGAACTTCTTGTAACTCTTCTATCTTTATTTCGGTAGCACTATCTTGGTACTCAGAATCCATTTCCTGACCGAGTGCCAGACTTTGTTCGTAGCGACTGATAGCCGAATCAAGCTCGTCTATCTCTTCAAAGTAGAATCCCATAAGTCGAGCGGTAAGAGGTTCCTGATTCACGGAAAAAGATGAATCGAGCAAAACTTTTGCTTCTGCCAACTGACCGTTTTGTAGTAGCGTATCGGCCTGATCAGCCAGCATCCTCCACTGAGGAACCAACTCTTCTAAAGCCGAAGGGGCTTCATCATCTGGGTTATCCAGTTCCAAATTAAATTTCACGTAGCTAATCAATGCCTTCCATTGCCCACTTATTTCCACCAGTTGCATAGTAGCCCGGCGGGGCTGAGGCAATTGATCGCCATACTGGCTCTCAAAATCAAGAATGATGTAGTAATTCTCTCCATCAAATTCTTGATCATGGATCGTCCGTAGGGAATAATAAATACCCATACGTTCCTGACTATTATCCCCCTGAAAAAAGACGTTAAAATCGTTGAGGTAGGTGCGAATGGGTCGCTCCTTCATAGCTAACGGCGGCAAGTGATTTTGCTCGTAGTCGTACACCACGTAGGCAGAGTCAACGAATATTTGTCGATTCCCTGGAGTAACAAACTCAGTAATCATACGGTCACGAAACGCTTTAGAAATTCGGGGATTAATTAACTCCCGCATAGCTGATGCATAATCTTGCAAGGTGCGCTCGGCACTAGATTTCATCTCATAAATATCATCGTCGGAGAGAGTATCGGTTGCTTGAGCTGAAGCAGTTGTTGCCCACAAGCTAAGCCCCACAATGATCAGTCCGACCAGCTTCATTCTATTCATAGTAATATAGGTTAGTGTAGATGCAGAACTCGCCTTCGGTATTTGTTCTTCTCCTCTTCATTCACGGCTATTAACGAGTTAATTAGCCAGCCAGAATTGGTCGATTGCCGATGAAAGTCCTGTACTTGAAATATCCAATTGTCAATTTGAAGAAAATGGTAGGTAATATGATCTACCTGCTTAAAAATGAGTTCCCGCTGGTGGAGTTGGTTTAAAAACGCTACCATCGGGCGGTTAATATTCTGGGGCACTACGTAGCTTTCCAGATTAGCAGTATCTTTCAAAGCATCTACCAATGCCATGAAATCGGTGCCAAAGCTCGCCGGATTCAGGGTTTTAGAAGCATCATAGGTAGAATCTACCCCAAAGGTCATCGTAGTATCATTAGGCAAAAAGTCACCCTGCACACTATTGATAATCCAACGAGAGGCTTTCGTTTTTTCATCTACCTGAAGGGATAAAACCAGGATAAAGTCTACTTGCTGGTTCTGATACTTACCCGTACAGTCCAACTCAGCAAACCAATCACGGTCATAAAAGTCCAGATACGGCGGGGGTAACGAGTCATTGATCTGGCCCAAAAACTGTATAACGTCTTTCTGGTTCCAATCCTGCTTTTCCATGTTAAACAGGCTACGAACCAAATCTAATCGGCTTACTTCATCCATATCGTACTCATCCCGTAAGTACCGACGAATGGGAGTGTAATCTGAATTATTGAAGCGATCCATGAACTCATCAATTTGCTTGACCTGCCAGGCAAAATTCTCCTGATAAGGAAAGAGAATATCTTGAGCTACCGAAATTCGGGATAGCAGAAGGAGAGAGAAGCAGAGAGAGACGTATTTACCAATCATCATTTTTCCCGGGTTTGCTGTACTCCTATATCAGATAAAAACACATCCCACTTCTGTTTTTTGACCCCTTCGTCAAACACCTCGTAGCGTGCGAGCACTACTTCAATATTTTTATCCGTCACGTCCTGATACTGAATTTTATTATCTATGTAGCCTCGGAAGAGCTGCTGGGCCGCAATCACCCCGTAGTATTTTCCGTCTTGACCCGGACGCAGCCGACTCACCAATTGTGCCCGCATCCAGATCAGCTCTACTTTATCGTAGGGAAGCATTCGGAGACGATCGAGGTATTCAGGCACGATAAACTGCCGTTTTTCCTCTCGGTTAACGGATGAAACCGTAATCTTCACCGAGTCATCGATGAACAGTTTTACGGCTGCTTCAATCGCGTAGAGTTTGTCTTCTTCATCTTCTTTTTTATTAGAAATTATCCGAAGATATTTCCCAAAGTCATTGGCTTTTACTTCGGCCATCTCCTCAAAGTGCGCTTTTTGCTCTTCGGTTAAATCAATCATATCATCCGCAGGCTCATTTATCAAAGATTCAGCCGTAGATGGTTCACTAACCGCAGCCTGACCACCGTTACTAGCAACTTCACTCATTTGGGCACCAACCTGAGATAAGCCATTGGCAACTTTATCTGGGGAATCATATAGTTCGTGTCGCCCATCTTTATAGATTACTAGAAGCACCTCTTCCGTAGGCAATTCATTGGTTTGCTGATTGATTTGGTACTTTATATTCACTCCCTCTACTTCAAGAAATTCAGCCGCTAATACTTCGTCTGATTTCGTGATGATTTTATGGTTAGTTTCGCTCGCGCCGCTTACCCAATCAGCAGATTCCTTCTGGGGTAGAAGATAATCACCATTTTCTTTGAAAATGAGTAAAGCTTTATCTCTTCTGGTAATGTAGTCGGGACCTTGCTGGTTTTCAGGATGCTTATAGCGGATTACCTGCTCAGTTACCTCCGTAATGATACAAGCAATGGGGTCATCATCGAGTGGGTAGATCACGTCGCTACGATCCTGCCCAATGAGTGGCATCGCTAAAATCAGCAAGGATGTGGTTAATAATGGAAGCTTCTTCTTCATATCTCAATTATTAGGTTGGGTAGAGGTAAATATCTGTTCAAATCCATTTTCAAATTCAATACTTCGCACCATACTTCGGTCTACTATTTCTTTTCGACCACGGCGCCTCACGTTTTCAAATGTAATTTCATCTTCTTTAATCTCGAGCACTTGTCCAGCGGCAAAGCCACCGCTCCTGAGATTAATCTTATCCATAAAATTGACTCGATGGTCTTTATCATAATGTATGGCGGCTACTTTCCGTAAGGGTATGGTTTTCGACTGACGAGAAAAGACATCTTGATAAGAAAGATGTCGTTCATCATACTCTCTTACCAGAGCTAACACAATTTTGCCATCGGTCATAAATAGTTTACTGTGCTCAATAAAATATCGTTGGCCATTTTGGTATTCAATAAATTTAATGAATGCTTTGGGTACCTTTTGAGGGGTAGCATTTCTACGCTGAGGGGTATGCGTAATGCTATCAATACCTACTTCCAGCACTTTAGAGACTAGCTGGGTATTATCCATAAAGTGGATAACATCCTGGGCTTGGATGTGATGTACTAGTATACAAACTAGCACGGATAGGGTGGTCAGTTGAGGAAGTGTAGGTAACAAAGCTATTCGCTTAATACAATCAAAATTTGATTTTATCCAGCATCTAAGCTACTAAAATCTTAACTTAAGTACAAAGTTTATACTTAAATTACAATCTTTAGTAGCTCATTTACTAAAAATGTAACCACAAGTATACCTACTTTTTTCAATAAGACGTACTGAATGAATGTACAGCATTTTCTACGCGACGAAGGTAGCTTATTTTTCTATTTATCTCTGGTTTGCTGTACCCCAATATTTGACAAAAATACATCCCACTTTTGCTGCTTCTCTCCTTCATCAAATACTTCGTAGCGGGTAAGCACCACCTCAACATCTTTTTCGGTCACATCCTGATACACTACTTTGTTGTCTAAGTAGCCTTTAAACAACTGCTGGGCAGCAATTACTCCGTAGTATTTACCGTCTAGCCCAGGGCGTAACCCACATACCATATTAGCTTGCATCCAGGTAATGTCTACCCGGTCGTAAGGCAAAATCCGCAACCGCTCTAGATAGTCCCGAACGGTAAAATACTTTTTGCGTTCACTTTTTGTGGAAGATACTTCAATCTTAGCCGAGTCGCTAATGAAAAGTTTGACCGCAGCATTCACCGAATATAGTTTATCTTCCGGAGTGTCACGGGGGTCGCATATAATTCCTAGATAACGGCCAAAATCACCCGCTTTCGTTTCTGCTATTTCAATAAAATGAGCTTCTTCATCAGCTGTTAGTTCTACCAGGTTAACTTCAGGTACTTCTTCGGCATGCACTCCTTTTGAGGATGTGTAAGCTTCCATGTTTTGGCTGAGTGTTGCTAGTGCTTCTACCACCTGAGTGGTGGGGGCAAATAATTGGTGGCTTCCGTCCTTTCGGATAACTATCAGTACATCATCGGTACTCACTTCCTGATTGGTCTTATTGGTGTAGTCCTGATAGTGAATAGTATTTCCTTCAATCTCTAAAAACAGCGCCGGATAAATTGAGTGGTCTTTCGTGATGATTTTATGAATACGGGCGTTGGCACCGCTTACCCAAACTGAGTTGTTGCCATAAGGAAGAAGAAAATCACCATTCTCGCGAAAAATGAGCAAGGCTCGATCTTTTTCAAGACTAGACTCGCGATTTTGAGACGAAGCGGATGCTTCTTTGTAACGAATTTCATCCCTAGAAATACTAGAAACTGAACATGCTAGAGGTTCACCATCAAAGCGATAGATTACATCATTACCCAACTGGGCAAATAGCGACGAAGTGAAGGTGACAGACAGAATCAGTAGAGTTGTAAGCTTTCTCATTGCTAATTGATTAGGTTGATCGAAAAAAACCATAATTGACAGTCTCCTAGCCAGATATGTTATCTACGAACTAACCTTAGGCTTTGGATTTAGTCCAAAGCCATTCTACGAAGTGAGGCACAAATGCTTGATCATTTACTATGCAAATTGCTACAAGCCAGTCTTTTCGCCTCACAAGTGGTTAGTACTAAGCAGACTGGCACTCGATGGTTGGTACCATAAAGCCCCTAAGCCAGCAAGACTATAACGGTTTGTGGATTCTAAGAACTGAAATGTAACTTTTGCTTTTGCAATTTTTTGGAAGTTGAAAGCTGTAAATGGGTTTACAGCTTTCAACTCACTTGGAAAACTTGTCGGTAATCTAGTGGGAAGATGGAAATAAGTATCTAGACTTCAATTTTCAGCTCTTGTCTTCCCAACCTCCGGCTCCGGTCTCCAGACTCCGGATTTCCATCACCAGCTTCCTACGTACTCGTCATTATCCGATTGTAGACCATCGTACTGCTGAAGAAGTACTTCGTAGCGCTGGTAAGCATCCTGCCCTGGGCGTTGGTCAGCTTGCCCAAGCATATAGTAGAGATATGAAGTTTGATCTACCAACATAGGGGTCATGTAGCGACCTTCGGGAGTGCTTACTTTTTCCAGAGCTTCGCGGATGGATTCTAACTCTCGCTTCATAGCTTTTTTAGCTGAACCACTTTCCATTAGAGAGTCTATCTCACCTTTACGATTACTGAGAGCGTACTCCAGCTTTCGTACATCCGACAAGAGGCTACGCACTTTGAGCGATAACTCTTGTTGAGCAACTAAATCCTCCTGAGTGGTGCCTGCTTCTAAAGCGCGTGGATCAGCTTTTACTTCAGCCATTTGAGTCTGAGTACTTCCGTTGGCCGTAAGTTTGATCTCGTAGGTTCCGGGAACAACCAAAGGTCCGCCACTGCCTCGCCGACTGATTTCTTCGTGCCAGGGTCCGGCGTGACGTAAATCCCAGATAATTCGGTGTCCTCCCTTAGTATCGCTGAGTATCGTTTGGTAATCTAGCGAAGTGTATTCTGTACTCATATCCCGTTGGTCGGCACTCCGAGCATTATCAGCAGATTCACCTGCCGGATTGCTGCTGGAGAACTGCCGAACCAGGTTTTGCTCAGCATCACGGATCTCAATTTGTACTTCTTCAGCATCATTAGCTAGATAGTAGTCGATAATCAACCCAGCGTTAGGGTACATCGGCACTGCCGAAGAATCAGTTTCGCGATAGTGCATACGGTAAGCTTGGTTCGTGTGAAATAGAACGGCTTCTTGACTAGCAACTTCGGAAGTCAGTGCCCGGGCGGGAGCCAGATTATCCAGAATCCAGAATCCGCGCCCCATCGTAGACATTACTAGGTCGTTATCGTGAATCTTCATATCAGTAATCGGCGTCACCGGAAGGTTCTGCTGGAAGGGTTGCCACTGCTGACCATCATCAAAAGAAATATACACGCCATTGTCGGTTCCAGCGTACAAAAGTCCGGCTCGTTCCGGGTCTTCCCGAATTACGCGAGTCGGAATATCCGCTGGAATACCGTTGTTGCCATCGGTAAGCAGTGTCCACGACTGCCCGTAGTCTTCAGTTTTGTAAATGTACGGCTTGAAATCGCCTAACAGGTAGCGATAAGTAGCAAAGTAGGCCTTACCCTCTTGATGCGACGAAGGTTCAACCGTCTCTACCCGTCCGCCCCCATCTAAACCATCGGGAGTTACATTCGTCCACTCTTCACCACCGTTGCGGGTTACGTACACTGGCCCATCGTTGGCTCCCGTCCAAATCACTCCCGCTTCCAGGGACGATTCCCGAATATCGTAGATGGTGCTGTAGAATTCCTCTCCGGTAATATCACGAGTGATGGGTGAACCAGAAATTACCTGAGTTTCAGGAGTAAAAGCGGTGAGGTCAGGCGAAATAACTTCCCAAGTTTTACCCTCATCGGTAGTTTTATGTACGTACTGGGAGGTGTGGTAAATCACATCAGGATTATGAGGTGACACGTGAATGGGTGAAACCCGCTGAAAACGGAATTTCAGATCCTTTGGATTGTGACCGTACATATTGGATGCTCCTACGTAATACTGCATCTCCTGCCCAGTACGTTTGTCGTACACTCCAAAGCGCCCTTTGCAGTTAGCGTAAACAATGTTAGGATCACCGGGTTTGGGCACGGCAGGGCCCGTTTCACAACCTCCGGTATTGATGATATAGGAATTGGAACCGGCCTGCACTCCGTAGGGTGGCAAACTAGGCACCGCGATCGTCGAGTAATTATCCTGCTGCCCGGCGTATAGCCAGTACACAAACTGATTGTCTACATCTACTTGATATAATTCGGCGGTAGGCTGATTAAATTGGGTTGACCAGCTTTCTCCGCTGTTGAGTGTTACGTTCGCCCCGCCATCGTTCGATTGAACCCAGATAGAAGTATCGTTGGGATTAATCCACAAATCGTGATTATCGCCGTGGGGAGTAGACAGTTGTTTCCAGTCTTCGCCACCGTTATCGGATCGGAAAAAGCGAGTAGCACTACCGAACACGATATCGGCATCTTTAGGATTGGCGTCAATGTTGCAGTAGTAGAACGGACGGTCGAGCAGTTCTTTCTTCGTGCTTACCAATGTAAAGCTTTCTCCGGCATCGTCGGAACGGTACAATCCCCCCTCACCTACTGGGGCTTCAACTAGCGCGTACAGTCGGTTAGGATCATCAGCGGAAACGGCCAGATCAATCTTACCGATTAGGTCAGATGGTAAGCCTTCGGTTTTCTTCTCCCAGGTATCCCCGCCGTCGGTAGATTTATAGATACCACCTTCAGTGCTGCCGCTAATAATCGTCCAGGGCTTGCGCTCGGCTCGCCAGAGGGTGGCGTAAAGCACTTGAGCATCATCCGGTTTAAACTCCAAGTCTACCGCGCCTACTGTATCCGAATGAAACAATACTTTTTCCCAGTTAGATCCGCCATCGGTAGTGCGGAATACGCCTCGCTCCTCGTTCGGGGCAAAAGCATTGCCGATAGCGGCTACAAACGCGCGGTCGGGGTTGCTCGGATCAATCTCTACCGCGCCAATCTGTCCAGCATCTTTCAAACCAACAAACTCCCAGCTTTCGCCGGCATTGGTTGATTTGTACACGCCTTTTCCAGCGATAACATTGCTACGTAGCCCGTCGGAACCCGTGCCGACGTAGACAATATCAGGATTGGAAGCAGCTGCCCGGATGGCTCCCGTTGAAGGCGTACTGAAGTAGCCATCAGAAACATTGTTCCAACTTTGACCGTAGTCAGCAGTTTTCCAGACTCCGCCTCCCGAGCTGCCCATATAGAATACATTAGGTTGCCCGGTAATACCCGTAACGGTAGTAACCCGGCCACCCCGCATAGGGCCCACCGGACGGTAATCCATACCACTTAAGAGAGTTGCATCTTGAGCGTAAAGTTCAACACTTAGGGCGATAAAGAAGAGGTAAATGAATTTTTTGGTAAGTATGTGTAGCATAGTAGAACTTTTGAATATCACAAAATCAATAATAATAACATTTTGTGATCTATGCTAACGACAGAGGGAATCTTCAGTAAGATTGGGAGGGTTAGATACAAGTATTGTGCCCGCAAACTTTAGTATAAGCAGAATGCAAGATTAGAAGTACCGGTAATCTTTCATTTTTCAAATTGGGCGCGATGGCTTCATATGCTGCTATTACGCAATGCTTCTATCTTTCAATTTCGTTCTTATAAAAAACGCTACGATTGCAGATGTTACAGCTCCCATTACAAATGCGCCAATTGTACTTTGCACTATGTAGTTTTCTAGATTGAAGTAGGCTGCTGCCTCTTCCAACGATTTGTAATATCCTGTTTCAACCGAATATGCAATCACATTCGGAAAGTATTCAGGCGTAATGATGGTTGAAGTAATCCATTGAGTGAGTGGCGAAAAAAATGTTACGATTACCGTAACTATTAGCCCTGAAATAACCCCCTGTTTAAAGGTCATCTGACCGTTGTAATCTTTTTTCTTCTTATCCCTTAAAGCTAATACGTAGATAGCTATCGCCGGAATAGCATATAAGTTAGTCAGATACATGTGTTTGTCAATGTGTGTGCTGTGCAACCCAACGAGTTTTTCCAAGAGCATCCAAAATAAGAACACTGTAACAAATATCAACGCCCATTTAATTTCAAGTCTAATCTTTTTCATGTTTTGATTTTAGGTAGTAAGTGGTGTCTGGTGTAGCTATGATCTTCTAAATTATGTTATCTTTCGTTCTTATAAACCCATTCATTGAAAAAATCTTTTAGGTCAATACCAGAAGATTCTTCCATAGCTTTTTGAAAGTCATCTGTCTCAACTGACTTACCAAAGTGCTTGGTGGTATAATATTTAATTGCATTCCAAAACCCCTCATCACCTATTTTTCTCTTAACAAATGTAATACATACGCTCCTTTAAAGTAGACTAGGTTTCGATCATCCCTCGATGGGTTTGACCAACTGGCAAAAACGAGCGGCTTATCTTTATCTCGGTTCTTTACAGCTTCGTATACTTGATAGTAGGAATTGATATTAGCAAGATACACTTCCTTACCAAAACGATATTCATTATAAGCCGCCGACATAAAGGTTGCAATGGCCTCGTTAAGCCAAAAGTGATTCCAACTCTTACAAGTAATCCGATTACCCCACCATTGATGCGCTAGTTCATGTGAGATCAGATTTGTTTCGGTACTATCTTGTAATACTAGCTCTCCATAAGTGTCTTTTAATGTTGAATAACCTGACATTTCTTGATAGTAGTCTCCGATGAGTATTTGGGAGTATGAAGACTGATCATACTTAATACCAGATTTTTCTTCAAAGAAAGAAATCATCATTGGGGTTTCCTGAAAGATGGTTGTAAGCTGGTCTGAAGAATAATCTTGTGAGTAGTATTTTAGCACTACATCTCCCCGCTTTTCTTCTGCTTGGTGGAAATTACCAATGGCAAATCCATAGGTGTAGGTTGGTGATTCATAATTTTGTTGATAGGAATATTGTACTTTACCATTCTTGCGCACCTCGCTCACCAACTCTCCACTGGCGATACAGTTCTTATCAACCGGAACAGATATATTCAAATGAAACAAAGCTTTATCTCCGGGTGAGTCATGGCAGACCATCCATTGGCTAGTCGAGTACACCGTAAAGGCTTGGCCTCGATCCACATCGAATAAAAGCCCCCTCGTTGGATTCCCGTGGTAATCAATAGTTAGTTCATTTTCCTTCTTTTCTCTTGCTGACAGTTTGATAACTAAATTACCATCACTATTCTCAAAACCTATAACATGCTCTCCAGTCACCTTATCAATTGTAAGGTTTCCGGATTTCAATACCACTGAATCAGCATTCTTATCGATTTGAAACTTGATGATGACAGTACCGCTAATTCGTCTTTGATCAATAACAGGTTCGATAGTTAAGTGATAGCTAATAACATCTAGTTCAAAATCATTAGCGTTAGATTGAATAGATATTGTTAGTAAAAACATTACTAAAAAAGCGGGTGCGATTTTCCTGACAAACATTTTTTACAAAAGATAACGTTTATGCATATGCAGAAGTGGTGGGAACTATTGAGCTTATTATCTGCTATTTGACTCTCTCATGATTTGATTAAGATATCCATAATATAATTTATTTTTACTCACTTGCTTTAGGTATTAAAACAAAAACAGTGACTGATAAAATACTATTCTTCTTTGGTGCTTTAGGGGTATTTAATGCGTTAATCCTTAGTTTTTACTTTCTCTTTGTTAAAACCACTCGCCTTCTATTTGACTATTTTCTGGGAATTTTATTGCTTTTCTTGTTAGTAAGAGTTGGAGTTTCATGCATCTATTTTTTCGGAGATGTGCCCGTATACATTATCAAGTTGGGGCTGGCCGCTAATTTGATATTAGGCCCTACTATTTTGTTTCTTATGAAGGTCCTGATTAATCCAGGTCAGAAAATGGTCAACCACTATCTTTTACATGTTGGCTTATTAGCTCTCGGATTGATGCCTACTTGGGTTTTATTTGACTTCGTTACTTGGGACTGGAGAATCAGGTTTATTATTCACGCTATTTTAACGATCTACCTGTCATACAGTGCTATAATTTGGCGGAAAGAGATTACCAGTTTTGTTACTTCAAACAGTCTTCCTTCTAATAGCAAAAAGGCGGTTATTATCTACTTGGCCCTTGTTACAGTATGCCTGGGATTCATGCTCGCTTTGTTCTCCACCTATATTATGGGGGCGTTGACTTTTTCTATCGTTTTTTATCTAACAATTGGGTATTTTCTATCAAGTACCTGGAAAGGGAAAAAACAGTACCGCCATAAAAAGATTAATCAGCAACAATTTACCAACGTACATCAAAAGCTTACGGATCTGATGGAAACCGAAAACCTTTATCGCAACCCAGACTTGAGCCTTGAATTACTAGCAGACCGCCTTTCTGTCAGCCGACACTTCTTATCTCAAATGCTAAACGATAACCTGAAAAAAAGCTTTCATGAATACGTAAATGAATACCGCATTGAAGAGGCATGCCGCATACTGGCTGAGAACATGCCCTATAGTATGGAGGCAATTGGGTACGAAGTGGGCTTTCGTAGTCGGTCGTCGTTTTTTTCAGCTTTCAAGAAACTGAAAGGTACCACTCCTTCAAAATATCAGAAGGTGGCTTAGTCCGCATTTATCATTTCATACTCTTAACTTATCCGTCTGCACTTTTCTTTCTCAGCATCTAAGCATGTTTGCAAAAAAGATTATGAGAAGAGCATTTATTATTGGAAGCTTCTGCCTAATTATCACCCACGCACTACTAGCCCAGCAAGAATTACCAGAAAGTCCATCGATCTATAAAATTCCTGAAGAGCTGCTGGCTGGCGAAGGTCTGAAATCTATTGAGCAAGCAGATCCAAGCCGGAAAGTTTATCAGAAGAAGGTTTACGATGGGAAAGACCTAGCTATTTATATGGTAGCTATCGGTACGGGAATTACCAATGAGTTTGAGAGTTTCCCGATGGAAGAATTTATTTTCTGGATAAATGGAAAAGCCGTGGTTGAGCCAGCCAATGAACCTCCTTTTGAAGTGCACTCGGGTGATTACTTTGTACAGGCTAAAGGATTTCATGGGAAGTGGAATTTCGTTGATAACGGGGGTCTGCACCTTGAATTGGCACTGGTGGCCAAAAATAGACCAGACTCCACGGTTAAGTCACTCATTTCCCGAGCTCTGGTTATTGATCGCGACATTATTTCCGGAGTCTCTGAGCTAACTTATGAAAAGGAGGTTGTTTACGAAGGAGTCGAGCTAACGGTAAATATGTTACGTTCCCGGGAATTGGTATTTGAAAACTTATCTCAGGAACGTATGATCCACCTACTAAGTGGTGTTCTCACTATCACTTCTAAAGACGATAATTCTAAACAACACTTTTACCCGGGCGATTTCTTAGTGATACCCGAGGGTTTCAGTGGAACTTTATCTTCTAATAGCCTGCAAGCCCCGCGAGTAATAGAGGTGTTCAAGACGAAGGGTTCTTAATTTTATGCTTCGCTGTTTAGATCTCACTCATTTTTCTGCCACTTCTTTGATTAGTGGCAGAACCATATCCCAACCCGATTTAATATGATTCATACGCTCTTCATTGCCATCAAAAGTCTCATTGCTTATTTCTAATTCAACACTGTCGTTTTTCTTGGATAATCTATATGTAACGTGGATGTAGTTCTCAGGCTTGTCTTCTAGCCCAAAATTTGGATCAAATGTAGAATACTTTATCTCCTCAAACGGGTTAAAAGTAATCACAACTCCTTTTTGGTAAGCCTCATAACCATTAAAATTGCCTTGCCAAATAATCTCTTCTTCAACCAACCAAGTTGTCGAGACACTACAATTAAACATATATTGCTGCGTAAATTCAGATTCTGTCAGAACCTTCCAAAGTCTTTCTAAGGAACATTGCACTTCAACAGTTTTAGTCGTCTTCATATTTTCTTTGTTTTTATAACCCACAGCAGTCACTAAGCCTACTGATATAGAGGCTGTAATGCATATTTCAGTTATTCAAATAGCAGCTCTTGCAATTCAATTTTCTCGGAGTTAATGTATGTAAATACTCCTGTAAGTTCATTCTTATTGATAAGATATTCCCCAAGTTGTTCACACAAGTTTGAACAGTCAATACTAAGTTCGTTTAATAGCGTATATTCTGACTCTTCATCAATGGTAACCAAGTCTTTAATCCCTTTAGGCGATGATTTAAGTTGAATTTCAAAAGTTAACCCTGATTCAACAGCATTTTTTGAAATGATCTCTTCCAGGATGTACTCAACAGAAGATCCATCTGCCGGTGGGTTATCTACTGGTGATTTTCTGATCTTTAGATCGTAGATGTACCCCCACTCATAATCAAACCCTGTTATGCCTGAATAGTGATATTGCCATTCAGCCGCTCCGATTTTATCACCTTCCTGAATCAGTAGGACAAATGTAGGGGCAACTCCAATTGCTGATTGTTTGTAATGATTTACTCGTATATCTACAACTCCAAATTCTTCATCTTGGCAAGAAGTAATAAGAAAGAAAACAAGTAGAGAGCAGATGTATTTCATGATGGATATTTTCTCAATATAGACACTCTATTTGACCCAATGGTTGGTTTCAGTAAACAAGTTTACCCAAGGTAGTCTCGGCTATGCTCGGTGTGATATTTTCGTGTGCCATTAGCTTCCTATGATCATTGGTTTCAGTTACGCACTTTCGTCCGCATTATGTGACCAATGTTGTGGGTCTGGCTCTTTTATTAAAGGCTTGTCTGATAGTTTTTGCCTTTGATTTTGGACTCACTTCAGTGAGCTTTATTGATGTACATTGGTTGAAATTAGCAAATCGCTCTAAGGCTCCAATAAACAGATCAAGCCACGCATCAATGTCTAAGTCCAGATTTTCAATATGTAGATGAAGTATTTCAAATTCCCCGCTTTTGCGATGAGCTTTGCAGTCGACTCGGCCAATAAATTTATCGCCCAACAAAATAGGTAAGCAAAAATAGCCGTACTTTCTTTTTTCTTGGGGAACGTAGCACTCGAGGCGGTAGTTAAAATCAAAAAGTTGCTCTGTTCGGTCGCGATGAATAATGGCGTTATCAAAGGGGGACAATAGCCTAAGGTTAAGCGATGGTTTTTCGATGGTATTTTCCAACAATTCGCGAAGCACGTACATGGTGGATGCACCGTCAATATCTACTTGTTGTACTGTTTTTTCCTCAAGCATCGCTAGCAATACTTTCTCGACGTTTTTCTTGAGTTCTTTCCCTGTTCGTAAATGAGTTATTTGCTTAATGGTAGTAACCCCATAGGCTCGTAAATGTGTTTTGACTAAATATTCAGCAAATTCCTGAGGAGTGGGTTCAGAGGTGTTTACTGTATCGGGTAATACACGCTCGGTTATATCATACAGCTTTTCCATGCCTTTGCGCCCACAGATCATTAGATCGCCCTGCATAAAGAGCTTCTCGAGGGCAATTTTGGCAGGCTTCCAGTTCCACCAGGTTCCCGACTTTTTATTGGATGATTGAAAATCCCGGGCTTTTTGGGGGCCATCTAGACGGATCCTGTCGTAGACATACGTAAGCGTTTGGGTGTCGACTTTTCTGTAATAACGGGATTCTCCGCGTTTAAAATGTAGCATGCGGGGTAAAGCGTAGCGAAAATCAGTCATGGGCAGATACGATGCTGCGTGAAACCAATACTCAAAGACTTTCCGCTCGTCTACTAGTTGTCCTAAATAGTCGCCTTTATAGTCGGGTACTCTAGTCCAAAAAGTATGGTGATGGGCTCGTTCAATGACTGATATTGTGTCAATTTGAATATAACCAAGATGTTCTAATGCCGATAAAACTGCTTTCTTTCCGTTGCCAAACGCAAGAGCACTGCTTAACCCTTGACACTTCAACGTCACTCTTTGCAGTTGTTTTAGCATTACTTCTTTATTCATATGATGCATACTACTATGTATAAATCGTAGCTTTAGTTCGTGGGCTACTTTGTGTGACTATGATTTCATGCATATTTGTTATGCGTATTTCATTGAGTTATTAAAGCTTCTTATTTGGTTTCATGTCGTGTATGTAAAATATCCCATCATAAATAGTTGATAATTTTCCTTTAACATACTCAGGTCGCCAAACTCTTATTCTTCGGTCATTCGTAGTCCACAACTCAGACTGTTCCGATAAGTCAACAAATGCATATTCGAATCCTTGTTGTTTTAGTTCAAATTCAAAACTGGTACTATCAGCTGGTTCAAACGGATAAGATTGGAATATAAAATTCTGAGTCACTGAATCGTATTCGAGGGAAGTAGACTCTCCTTTGTATGAAGTAAAACCCAGCGAATACATTTCTTCGCCCAAGCTATCAAACAGCACCTCGCCCATGGGATATTGTCTAATTGCTGGCTTCCACCCTTCTGCCTCAACGTCAAATAAAGTATCAGTCTTTATGATGTGACCATTAGCAGCCCAAATAATCATCTTCTCACCTTGGTATTTCTCATTCAATAACCACAAGCAGTTGTTTGCCATTTGTAGGTCTCTATGATTGTTGTCAGCCATATCATTTTCACGATCAATCCACCAGTGCCATGTGTGCATCATAAACCCTCTAGTATTCTTTAGCTCTTGAATCCAAAAGGCGTCCATATCTTTCTTTTGAAATTCCTTGGTCAGAGTATCAAGTGTTACAAGAAAACTAGCTTGATTTTCTAGCGTAATTTCCTGGTCATGGAATTGATTTATAGCCTCCTCGAGTATTTTTTTGAAGAATTCCAGATCAGGCGTACTGATCAAAATACGATGTTCACGAATAATGGAATCCAATGAAGGGATTAATTCTTCTCGGGAGACTCTGGTAAGTTGTTGATTGTCAAAACCAGCTAAAATGATTGGGTTTTGGGTGTTCTGAGATTCTTCTATGGTATGAAATAAACTCTCACACATTTGGCTCTGTGACCAGAAGATATATAGCTGATCAAGAACATCTTGATAATCCTTCTTTCCTAGTTGATAATCTTCCCACGCTTTGTTTACACCAAAAAAGTCTGATTCAAATGCCAAGATATTGAACCCCATCTCCTTATGTAGAAAGTTAACCAATCGAGATTTAGCTAAATACGTTGAGCCATCTCCGTGTTCTTGTTCACCGAGCAGCACAACCTTTGAGTTTCCAATTGCTTTTTTTAAAGACTCTAAGTCAGTATAGTTGGTGTCCGATGGGTCAATGGATTGTATTTCCGAGAGATCATTTTCGAGCCACTCACTTTTTCTATTCTCTTCACAAGAAGCCAAAAAAAATATGAGAGTTAGAAGAACCAATACCTTTTCCATTCTCAAGGAGAATTATACATAATCTTAATACATCACATATCAATCAATTTCCACCTTTACCCCTTTGAACATAAACTGATTATCACTGATTCTCAGGGGCTTACCGCTGGCTGTGGTCACATCTCTCAAAACGACCTCTCTGGTTCTAACGTAGGGAAACTTCTCCTGGAAAGAGTCATCGGTCATCTCCGGATTAAAATCGGTAAAAATCGCTGCCCCCAGATAATCTTCGGGATGGTTGGAGTCGTCGATATGAAGACCTTCAATGGTAATTCGTTCTGGCATATAGCAGGTATAGCCGAAATCATGCTGACCGGAGTACGAACCGCTAATTAGACTGGCGCTGCTGGTTCGACCGCCGTTGGGCACAAAAGTGCAATTGCGAATAATAAACTCTCCTTGCCAGGTACTGCCGTAGTCAGATCGCAAATTCACCAAACTCCTCCCGCGTACAGTAGTATTCTCTACGGTTAGAGTTCCACTGCCAATAGCATTAATTCCCATATGTCCCAGGGTAGAATTGCGAATGGTAGCGTTGGCCACTCCCTTGTGAGCATCAAACCGGGAAAAGGTGCAGCTATCATAGAGGAGATTTTTGCAGTAATTTGAACCTAAAATTCCCCAGTAGGTGCGATCATCAATGTCATTGGTTTGGCGACAGTTCACGAAGGAAACATTCAGTGCCCGACTAACGGATAGATCGTAACTGCCCATAGAAACGGGCTTTCCCGCCCGACCAATAGTACGGTAGGTTTTGTGTCCGGTTAGGGTGGTATTTTTGACCGTAACGTAAGCACAGTCCTCGATAGTAATGAAACCACGATAAGGTGCACCCTGATCTCCTTCGCCAGTGATACGGTGCTCTAGCCCATCAACTAGTACGTTAGAACGCCTAATTGTGATATTTCGGCTATAATAATTGTACTTCGATTCCGCTTGGTTAGCAATGGTTGTAAATCGCCCTCCACTGATGTACAGCGTCTCCTCATCAATAGGAAGTGCGGTGATTTCAGTAATTTGATCGAAGTCCCAAATAATCGGGGCGTCTGCATCCACTTGTCCATTTTTATCAACAGCAAAAATATCAGTCTGTGAAGACCCATTGTTCTGGTTTAGCCCAAAGCGGATGTAGTGCATTACGGCAGAATTGGTAACCGTGATCAGACTGGAGCCAGCTAATGAAACGTCCACTTTTTTCTGATTTCTCTTTAGGGAAGTAATACCTTCGGGCTTAAATGGTTGTAGACTGGAACTGACCAAGAAAACCGGGGCACTACGATTCTGTACTTTAGTATCGTCAATAATGAAAGCTGAGGTGCCAAAATCAGTATCAGTCTGGATGACTGCGGTGCGCTCCTGTCCTCCGATATAATAAGTGGCTCCTTCGTCTGCTTTTACTAGCAAGCTGTGCTTGTTGGCAAATGCATGAGCCGCCGCGATAGCATTTATATCATCAGTTTTGCCATTACCTCTAGCCCCGAAGTCACTGTAACGCACTAAGCCAGCCGCTTCAAATTTTTGGACATCTTCCGGCGAGATATTTACCTCCAGTTGCCCATTTTTATTGGTACGTACTTGGGTTTTCTTCTTGCTGGAGGTTATTACTACATTTTCGAGAGGGTCTTTGATTTGTCCCTGAGCCACGTAGGCTGACAAGAAAAATAGTAAGAGCCAATACTTGATCATAAGCGTAGAAATAGGTCGTTGTGTAAATCTTGGCACAAACTGACCATTCTCACGCACAATCGCAAAAAAAACAGGCAAAGGGATGGTAAACTTTCTTCTAATCCGTAACGGATCAAAACTAATGAGGATTGGATACCTTAAATTCCAGTAGATGGCTGATTTTAAAAGTAGTCATTAATGGCTAAGAAGCTGTTTCAGTTATATTTTTTGACTTATTAGGAGAGTTTTTTTTGTGAATCTAGGCTCTTTTCAAGCGGTGTAGCCTACGTACGGTCAGTTCTACTATGGGCGATAAAAGGTCGAAGAGTGACGGAAAAATATCCCTAGGAAACGAAAAGGGTTAAATGAAACAGCTTCTAACAATTCTGAAGTAACAAATGCTCTTCTTACTTGGGTTCAAGTGACATTATATAGTCATAACTTTCATTGAGATAATTGGCTAGATTATCTAAATCGTTCAACATTTCATCCGGTATTAAGACGTACCCCTCCAATACGGCTCCGTATGATTTGAAATAAGTAGTGTTGAGTTCTCTGATATACTTTTCTTGGGTTGCCTTGGAAAACCTAATGCCTAATTGTCCGGCTTTGTTTAATGTAGAAAACATATAACCATTAGCAGATGTGTAAGGCAGAGTCTTTCCGCTTCTTCTAAATCTGGGACATTTAGCTACCAGTTCATCGTAGATTTTTAGCTTTACTTCCCACATATGCCGTGTTATAAAGTTAGTAATTCGGATCGCTTTGATATCCTTACTTATTCCCGACTTAACGCATATTATTTGTAACAGCGAGTTCGTAAATATAGGCTCAAATATATTGACATTCGTTCTATTCAACTCGGGTGAAGGCAGCAATAATATCCTGCTTTTGCTTGTTATTTTCGCAGTAGGGTTCAATCTGAAACTCACCGCAGTAGCCGTATAAGATAAGATGATCTTTATCACTCACCCACTGATAGGTTCGCTGAGGTAATTGATCTACTATGATCGGCTGTTTATTAGAAACATGACCGAAATATCCTTCTCCACTATATTCAGTTGGCTCTAAATGCAGTAGATTTTCTTCCACGATAAAGGTTCCTTGTTCCACTACTTCCATAAAACTTTGCATAGTAATGAACGTAGCCAAAGCTCGGTAGTAGACTTTATAGGTGCCATCATTATTAAATTCGTAAATCATTTGTGATCCCCAACTGTTACCGCCCCCTACATTTGGGTTAAGACTCCACTGACTAGCTGCCCCGGCCAGCAATGTGCCAAACGCGCCAGATGTGAGATCGACCGACTTATCGGCAATTTGCCACTTGCCACTCACCGGCGTAGGTACGTCGGGGCTATTAGTATCTGATCCCTCACGGCACCTGACGAATAATAATATGAAAACAAGGAAATAAGTATTGTGTAGCATAAGTTGACTCTACCGTAAAGTTTATGATTTGTCTTTCTCTGAACCGCGGACCGCCATACCACTGACGGAAACTTTGCTAAAGAACTAGTTTTTCGGTAAGCGCATGGTGCATTTCCAGGATATGAAACCAGTAAAAATAATAATTATAGGTAGGTGTATTCTAGGCAGGTTCAGGAGGTTGACTCATTGATATCAACTAAGTCAGGGTTACTATTCATATAGTCTGAGGGTGTTTGCCCTACTGTCTTTTTAAATGCTCGGTTAAAAGTACTTTTACTTTTGAAGCCCACTTCTAACCCAATAGCCAAAATACTCCAGTGTTGAAACTCCTTATTTCGTAACAGTCGCTGAGCAGCTTCTACCCTTTTCTGATTAATAAATTCAGAGAAAGACTTTTGATAATGGGTTTTTAGTAGTCCGGCCAATTGTCTAGGCTGTAGATTAATCTTCTTGGCTAGCCTATCTACCGTCAGGTCTGGGTCAGCGTACACTTGATGTTCAAGTTGCTCGTTCAGCAGAGTCGCGTATATCGCTATTTCATCAGACGGAAGTGCTCTGGATCGGTAAGTCCATTTAAACGGCACTTTTTTGTAAAGGAGGTGTGGGTTAGTCATTGACAAATACGCCAAAATAAAAATGACTACGGAGAAGCTCATCAGTACAAATAGGAACCAATTTCCCGGTAGTTTTATCATAACCAATACTTCCATAATCAGGGTAATACAGGCCAGTGCAAAGTAACCGTATTTAAAAAAAGTAAGTTGATTCCGACCCGCATTGGACAATTTGTATTGGCATTTTTTGATATATCGGTGGATTAAGATTAGCGATAGCGGTAGATAGGCACTAATCTGGATAAAGAAGATAACCCCTTTGCTAAAAATAAAATAGAGAATTCTATTGCCAGATTCTTTCCAGGTTTGCTGAGTTTCACCTCCCTGCATCCAATCCATTTGTTCAGCAATACTATAATTCATATAAAAGGGAAATATGTACAGCATCTGCGTCACAAAAGGCAGAAAATGGAGAACATTAATCCATGGCTGATAGCGATATTTTTGTTCAGTTAAGAAAGTGGCGTGTAAAAAAATGAGAGGATATATCAAAAACCATAAAGCCCCCACCAGCAAAGACAGTCGCTGTGCCATTGGTGCTATTTCTGCGTATTGAATGGCATTAAACAGCAGAAATACCGAAAAGATAAACACTAACGCACTTAAAGCGGTGTTGGCTCCTTTCATATAGGATCGATGAGCCAACACCGCTATCGCCAACGTAAAGCCATACAAGGCAGTAGAAGCAAGAATAAAGGGCAAGACTGAATTCACGATAATAATTAGCTGCTCTATAAAATCAGCAGATTAGAGAATTATTCTACATCCTGCACTGGTCAAAAAGCCATTTGAGTAAATGGGTTTACTTACAATTTTATCGGCTGTTGCTCCGGTTCCAGCTCCGCCCACCTCTAGATAAAATCCGAACTTATCATAAGGTTTAAATTCAAACCCAAACAGGCCATAACCACCAAATTCGCTACTTTCAGAGGAGAATTCGTCGTTTGGAAAAATAATCATAAAGCCACCTTCTCCATAGACAAATATCTTATTATCCACCACGAACTGGCGGCCTCGTATACCGATCTGCCCATTTTGGTAGGGTGTCCAGGTAATTTCGGTTCCAAGCAAATGCTCTAACCACTGAAAACTACCGCCCACTCTTATGGCTACTTTGGCGTTGGCAAAATAGGGGCTAATAAAATCTAGCCCTATTCCAAAGTCATTTTGGATCTGACTAATTCTAAATCCGACTCCTAGTTTATTACTGGCCATTTGAGCAATCGTGCTGGTAGACGAGAGGCATAAAAACAGAATGAAAGTTGCTGTAGCTAGAAATTTAGTCATTGTCTCGCCATTAAAACATTTCCAAAGAAATAAGACAATTAGCATTGTTTAGCATGAATTGGCACTGTATGTAAGTTCGTGATTTATGCCCTGAAACCATTATGCAAACGTCAGAAATTTTGCTAAAGAACCAGCTTTTTGGTAAGTAGATGGTGTATTTCCAGGATATGAAACTAGTAAAGAGAAAATTACAGATAGGTACGTGCTCTAAGTAGGCTCAGGAAGATGACTGATCACTGTCAACCAGATCTTGCAAGTTTTAAATACGTTCCTTAACTATGTTCACATACTGTTACCGCGAGTTTACTATAGCTTCAGCTTCTTTTTTCAGGTCAGCGGTAAACTGCTCAAATGATTCGTCGAAGGAAGGAATTTTGCTAGCGAATAGGGGAAAGATAGGACCACCTATTTTCTCAGTCATGGTAAAAAGAGTGGCACTACCTTGTTGTTCTAAGGTATAGGTACGCTCGCCCATGGCATCACCCCACACCAGCTTTTCGTCTGGAATTAGCTCTTTCACTTTCAGCTTGAAGGTGCGCGAGGAGTCTAGCGTGCTTTTCAATTTAATTTTTTCTCCTTTACGGATATTTCCTTCGATAGAAATGACGGTAGAGTTCCATCTAGCGTAGTCAGAAGCATTGGTGAGTAGCGACCAGATGACTGAGGCCTCTGCATCTATACTTTGACTGATAGATGTTGTACGGTTAAATGTTTTCTTTTCGGTAGAAGCTTTGCCACCTTGGGCCACGGTTGATAAACTGGTCATAATCAGAAGAATTGTAGTGAAGTATTTCATTTCGGAAATAAGCTTTAAAATCCTCAAAGGAATGAATAATCGCCCGTGTCCGAATTTACATATGTTAAAAAATTACTTTTTAAGCTGATTTCCTGCCCGAATTCTTGAGAGACTCACCTGTGATATTTGTAACATGGAAGCTATATCTTTCAGCGGAGCCACCTGAAGAAAGCGGGGGAACATATACTCTATATATTGGTAGTTTCGGGTGGCATCGTTTGCCAATAGGTTAGTAAAAACATCGATGAGGGTAATGTGTACCCGCTCGGTAAGATGTACGCCGAATAATGCCCAGTTTTTAGACTCTTGAAATAAGTGCAGTAAATTCTTTCGGGAGATCATCAGAACTTGGGTATCCTCATAAAACTGTAAGCTGAATTGGGATTTATCCCGGTTCACAAAACTTTTGTATTCGGTGATGAACGTTTGCTCAGGTTTCATCCATAAAGTCTGCTCTTGCCCGTCCGAGTCCAGGTAATAACATCGGGTGATCGAACTTTCGGCGTAGAACAGGTAATTGGATATTTCCCCGGCTTGGGATACTAAAGATTTGGCAGCGAACTCTTTTTGCTCAAAAAATGTGAGACCATACTCAATTTCTTCGGTTGAAAATGAGCTATTGTATTTTAGCAGCTCTTGAGTTATTTCGGTTTTCATGGAAGTTGTAAAAGATCGGTTTGGTTTCAAATCAGGTAAGCCTGCCGATTGAAAGACTTGCATATTACTGCGGCAGAAACCAACAAGATACTGCTTTTGCTTCACTTTTTATTGTCTGCGTAGTGTTACTAACTTGATGCGTGATTAGCTGACTCACCTTTTCTGGCAAACTCAAATTCAAACCTAGCCAGCCCTACTACTAATATAATCTCACCGATAAAATAAGCTATTCCTAGATAGGTCAAGGTATCAAATAGATAAACAACTAACCCGAAGGTTACGATACAGTACGCTATGTTAGCCGTAGCAATACCTCTTAGAAAGGGCCTCCAATTTTCTCTGACCAAAAAGTGACACAGAATAGAATACACAGCAAAACCAGCCGCAATACCTGCCAAAATAAAGAGTATTTGCCGAGGCATTCCGAAGAATGACTCCAATCTGGCTAGTACATGACTTAGCATTAGAGCAGTGATAATTGCACCCATGCCATCGATGAGAAAGAGTTTTTTAAACGTCAAATTTTTAAGCATATCCCTTTTCTTCTGATCTTAGAATCTATATCTAAAGTTAGGCATCTGAGACCCGAATCTGTTTGATATAAATCAAAAATCAGTGTTTGCCTCTTACTCTACTCAGCGTTTCCTGAGTAATTCCCAAAAATGAAGCGATGTGACCCAAGCTCACTCGTTGGGTAATATCAGGATATCGGGTAATCAGATGTTCGTATCGGTCTTTAGCAGAAAGGAAAGTCATTCCTTCCACTCTTTCAACTAAATCCATGTAGATAAACTGGGTAAACCGCCGGGCCAAGCGTTCCAAGTGGGGGTTTTGATCGAGAAATAACTCCAACTCCTGATAATCAAGCAAAAAAACCTGGCTATATTCTAGTACCTCGATATTATACCTACTTTTCTTTTCCCGAATAATACTATCAGCAGCCCCCACAACCCCGTTTTCTAAAGCAAAGTGGGCAGTTACGTCTTTACCATCCACGTAATAGAATGACCTCAGCACTCCCCTTTCTACCAGATAAAGATTAAAAGAGAGTGAGTTTTCGGTATGCAGCAGCTTCCCTTTTTCATAATAATTTGGAACAAGAATAGGTGCAAAGTTGGTCAAAACCTCTTGAAACAACTCTTTCATTAATACGATTGATGTATGATTATCCAGACTTTAGGCTTACAAGTAAAATTACTAAAAATGACCGATAAGAATTACTAGCCGAATTCTCAAGCAGTACTCCTTCAATCGGGAGCGAGGTAGTACATATTGCTATAATAATGCACCAAATGTTTTTTCCTGCCGAATTTATTTCATCTGGTAATTCTAATCTTTGTTTTTGTTGCTACCTTGTTTTTCAAGTGAATTTTCAGTCTGAAAAGCTATTTTCGGGAAACTAACCTACAACCTATATAAATGAAAACTGCGCCTGTTGTTTCTAAAGAACTCCTTCTTCCCTTCATCCTAGTAACCTTTCTATTTTTCCTGTGGGGCTTCCCCAACGACCTCACTAACCCTATGGTCGAGGTATTCAAAAATGTCTTGAATATTTCTAATGTAAGAGCTTCTTACGTGCAATTGGCATTCTACGGTGGCTACGCTACTATGGCAATTCCGGCCGCCTTATTTATCCGAAAGTACAGCTATAAAGCGGGTATCGTTCTAGGATTGTTTATGTTTATGATTGGCTCACTGATGATGTATCCGGCAGCAGTATTAGTTAGCTACAACATTTTTTTAGTCTCCTTTTACATTCTGACATTCGGTTTAGCTTTTCTGGAGACTACTGCCAATCCCATGATTTTGGAGTTGGGCGATAAAGAAACTGCTACCCAGCGCCTTAATCTTTCGCAGGCGTTCAACCCCATCGGGGCACTTACCGGACAGGTAGTTGCTCGGATTTTTGTCGTAGATCGGCTGGAAACGGAAATTGGTGCCGATGTGTCAACGGAAGTTCTATCAGCCGTACAAAAACAACAGATTATCGAGCACGACTTGGGCATTGTCAGCACTCCCTACATCGTTTTAGGCTTTGTTGTCTTAACAGTAATGCTCCTCTTTATTTTTACCAAGTTTAAGGATCATAAACAGACTTCAGAGCCACTTGACTTGCGGACTAGCATAAGTAAACTATTCTCTAATAAAGATTATTACGAAGGGGTGCTCGCCCAGTTCTTTTATATTGCCTGCCAGATTATGGTGTGGACGTTCATCTATCAGTACGTGACCAACCTAAATGCCAGCCGAGGCCCAGATGAGCAATTGAACGCCACCGTTTATGTGGCAGCATCTACCATTTCTTTCCTGATCGGTCGGTGGATCTGCACTTTCATGATTAAGTATATTAACTCGGCTAGTCTGATGCTGATTTTCGCCTTGGTAGGAGCAGCTTTCTGTGCTATTGCCATCATTTCAGTAAATATGGTGGGTCTATATTGTTTGGTGGGTGTTTCCTTTGCTATGTCGCTAATGTTTCCTACCATTTATGGCTTGGCGTTACGCGGTATGGGCGACGAAGCCAAACTAGGGTCAGCCGGGTTGATATTAGCCATTGTGGGTGGCGCACTAATGCCGCCGTTGCAAGGACGAATTATTGACCTGGGAGGCACCGGACTTAGGGACATAACCATCATGGGTAATATTCCCGAAGTCAACTTCTCCTTTATTTTACCCTTCGTTTGCTTGCTGTTAGTAGCAGTTTACAGTTTGAGGGCTCGGAATAGAAGTCGATAGCTTGCTTAGTGCTAAAGCTAATTCTCTGGACCAATTACTCTAGCTGTCTTTTAGGAACAGTGGCGGTAATTGAATAAATTAGCTACGCTATGAGTAATAGAAATTTTGATACCCGCTTTCCTTCGGTTGACGACTTACGACAAAAAGCTAAAAGTAAAATTCCCCGCTTTGCTTTTGAGTACCTGGATGGTGGCTGCAATGAAGATGTTAACTTAGTTAGAAACACTAAGGAAATCAGAGACGTAGAGCTAATCCCTAACTACCTATCCAACTTCGATAAGTCGGATATGAGTACTGAGTTGTTCGGCCATGTTTATGATGCTCCTTTCGGTATTGCCCCTATCGGATTACAGGGGCTTATGTGGCCTAACTCTCCTGAGATACTGGCTCAAGCTGCCTTTGCCCACAATGTTCCCTTTATTCTCAGTACCGTTACCACTATGAGTATTGAGCGAGCCAGTGAGTTAACAGAAGGAAGAGCTTGGTTTCAGCTTTATCATCCGGCTAAGAACGAATTGAGGGATGATATACTACTACGAGCCCAAGCCGCCGGATGCCCCGTTTTGGTGTTGCTTTGCGATGTACCCACCTTCGGCTTCCGCCCCCGGGACATTAGAAACGGACTGGCTATGCCGCCTAACATGAGTCTTAGTAATATTCTTCAAATTATAGGAAGACCCGAGTGGGCACTGAAAACGCTCATTCACGGTCAGCCCAATTTTGAAACTCTCAAGCCCTACATGCCTAAGGGTTTAGATTTGAAACAATTAGGCTTATTTATGGACGAAACATTTTCCGGACGGCTCAACGAAGAAAAAATAGCTCCTATCCGCGACATGTGGAAAGGAAAGATTGTGCTAAAGGGGGTTGCTAGCGAAGCCGATGCCGAAAAAGCCATTCGTCTAGGGTTAGACGGAATTATAGTATCTAATCACGGGGGCCGTCAACTTGACGCGGGACAATCGACGATCAACGCTCTTAAATCCATTATTGAGAGCTACGGCAACCGGATTAAAGTGATGATGGATAGTGGCATTCGCTCAGGACCAGATATTGCAAGAACGATGGCTTGTGGAGCCGATTTTACTTTTCTGGGGCGCACTTTTATGTACAGCGTAGCAGCATTGGGTAATCAAGGAGGTAATCACGCTATTAGTTTACTGAAAACCCAACTTCAGCAGGTAATGGAGCAAGTTTGCGCTCAAGAAGTGAGCGATCTGAGAACAAAACTAGCCACCACTGCCCGTGAAAGTAGCCCGCCCGTACTATAACTTTCTACATTCCACTAAAGTGTAATTAAGAAGCTTCTAACACTTTATGTTTAGCGATAAAAAATGGGTCAATCTCTACTCCACTTCCCACTCCAGTAGGTAAGTGCAAGATGCCACCTTCAGGTTTTAGCGAGGAAGTTTTGCACTCAAAAGGTACTTCGGTACTAAGCCCCTTAAACTCATGGTAAGTACCCGCGTTGGGTACAGCAGATACAAACTGCATCATGTAAATGTAACCTAGCCCAGTGCCCGAAATATGAGGTACGCAAGGATAGCCCTTGGTGGCAGCCATTCGGGCTACTTTCATACTGCGAATCATGCCGCCGAAGTAAAACAGATCCTGCTGCACCATCTGTATCGCATCATTACCAATCAGCCAACGGAAGTTACGGAGGCTAACTTCTCCTCCCCCTGAAGCAATGGGTATCTCCAGCGCATCGGCGGTCAGCTTCCAATCTTCGTACCAGTCGGTAGGTACGGGCTGTTCAAATAAGTCAATGTGGTGCTTTTGTAGCATCTTACCAATACGAATGGCTCCCGAGGCATCGTAACTGCCATTGCAATCGGCATAAATGGTTATATCATCATCAAAAGCATCGCGCATCATAGGAATCAGCCGTTCGGTGCGACCTTCCGGCACTTCGGGGTTACTACGTCGTCCGCCAATCTTAAATTTTACGGCTTTGGCGTTGGTCTCCGCCTGAAGAGCCTTAATCTGGTCAATACTTTCCTCAGCCGATTTGCCCCGGTTGTTATTCGCCCGATAAATGGCAATTTCAGTATTATGGATATCGCCAATCAACTGCCCCATACTTTTCTGAGCAATGCGCCCTAGCATATCCAAAATCGCCATTTCTACCGTGGCTACCGGAATCCAGAGGGTATAGCCCTGGTACTTATAGTTATTTTTATACATGAACACTCCCTCAATCAGTTGGTCAAGGTCACGAGCGTCCTTCCCTACAAAATAGGGATTCACGAGCGATAACTGAATGGGGTAAAGGTGAGGCATCCGGATATTATGGCCAACACAGTAGCCTTCCGCCCCGTCGGTAGACCGCACCCGAACCATGTAGTTACCATCGTAGTGCAGTAAATCGCAACTCTCTATCATCACTGGGTCAGGAAATAGCTCTCGTTTCAATACAGGCTGAGCTAAAGCTTCATCCAGTTTGGTATAGTCGACCAAATCATAGGAAGAAGCTGAAGCCTTTAAGGAAGAAAGAAAAGGTGTACTAGCTCCGGCAGTTAGCCCAGTTTTGATAAAGTTGCGTCGATTGGACATGAGTTACTGGCTGATTGTTGATTGCTGGTTAGTTGGAATTAGGTTTTAGGTTTTGGAAATGGGAGAACAGAGATCGGAATTTCCAGGTTTCTAACCATCTACTCAAATCATCACTTATCCTTACTAAAAAAGTTTAATTTATAACCGCCAACTTCTGTCCTTGCGGCAAACCGCATCTAAGTTTTCACATTCCCATCTCACCCCATTAAATAAAAATAATAGGATTATCCTTGATAGGCTTTTTTAGTTCGGGGGGCAGGCCAAAGTTTTCGTCAATAAAACGGTCAATCTCACCCAGCGTTTTTTCAGAAAGTAAATTGGTAATTTCATCTACCGCTGGACCACCAATCATATACGGTAGAAAGGAATATACACAACGATCGCCCACAAAATGACCGTAAACCTGGTATTCATCTAAATTCTGATGAGACTCCCCAGTAATCAAACATTTATCAATCCACTGGGGAGAACTAGCGGGTTTAGACTGCATGAGTTGATCACGTCGCTGGTCAAAATCCACTCGCTCTTCAAAGAATTCCTGAATTCTAGCTAACGATGATAGTGATAATTCTTTCCGCATACGGTCAGCACAGTTCAAACACATGGCATACTCAAAAATCACATCCGTTTTTCCAAATTCACGATAGTTGCGAAAGGCTTTTTCTACCAGATACTGGGAGTCCGGTTGCTGTAGAGATCGGTCGCAAGAGATACATCTCTCAAATGGAGCTTTCGTGCTATGAGAATAGAATAATTCAGGAATTCCACCATACTCTTGCCTAACAAACCAACTACTGTTGCCGCCTTTTTCCGCCATGCGCTTTCTCCTTATAATTTTCCTAACGATATACCATTTATTCAACTAAATACAAAACCTGCTCTAGATTTTTCGTTATTTTATCGCTATATGGTCAACCCAGTGTCGAGTTCTGAAATCTCTCTGTCGTCATCCACCGGAAAGTGGATACTCACCTCTACCATTCTGGCTTCCAGCATGGCGTTTATTGATTCTACCGCTCTCAATGTGATACTCCCTTCACTCCAACGCGATTTGCAAGCGAATGGGACTGATATCTTCTGGATACTTAATGCCTATTTGCTAATGCTAGCTTCGCTGATTTTGGTAGGCGGCTCATTGGGTGATAAGCTCGGTCGAAAAAAGGTTTTTATGATCGGTATCGCCATATTTATGGTTGGCTCAGCTGCTTGTGGACTATCCCCTACTGTTGAATGGCTCATCGGGGCACGAGCCGTACAGGGAATAGGCGGGGCACTCATGATTCCGGGTAGCTTATCTATCATATCCGCTACTTTCCACAACAAAGAAAAAGGAAAAGCTATTGGTACCTGGTCGGCAGCCACCGTGCTAGTAACGGTTGGTGGCCCCATTCTAGGAGGTGCCTTAGGAGACGCTGGACTATGGCGGGCAATCTTCTTTATCAACTTACCTATCGGGTTGGCATCGCTGATTGTGCTTCGACTCAAAGTACCCGAAAGCTCTGACGATAGCATGGATCATCGTCTCGATTACGCTGGGGCAATCACGGTAGTGCTAGGGTTAGCTTTACTTACCTTTGGTTTTTTGGAGATTCCTGAACTAGGCTGGCAACACTGGAAAGTATATAGCTCCGTAGCGGCTGGGTTTCTATTTATGATCGGTTTCGTTCGGATTGAGCAAGTAAAAGATAATCCTATGGTTCCCTTGAACTTGTTCCGAGATAAAACTTTCGCCGGAGCGAATTTGCTCACCTTCTTGCTGTACGCCGGGCTAGCCATCGCTATGTTATTTCTTTCGCTTAATCTAGTTCAGATTCAAGGCTATCAGCAGGTGCAAGCAGGTATGACCATGCTTCCGCTCACCATTTTATTAGCCTCTCTAGCTCGTTGGGTAGGCGGATTGGTTGATCGTTTTGGCCCCCGGTGGTTTTTGGTAAGTGGCTCCCTACTTGCTGGACTTGGTTTTTTTTGGTTCTCTCAAGTCGGAATTACGGAAGGGCCTACGGAATTCTGGACAACCTATTTTCCAGGAATTATGCTCTTTGGTTTGGGCATGGCACTCACAGTAGTGCCCTTAACTACCACCGTGATGTCTTCGGTAGAAGATCAACACGCAGGAACAGCATCAGGAATTAATAACTCTATGACCCGAACCGCTAACGTTTTTGCTAATGCGGCCATCGGGGCACTAGCCGTTGTTCTATTTACTGACTTTCTAGCTCCGGTGATTGATTCACTGTCTTTGACTGACAATGTGGAGCAATCTGTTATGCAACAAGCCGTCAACTTAGGGGATGCCCAAGTACCCGAAAGTGTTTCTACTGATCAACAAACGGAAGTGAAACAAGCGTATGAACAGGCGTTCATCACTATGTTTAACCAAATTATGTATATCAGTGCTGGACTAGCCTGGCTTTCAGCAGTGACTGCTTTGGTTTTAATTGAAAACCGTTACGTACTAACAAAGTAGCAGAATCGCCATTATTGCTTAAAATATTACATAGTCCGATTGTAGATAATTGACAATTTTAATATAATATTTTATTATTTAATTTAGTATTAATTAAATTATTTATTTTTCTATATTTAAATTAAAATATTAAGTATAAACAATTCACAAATTTATCAGGACAGAAGTATCTAACTATCTCGTATTACGAAAAAGAAGGATGGGTGCAAGATAAGTGGACTGGTAATTTTGGAACGCAGG
>CAKZYA010000059.1 GCA_937883755.1 uncultured Flammeovirgaceae bacterium | reverse complement strand
ATCTTTGCTCTGTGTAGCTGGTGCAAATACCTAGCAAAAGTTTAAATCAGTTCATATTAAAGGATGGCTTACTCCAAGGAAATTCAGTCATTTTTCATTATGTCAAAAACTATTTAAGTAGAGATAAAGAGCCTTTGCTTCAGAAGGAAATTGAAAAATATAAGATTTTAGACGATGATTTACCCTTTTAGTTATCATTACTTTCTTTACTATTCAGGATATCTTTATAGAGTATGAATAAGCTTTCAGTCAAAGAAATTGGAATCATTTCGTTTTGGCTTAGAAAATGAATCAGATTGAGCGGATAAAAGAGAAATTAGTGAGGTTAAAGGAAGTTGATTCTATTTACCAGATATTTGGGGCTGGAAAGCACCAATGTTATCTTAATCCAACCAAAACTGAGGGTGAGTTAGTAACGTTTGAACGAATTCATAAAATACAACTTCCAGCAAGCTACCGAGCTTTTCTTGCGCAAGTAGGTAACGGCGGTGCCGGTTCTTATTACGGATTAGAGCCACTGGAGAACAGTCAGTACGAGGATTTGGATTCACATAACCAAGCGTACCTTATCGATCTAAGCCAACCTTTTCCCCATACCGAACCCTGGAATCTGGACTTTGGTAACCTTCTGAGGAAGGAGCGTTTGATGAAGAACCCTAATACGAAAAGCGCGACAAAATATACTACGATAGCAAGTGGATTAATGGGTTATTGCGAATAGCTAACTTTGGCTGTGGGGTTTTTATGAATTTAGTAGTCAATGGAGTCGAGTACGGTAATATTTGGATAGACGACCGAGGCAGCGAGTAAGGTATTTATCCTGATCCCTGCTTTGAAATCACAGAAAGGCTTAACTTTTTAGATTGGTACGAACTATGGCTTGACCGTTCACTCAAAGAATTAGCAAAATAATATTTAAAGGTTAAACGGAGAGTTTCTTTTACATAACCATAGAGTGAATCTATACGATTCGACATAGGTATCCTTAAAACCAAAAAACTCGTTAGTTAAGTTGGTTAATCTGTAAATTATTTCAAACTATGGAAGTCAAATTAAATATAGGATACGAGCAGTTAATCGCCATAATCCATCAATTACCTATTGATGAGGTAAATAAGCTGAAACAGGAGATAGAAAAGATTTCCAGCGAAAAGAATGTTGGAGCTATTGATGAGTTAGAAAGCTTACTGGCGAATGGGCCTATAATGAGCGAGAAAAAATACCAGGAGTTTGAAGAGAATCGAAAAAACTTTAGCCAATGGCGAGCGAGCTAATTCTGTTGGATACATCAGTGCTGATTGATTACTTCAGAAAGGCGAATAAAACTAATTCATACTTCTATCAGTTAGCTGCCTCAAAACAATATGCCTTCGCGGTTTCGGTGATCACTGAATACGAAATATACCTGGGGGCTACTAAAAGTCAGACCGCGTTTTGGGATGCACTATTTGCTAGGCTCAGTTTACTAGCATTCGATAGCCAGTGCGCCAAAGAGGCGGTTAGCATTCAGCAAGAACTCAAGAAAAGAAACAAGATGATTGCTGTCCCTGACTTATTGATTGGAGCAACTGCTAAAAGCAAAGGGTTGAGAATAGCTACAAAAAACGTAGATCACTTTCAAAGAATAAATAACTTACAAATTGTGAAATGATAAGGGGACTTCGCCTAGGAGATCGATTAACTAACGCTTCTTCACCTCAAAATATACTTCATTGTAGGCAAAGCCAGTGAAGATACCTAGCCCATTGCGGACGTTGGAAAATGGCTCGTTCAGGTTGCGGGAATCCTGCTCTAGTGATTCGTAGAGATTGGCGTATTCTTCGTTCACCCGGAATAGCCGAGCCCGGTGCAATCCGTACTGCTGGTAATGCACAAACAGGCGAAGGGAAAAGATATTTTCCTGGGTAGGCTCAGAAACAAAGGAAAATTGACGGGGTAGCGAATTATTCACATCAATAGCTTCCGGGTTTTCTTCCAGATTTTCAATCAGCACGTAGTAGTATTCACCTTCGTCGTTATTCCATGTCACGTCGATAGTTTCGGAAAAAGAATCCCGGATCTGAAGCAAATCACGGCGAGTTAAAATTTGCGGTACCGAAATTTCCGATTGCGAAATCTGCGTTTCTTCGGGCGGGAAAGGAACCGTCGTCTCCGCGGTAGCCAGCTCACCTTGGTAGGTAAATTCCAGTCCGTAGGTATTACCCGAAGCAATAGTGAGGTCATCGCCCTCGTAACTGTAGGTTCCTTCCAATTCCGAAGCGGGGCTAAGCGAGTAGCGGTTCCCTTCAAAAACAATAGTGATTTCGGCATCGGTAATCACCGGAACTTCTTCTACATCACTCACAAACGGTACCAATTCGGTTAAGCGAACATCATCGACTGGCTCTCCGGCGTACAAGTAAGCTTGTACTACCGGAGCACTTTCTCCTTCCTGAAACTCAGGTACTTCTTCACAAGCTGAGAAAATAGTAAGTAGACTTAAACCAATGGCGTATTTTTTAGCAATCATCTTTCTGTGCAGTTGAGTACATAGCTAAATATTTTTCTGTATCCTCGGATGAGTGAATGCGAATTCCGAGGTCTCCCACTCATCAAGAAGGAGATGCCGGAATAAATCCGGCAAGTGTATAATGTTTTAATGTCTTTATTCACCCTCTCAAAAACTGATATTGAAAAACAGGCTGGGAGTGAAACCGATCAAATTCACGTCGGTCTCAATCACTTCACCTTCGGATACCTCAAACTCTTTGTACCAGATATTGTCTCGGTTATAGAAGTTAAAGATGGATAAACCGGTATTGGCTTTCGCCTTGAACAGATTGAAATTCACTGAGGCCGATAGGTCCAGACGGTGGTAGTCGGGTAGGCGGAAGGCGTTTTTCTCACCCACACTGATGTAGCGGTAATTGCTGCCGTCGAGCAAGGTTAGCTCGTACTCACCGTAGGGAGCGGTGTAGGGCTTGCCGGTGGCGTAAATCCAGGTACTGGCGAATGTCCAACTTCCCAGGTTATAGCTGCCAACCAGTTTTAGTTCGTGGCGTTGATCGTGCAAAGCATAAAACGCATTCTCACTCAAATCAGGAAAATTATGCACTACCTCGCCCAGCGTATAGCTGACCCAGCCGGTGAAATCGCCCACTTTCTTTTGCAACAGAAATTCTACTCCTCTCGCTATTCCAGTTCCCTCAAAGAAGAGCTGCCCTTCCGTCGGGTCTCTTCCAGGGTTGCTAAACCGCAGCGAAAACTCCGAGAGCCCAGTCATATCTTTCTCGTAGTACTCTACATCAAACAGGTAGGTATCCGTTTCGTAACTCAGTCCGGCAATGTAGTGGGTGGCACTGCTTACCGGGTTGGTCTGATCGTTAGCCAACAGCCAGAAATCACGACTGCCCTGAGTCACATCTTCGCGCACTACCCGATTAGCAAACTGGTAATAATCTCCCCAGGCCCCCTTCAGCTTCAGTCGGTCGGTTAGCTGTAGCGTAGCGGAAGCTCGGGGTTCGTAGTAGAACTGATCGGTCACATCGTAGTAGGTAGCCCGCAGCCCCCCGGTAAGCGTGAGTCGGTCGGTGAGCGACCAGATATCCTGAAGGTAAAAGGCTGCTTGAGTGCCTTCGTCGGCTCTACTCAAAATATTCAGCGTATCGTTAAACTCAAGGTCGTAGGTAATTTCATTGTAGGTCACCTGGGTTCCGAACCCTACCCGATGACGCTGACCGAGCACCCATTCGTTATCAATACGGGCGGTGTAATCAATCAGATTGTTGTTTTCTACGGTTCCAAAGCGACGGTTTCGTACCGTATCTTCAGTAGAGGTGGTAATATCGGTAATCCGGTCGCGCTCGCTGAAGTAGTTGGAGTAGGCTACGACGGCGTTGCTATAAAATCGGGGCGACCACTGCCTAGCCCAACGCAGGCTGCTTCCCCAGTTGCCCCAGTTGAGTACGTCGCTGGTGTTATTGTTGATCGTTCGGCCTCCGTTTCCATTTCTGCCTTCAAAGGTATTTGCGGTATTTCGGGAGTTGTCCAGATTGTCGGCTCCGTTGTAGAAAGATACGGCCAGCACATCTTTGGGAGAAGGCTTATAAGTAAGCTTAGCGTTCAGGTCATAGAAGTAGAAGGTAGGCTCTACGGTATTTTGTTGTTGGTTACGCCCAAAGCGGCCACCACCCGCGCCGGGGTTTTGCCCACCAGCCTGCGGAGTAGCCGGTTCATCATTGTAGAGATCAAAAATATCGTTGTACAGTCCGTTCTGAATAATATCGGTGTAGGAACGCCGTCCGGCTACCAGAATAGAGCCTTTACCGCCCAGCGGGACTTCCAGTACGGCATTGGCATTGACCGCACTCACTCCAATCTTCCCCGAGAATTCATTCATATTTCCTGCCTTTCCGGTCAGATCAACCACACTGGAGATACGTCCCCCGTACTGCGACTCAAAGCCACCTTTATACAATTGCACATCCTTAATAGCATCGGCATTGAAAGCACTGAAGAAGCCGTAGAAATGATCCACGTGGTAAACAGTGAAACCATCCAGTAGAATTAGGTTCTGATCGGGAGTGCCACCCCGTACATATAGCCCGGCTGAGGCTTCGTTGCTACCACTCACCCCCGGCAACAGTTGCAGCGAACGAAAAATATCCTTTTCGCCCAAGCTAGGCAGCCCGGCCATTTGCGCCGGAGAGATAGAAATCTGGCTAATATTCTGGCTCGCCCGCATCATCTGCCCGCTTCCGGGAGCAGTCACCACTACTTCGCTTAGCTCGCTAGCTGCTTCGGCTAAATAAATCGTGAGCGGTTGGCGAGCCGTTTCGGGCGTAAGCTTAATCCGTTGGCTCTGATAGCCCACGTAGCGGATCAGTAGCGTAGCCGTGTCACTAGGAACATTCAGTAGGGTAAAGTAGCCATCCTGATTGGTCACCGTGCCTTGGCCAGTGCTTTCAATGAATATGGTGGCATTGGGCAGAGTTTCTTCAGTAGATTGCTCCTTCACACTGCCACTCAGGCTAAAGGAGTTATTCTGAGCATGCGAGATATGATAAAAAAAGAGAAACGAGATAAGCGAGGCTAATCGTAAACGATACATCATAGAGCATAGGTTAGGTACTTACGATGCTTAGAACCTCGGAAATAAAGAAGGTTTAAAAGGAGAAAAAGAAAAAGTGGTGGGCAATTGTGAATAGTGCTAATAGAGAGAATGGAGACGTTTTTGCAGTCTGATTTTTCTAACAAAACATCAGAGCTTGGCTTATAATCCTGAAATTCATCATCGCCGATCTATCCGGCTCAGAGGGTACGACTACTCTCAGGTTGGTCTATACTTTATTACGCTATGTTGTTATCAACGTAAACATCTTTTTGGTGAGATCAAAGATGGCAAGTTGCTGCTAAACGCATGCGGACAGATCGCCTTTGATGAATGGCTTAGAACTGAAGACATACGAGATAACATCCGTCTACACGAGTTTATCATCATGCCAAACCACATGCACGGCATCGTCGAGATAACTTTCTCCAAAGGTAAATCTACTAATCAGCTGTATCAAGCAAGCTTCAAAAGTCCATCTCAAACCATCGGGGCTATCATCCGAGGATATAAGGGAGCTACTACTAAACAAATCAAAATCCTATCGGCTGAAAGGGATGGAGAAAAAGATCGAGGTAGGAAGAAGGGGCGGGGTATAGGGGAGGGTAAGGGCGAATTGCGATTCGCCCCAACGACGGACGCCCTAACGATAGGCTCAGAAAATAAGGTCTGGCAACGCAACTACTATGAACATATCATCCGGGACGAACGGGCTTATCGGAACATAGCCAACTATATACGAACCAATTCGCTACGCTGGAACGAAGACAAGTTTTTTAGGAAGTAATCGAGGAGAAGATCAAAAAGGATGAATATCTTGCTGAATCATTACAAACTACCTATCAATGATTCGTCTTATACTTCTTGCTCTCACTTTCACTTGGGCTAACAGCAGCTTCGCTCAAACCTACCAACCCGAAAAGTTTCAAAACCTGGTGATCCGCAATGTAGGTCCAGCCAATATGAGCGGGCGCATCACGTCTATCGATGTGGTAGACAATGATACCAAAACCATCTACGTGGGAGCAGCCTCGGGAGGAGTTTGGAAGTCAGAAAATGGCGGAACAGCCTGGCGGAGTATTTTCGATGATGCCCCCACTCAAAATGTAGGCGCGGTAGCGGTGCAGCCGGATAACCCGAGTGTGGTATGGGTAGGTACCGGGGAAGGCAATCCTCGTAATTCTATGAACCTGGGGCAAGGGCTGTTCCGCAGCCAGGATGCGGGAAAAACCTGGAAGCTAGTGGGGTTGGAGAAAACAAAAACTATTCACCGTATCCTGATTGACCCTACCGACGGAAACGTAGTCTACGTAGGGGTGATGGGCGATCCATTTAGTCCGAATGAGTATCGGGGAGTGTACAAAACTACCGATGGTGGGCGGACCTGGAATAAGATTCTTTTTACCAACAATCAGTCGGGAGTGGGGGATATGGTGATGGATCCGAGTAATCCTCAGAAAATATTTGTCGCGATGTACGAACATCGGCGTACTCCTTACAGCTTTACCTCGGGAGGACTAGGTTCGGGACTGTTTGTGACGATGGACGGGGGCGAAAACTGGCAGCAGTTAGGCGAAGAAAACGGCTTGCCTGCCGGTGAGCTAGGCCGGATTGGAGTTGCTATTGCCCCGAGTAACTCTAATCGGGTGTACGCTAAGGTGGAAGCGAAGAAAAACGCACTGTATCGTAGTGAAGATGGCGGTTATACCTGGGAGATGATCAACGACAACCCTAAGTTCACCAACAACCGACCGTTCTACTTTCAGGAATTGGCCGTTGACCCTGCCGATGAGAACCGACTGTATAATATCTACCAGCCACTGAGTGTGAGCTACGACGGGGGCGAGAGCTTTGATCCGGTTCCGATGATTCCGGCGGATGAAACCAAAGGCATCCACGCTGATTTTCACGCTTTTTGGGTTGACCCTAACGATCCAGAGTTCTTCATCATCGGCGGCGATGGCGGTTTGGGGATTACTCACGACCACGGTAAGAGCTGGTACTTTCCCGAGACCATTCCGGTAGCCCAGTTTTACCACATCGCGGTAGATAATGAGATGCCCTACAACGTGTACGGTGGGATGCAGGACAACGGTAACTGGTCGGGGCCAGGCTACGTCTGGAAGAGAGGTGGTATCCGCACGCTCTACTGGCAATATCTGGTGGGGGGCGACGGTTTCTATATCTCGCCTGATTCGGCTAATGCCCGCTTCGGCTACGGCACCTCCCAGAACGGTGACTTGTACCGCTACGATAAACAGACCGGCTACTACCAAAGCATCAAACCTCCGGCACCTGATCTAGAAACCCGTCTACGCTTCAACTGGAATGCTGGATTTGCTCGTGACCCTCGAGATCAGGACGTGGCCTACTACGGCAGTCAGTTTGTGCACAAAACTACGGATAGAGGAGCGACCTGGGAGATCATTTCCCCCGACTTAACGACTAATAATCCTGAGCAGCAGAAACAAGACTACGGAGGGCTAACCATTGATGCCTCTGGGGCCGAGTTCTATAACGCCATCTTGACCATCGCTCCCAGTCCGCTGGAAGAAGAAACGATCTGGGTGGGTACCGACGACGGACAAGTACAACTCACCCGTAATGGCGGACAAGACTGGAAGAATATCACCGCTAATGTAAACGGATTGCCCGAGCAAGCCTGGGTTGCCCAGATTCAAGCTTCCCGTTACGATGCCGGAACCGCCTGGATGGTAGTCAACAATTACCGTCAGGGCGATTATGCTCCGTATCTATATCTGACCCGTGACTATGGTGAAAGCTGGGAGCGAATAGTGGAAGAACAGGATGTAAATGGATATGCACTAGCTGTCATTCAAGACCCGATGGAACCCAACCTGGTATTTCTAGGAACGGAAAATGGGCTATGGATTAGTATGGACGAAGGGGAAAGTTGGACGCAGATGAAAAATGGTTTCCCGTCGGTTTCTACCATGGACTTAGCCATTCAGGAGCGGGAATCAGCCTTGATTATTGGCACTTTTGGTCGGGCTATTTGGGTGCTAGATGATCTGCTCACGTTACGAGAAGCGGCTGCGGAAAGATTGAATGACGGATTAACTGCCTTGCCGATGAACGATGCAGTACAGGTCAAAGGATTGTTCATAGCTCCACCCGGCAATATCTGGACGGGTTTCCATACCACCTTTGAAGGTGAAAGTCGCCCGTTTCAGAAAACTAAGATACCATTTTACGTAAACGAGCCAGTCGATACCGCTCAACTGACCGCTCATATTTTAAATACTGACGGCGAGGAAATACAGACAGTCTCTGCGGATAGTATAGTGTCCGGTCTAAATTATATTACCTGGAAGTTGGATGAGAAGAGTACAGAATTGCCGGGAGCCTACGTCACCGATGAAACCCGTCGGATTCCAGTATTACCTGGAACCTACACCATTGCGCTGGACTACGCTGGAATGAAGGATGCCACCCGGGTGAAGGTTATTCCTGATCCTCGCTTTGGGTATCAGCCGGTAGTAGAAGAAGCATTATATGTATTACGGAAACAGTTGGATACGTCGGTGGCTACCTTCTCTCGTTCACTGAACCAACTGGTAGCTAGTGATACAACTGCTCAGAATGTATTGTTGCAGATTGAAGAATCCGATAATCAGAAATATACTGATCTGAGACAGCAATCGGAAAGTATACGGGGGAAGATCAAATCGCTTAATGACTTAGCTAAGGGAAAGCGACCCGAAAAGCAGGTGGGTGCCTGGCAATCATTCGAGACTACTGCTTATTCTAAAGTATCCGATGCTCTTCAAGCTCTACAAGCTCGTTTGTATATGCCTTCGGAGCAAGATAGAAAACTAGTGGGGCAAGCGGAGCAATTAGTTGGTGAATTTCAGGTAGAGGTAAAGAGGTTTTACGAAGAAGATTGGCAAAACTATCGCCAGGTAGTTGAAGAATCTTCGCTAGGTTTTCCTTCTGAGGAGTAGTTAGTCTATCTATCATTTCAACCAAACCGACCAAGGTATCAGAAATGGAAGTACTAATACCCAAATGACAAAAAAGATAGCCATACCGGTAGGAAAAGGTTCATCATTTCTGATGGCGGGTAATGCAACGACCAATAGCCAGGAGCCTTTGTAGACTAACTGAAGCAGTAAAACGGGTGAAAATATGATAGGCTTCCATAGACCAAGAATGGATAGAATGGTAATGCCTAGCCACAAGCAACCGACCAGTCGTATCACCTCCGTAGGTGGGTAGGCACTGCCAAAAGTAGTTACTGCCGCTTTTGTAGGATTGAACATAGCAGAAATGGCAATCTGTCCAGCTACGATGATGTTCAACACGTAGATAATTCTCAGGGCAATCATGGGGTTGACTATTTATGCTTTTCGGCAAGTTGCTTCAAGTTTTCCATGACTTCTGGTAGCGAAACTCGGAAGCCTCTTCCTAACATCACTCCAAAAACTTGTTTCAGAGCACCAGTGAACTGCACATCATCGGTGAAATACGTTACTTGGTCTCTGTTCTCTAACGACCGCTTGATTACTAAATAACCCAATGGCATTTTCGTGTTAAAGGTGTAGGATTGCCCCGAAATGAGCTCAGAGATAAAAAACTTCAGCTTGGGGCCTTTTTTGGGAACGAGTGTGCCGGTTGCCCCCAGCTCAAGTTCTCCGTTCAGCGAAGATGTTACGAGTTCAGTATCCCACTCTTTCCAGCGAGAAACATCCGTGAGTAATTCCCAAATTTCTGTTTGTGGCTTATCAATGGCTATGGTGCCGGAGAAGTGATAATTTTTCGTTTGATTTATGGTGAGCATCTTGTAACAAAGTTTAAGATGCTTAAAATTGGCTAAGCAGAATCAGAATCTACTGCACCTAGGTTAACTTCGGTGACGAGTCATTACTTTTTTTCTGATTCTACTGAGCGATTGCGGAGCAATGCCCAAGTAGGAAGCGAGGTGCTTCAGAGGAATTCGTTGTAGCAGTTCGGGCTGACTGTTTAGTAACTTTAGATAGCGGTTCTCCGCCGTTTCAGTTTGTAGCTCTTCCAGAATTTCCTCAGTAAAGAACTGAACCTCTTGCGTGATTTTTTGGGCGAACTGATTCCAAGATGAAAGCTCTAGCAACTGGTGATTCTTTTCTAAAGTCGTTTCCCAAATGATAGAATCCTCAATAGCTTGAATAGTCTCTTTCGCAGGAGTTTGGTTGTTAAAACTGTACTGCGAAGTAAAGAAGTAGGGAGCTATGGTAAAAAATTTGTTCTTCTCCTCGCCGTCCTTGACAATAAAATAGCGTAACAGACCACTCTCTAAAAAATAGAGATGACGACAAACTTTACCTGATTCTAAAATTACCTCACTCCGTTTTACTTGTCGCTTCCGAAAGCTTTTAGTGATTAGCCTCCAATCAGCTTCAGGGATAGTTACATATTTTTCAATAAACTGCTGAAGTGCCTTCACTTCTTGCTTTTTCATATTCTGCGTACTGATTTTCCTAAAATTAAAAATTCTAACCCGTATATTGCTGCCTGATTTAAATATCCGTCCGAACCAAACCAGAAAATACTACTACATGCAACTTGCTACCCTCGATTGGATTATAGTCGCGGCTTATTTCCTCTTTGTTCTTATTGTCGGTCTCATTGTTTCCCGTAAGGCGGGCGATAGCGTATCTGAATTTTTCCTATCAGGGCGGAATATGCCCTGGTGGCTGTTAGGGGTTTCGATGGTAGCTACTACCTTCTCCGCCGATACACCTAACTTGGTTACTGGCCTAGTGCGAGAGAAAGGTGTAGCGGGTAACTGGGCTTGGTGGGCGATGCTACTTACCGGGATGCTCACGGTATTTGTATACGCCAAGCTCTGGCGTCGTTCTATGGTACTGACTGATGTGGAGTTTTACGAGTTGCGCTACAGTGGTAAAGCTGCCGCGTTTTTGCGAGGTTTTCGGGCATTATACTTAGGTTTGGTATTCAATGTGGTAGTGATGGGAGCTGTTTCGCTAGCAGCCATTAAATTCGGAGAGATTGTGTTGGGTATACCAGGTTGGCTGACATTGCTAATAGCTGGTTCTATTACACTAGCTTACAGTGCCTTCGGTGGATTGAAGGCCGTAGTTATTACTGACTTTGTGCAATTTATTTTGGCAATGATTGGCTCAGTTTGGGCTTGTATTTACCTAGTAAACCATGAGCGAGTAGGCGGCCTTGCCACATTATTATCCGACGAGCGAGTATTATCTAAAACGGATGTCTTACCTAACCTGTCTGATCCAGCTATATGGGTTCCGGTACTGCTAGTACCTCTGGCAGTACAGTGGTGGGCTTCTTATTATCCTGGATCTGAACCAGGGGGTGGGGGATACATCGCTCAACGGATGTTCTCCGCTAAAGATGAGCGTAATGCCATTGGTGCCACACTATTCTACAATGTTGCTCACTATGCACTAAGGCCTTGGCCCTGGATTTTGATTGCACTAGCATCTATTATTGTATTTCCGGAGCTTACGGATATTCAGCGGGTATTTCCAGCACTTTCTGCAGATAAGCTAGGAGATGATGTGGCGTATCCTGCTATGCTTACTTTGCTTCCGGCAGGGTTATTAGGGTTGGTTGCCGCCTCGCTGATTGCCGCATTTATGTCTACTATTTCCACCCAGCTAAATCTGGGTGCCTCTTACTTAGTCAATGACTTTTACCAACGTTTTATCAATCCTCAAGCCTCCCAACGGCAGTTAGTGTGGGCGGCTCGTTTGGTTACAGTGCTTTCAGCTTTTCTGGGATTAGGGTTAGGGTTACTCCTCAAGGATGCTAGCCAGGCGTTTAATTTATTACTCCTACTAGGTGCGGGAACCGGACTTATTTACATCTTACGCTGGTTTTGGTGGCGGATCAATGCTATGACGGAGATTGTGGCAATGGTGGTATCTTTATTTATCGCAAGCTACTTTACTTTTGCCGAGCACGGTCTTGAGAGTTGGCAAACGATTGTTATTGGTTCACTCCTTACTACGATTATCTGGATTGTTTCGGCGTTTTTAACCCAACCGACTGACGACGAAACCTTGTTTAACTTTTACCGGAAAATTAGACCAGGAGGTAACGGTTGGGATGTAGTTATTCAAAAGGCTCAAGCAAAAGGTGTACCTTTAGAAAAGGATGCAGGGCAATTGCCACTGGAGATACTTTGCGTACTGATAGGTTCCATTACGGTGTACACTGCGCTGTTTGCCACAGGTAATTGGATCTACGGTAATACTAGCTTGGCACTAACCTTTTCGTTAGTAGCTCTAGGAGGAGGGGCATTTCTATTCTGGGCTTGGAAACGGTTAAAAACGGAGTAGTTGATAATGAGTAATGATAAATTACCAGCGACAAAGGACTAATGACTAATAAACAGAAGACTGCCCAAGAATCATTGACTACCATGACGGAGATGGTCTTTCCGAATGATACCAACGGACTGAATGGGCTAATGGGGGGAAGGCTATTGTATTGGATGGATATTGTGGCAGCTATTGCGGCTCAAAAACACGCCAACAGTTACGTAGTAACCGCCTCAGTGGATAATGTGTCTTTTTCGCATCCGATAAAAATCGGGAATGTGGTAACCCTCAAAGCTAAGGTAACTCGGGCGTTTAATACTTCAATGGAAGTGCATATTGAGGTTCAGGCCGAAGATGTGCCCAACAACCGGGTTATAGAAAGTCATCGTGCGTTTTTTACGATGGTAGCCGTGAACCCTAAAGGAAAAAAAGTAAAAGTACCGGAGTTAGTTCCTGAGACCCAAAATGAAAAGGAGCTGTTTGAAAGTGCACTTCGTCGCCGTCAACTACGTTTAGTGCTGGCCGGGCGGATGAGAACAGATGAAGCTAAGGAGCTAAAATCTATTTTTGATGTTCCTTACCAACCAAAATACTCTAATGATTGACTCAAATCCTGCCTTTCTGCCTTTTTTCTTCCAAGAACCGATCTACATAGCAAATGAAACCACTGAGGGTACAGCCTATCAGCCGCTAGGAAATAACATGTGGAGAGTGTTAGTATTGGTTGACGAGTCTGATGTTTCTCATCTTTCTCAAGAAAGCAAGCAACTGCTAGAAAAGATTCTCCAAGCTGTACAGCTTTCCCTTGATGATATTTGCCTAGTGAATATCCAACAAGCTCCGGAACCTAATCGGGTAGAGTTTGAACTAGAGTACAGCTACTATATCACGTTCGGAATGCCTCCCGAAGCTTGGCAGTTTAATAGTTTCTCCAAGAAGTATGTGGTTGACAAAGACGATACTGGAAAAGCCTATCTCTGGGCTGACTCGCTAATAGAAATTGCTAGTGATGTAGAAAAGAAAAAAGCACTCTGGATTAGCTTGAAAACACTATTCTTGACTGAATAGTAGAGCTTAGACCATCACTACAATCTTCTGGGTAGGTTTAGGTATTTCCTTACTCGTAAGTGGGAAAGTTAAACTTAGGTTCAGTTTTTGTAACCAGAGGCTTGGATATAGATTCAAGCAGGCCTATGAATACTGTTCAGGAAACGGAGAGAGACCACTTAGTAAGTGTGGTTTCTCTGGAAGAAGTCAAGGATCAGCACCAACGCTGGTTAGAGAACCGACGAAGGCTAGAAAACATTCGCTTCAGCAGATTTAGTGAGGATCAGCTACGCCAGGGAAAAACTTCCCGCCTCGATTATATTTTACCCTATTTCATTTTCGGATTAAAAGCGAGTTTTATGTATCGGCAAGGGGTACGCAATGCTCGTAATATTGTTATTCGTGAGCACGAACTGTACTTTGATGATCTACCACCAGCTTTTGATGGCTACCAGGTTGTTCACTTAACCGATCTTCATTTGGATAGCTTGCCAGGAATTGAGGATGTAATTTGTGAATATTTAGATATTCTCCGATTTGATGTTGCTGTTTTTACGGGTGACTACCGATTACACGCCCACGGCGAGTACAATGATAATGTACTTGATCCTCTTTACCGAATTTTTCGGATGGCGCAGGCCCCCGATGGAGTGTTTGTCACCCTAGGCAATCATGATACTCATCACATTGCTCGCCACCTAACAGAAATGCCGGTACAGATTCTTAATAATCAGCATGTTCAAATTGAAAGAAATAGCGAGAAAATCACGCTCGTAGGCACTGATGATCCTCAATGCTATTTGACCAATGATGCCATTCATGCGCTGAAGCAAGCCGAAGGAGACTTCAAAATAGCACTGGTACACTCGCCTGAATTGTATCAAGAAGCCTCACAGGCAGACTTTCAACTCTACCTTTGTGGGCATACTCACGCCGGACAAGTATGCTTGCCCAATGGCTCACCAATTATTCATAACGTTTCTCAAGGAAAGCACTTAGTAAAAGGTCTTTGGAACCACAACGGCATGACTGGCTATACCAGCCCTGGCTGCGGAGTCTCTGGTGCTCCAGTCCGTTACTTCAGTCGCGGTGAAATCACCCGTTTCACTTTACGGCGTAAAAGCTAGACCGAAGACCGAAGACCGAAGACCGAAGACCGGAGACCGGAGACCGGAGACCGGAGACCGGAGACCGGAGACCGGAATTTCAAGACGGGAAGCTGAAGGTCAAAGTGAAGGGAGAGCTGTTTTTAGGCTATATTCCGACTTCCTACCTTCAATTTCTGCGAAGCAATTTCGCCTAATTTCTGTTTCTGATTTTTACTTCCACCTTTCGGCCTCCTCTTTTCTTATTTCTCACCTCTCATTTCATATTTTCCCTGAACCTTGACGCTACTTTTTAGGTTGCTAGATTGTAAGAAAAAAGTTCTCAAAATAAGTTACTAATTCTAAGCCGCTGGCTTGTATATTTGAGCTTCTGAAGCCACATCAACCTACATAACTGCTTACTTTATTCACCCTTTAGTTTGATGAACCTAATGTCCATGAAATTATCAGTTCAATCGTACTTACCATTTGAAAAGCGTCACAACGGTCCAGACCATCATGAAATTGCTTCAATGCTGGAGGCAGTGGGAGTTGAGACCTTAGAAGAATTAATTACGGAGACCGTTCCCGCGTCTATCCGACTAAAAGAACCGATGCGCTTGCCATCGGCTCAAACCGAGACCGAATTTTTGTCTGAGCTCAAGAAACTGGCTGAAAAAAATCAGGTAGCTAAATCGTATATCGGGCAGGGGTACTATAACTGCTATACTCCTGCAGTGATTCAACGAAATATTCTGGAAAATCCTGGTTGGTACACTGCTTACACTCCGTATCAGGCGGAAATTGCCCAAGGTCGCTTAGAGGCATTGGTGAATTTCCAGACGATGGTGATGGACTTGACGGGCATGGAAATGGCGAATGCCTCTTTACTTGATGAGGCTACCGCCGCTGCCGAAGCCATGAGTATGTTTTATGGTTTACGAAAGGGTAGTAAGAAGAAAGCGACTAAGTTTTTTGTGGATGAAAACACCTTTCCTCAAACGCTCAATGTGCTACAGACCCGGGCTGAGCCACTGGAGATTGAATTGATCGTTGGCTCTCTGGACACTGTGGATGTAACGGATGAAGACTTATTCGGAATACTGCTTCAGTATCCGGATGCTAACGGAGCTATCCATGATCATAGTGCCCTAATGCAATCTGCACAAGAATACGGTGTAAAAGTAGCAGTAGCCTCTGATCTTTTAGCATTAACCCTGCTTACCTCTCCCGGTGAAATGGGGGCTGATTGTGTAGTAGGAACTACGCAGCGCTTCGGTATCCCAATGGGTTTTGGTGGGCCACATGCCGCTTTCTTTGCTACTCGGGAAGAATACAAGCGTCAAGTACCGGGGAGAATTATCGGGGCGTCAGTAGATGTTAAGGGTAATCCGGCCTTTAGAATGGCTCTACAAACTCGTGAGCAGCATATTAAGCGCGACCGGGCGACTTCTAATATCTGCACGGCTCAGGTGCTCTTGGCCGTAATGGCAGGTATGTACGGAGTATACCATGGGGCGGATGGCCTGAAAAACATTGCCCAGCGTACCCATGGTCTGGCTAAACTTCTGGCAAAAGGCCTAGAGGAACTAGGGCTTGAGCAGAGAAACAAATACTACTTTGATACACTAAAAGTCTCAGTGCCTGATCAGAATAAGCTCAGAGAAAAAGGTGAGGAGGAAAATATCAACTTTCGTTATTTCTCGGATGGTGATATTGGTATTTCTCTGGATGAAACCACTACGGTAGCTGATGTGGAGCAAATCCTGACATTACTTGCTTCGGTAGCTTCGCGGGTGAGTAACTTTGACTTACAAAAAGAGGTTGACAGCTTGGTGCTGGATTGGCCTGCTGCTTTGGTGCGAAAAAGTGAATATTTAACACATCCGGTGTTTAATAGTCATCACTCGGAGCACGAAATGTTACGCTACATTAAACAACTGGAAAACAAAGACTTGTCGTTGGTACATTCAATGATTGCTCTTGGCTCGTGTACTATGAAGCTTAACGCTACTACCGAAATGATTCCAGTTACCTGGCCCGAGTTTGGTCAGCTACATCCTTACGCTCCGGCTAGCCAAACCGAAGGATACCAGGAACTAGTAACGAACCTGAGAGACTGGCTCTGTGAAATTACCGGATTTGCTGATGTTTCTTTACAGCCCAATTCGGGTGCTCAGGGTGAGTTCGCCGGACTCATGGTAATTCGTAGTTACCACCGAGATCGGGGTGAAGGCCATCGAAACATTGCGTTGATCCCGACGTCGGCTCACGGAACTAACTTTGCTAGTGCGGTGATGGCAGGTATGAAAGTAGTGCTGGTAAAATGCGACGAACACGGAAATATAGATATTGCTGATTTACAGGAGAATGCCGAAAAACACAGTGAGAACCTGGCAGCACTGATGGTGACGTATCCTTCCACCCACGGAGTTTTTGAAGAAGATATTCAGGAGATTTGTGCTTTGGTGCATCAGCACGGAGGACAAGTCTACATGGACGGCGCCAATATGAACGCTCAGGTGGGACTAACCAGTCCGGCGAACATCGGAGCCGATGTGTGCCATCTCAATCTGCATAAAACGTTCTGCATTCCGCACGGTGGTGGTGGACCTGGCATGGGGCCTATTGGAGTAGTAGCGCATCTTGCTCCTCACTTACCCCAAAATCCAACAAATTACAATGGCACGTTTAATGGGGCCATCTCGGCGGCTCCGGTAGGTAGTGCCAGCATTTTACCTATTTCCTATGCCTACATTGCGATGATGGGTAGCGAAGGCTTAACCCGGGCTACGCAAATTGCCATCTTGAATACCAATTATATTAAATTCCGACTCGAGGGGCATTATCCAGTACTTTACACCGGGAAGAAAGGGCGTAGTGCTCACGAGATGATTATTGATTGTCGGGAGTTTAAGAAGGCTAATATAGAAGTTACCGACATTGCCAAACGTTTGATGGACTATGGTTTCCACGCGCCTACGGTATCTTTCCCAGTAGCTGGAACCATGATGATTGAGCCGACCGAAAGCGAAAGTAAAGCTGAGTTAGATCGCTTCTGCGATGCTATGATTGAAGTCCGTCAGGAGATTCGAGACATTGAAGCTGGATTAGTTGACCCTCAAAATAACGTACTAAAGAACGCTCCACATACGATGGCAGTGGCTACGGCTGAATCTTGGGACTATCCGTATTCCCGCGAGAAAGCGGTTTTTCCGTTAACTTACGTCCGCGACAAGAAATTTTGGCCGTCGGTTAGCCGAATTGACGATGCTTACGGCGACCGTAACCTAATGTGCAGTTGCTTACCGGTAGAGGCTTATGAAGCAGCCGAAGCCGAAGAAGCTACGGCAGATGCGGTATAAAATTAGTTATTAAGATTCCGATAGAAAGTCATGTATATTTGCATGACTTTTTTTGTTAGCTGAAAAAGTAAGCAATGAATGATGAATACCCGGTACATTTTAGGAGCTACAGTAGCCGTACCTTTGTTACCGCTTATGTACTACCAAGGCCAGCAAATCAGAGCCAGTGTGCCAGTACTTCCTGAAGCAACTGGAATCGAAGGGTATGTCCAAATTGATTCAACCAAAGAAGTTAGTCTGTTAGCAATTGGCGAAAGCACTATTGCTGGAGTAGGGGTGAAAACGCATCGCGAAGGGTTTACCGGAACGCTTGCCCAAGAAATTGGCGACCAACTAGGGGTAAATGTGAGATGGAAAGTGTACGCTAAAAGTGGGTACACTGCCAAGAAAGTAACCGAAAAAATTCTTCCCAAGATTACCGAAAACGAAGTTGATATCATTGTCGTGGGGCTGGGAGGAAACGATGCTTTCCAGCTTAATCGCCCAGCTAAGTGGCGAAAAGATATTGAGAAATTAGTATCTGAGTTACGATTCAAATTCCCGGAAACACCCATTGTTTTTGCTAATATGCCACCCATCAAAGAGTTTCCAGCATTTACACCGCTGATAAAATTCACGGTGGGAAACTTGGTAGAAATACTCGGCGCCGAGCTTAAAAAGGTGACTGATCCCTTGCCCAATGTTTACTATTCTTTGGAGAAAATCACGCTAGACGGCTGGATGAAGAAATTCCAGGTGGATACCGAAATGTCGGAGTTTTTCAGTGATGGAGTACATCCCTCTTTATTTACTTATCAAACTTGGGCAAGAGATTTAGCTGACTTTATTTTGAAAGACGAGAAAATTGTAGTTTAATCTAGAAAGTCGTAGTTCGATTGTAACCTAAGACACTACGTTTAGACCGCTAGCGGTCGGGCAACCATAGAGAAAAGATCCTACCATGAGCGACTATATTAACTGTTTCGGCTGTGGTGCAGAGTCATTGAACATAGAGGGAGAGTGTCATAAATACATGCTGGCGTCTCCTGGATGTTGGATGATGTTTACTGAAATTATGGAGAGAGAGTACTCCGATCTACGATATTGGAAGGGGCATCAGTTTACCGTTGATGCGTATGCTTGCCAACACGTGGGAAAAAAAGAGGATAAGCGAGCAGTGAATTCGGTAAATATTCATCTTGCATCGTTATACGGTGTATTCGAACAAGAACTGAGCATATCAGAAATGCCTACGCTGAGAAGCCAGTTCTCCCAATACTACAAAGGCAAAGGTATATTGGAGTGGCTGGAACCGCCTCAATCATTTGGTGAGCTAACGGTATTTGAACTTTGGGATAACGAAGATGCAGATTTGCATTATGAAATTGCTGAAAGGTGGGCTAAGTCAGTTTGGTCTTCGTGGTCACATCAGCACAAAACAATCGCTAAACTAGTAGACAGAACGAAAAGCTAATACAAAAGCCGAGCTACAAAAACTATAGAACTAAGAGCTGAAAGGGGAAGTTACAGTAAGGAATACAGCTTAAGCACCTATTTTCTGGATGCACGTATATTTTTATACTAATATCGATTCAATATTGTGCTCTTTCTAGGTGGGCATTAAATCCCCCTACCCCCCTTTTTCCAAGGGGGAGATAGCAAACTGGGTTAACTAAGCTCACCACGGGAGCCTGTTATACTCGTTTATCCATTTCCCCCTTTCGTAAAGGGGGCTAGGGGGATTTTTCTTACGAATTTTGCCGATAAAGCACATTAATCAAACGATGCTGGCATTAGTATAAATAGTGGCTTGTCCCCAAATTCATTGTGAGGTATATTGCTCGCATGACCTCAGCAACCCAGATGAAGGAATTTTTGACGAAAATCTATTCGGTAGATGATGAGATTCTAGATGAATATCTTTCGCATTGGACACCTTACGAATTGCCCAAGAAAACCATTATGACCGCTCCGGGTGAGACCGAGCGATTTACCTACTACGTGGTAGAAGGCATCCAAAAATCTTACTATTTGAACGGGGACAAACAGCACATCATTGCTTTTGCTTACTCCCCTTCGTTCAGTGGTATTCCCGAATCATTTTTTACCCAAACCCCTTCCAGATACTATCTGGAAACCATTACCGATAGCAAGTTTCTGCGACTATCGTACGATAAGCATCAACGATTGATGCAGGATTACCGGGAGATTGAAACCCTTTACCGAAAAGCAGTGGAGCATTTTTTAGTGGGAGTGATTGAGCGGCAGCACGAATTGCTCGCTTTTGATATGGAAACCCGCTTTAAAGTTTTTGTACAGCGTAGCCCTCATCTGCTCAATATGGTTTCCCAAAAAGATATAGCTTCCTACCTGCGGATAGATTCCACCAACTTCAGTAAACTGATGAACCGGATACAAATTTGAGGAGGTATTCAAGTTAGCTTTATTGCTGAATCCTGCTGATTCAAAAGCATTGAAAAATCGCTGGATTAGTACGAAGAATGTCCTTAACATAAGGAAAATAACGGAGACTAGTTGCCGTTGTGCAATTGTTGGCGGTAATTTGAGCAAAACAAATTAGCAATGAAAAAACAAGATTTATGGATATTAAAAGGCTACGAGCTTTGCTCTGTTAATGGCTTTGATGGACTTAAAATCGAACAGCTTGCAAGGATTGTTGGAATTAGCAAGTCTTCTTTTTATCACTACTTTGCTGACCTTGACTGTTTTGTTGGAGACCTTTTTGAATACCACTTTGGGCAATGTGTGATGCTTGCGGACAAGGAGAAAAACTGTGACAATTTATATCCAGATTTGATTGATATTCTCTTGGAACATAAAACTGATTTATTATTCCATCGTCAGTTGAGAATCAATCGTAAAAATAGTCGAATCGAAAAAGCTCTTGAAAAGTCCAATCGAATACTTGGTAACTATTCAATAATGCTCTGGGCACGTGACATTAATCACAATCTGTCACAAAATCAATTAGATGGACTGTTTGCTATTGCCACAGACGATTTTTATATGCGAATTAATGAAAAAAATCTGAACCGTGAATATCTCAATACATACTTTGAAAGTTTAGGAAAAACATCCAAACAGCTTGTAGGGCAGTTGTACGCTACCGACTAAAATTTCCAGATTGTCATTGATAGCTTTGTTCTAAACAAAACATCAATGATATGACAAAACAGATTCATAAAAATTGGCTAAAATTTTCAGCTATTGCAATATCGGTTTATGCATTGCTCTTCTTTGTTGGTTCAATTAAGTCTTTGAGAAAACCAATCGAAATGGTTTTAGACCTCTCGGAATGGCCACTCGATGGGTTTCAGAACTATGACGCCTCGACTACAGTTCTTCTCTCGGCAATTTTAGGTGGAGTAATGTTTGGATGGGCAATATTGATTTGGCTTTTGGCGGACATATACGAAAGAGAACCTGAAACGATAAGGAAAGCTGTACTAGTTAGTTTAATGGTTTGGTTCTTTATGGATAGCTTAGGTTGTATACTTTCAGGAAATGTAAGTAACTCAATAACGAACATTGCTTTAATAGTCGCCTTGACTGGACCACTATGGAAAAAAGCAAAAGAAGAATAAACTACCGCCAACACGGTGTATAAGCAATAGCGGTTTGAGTACAAACTCGAACCGTTTTTTTATAAATTAAAGTATATTGTAATCTGAAAAGAAGTTGCGTATAATCCGCTACTGCTCATAACCAAAACGTTACCAGCTATCAACACAAAGTATTAGGGGAATCGATATTCAATTCCCCTAAATCTGAAATTTCCGAAAGAATTGTTTACGTTTGTCTACTATTAAACAAGCTTGTGAGCCTTGGGGCCAGCTTCAATAATTTCTGGGTTGACACTATCCTCAAACGATTTGAAATTGTCCTGGAACAATCCGACCAGCTTTTCTTTGGTGGCATCAAAAGCATTCTTGTCCTGCCAGGTATCTCTAGGAACTAGTATCTCGGACGGTACACCGGGGCAGCTAAGGGGTATCTCAAAGCCAAAGCTGGAGTCAGTTCTAGTTTCAACGCCTTCAAAATCATTATTATGAATAGCATCAATAATTGCTCGGGTATACTTCAGTTTTATGCGGGAACCAACTCCGTGGGCTCCCCCAGTCCAACCGGTATTCACCAACCAGGCTTTGGTATTGTGCTTCTTCATCTTTTCCGCTAGTAACTCGGCGTATCGGTTAGGATGCCACATCATAAAGGCGGCGCCAAAGCAGGCCGAGAATGTAGCTTGGGGTTCGGTTACGCCCATTTCAGTTCCGGCAACCTTGGCGGTATATCCAGAGATAAAGTGGTAAGAAGCCTGTTCGGGAGTTAGCTCACAAATAGGCGGTAATACTCCAAAGGCATCACAGGTCAAAAAGATAATGTGATTGGCATGTCCGGCAATACCAGGAATTTGAACGTTGTCGATAAAACCAATGGGATAAGATGCCCGGGTATTTTGCGTAATGCTGGTATCACTGTAATCTACCTCCCTGGTTTCTGGATCGTAAACTACGTTCTCCAGTACAGTACCATAGCGCATGGCATTATAGATATCAGGCTCATTTTCTGGCGAAAGATCAATAGCTTTGGCGTAGCACCCACCTTCAATATTGAAAATTCCGGTGTCAGTCCAGCAGTGTTCGTCATCGCCAATTAATTTCCGTTTGGGGTCGGCGCTCAAGGTAGTCTTCCCAGTACCCGATAGCCCAAATAGAACAGAGACATCACCTTCATCACTTACGTTGGCCGAGCAGTGCATAGGCAATACATCTTGGAGGGGCATCAGATAGTTCATGATAGAGAAGATTCCTTTTTTCATCTCACCCGCGTATTCAGTGCCCAGAATAACGATCTCCTTTTCTTCAACATTGACGTCAATACTGGTCTTAGAAGTCATCGAGGACGTATAGCGGTTGGCCGGGAAGCCGCCTCCGTTGAATATCACGTAATCGGGGGTACCAAAATTTTCTAGCTCTTCCTCATTAGGCATAATCAGCATGTTTTGCATAAACAATGCGTGGTAAGCCCGATGACAAATGATCCTTACTTTAAGTCGGTATTTTTTGTCCCACCCGGCAAAGGCATCTACTACAAACAGGCGATCGCGAGTATTTAAATAATCGATAGCTCGCTCGTGATTCACCTTGTAGGTATGTTCGTCCAACTCCATGTTGATTTTACCCCAATCAATATTATTTTCGGAATCGGGATGACGGACAATCCGTTTGTCTTTCGGGCTCCGGCCAGTCTTTTCGCCGGAATAAACGAGTAACGCGCCAGTATCTGAGATGGCGGTTCCTTTTTCGTAGCGGAGGCCGATCTCATACAGGACAGGCACACTCGAATTTCTCAGGATCTCTTTCACATCGATCCCGTACTGAGTTAGGTCAAAGTCCATAGGTTTAAGAGTTATAGGGTTCAAAAATCAGAACTCTCGAATGTCGAGATTAAAATACTGTGTTTCTGAGTAGCTATTTATAAAGCTTGTAGAAACTTTTCTCAGACCAAGAAGGAGAAATTGCTGCTGAACTGCCATGACTTATCTTTTCGTAGATCATGACTTTTATCAGCTTTTTTAAATACTACTGAAATGTATGTGGAACAAGCCTCTCGATCGGGTGATTCTTCAATATTGCTTTGGCTATTTTAGATTAGACATCGTTCAGCTAGTTTTTTATTTCTTAGAAATATCTAACTTCGTTCGCTAAATCAAATCTGATCTATATGACCAAATTATACTGGGTAATCACTCTACTGCTGCTGACTGTTGCTTGTGGTGAGGCTAAGAAAACTGGGGGAGAAGAAGCTCAGCCAGAAAAACTTAAAGCCCTAATTATTGATGGACAAAATAATCATTATATCTGGCCTAAAACCACCCAGATGATGCAAGATTATCTGGAGCAAACCGACTTGTTTGAAGTAGAGATTTATCGGATGGATTCGGTATGGTTGGGTGTCAAATACAACGAAACTCGCCCCGTACCCTACCAGGGCTACATTGAGATGTTTCCAATGGATTCAACCGCTTACGGAATATCGCCTGACCCAGTAAAGACATCAGATTTCTCGTTAGACTTTAGTCAGTACGATGTTATCGTTTCTAATCTGGGAGCTTCCTCTCCCGAATGGCCGGAAGAAACCAAGCGTAGTTTTGAAAAGTATGTAGCAGAAGGGGGAGGGTTTGTCGTTGTCCACGCCGCTAGCAACGTTTGGGGTGATTGGCCAGCGTTTGACAAAATGATTGGATTAGGGGCTTGGGGTGACCGGGATAGCACCAATGGTCCTTACGTATACTATACTGATGCCGGAGAAGTAGAGAAAGATTATTCAGCAGGAGTCTGCGGGTCGCACGGACCCGAGTTTGAATATGTAGTTACCTCAAGGGAGCCAGAGCATCCGGTAATGCAGGGATTACCTACTGAGTGGTTGCATACCCAAGATGAATTATACGAACGTATGCGCGGTCCCTTTGAGAACGCTACTATTCTAGCTACTGCGTACTCCGATGCAGAGGGTAATGCTCCTCCTTGGAACCCCGATTTGAAAGGGCTAGGGCAGCACGTGCCCACTATCATGGCAATTGATTACGATCAGGGTCGGGTCTTTCACACTACGCTAGGGCACTTTGACTACTCTATGGAGTGTGTAGGATTTATTACCACCCTACAACGAGGTACTGAGTGGGCAGCTACGGGTAACGTTACGCAGAGCATTCCCGAAGATTTTCCTTCCAAAGAGCAAACTGCGTCCCGCGCGTGGAACTAATGTGAGCTACTTGTATTTATCTCGTAGATAAGCTACTGATTCGCTGACCAATTCTCTTAGTATCTTCTGATCAATATCACTTAGGTGTTTAACATACAGACAGGATTTTCCGGTTTTGTATTTACCCAGATTAGTCATTAATTCGTCGTAACGCTCAAAGCCCGCCATGATGTAGATGGTTAGGCTCTGTTTACGAGGCGAGAATCCCGTCAGAAACCAGTCGCCCTCAGTTCCGGTGGCGTAGCGGTAGTGATATTGTCCAAAGCCGACCATATTATTGTGCCAGTACTGAGGTTCTTCGCCCGTTTCTTCTTTCATCAGCTCCAATAAAGTAAAGCAGTCTTCTCGCTTCTGAGGTTCTTCTACTTTGGAAAGAAATTCAGAAATATCACGGTCATAAGGTTGAGTTTTCAGGCTAGTCATGTTGTGATGATTAGTGAATGATGACTAATGAACATTATCAACAATATTAACCATTAATTATCAATCATTAGCGGTCGTCGCGCGATCATCAAAGATTATTCTTCTCGCAAACTATTCACTGGATTACGTTGGGCAGCGGTAAGCGTTTGGCCGCTGATGGTTAATAAAGTAAGAGCCAGAATAATTAATCCGGGTAGCAATAGTAATCCTACACTGATGTCAATAGCATAGGCAAAGTTGCTCAGCCACTCGGTAGCAAAATAGTTAGCCAACGGAATGGCAATCACCAAAGCAATACCAATTAGCTTCAGATAATCGGTTGAAAGTAATAGTATAAGATTATTCACTGAAGCCCCTAGCACTTTACGAATCCCAATTTCCTTAGTGCGTTGAGTCAGGTTGAAAGAAGAGAGAGCTAATAAACCTAAACAAGCGATAATTACTGCTAAGCCTGAGAATAGCCGGAATAATGCATTGAACTGACGTTCAGATTGATACTGTCGGTTAAAGAATTCATCTAGAAAGAAAAACTCAAATGGGCTACCGGGAAACAGCGATTGGTAGTTTTCCTGTAGCTTTTCTAAGGTTTGGCTAAGGTTATTAGTCTGTACTTTCACTGTATAGTAGTTGAAAACACGTTGACTTTGAAATAGGATTGGTTCGATAGCCTCCCGCAAACTCTGATGGTGAAAATCGTGGACTACCCCGATAATATCTCCCTGTTGGCCATTTTGATCAAGTGTTTTACCCAGAGCTTCTTCCGCACTATCGAAGCCCAGCAGATTAAGTGCGGAATGATTAATCACGATTTGTCGATCGTTTCCTTCATTAAACGTTCTTCCAGCTAAAACTTCAATATCATACTGCTGAAAGTAATTAGAAGCTACCGATTGAATTGAAAACACACCAGAAGTTTCCTCACCATTAACAGTGACTTGATCAGCAAAGCCGTAAATATCCTGACCAGGTACAGTATTGCTGGCCGAAGCACTCAGTACGTTAGGAATCGTAGAAGCTATCTGTTGAAAGCGAGTAAAGTTATTGCCGTAGCCGTAGTCAATCGCCTTGGGAGCCTTTAGAGCGACAACTTGTTCAGGATTAAAACCTAGATCCTGCTGCTGCATAAAGTAAATCTGCTCACTCGTTACCAGCGTTAGAGAAATAAATACAAACGCCAGAGCAAACTGCCCAACCACGAGTGCTTTACGAAGCGAAGCCCCCGGGGCGCTGCGGGAAAACTGACCTTTTAGCACTTTCATAGTCTGATAGCCTGATAGAATAAAGGCTGGATAAAAGCCACTGCCTACCACCAAAGCTAGTAGCCAAAGAGATCCTCCAATTAGAACCACCGGAGGAACGTCGATAGTAGTACTAATATTTAATCCAAATTCTTCAGCGACAATAGGAAACGTTAGGTAGATAATTAATGTCGCAACTGATAGGGCAATAAGGTTTATCAGCAATGTTTCTAAAAAGAACTGTCGGATAAGCTGGCCCCGTTTAGCACCGGCTACCTTACGAATCCCAACTTCTCGCGCTCGCCGAAGAGCCTTTACGGTAGTTAGGTTCACAAAGTTGATATAGGCAATTAGCAGAATTAGCAATGCCAAAGCAGCTAGTAAATATACGTAAAGCGCACTTCCGTTTACCGAAGCCTCATTTTGTAGATCAGAATGAAGGTGAATGCTAGGCAAAGGTTGAAGGCCAAATTGCCAATTGACATTGGCTTCGGCGAAACGCTTTTCGTTAAACTTTTGAACAATAGGTAGAAACTCACTTTCTAGCGTGTTCGGATCAGTGTTCTTAGTCAGCCGAAGGTAGGTATAGGTATTATTCCACTCCCAGGAATTATCAAACCGGTGACCAACGAATTCAAATAGCGTAGGGTAGGAGACAAGCACTCCAATCTCCAGATGTGTATTCTCCGGCATATCCGCCATCACTCCCGTAACTTTAAATTCTGGCGATTGACCATCAAAATTATCAGCATCAATGGTAATGGTTTTTCCCAGTGGGCTTTCCTCTCCAAATAGTTTTTTGGCCGCACTTTCACTAATTACTACGCTAAAGGGCTCTAACAAGGCAGTTTGGGGATTTCCTAAAAAAAGCGGAAAATCAAAGATTGAGAAGAAAGCAGAGTCAGCCAGATAGATTTCCTTTTCGCTGGCGTATCGGTCTTGGTGGGTTAATACCCCGTCGGGGCCCAGAATCACCATCCGGGTATAGTTCTCTACCGAGGAAAAGTTGTCTTGAAAAGCAGTAGCCACTGCGGGAGCTACCCGAGCAGTTTGGGCATCGAGGTTTCCATCTTTGTAGATACGCTGGTACACCCGATAGGTATTATCAGCAGACGTATGAAAGCGGTCGTAGCTCAGTTCATAGGTTACGTAACGAAAAATCATCCATCCCGCAGCCATGCCTAGAGCTAATCCTAGAATAGTGATTAGGGAAAATAATTTGCCTTTCCAAAGGGTGCGCAGCGCAATTTTAAAGTAGTTCTTTATCATAAGTTTTGTAAGGTTAAGGGTAAATGGTAGAAGGTAAAAGGTACGAGAGCTTTTCGTTACTGACCCTTTACTCTCGAGTATTTACCTTTTGCCTATTCATATCGTAAACTATCTACCGGATTGCGAGTAGCGGCTTTGAGAGTTTGTCCACTGATGGTAAACAAAGCAATGGCCAATACTCCAATACCTACTAGTGCATAGATCCACCAGTGAATTGAAACTCGATAAGCGAAACTATTGAGCCATTCTTGCATGAAATAGTTAGCGATAGGAATCGCTATTAGCAGAGCAATGACTAATAGTCTAAGATAATCCCTCGATAATAGTACTAACAGGTTAACCACTGAGGCTCCCAGTACTTTACGAATCCCAATTTCTTTGGTGCGTTGCTGGGTTAGTAAAGAAACCATACCGAATAAACCCAGACAAGCAATAAACACTACTAATAGAGACGTATAGGTGATAACGCTAGCCCAGCTTTGCTCGGCTTCGTACTGACGGACAACATCTTCATCGGTAAAGTGATAGATAAAGGGAATATCGGTGGCTATAGTTTTCCATGTTTGTTCCAGTTTGTCTAACGTATTAGGAATCTGGCCGGAGGCAACTCGTACGTAGATATTGCTAAAGTAGTCTTGTGGATAGATAATGAGTGGCGCAATAGGTTGGTGAAGTGATAGGAAGTGAAAATCTTTTACTACTCCAACAATTTCTGATTCTTCAAACATAAATAAATGACCAAATCGCTTGCCTATCGGATTGTCCCAGTCCATCATCTCTACAAAAGACTCGTTTACAATAAGCTGCTTAGGGCGATTTTCTGACCAATTGGAGAAGTGTCGTCCTTGTGCCAGCTCGATTTGGGTAGTTTCCAAGAAGTTAGATCCAACTCCCATTTCGTAAGCTTGTACTTCCTGACCTTCTACATCCCAAGGGAGTATATTATGACTAATACCTGCGGCTTCATGACCAAATAGTTGCCAACTGGCAGTCAAAGATTGCACTTCGGGTACCGAGGCTAATTCCGTTCTGAGCTGCTGGAATAAACTAGCACTTTCCCAGAAAGGAACTTCCAGGCGAACCATGTATGATTGTTCAAAGCCTAGTTCTTTGTTTTGAAAGAGAGCCAACTGCTGGTGCATACTTGTACTACCCACTAGCAGAATAATTGTACCGATAAATTGTAAGCCTACCAACGCGCTGATTAATTGTTGTTTTCGGCTGACAACAGTTTGCCCTTTTAATATGCGGGTGGCTGATAGGTTAGAAAGCACCCAGGCAGGGTAGAAGCCAGCGGTAATACCGGCAACTAGTATCACACTAGCCAGTAAGATCAAAATGCGCCTATCCGTGAAGGAAATATCAATGGGTTTTAGTAACAACTGACCGAAATAAGGAAGAAGTAGGTAAGCTAAGCCGAGACTGAGGATGGCGATTCCTAGCGTTAAAAATAAAGATTCGCCCAAAAACTGTCGGATCAATTGGGAACGAGATGCACCTAAGGTTTTTCGCACCCCTACCTCTCGGGAACGGTTGACGGATCTTCCCAGGGTAAGGGTAGTAAAATTAATAGAGGCGATAATGAGCAGTAAGATGGCAACAATACTTGCTACTGACAGATACCTAAAATCAATGGGAGGGGCAATTTCGCCAAACATACTTTCACCGCCATGAATATCAGTGATGGATTGAAAGAAGTAAGTAGCATACTTTATCTCATCACCCAACGCTGCTCGTAATTGTTGATTAAGTTTTTCCTCTACACTTTTCTGATTAGCTCTTCGGTCTAACGCTACGTAGGTCATTGAACTACTTCCCTTCCAGGTTCCCTTTTCTGACCGAAGGTCTTTGAAGCTCCGCCACTGCATCGAGAGTAGTATGGTGAAGGGAACCGTTGTGTTGGTTGGAATAATCTTGGTAAGGCCGGTTACCAAGAAATCGGAAAATATACTATCGTTTGGTAAACGAAGGGATAGCGTCTTTCCTAGCACATCTTGAGTGCCGAAATATTTCTCCGCCGACTGTGGAGTTAAAACTATACTGTATGGACTTTGTAAAGCTTCTTCTGGATTTCCGGCTTGTAACGGAAAGTTGAATAGTGAGAAGAAGTTGGTATCAGCCACCACAACGGGCTCTCGTATCAATTGATCTCCTTGCCGAACAACTGCTTTATCTTTATCAATACGCACTACCTGTTCTATCTCCGGTAGATTATCTTTCATAAAATGAGCTAGTGGTACGGGAGTTAGTGCGCCTACTCGATCCTGAGAAGGAGACAAATGATGATGATTCACCCGATAAATCCTGTTCGTATGAAAATCATCGTAATTCCACTCATGCTGAACAAACAGCAGAATTATTAAGCACCCAGTAATGCCTAGCGAAAGGCTGGCAACTTTGATAAGTGTATCACCCCGGTTACGAAGCCAATGCCGAACAGCGATTAAAATTTGATTACGAAGCATAGAAAAGAATTAGAAGATATATCGTTGCTCTTCTGTCTAAATACTCTATCTGACTGTTGAGAACAGTGTTCTGCAACTTTTATAAGTTTGGTTCGGAGACTTTATAATTAATGACTATGTAGTTTGGCGATGAATTGAGCAATTCATCAGTTCCTTCATCGCCTTCTGACAATTTAGCAACCCCACAAAACCTATGGAAATTATATTTCTTATCCAGCCAGGAAGACGCAAATACCATCAATGGGATTTTTTGATTGGGCTTCCATGCGGTTTCTTTATATTCTCGCCAGAGGAAAAATTGCTGGTTGTCTAGCTTAGATAATCCAATTTCTTTTTGAGTTGCCAGAACATAGGTTCTTATTTGAAGAGTGCTTGTGTTTTCGTCAGTCCTAGTAAATATCTTTATCTGATCTATATAATCTGATGAAGGTTCTTCTTTTCCTTCCAAGAAATAATGGTATTGGTTGTGGTAAGCTAGAAGTGTATCTGTTTTAACCAACTTTCCATGTACGTATTCATCAGCAAACAAATGCAGATCATACTTCTCATCAAACTCACCTAGATCGAATTTATGGATTTGTATTCCTGCTAAACCCAATGCTTCTACTATATCTAACTCAGTTATTTCGTTGATACTGTATAAATCGTTGGTGTCTTCTTTTTGGAGTTGAGACCTCGGGTCTTTCGCAAATTCTTGTGAATAAACAGTAATTGCCGTGAGGAGGAAGAGAATGATAGTTTTCATGGGTCTTAGACTTTCCAATTGGAGATGAAGCAATCTAGAGCTGGTAAAAAACTCAGTGCCATTAAAAGCATATACTGTAATATCATCTTAATTTTTAATTGTCACCATTTTTTGCAGCCAACTACCGCATATGTGCAGCGTATGAAATTAGCTAGAGGTTTAATTGACTATTCGTATCGTAAGCTATCTATCGGATTGCGGGTAGCTGCTTTGAAAGTCTGCTGGCTGACTGAGAGTATCGCTACCAGCAGGATTAACAGGGCTGGAATGGCGAATAGCCACCATTGTATTTCTACCCGGTAGGCAAAGCCGGCCAGCCATTCCGTAATCAAATAGTTTGCTACTGGTATTGCGATGACTAGAGCAATAATCACCAATCTTAGAAAGTCTCGGGATAATAGCAGTAAAATGGATGACGCAGAGGCACCTAGTACCTTGCGGATACTGACTTCTTTCTCCCGTCCTGCCGCAGCCAATGCCGTGAGTCCGATGAGTCCCAGTGCGGAAATTACAATTGTAATAATAGCCACCCACTGCATAATTTGCTTCCAGCGCTCCTCATGTTGGTACAGTGCGTTGAAGTATTCATTCATGAATGAATACAGAAACGGGCTATCAGAAATCTCATTTTGCCATAGCTCACTGAGATCAGCCAACGTTTTGGATAAGTTATTGGAAGCAAGTTTGAGTAATATAAACGACTTGTCATGCCGGTCTTTAATAAGATAAAATGCTACTGGGGAAATGGCTGATGCTAGCGACTCTATGTGAAAATCTTCTACCACACCAATGATATAATCTCCTTCTATTTTTTTTCCAATAGGGTCATTCCATCCGAATGTGCGAGTAAATTGCTCGTTTACTATAATGGCTTCGGTTGAGTCGGAAGATAATTCAGGGTTGAACCAGCGACCTTGTTTTAGCCTCAGGCCTTGAGTTTCTAGAAATGACGTAGATACGGAATAAACTCGTACGGGTCGGTTTTGCTCCTGATTATCGCGAAAAAAGTATGTATTACCAGGTTTAGAAAATGCACTTCCGGTTACTGCGGCTGAAATTACATCATTTCTTGTGGCAATGTGGTTTTGAAACTGCTCCCAAGCCTGATGGGAGTTGGCTGCGTTGTTTTCAATTACCAGTACGTGTTCATCGTCAAAACCTAAGTCCTGAGAACGCATAAAATTAAGCTGATAAATCATCACTAAGGTAGCTACCAGAAATATAACTGGCAGGCAGAATTGGAAAGTGACTAATGTTTGGGTAAATAGATTTACTTTGCCGAGCGTAAATTTTTTTAGGAAAGCATCCAGAGTAGGAATAGCCGAAAGATACAAAGCGGGGTAGATACCGGACAGCAAGCCCGTAATTAAGGTAATACCTATTATGGCTGTGAAGGTCAACGGTTGGATGAGAGTTACGAAGGTTAATGATTTATCGGCTAATCGGTTGAAAAGAGGTAATAGCAAAAAAACGAGCAACAGAGCCAATCCAAGTGATAGAATGCTCAGTATTACAGCTTCGCTCGTGAACTGGTAGGCTAATTGTCGGCGGCGGGCTCCGACCACTTTCCTAATTCCAATCTCGCGGGTACGCCGGCTGGCTCGTCCAATACTTAACGTGAGGTAGTTAAAGCAGGCCATGAGTAAAATCCCCCCGGCAATGGAAGCCAGAATATAAGAGTAAATAGGTTTGCTTCCCTTTTCACCGCTGACCAAATAATTAGAAGTGAAGTAGACTTCTGGTAAGGGTCTTAAAAGATAACTTCGGCTTAAGTCGTTACCTGATTGCTTTTTTTCTTCAATAAAGTACTCAGTTTCGTCCGGGTGGTAAGTATTTCGTAGATCGGCTAGTTTGTCAGCTAATAGTGATGGAGTAGTTGAAGGTTGAAGTAGTACAAAAGTCTTAAAAGCACTTACATCCCAGGGATCATATTTTTCACTTCTTAACGGAGGTATGATTGCTTTGGCAATGGACAAATGCATTGGAAGAATTATTTCAGCCTGAATGGTGGAGTAGGAAGGTATATCTTTAAATACGGCGGTTACCTGAAAATCCTCGTAGGTATCATCTAACCGTACTTCAAGTCGTTGCCCAACCGCATTCTCATTTCCGAAAAGCTGCTGAGCTTTTGTCTGACTAATAGCAACCGATGACGCATCAGTTAGCGCAAGCTTAGGGTTGCCTTGCACTAATGGGAAATCAAATACCTGGAAAAGGGTAGAGTCAGCAAATACTATTGTCTGCTTAATTGTCTGGTCAGTAGTTTTGATATAGTAGTCACCTTCTTTGAAACGAACAAAACTGGTCACTTCCGGCAAATCTTCGTACAGAGATGAGGCCAAAGGGTAAGGCTGAGGTTCGGTTATGTCAATTTCACCGTTCGCCAGATTTTTTTCTTCTAAGACCACCTGGTAAATGCGGTCAGCATTCCGGTGAAAGCGGTCGGTGCGGAATTCGTCTTGGATGAACAGATAGGCCAGAATAGCTACAGTAATACCAAGCGAAAGTCCAATCAGGTTGATAAGAGATATAAATTTGTGTCTCCAAAAGTTACGAAGTGCAATTTTAAGATAGTTTCGTAGCATAGGTTTTTGAGCTAAAAAATTGCTGGAATCAGTAATGCAATCAATATTGACCTTACACTTGATAATATCTAGTTTTTGCAGCCAACTACTGCTATTATGCAGCGAATGAACGCAAAAGGGTCTTCACTTAATTGTATTGCTAAGTCTGGTCAATTGGCGTAATAGCTCAATTATTCATCAGATTTTTAATCTGGTCGCGGTAGCTCCGGCTGCTGTTAAGCTGCTGACCATTCATCAAAGTAATCTGGTACTCATTTCCATTTTGCTGAGGGGCAATCTCTTGAAGGTGTCTTTGGTTGATAATACTAGATTTGTGAACTCGCACAAAAGGTGGGTTAGGTAAGCGGGTTGCCATTCTTTTCAAACTGTCTCTGAGCAGATAAAACCGATCGGCTACATGAATCTTTACGTAGTAATCATACGCCTCTATCCAGATAATTTCCTGAAAGGGAATAAAGTAGACTTTGCCATCTACTTTTACCGTGAGCCGTTCAGAAGTTGATGGTTCAGATACTAGTTGATTGGATTGGCCAGTTTTTAATTGGGATTGAATGAAGCCAGATACTTGCTGATTAGACGTGCTTTTTTGCTGAATGATTTGTTTGGCGTGATTAAGTGCCGCGAAGAAACGTTCGTTGGTAAACGGTTTTAGCAAATAATCTACAGCGTGTACTTCAAAAGCTTTAAGAGTATATTCATCGTAAGCCGTAGTGAAGATCACAGCTGGTAAATATTCGGCTGAAATACTATTCAAGACCTCAAAGCCATTAATCTGGGGCATCTGAATATCCAGAAACAGTAGTTCAGGGTGATATTCCCGGATAGCCTGGATTGCCTCAATCCCATTGGCACAAACGGCTACTACATCTATTTGCTGATCTTTGGCTAGAAGCCAGGCAACGCCTTCCCGGGCTTCTAGTTCATCGTCTACGATAACGGCTTTTATTTTTTCCATCGTTACTCAAGGTATCAAAATGCTCAGGTTTATTGTAGTTTATTCACTTGAGGTAACACAATTCTTACCAGTACGCCATCTTCCCGTTCGGTAATCTGAAATTTAAAGTTTCCTTGGTAGAACTGCATTAGGCGGTTAGTCGTATTTCTTAGACCAATCCCCTGGTGGCTTTGCAGCTGCCAGCCCTCCGGAAGTTGGTTTCCGGTATTAAATACTTCCATTATTACTTTATTATTTTCAAGGCTGATTGAAATGACAAGTTGGGCAGGTTCAATACTCTGTGAAATACCATGTTTAAAGGCATTTTCTACAATAGGCTGCAAGATAAGATTGGGTACCTGCATATCTAATGCTTCGGGCTGGATATGTTGCTTTACCGTGAGGCGATCTTGATAGCGGGCTTTTTCTATGATGAGATACTGATCGATTAATTGTAGTTCGTCTTTTAGAGGTATAAAAGCTTGTCGGCTTCGGCTCAAGCTGTTGCGTAGCATTTCGCTTAAGCTGCTCAGCATAGAGAGGGCTGCATCCTGACTATTTTTCCGAACCATCATAGCAATAGTGTTCAGAGCGTTGAACAGAAAGTGCGGTTGCATCTGTAATTTCATCTGGTTCAATTGTCCTTCTGATAATTGGTTTCGCAAATCGTAAGCAACCAATCGTTCATTTCGGTAGCGGTGACGGTTTTCCAGTGCCATCAGAATCAGTAAAATAACCCAGTATACAGCTACGCCTAATGTAATATCAAACCAAGTGTGTTTCCACAAAATAATGAGTTCCTGCCACGTCTTCGTTTCCTGAGGTAAGAAGAGCCGTTCTAGTAACAACCCACTCAAGTAGCTCAGCGCTTTATGTGCTACGCCGAAGAGTACACTCATTGCGAAGTGAAATAGTCCGAACCAACGTCGGTGATAGTGGCGGGTGGCGATAAATAGGTCAAATACTACAAAACTCAGTATCCAAAACGCAAGCACCATAGCTAAGGGGTGACGGATGCTATCGCGAAGAGTATAAGCAATATTCCAGTCTCGAGCTAGGGAGTAGTAAACGGTTGTGCTGATTGTCCCAGCACATAGCCAAATAGCTGCATTGAGTAGTAAGAAGTGTTTAATCTGAAATATTCGGGCCAGTCGGGACATTCCGTTGAATGAAAATTTGAGGGGAAGATACGATTTACTACGGAAGTACCCCTGGTGCCAAAAAAATCTGCTGAATCACCATCTGGATGTAAAGAGCGAAAAAATGAGAATTGATTATGATGCGGTACCGGGAATATCTGGTTTTACGGTGTACCGGTAGCAAGTCCTACAAGGATGACTCAGGTGGTTCACTATAACGAGAACAATCGGGTACTGAACGAGCTATTTCTACCACTGACCGAGTTTTGACAGCCATCCTATCCTCACCCCGTATATTTGTAATGTGAGGGTTAAGGAAAAAATTGAAAAGAGTTATAAGGCGTATGAGAGGTAAGTGTTCAAAGTAAAGTTTGCATAGGTTGAAGTTGCACCCTAAGAGGTGTGACAAGGTTGTTGTAAGGTAAAAACCGCAGATATTTGTCTGCGGTTTTTCTTTATATGCTGAGCAAAAAATATTATAGAGTAGCTCTGCCTTTACCTACTGCGCAGCAGTAGAATCCGTAGCTACTTCTGTGACCCCCTCGTATTGTAGATTTAAGCCTTCTACTACCTGGTTGGTAATATCCAGGCTATCATCAGCATAGAGTACACCACTATTTTTAGTGTAGGTGAGTACCAATTTAAAATCTTCGTTTTTACCGTAATCTTCCAGATAGTTAGAAACCCGATCGTAAAGGTCATCATTTACTTTACCTTCTTCCTCTAGAAGTTGGGTACTTAGGTTTTGCTGGTACTGAAGCAAATTCTGCTGTTTCTTACGAAGGTCTTCTTCAACAGCCCGCGCTTGGTTCATGGTCATTCCCCCTGCATTTTGTTGAAAGCTACTAATTTCATTTTGTAGGCCCCGGGCGCGGTTTTCGTATTCTTTTTGCAAGTCCTCGGCTCGTTTCTCCAGTTCTTCTTTTTTTGTTTGAAAGAACTTGTAGTTGGCTAAGAGAGTATCCGAATTGACGTACGCAATGCGGGGAATAGCTCCGGATGCTACACTACCGACTTGAGCGTCAGTAGCCATACTGTTTTCGCTATTAGAGCTAAAATGAAGCACATATAAATAAATAACTGCAATAAGCAGAACACCATTTAAAACAAGGGATGCAATTTTCACTGTGTAATTAAAGTTTAGGTTAACCAATAAAATGCGCCGACAAAGATAAGCGAATTTTTTGGGTATTGGAGTACGGATAAGGGAGAACGGAAAACGGAGAATGAGAATTGATACCATTTTTGCACCTAATCCTTCCTTTCATAAGCGAGAACCAAGTCTGTGACAAGTTTTCATATCTCTAATCGCCTGGCGACCCGGCTCACATTCCGGAACAGGTTTTCATATTTTCTAAGCTGGTTTTGATTCTGAGATTGCTTGAGAGGTTTCAGTTCGGATTTCATCGGCTGATCGTTTAGCTCGCTTTTCCCGAAAGAAAACAGTAAACAACACTAAAACAATCGCAGAAAGTACTGCGGGAACAAGCCAGATTTTATCCCACAAATAAGTAGACTGGTCTATGGTGTAGTTTTCAGCAATCACCCCTGAAAGCAAACTGCCGATGAACATACCTACTCCGTAGGTGGCAAAAGTGATGAGCCCTTGGGCAGCATTTTTGATATTCTTGGGGGCGCGTTCGTCTACGTAAATTTGCCCAGTCACAAAGAAGAAATCGTAGCAGATACCGTGCAAGATAATACCACCGTACAGCATCCAAACTAACTCACTAGGGTTCCCCATCATAAAGAGTACATAACGAAGTGCCCAGGCAGCCATACCAATTATCAGCATTTTTTTGTAGCCTAAACGTTTAAAGAAAAAAGGCATTAGTAACAAAAACAGAATTTCGGACATCTGTCCCATTGTCATTTTTCCGGCTGCATTTTCTACTCCGATATTATTAAGAAATAGATTGGCGAAACTGTAGTAAAATGAAAGCGGTATGCAGATAAGCAGAGAGGCGATAAAAAGTACCGCAAATGAGCGTTCTTTCATCAGTTTCAGTGCATCTAGACCAATAATATCTTGCCAACTGGCTTTTTCTCCCTTACTGCGGGGAGGGGTATGAGGAAGTGTAAAGCTATACAGTCCCATCACTACAGACATTCCCGCCGCAATGAGTATCGGAGTGGATTGGCTCTCAATGTTCAGGTAGCCAATAATCAATCCGGCAATAATCCAGCTAATGGTGCCCAACACCCGAACCCCCGGAAATTCTTTACCTGGATTATCCATATGATGAAAAGAAAGAGAGTTGGTTAGAGCAATTGTAGGCATAAAGCAAAGTGTGTAGGCAATTATGACTGGATAAAATAAAGCGAAGTCCTCAATAGTGGTCAGGTAGTATAATATTGCACCACCTACAAGGTGCAAAACGCCTAGTACTCGCTCAGTGGGAAAAAAACGATCAGCCACCATGCCGACAAAAAACGGGGAGATCATAGCCGCAATGGCAAATGCACCGTAAGCCAATCCAATCTGAGTTCCTTCGAACTGGAGGGTCGTCCCTAAATAAGTACCCAGTGTGACGTACCAGGCGCCCCAAACAAAATATTCAAGAAACATCATGCCCGATAGCTGGGCGCGGGTGCGAAAATTCATAGAGTCAGGTAGTTGGATGCACAAAAACTTAGAAGAAGATTCTTCTAAGCTAAAGATAGTATTTATTTACTAAACTGATGCTAGAAATCCCTAAACGGACCTCGGGGTTCGGCAGCTTTCATTGTTGATTTCCACTCTTCAAACCTTTCTTGTATCATCTGGGCTATATCGGGTTGTAAGGCCGTGAGATCATGTTGTTCTCCAATGTCTTCTTCTAAATCAAATAGGCCTTTTCTCTGAGGTGAAGATATCCATTTCCATTTTCCTATCCGGGCGGCTTGTTCACCCCTTAGCTCCCAAAACATAGCATTTCTTATGGTGTTTCTTTCACCCCGAAGCAAAGGAAATAAGCTGTGCCCGTCTAGCTGGATAGAATCTGGCAAAGCAGTGCCAGTGGCTGTTAGTAGAGTAGGGAAGATATCGAGGGAGGTAACTAGGCTGTTGTTAATGGTACCTGACTCAACGACACCAGGCCATTTGATGATGCAGGGTACCCGAATGCCTCCTTCCCAAAACTGTCCCTTTCTCCCGCGCAAGGGTGAGTTATCGGAGCCTATACCGCCTCCATTATCCGATAAAAATACAATGATAGTAGTTTCTTCTAAACCATAACTACTTATCCGATTAAGGATTTTACCAATACTTTCATCCATTCGGGTGACTGCGGCCCGATACCCTCGCGCTTGTTTCTCGCGAGTTGTGCTACCTTCGGGGTATAACTGTAACGATTCTTCAGGGGCTTGAACCGACCTTCGAATTTCTGGATCTAGATTAGAAGCAGAATGAGGCGCATTGTACGGTAGATACAAAAAGAAAGGAGCTTGGTGATTTTCTTCAATAAATTCTAATGCTTCTCGGGTGAATAGATCAGTAGTGTATGTTCCTTGATCTTGGATAGTAGGTGTATTATCGGAATACATAGAAGGGACACCATAGCGTTCGTGGGTAAAATAGTCGATGCCGGTATTCACAAAGCCATAAAATCGGTCAAACCCCTGCTGTAAGGGTAAAAATCGGTGAAGTTGGCCAAAGTCCCACTTACCAAAGATGCCATTAGTATAACCTGCTTTTTGCAGAACTTCAGATATGAAAACTTCTCGTAAGTCGGTGCCCAGTATTCTTTCCGGAGAAGTGCTGTACTCTAGAGCGGTATACCGATATCCGTCATTTACTCGATCGTTACGGAAGAGCTCGTAAGTACCGTTTCGTTGGGGATAACGTCCGGTAAGCAATCCACTACGCGAAGGAGTGCAAATAGAACTAGTAACGTAAAAATTGGTAAAGCGCACTCCTTCGGTAGCTAAACTGTCTAGATGAGGGGTGATGATCTCATCACTTCCGTAGCTTCCCAAATCGTGATAGCCCTGGTCATCAGAAACAATCAGTACGATATTAGGGCGAGAAGATGGAGAAGAAGTACTCTGACCAATGCTTGTGATAGATATAAATAAGCAAACAAAGAGAAGTAAATAAAAGGATCTCATACGGTTGCAATTGGTTAGAGCTGCTGGGCTACTTTCTAAACACTAATCATCTTCAATGGTAGTATGTATCCTTCAGAATAATGGATAATCTCGGGAGAGTTATACTTTAGAAGAGATTTGCTTATAATAATGCCAAGATTGGAGCTTACTTTTATTGGTTTCGACCGTCGTTATTGCTTTTCTCTTTCGCAACTTCTATCCGACTACTGTCTTTCAGTTGATTAGAGATAGCGATATAAGGGCCAGAAACCACTTGGTCGCCAGATTCTAAGCCACTTAGGATTTCGATGAATTCATAATCGCTAATACCGGTTTTGACGATGACTTTTTGTACTTGTTCTTCCTCAATCTTTTTAAAGACAACTTCATCTAGCGTTTCGTTATTATTGAATGAGTCTTGACTCGAGTTTTCGCTTTTATTTTTTTCTTTTTCCTCTTTAGGGCGGGTAGTCACTGCTGAGAGCGGTACTGCTAATACATTTGCTTTACGGTTAGTTAGAATATCTACGCTGGCCGTCATACCCGGGCGAAACGGAAACGGTCCCCGGCTCTCCAATAAATCTTGATAGGACTCATTCAGCAAACGAATACGGACTTCAAACTCAGTTACCGCTTCATCCGTCAGCTTTTCGTTTGCAGTGTTGGCAATGGATGTTACAATTCCCTGGAAGCGGTAATTATCGTAACTGTAGGCATCTACTTCAATGGATGCCGTATCGCGGAGAGAGACCCGAATTATATCGTTCTCATTCACATCTACCCGAACTTCCATTTGGCTTAGATCGGCAATCCGCAGCATTTCTGTACCCGCCATTTGTGAAGTGCCTACTACCCGTTCGCCCTGTTCAACATCCAGTTTAGAGACAATGCCCCCCATAGGCGCGTAGATGCTAGTGAGCGATAGGTTTTCTCGGGCTTCCTCTACTGAAGCCTCGGCTGACCGAACCGCGTAGCGAGCGGCTTGAACGTTCTGCCGAGCCGATTCGTAGCTTTGTTCAGCCACTTGAAAATCACTTTGAAACTGCTCAAAGTCTGCATCGGAGATCACCTGATCGTCGTACAGTTTTTGATTACGCTCAAAAGCGAGACGGGCACGTTCCAGTTGGGCTTGAGCGCTACTAGCTTGGGCTTCGGTTTGCGCGAGGGCAGCTCGCTGCTGATTCAAATTAGCCTGGGTACGGGATAGTATTGACTCGAAATTATCAGGACGAATCCGTAGCAAAAGCTGGTCTTGCTTTACTGAGTCACCCTCTTCTATATTAAGCTCAATAATCTCTCCAGGTACTTCTGGGGAGATTTTTACTTCAGTTACTGGTTGCACAGTACCCGAAGCACTTACCCGCTCAACAATAGTGTGGGGCTCAGCTTCGGCAAATCGTACTTCAATCGCGTTACCTCCTCCAATCCATTCTAGCTTACGAGCTACAAAAAGTAACACCAGAACGACTGCAACAACGATAGAGATAATAACAATAGGATTGCGTTTTTTCTTCTTTTGAGTGACTGTGGGCATGGTACGGTTAGCAGACGATTAAGGGAGTTTAAATAGAGTAAAAGTTGCGGGCGAGCCGCGCTGTTAAAGTTTTTAGAAACAAATGATTTGGATGGGTGCGACTGCCACCCTAAACTTTTAACTTTTTAACCTGTAACTTACAGCAAAATTATAAAATGAAAAGCTACTGTCTTTCTACGTACCAAATGTATATTCGTTCTGGCTTAAATTGAAATGTTCATGCGAAAAAGAATAGTAGTGTTAACCGGAGCGGGTATTAGCGCGGAAAGTGGGATACCTACTTTTCGGGATGCCGATGGTTTATGGGAAGGCCACGATGTGATGGAAGTAGCCACACCGCAAGGCTGGGCGAAGAACCCAGAGCTAGTCATGGATTTCTATAACCAGCGGCGTAAAGCCGCCTTACAGGTGAAACCAAATACAGGACATTTGGCTTTAGTAGACTTGGAAAAGGAATATGATGTAATTGTTATCACGCAAAATGTTGATAACCTGCACGAGCGATCGGGTTCATCCCAGGTAATTCACCTTCACGGTAGCCTGTTTGAGTCGCGTAGCACCGTAGACGAATCGCTGATTTACGATATTGAGGGTTGGGAATTAAAGCTAGGCGATTTGTGCGAAAAGGGTTCGCAACTACGCCCTAATATTGTTTGGTTCGGAGAAATGGTTCCGATGATGGAAGTAGCCCAGCGGGAAGCTGCTCAGGCGGATATTTTTATGGTAGTAGGGACTTCTTTACAAGTGTATCCGGCAGCGGGTTTACTCTATGATGTGCCTGCGGGTATTCCTATCTACATTATAGATCCTAGTATTCCTGACTATCATCCTCAACCCAATATCACGGCTATTGCCGAACCGGCGAGTACTGGCGTTCCGAAGTTAATTGAGCAATTGTTGAACATTCGTTGATTAAAGAGTTTGTAAAAAATAGCACCTGTAAATCTAGGGGCTCATGACTCTTCATTATCGCTTACTTGAAGTAAGCCGCCGGAAAATCTATCAAAAATAACTCTTGACTAGCTCGGGTGCAGGCAGTGTAGAGCCAGCGAATGGCTTCTGACGACTGAGCTTGACGCTTGAGGTAGCCCGGATCAACAAAGATAACGGGCCACTGTCCGCCTTGAGCTTTATGGCAAGTGAGGGCGTAAGCATACTTTACTTGTAGGGCATTTAGGTACGAATCCTTCCGAATAGCTTTCAACTGTCGGGATTTCTGAGGAATATCTTCGTATTGCGTAGCTACGGCATCATAAAGCTGTTTATTTTCATCATAGGTAAGGGTCGGGAAACTACTATGCAAAGTTTTGGTGATTACCTTGCTGACAAACGAGGGTTGACGAGGATGGTCTACTAATTTTAACTCTAGGGTAACAAAATGAAATCCAAACTTATTCTCATCTTCCTGTACCTCAAGCACTTCTACAAATTCCCCGTTAGCTAGAAACCCTACTTTAGAGGATTTGGGTAAAGCCCGATAGTTATTCCGAATCACCATTAGTAAATCACCAACCTCTAATTCTTGCTTGCGATGCAGAATCTCCTGACGGATTTGCTGGTTGTAGTGAGTTGCCTCCTGATTTGATGCACAAATCAACAATGTTTGTGAAAGACCATACTTTAAGTAAGCGTAGCTTAGCCCCTCCTTAATTTTTGCTGACTGCATTCGGTAAATATCGTCGTAGACCTGGGTTTTTAGATCGGGCACCAAGCTATTGGCGTGCAAGGTTTCGCGTAGGTTAGTAGCGTTTTGTAGAATACCCTTGCGCTTCTGCTGGCGTACTACTTGGGTAAGTTCAAATTCCCTCACCGTAAGTCCATAGGCATGTTGTAGGATTTCGGCGTTTAACGCTACGCTAAGCGCTTGGCCTACCGGAGGTAACTGGGCGCGGTCACCGATGATAATAAGCTTATTTTTAGGGTGCTCAAATACGTATTCCAGCAAATCCTGAAGCATAGTTTTTTCGCCATTATCATCTTCGTGACTAATCATTGAGGCTTCATCTACCATAAAAACCGCCCGTTTTTGGTAATTTTTCCGCAGCTTAAACTCAATACTACCCGAATACGGATGCTGCACTTGCTTGTAAATTTGCCGATGAATGGTGTAGGCTTTACGTTTGCTGTACTTCGCTAGCACTTTTGCGGCTCGCCCGGTAGGAGCCATTAGCACTGTGCGATAGCCGTATTTTCGAACGGTTTTAGCTAGTGCTTGGATAATAGTGGTTTTACCCGTTCCGGCGTAACCCATCATCAGAAAAGTGGATTTTGGTTCAGCTTGATCTTCAATAAAACTTTTCAAGTCCTGAAACAGTAAATCCTGTTCCTCAGTAGGAGGAAACCTGAAGTATTTTTTTAGCCAGTGGTAGGCAGTTGTTTCTACCGATGTTAACTCAGAATCCATATCCGAAATAGCTGAAAATCAGACAATAATGATAGGCAGTAAATATTTTAGATTAATGTACTTATTTTAAGAACTTTAATACTTGAAATACGTTCAAATTGATGAGGGAGTTACACTATTAATTAAGTAATCATCTGATTATCAAAATTTTAAATTAGTCACTAATTCTTCCAAATCATTCTTATTAGTCACTTCAAATTATTTTAGTTATGAACGCAAAATCAAAATTTATGGGCACTTCTACTGAGGCTACCGATGCCGACCTTCAGCAACCTAGTACAAACAAAAAAGTCATTGAAAGTTATGACATTGCTAACTCTTACGAAACTATGCATTTGGCGCAAGATTTAGCCCGATTTATTAAAGAAAACAAACTTTTCCATCATATTCAGGGTAAGGCCTACGTTAATGTAGAAGGGTGGCAATACGCCGGTGCCCGACTAGGTATTTTTCCGGTGATTGATGATTTAGTAAATGTTAGCTTAGACGCTTCTGAAATTAAGTATCAAGCGAAAGTTAGTCTGCTCAACTTAAAATCCCAGGTGAATGGGCATGCTCAAACGGTAGGTTCTGGATTTGCCATATGTAGTAACCGTGAGAATGGAAAACGAAACTACCAAGAGTTTGCCATCGCGTCAATGGCGCAAACAAGAGCGATTGGTAAAGCGTATCGGAACATTCTAGCATGGATTATCCGGGCAGCAGGTTATGAACCCACCCCAGCTGAGGAGATGGATTACATGGCGGGGGGGCGCCCCACCGAATCCTCAACGGTGAAGAAATCAGGGGGAAAAAGAGTAAGTGAGCCGCGATCTACCAAAAATTCAAAAAAAATTGATGGGAAAAATACGCAAATAAGTGACGCTAAGGCAGATAACTCAGAAAAAAGCGAGGAAGTTGTTAAAAAAATGGCAACCGTGAAACAGAAAACCGAGTTATTGTTGTTACTTAATAACAAAGCGATTACCAACGAGGAAAAGAATAAGATGATTGAGGGGATTAATAGTATGGATACAGTAAGAGCGACGAAAGCAATTCAAAAAATAAAGAAAGTAATTGAAGACCGTGAGTCGGATCGTGATCCAAAGGAGAGCATCAAGACTCACGCAGCATAGTTTGGTTTGGTTAGTTTAGTAGGAAAACCTGGGGATTTTGTCTTCAGGTTTTTTTTATACCATGCTGGAAGCACCCGACAAATGTATTAAAACCCCTGGAAAGTCCATAGTTTGCGTAAAAATACTTGTTAGAAAATTTTTCAGTGGCGGAGAGTAGGGTGCTTGGAGCCGGAAGTAAGCGGTTGAATTGTGGGTTATTGATCGGTCGCCCAACTCCCAACAGCGCGGTGGGGACTCCCCGGCTGCCTCTTTTCACATTTTACATCTCATATCGTCCAGCGCCACGATGGCCAATGCAGGCATCCCTTGCCGCCCGATTAATATCTCCTTACCATCTCTAGCGCAAGCGTTAGCTTGAGCGTAAGGCTACTTCTAGTCGTGCGGCGAACCATCTCAAATTTTTGCCATGCAATTTCCACTAATTACCAGCTCCCGGCTCCAAGCACCCTACCTATTGCCCCGCATCCCGCCATATCAAAAAATTTGGGTATGTTTGTTAGCAACCTAACCAAGGCGCCAAACTATGATTACAGAAAAGCCAGATCAACAAAGAGCTGATGAGGCTGATCAGCCTTACATTAGCCCCCAAACGAAACTACCCGAGCTTACAATAAAAGCTGTTTTGCTAGGAGCTGCTCTCTCGGTGGTGCTGTCAGCTGCCAATGCATATTTTGGGCTATTTGCCGGATTGACGGTTTCGGCCTCGATTCCGGCAGCGGTTATTTCCATGGCAATTCTTCGGCTATTCCGCAATTCAAACATTCTGGAAAATAACTTGGTGCAAACGGCTGCTTCGGCAGGCGAATCATTAGCAGCGGGAGTGATTTTTACTATTCCCGCACTGGTGATTATGGGTTATTGGAATGAGTTCAATTATTGGGAAACCACGCTGATTGCTCTCACTGGGGGCGTTTTAGGAATATTATTTACCATCCCGCTACGTAATGCCCTGATTGTTAAAGAAAAACTGACATTTCCGGAAGGATTAGCAACCGCTGAGGTGCTAAAAACCGGAGAAGCTGGGGGTAAATCCATTAAGTTTCTTCTCTGGGGGGGGCTAGTCGGTGGGTTATTTAAAATCAGTGAAGCCGTGCTGAATATCTGGCAAGGGACTTTTGAGAAAGCAGCTTTGCTGAACAATAAAATATATTTGTACGTGGGGTTAAACCTGTCCCCGGCACTGGTTGCCGTGGGCTATATTGTTGGATTAAATATTGCGTTTCTGGTTTTTCTGGGTGGAGTTATTAGCTGGTACGTTGCAATTCCCGCATATGTCGCTACGGTGGGACCACCTGCTGGTGTAACCGATCCGGAGGCAATGGGTATTACCATTTGGAGTGGTCAGATTCGCTACTTAGGGGTCGGGGCAATGGTAGTAGGTGGGCTTTGGGCACTCATTAATCTAAGAAGTTCGCTGTCTACTGCCCTAAAATCGGGCGTAGAGGCTTTTAAGGCCGGAAGCGATCAGCTAAAAAATCGGTTGCGAACCGAGATGGATACTCCCATGTCGTGGGTATTGATTGGTATTGGTGTACTTATCGTACCTGTTTTTGTTATTTATCTTCGGGAAATTGAGCAGGTCACGATTACCGGACTCATGGCGGTTATCATGGTAATTGCCGGATTTCTGTTTTCGGCAGTCGCGGGCTATATGGCAGGATTGGTCGGTAGTTCCAATAATCCCATTTCAGGGGTAACGATTGCCACCATTCTGGCTTCCGCGCTACTCTTGGCCGCATTGATGGGTACGGCTGATCCCGGTAGAGGGGCTGCCGCGGCCATCTTAGTCGGAGCAGTGGTTTGTTGTGCGGCGGCTATTGCGGGAGATAATATGCAGGATTTAAAAGCAGGCTATATTCTTGGCGCCACTCCCTATAAACAACAAGTAATGCAAGTGGTAGGAGTAGCGGCCGGAGCTTTTGCCATTGCTCCTGTGTTAAACTATCTATTACTGGGATACGGTATGGGTGCACCTACTGACGCTCAGCCAAATGCTTTAGCTGCCCCTCAAGCTACACTAATGCAGAGTGTAGCAGTCGGTATTTTTGGCGGTGGTTTGCCTTGGAATATGGTAGCTATCGGGGCAGTGATTGCCGCCGTAGTGATTGCGATTGATGTACGTTTAGAGAAAAAGAAATCTAATTTCCGGATGCCGGTTCTAGCGGTGGCAGTCGGTATATATTTACCCCTAGAACTAGATACTTCTATCTTTATTGGGGGGCTGTTAGCCTGGGCAGTCAATAAATATTTTAAACGACAATCGGTAAATGGAGCTTCCGAAAGTCATGCGTTATCTCAAGACAAAGCTGGAAAAGCGGGGTTACTTTTAGCCTCGGGATTAATTACTGGAGAAGCCTTGATGGGGATATTAATTGCGGTAGGTATTGTGGTGAGCGATTTAGGGCAACTTCAGGTGTTTGAGCAACCCATTGGCGACGGTTATCTGGGATTAGCCATGCTCGGATTAGTGATTTTTGGTATTTATTGGGCTATTACTCGTACCTATCAACAAGAGAAAAAATAAAGCCACCTTGGTGAAGTTAAGGTGGCTTTGTAAATAATTTAGTTTAAGCTAAAGCTTGCTCCTACAAAGATAGTCCGACCGATTCGGTCAGTTCCGTAGTATTCCCGGCTATCAGTTCCTAGTAAGTTCCGAATATTCACATATACCTTCAGAGGGTCAATGATGCGGTAAGATACTTTCGTATTGAGTAGTAGCTTACTATCAATTTCTCCCGCGATTGAATTCCTGGTTTGATTAATATCATCCCTAGCAAATTGTGTATGATCTCCAAAGAAATACGCACTCAGATTCGCATGAAGCTTGGGAGTGATTACCCCGTGAACAAATGCTCCACCATAGATGCGAGGAGTACTAAGGTTTTCATCATCAAATCCATTGTAGATATTAAAAGGATTCGTCGCCGGATCAGTAGGTAAGGTGTTTAATCCTAGTGGAATATTCTCTACATCAGTTTTTTGTACCGTCAAGAATGGTTTGAATTGAAGCTTAGTATTAGGAACAAAATTGGCCGAAAGCGTTACACCCATTTGAGTTGCTGTAGTTGGAAAGTTTTCAATACTGTTCACTAAAGTAGCCGGCACAGCAGGTGGAAATGGCTCTGGTAATCCAGTTGGTTGAAAAGTTTGCTCACTGACTATGTACGTACTAAAGTTCTCAGCTTCTTGACGAAATGCGTCTATATCTATCTGCAAATGTTCGTTGATTTTCGCTCGGAATCCTATCTCAGCCATTGTGACACTTAGCAAGTCAACATTTGAATTTCCTAAGTAGGCAATACGATATTGAGGGCCAGCTCCTGGTGGTAATCCAAATGATTGACCTAAGTCTATATTAACATTTAATTCGGTAGAAGTAAATAGCGCAAAAGCACTACTGTTAGACTTGGCGTAGGCCACTCGGAATAAGTATTTATCAGAAACAGTGTAAGTACTTGCAAACTGATATGATACATAGACATCATCGGGCTTATTGAACTTATCGGCGCGCACTGAGCCAATTAAACGCCAATCATCAGTTAGATTATAATCAGCCCGTAGTGAGCCAGCAATACCGCTGGTAGTTACTGAACGGTTTAATAAACCACCGTACTGAGCAGTCGCAAGATAATCTGAATCATTATTAGTGGCACTTTGGTAATTGATAGAAGGGCGCAGTTTTAAGCGATCGCTTACCTCCCATGGATACTCAATGGCTATATCAATAATTCTACTGTCGAATTCTAGAACAATGTTTGCTGAGTCATCGTAGGAAAACCTGTCGTTGCCTTGGGTGTACGAGATTTTAGTATTGACGCCATATATTTCGCTGGCTAAATTTACGTACTGACTGCTAGTACTACTAAAATCGAGAGAAGTTATCCCACCTAAAAACTCTCGTTGTACTTCAGCCTTATGTGCTCCTAACGAGAGGTTGACATTGATTTGATCATTTACCTGATGATTAAAAAACGCATTAATACCTTGTTTGCGTAGTGCTAATTCTGGTTCTGGATAAAGAATAGTAGCTTTGGATAAAGTCCTAGCTTCCTCACTGGGTAAAGCCTGAATATCATCTTCAGATAAAGTGTGTATGTTTTCAAGATACCGGTCACTATTATATAAGTAATATAAATCATCGTGCCTTAATCGGTCTTGGTAGTTTCCTGAGACGACCAAGCTAGTATTCTCATTGAATTTCTTACCGAGGGCTACATTTCCGATCAATGATTGAGGTGTCCCGTACTGGGCGTTAGCTTTGGCATACCATCCGGTTTGTTCAGGCTGACGAGTAATAATATTGATTACCCCAGTGAGTGCATTTGGGCCAAATAATGGAGCACTCGGACCACGAACGACCTCAATTCGCTCTACATCAATAAGATCTACTGGCAAAGCCTCCCAGATAATCGCACCGTAGGTATAGTTAAATACTGGACGGTTATCTACCATTAGCAGGGTTTGAAAGTTTACTTGTGTTCCATTGGCATAGCGAGTAACGTTGTCAAAGCCACGTAGGTGAATATCATAGTTTCCGTTGGTCATCTCTCGAACAATTACTCCGGGGCATAAACGTAATGCTTCAGGAATAGAGGTAACACCAGATTTCTCGATTTCCTCACGAGTGATGGAATAGCTGGATACTGGGGTGTCAAATAGATTTTCCGCTTCTTTAGAGGCTGAAACGATTTCCACGTTCATTAAGTCTTCTAAAGACATTTCAAACAGATCAGTTTCGTCTTGAGAGTAAGCTTGTTGCCATAGGCAGAGTATGCCTAATGAAATTAGTAGTAATCGGAAGTTCATATTTACGATGTGGTTTTATGAAAACTTCTCAAAAGTTGAGTTTAATCTGCCAGCGAGCAAAAAAGTGCTATTAGTGGGTACAATAACCTACTGTAAGATTTAAGCGAAAAAACATGCTTTAGTACCAAAAGCTATCTTTTTAGACTCAAAAGTGACAGTAATTTTTAGTGAGAAAGCCACTGACATACAGTGTTTAACTAAGCTGCTGGGCATGTGAGAGACTTAAATTAATTTTATTCTTTCTTTGTAATATGGTCTGATAAAATTTATGCTTTATTGCTAAGCAAAACCTGATAAAGTATGCCTGATAGTTTACACAGTATCGTCGAGCGAGAACTGTCAAAACATTTTTCAAAGGAGGTAGAAATCAGTGCCACGATACCGATAGGAGGAGGGTGTATTAACCATGGAATGAAAGTAAACACTAATGTGGGTTCGTTTTTTTTAAAGTATAATGATAACGTACCTAATGATCTGTTTGAACGGGAAGCAGAGGGCTTAACTGCATTACGAGAAGCCAGTACAGAACTGATTGTTCCTCAGGTGATTGTTGCTACGCAAGTATCCCAGAATCAATCGGGAATGATCGTACTGGAATTTCTGGAGGTAAATCGGGAAAATCAGCATCATCAGGATGAAAAATTAGGAATCGGGTTGGCCCAATTACATCAGGTAACTCATGCCCAATTTGGCTTTATCCACGATAACTATTGTGGAAAAACTTCTCAAGATAATATGTGGAATGAAAACTGGATTGAGTTTTACGGGCAGCAGCGGATTTGGCATTTAGTGAAGCTTATTGAGCAGCAGCGAGGAATGAGTAATTCTGAACAGACTGTTTATGCCGATTTAATAGAAGTCCTACCGCAGAGAATCGGTCATCATCCGAAAGCATCGCTTACGCATGGCGACCTATGGTCTGGTAATTATCTGTATACCTCTAATGGCCCAGCATTAATTGATCCAGCGAGTTACTACGCTGACCGAGAGTGCGATCTAGCATTGATGCAAATGTTCGGTGGATTTTCGCAAACTGTGTGGGAAGAGTATCAAGAGGCGCTTCCATTACCACCCGAGTGGCAAGAGCGGGTTAGTTTGTATCAACTGTACCACTATCTTAATCATTATCTTTTGTTTGGAGGTAGTTATGGTATCCAATCCTTAGAAATAGCTAAAAAGTATTTGTAAGGAAAAAGAAGGCAATTTCTAATAACTTAGAAAAATCAAATGTACTTAGTTACTATGTTAGAGCCGTTTTGTCACCCGTTCTTGGTTCTATTACTTAGCTTTTCCTTCCTTTCCTGTTCACCGAATAAAGTGGGACAAACGGTGCAGGTAAATAGTCCTAACGGTAATTATATATTCAATCTTGAGCTTGGCAATGAGAATACATTGGCCTATTATACTGTAAGTTTTCAGGGCAAAACTGTAATCAACTCATCCCGATTAGGATTGACCCTCGAGAATGGTACCCAGATAGGAAAGAATCCAAAGATAATTAGTCAAGAAGCGAATGAAGTAGATACCCAATGGAAGCCCATTTATGGAGAACATAGCGTATATCCGAATGCTTACCAGGAAACATTGCTAACGCTGGCGGAAAGTGATTTCGAGTATAAAATACGAATTAGGGCCTACAACGAAGGAGTGGCATTTCGTTATGAATTAGATGCTGCCGAAGGTTCAATAACGATTTTAGAAGAAAATACTGAATTTAGGCTTGATGAGAATGCCACTACCTGGACATCGCTGCGGGCGCAAAGCGAAATCCGTAAAATATCCATGACTCAGCTCTCTAATTCAGCAGCAGTAGAGCGACCGTTCCTAGCTCAATTATCCGATTCGTTATTCGTGGCTATTGGCGAAGCGGCTTTGGTGGATTACGCCCGTATGAAACTACGCTCCGTAGCCGATCAGCCTGGCACGTTAGTCGCCGACTTAACAAGTGAAGTGACAATAGACGGTATGCTTACTACTCCGTGGCGGTGGGTGATGGCTGGCACTACTGCGGCTGCCATTCTGCAAAATAATTACTTGTTACTCAACTTAAATGAGCCATCCAAAATTGAAGATGCCTCATGGATACAACCGGGAAAAGTTATTCGGGAAGTGACTCTGACTACCGATGGAGGTATGGCTTGCGTAGATTTTGCGGTGAAATATAACCTGCAATTTATTGAGTTTGACGCCGGTTGGTACGGCAATGAATACGATGATGCCTCGGATGCAACGACGGTTACCGTAGACCCCAAACGATCAGATGGACCGCTGGAGTTGCAGAAAGTGATTGACTACGCGAAGAGTAAAGATATTGGAGTGATTTTGTACGTAAACCGACGTGCCCTGGAGAAACAACTGGATGAAGTGCTTCCCTTGCTGCAATCTTGGGGTGTGCAAGGAGTGAAGTATGGTTTTGTGAATGTGGGATCGCAAGAGTGGACAAGCTGGTTGCATAATGCCGTTCGGAAGGCAGCTGACCATCAACTAATGATTGATATCCACGATGAGTATCGACCCACTGGTTATTCGCGCACCTATCCTAATCTAATGACGCAGGAAGGGATTCGGGGTGACGAGGAAAGTCCGACGAATGACATGGTAATCAATACTTTATTTACCCGGATGATTGCCGGTGCGGGTGACCAGACCAACTGCTACTTTGCCGAAAGAGTAGGTAAAATGGGCTCTCATGCGTCCCAACTAGCGAAAGCAGTTTGCATCTACAGTCCTTGGCAGTTTTTGTATTGGTATGATCGTCCACAAGGTTCACCAAGTAAAAAAGGCGGAGCTGGAAGTAGCGAGGACTTCATCCAGGAAGTACCCGAATTAGCATTTTATGATGCTTTACCTACCGTCTGGGACGATACTTGGGTGCTGGCAGGCTATCCTGGGGAATACGCAACTATTGCCCGTAAAGCGGGTGATGATTGGTTTGTAGGAATTCTCGCGGGCACTACCGATTATCAAGCATCCTTTCCCCTTGACTTTCTGGACGCAGACCTGAGCTACGAAGCTACAATCTACTCGGATGACCCCTCCCTTGTAACCGATACGAAGGTTCGCATTGAAACGATGGAAGTTGACCGCCAAACCCAATTTGAGCAGAAAGTGTCTGAACAAAGTGGGTTAGCGATGATACTATCTCCCGTTCGCTAGTAAACCGATAGCTTACATTAATCCACTACACATTGTACATTGTTTATTACCTCCAATGAGGCATCTGGGCGTTTTGGTAAAGAAGTTGGCGGTTATTGCCGTTTACGTCCATAACCCATACTGAGGGGGTGCCTTGTCCGTCGTTAGAGGTATTCTCAAAGATGATTTTCGCACCGTCAGGTGAATAGCGAGGCCGCAGATCATTGGTCCCGGCGGGTTTGTTGACCGACACATCGATCCACTGGATGCTATCCGGGGAAGCACTGGTCGGAACCCGGTAGATACGGCTGTCCAATTGTCTTCCTTCCAAAGACTCAAAACCCGAAGCATCGTACGTGAACATTACTTCCCTTCCATCAATAGAAAAGCTGGGACTGTGGGTCTGTCCGGGCTGATTGGCTACCAGTAACCGTAGTGAATCCTCCTGAGGCGAATACAGGTAAATCTCTGAGTCATAAATACGACTACCCACCGTTTGCAGTACAAACTGATTGCCAGTTGCTGTCCAGTCCATTTCCCGAAAATGGCGATTAGCAGGTGCCTGAGTAATCACGGTTAAACCACTACCGTCGGCATTGATGCGGTACAGTTCTTCATAGTGGGCGTAGGCGAGTTGCCCCCCGTCGGGCGACCAGGTGTAGCCCGTACCAATGTTATGAAAACCGGCCATCGGCACCTGGGTGATCGGGGTAGGGGTGCCGTCTATCAGGGGGGTGATGAATAACTGGGTTTCGCCCTGTACTTCGGAAGTAAAGGCAACCTGCGGTAAGCGGGGGTGAAGCTGAGGCTGCACATCGCGGGCAGGTTGATTCGTGACCTGCACAATGGTGGTATCTGAACCATCCGACGCGTAGACCTCAGCATTGCCCGAGGTATCCGAGACCCAGGCAATCCGTAGGTTTGGAATGGGAAGGGTGGTAAAGCTGCCTACCTCACTCTGGCTACTCAAGCCATCGGGGTCAGTAGCAATGACTTGCCAGAAATAAGTAGTGTTAAACTTAAGGTCTTGTACCACCAGGGTAGTATCGGTTATCTCCTGAGCGACGACTGATTGACGTAAGGCGGCTTGGGAAGTGAAAAGTCGTACTTCGTAGTGCAGACTGTCTTGATCGGGGTCGCTACCTTGCCAAGTGAGGGTCAGGGTACGAGGCGCATTAGTCACTGCATTTTGAGGGCTTACCAAAGTAGGAGCGTTAGGAACTCGGTTTTCCAGCTCAGTCAGCTCCGCCTGAATAGTGACTTCGGTAACCGAATCAGGAGTGACCAAGGCAGTGAGCGTAGTAGTACGGATACCTTCGCCCCGCACCGTGATGGTGTAGGTATCCGCCGGAATACCCATCATACTGAAGCGTCCGGTAGAGTCAGTTACGAGCTGGTTGGTAGCCGGTTGGGTGGTAATGTTGATATTGGGTAAGGGGGTTTCATCGGCTACCACCACGCCTTGTAGGGTTCCCAGCGTGATGGGCGCGATAGTATCTTCGGTGCAGGCAGAAAGCCAGCTAAGTATACTAAGCCATAAAGTGAAAGAAAGTATGCGTTGCATAATTATTGTTTTGTTGGGGATAGTAATAGAAAAGAATGGGGCGTCACGGAATCGTCTACACTAAGCTGGGTGCCCCATTCTACTTGTTACCCCCAACAAGTGCTAAGAAAATTGTCTAAAGTTTAAAAGCCGTTCTCGATGATGACCTGCATGCTGCCCTGCTGATGAACTTGATAGTCCAACCCGTTTCCGTATTCACGTTGGATCAGTTCATTGTTATTGCCTTCTTGTAGCACCTGATAGGTGTTTTGGTTGCCTACTAGCTCTTGTACCAAGCGGTTGTCATTACCAAACTGACCGATATCCAGGCGGTTGTCATTGCCTTGCAGATTACCGTCGTAGGTATTGCCATCGCCGACCTGCTGCACCGCTACCTGATTACCGATGCCCTGCTGGGTTAAGTCCATGACATTGTAGTGACCTGTTTGTACCAAGGTAGCGTACTGTCGCTCACCGGTTTGCCGGCCACCAACCTGCTGAATGAACACCTCGTTGTACATCCCCGCCTGCTCAATAGTGGCTCCGGGCATGGCGATGACTTCGGAGGGAAAATTGATTATTTCCGGTTCTTCGGGCAAGGCTGGTTCTAAATCTTGAGCGTAGCTCATCCCACTGCTTAGCAGTAGTACGACTAGTAGCTTGATTGTGTGATGTATCATGAGAAGTAGGTTTAATAAATAGGCCGAGGTGGGGGTAAGTGCCCGAAGGTACTTCCCCCGCCTGGCTTATTCCAAGTGAGAGATTAATTACCTTGGGTTACGTCAGCGACATTCCCGGTACCGATCTGATTGATGGTACTGATGTGGCCGTTACCACTTTGGTCAACGTAAGCCTCGTTGTACTCACCTTCCTGAAGGGTAGTAGAGGTTAACTCAAAACCGTCTTGTACTACATCCGATACATTATACTCACCAATTTGGCTTTGAAACGAAACGTTGTCGTAGCCAATCTGAAGAGCGTCAGCTTCGTTGTAGTCACCCAGTTGCAGTTGCACGATATCGTTATCGTAGCCATCTTGCTTAGCGTAGGCATCGTTTCCTTCGCCGCTCTGAGCTTGCGTAATGATATTGCGTTCACCAATTTGCTCGGCGTAAGCCACGTTATCTTCACCACCTTGCTGCTGTAAGCTCACGTTATCATCGCCTTTCTGAATGGCCTCCGCTTTCTGGTTATCACCGCGTGATAGTGAGAAAGGGTCTAAATTCTCTAAGTCGGCAATTTGATCAGCCGAAAGCTCGCCTACTTGCTGCTGAACAGCACTGTTTCGGTTACCAATCTGCTCAATGTACACTTCTGAGTTGTTAGCAATTTGCTGCTGAATAGCTTCGTTCTCGTCACCAGTTTGGCTTACGTAAGCAGTATTGAAATCACCCGCTTGTTGGGTTAGGGCAAAGTTCTCGTCGCCTTCTTGGTATTGCTCCGCTAGGTTACCATCCACAAAGTTAGTAGCACTTCCCTGGTTGATGGTGGCTTCGTTGTAGTCGCCGTACTGCTCTTGGTAGGCTTCATTGTCATCACCGTACTGTCGGGCGTCAGCTAGGTTGTAATCACCTTCTTGGTACTGGTCAGCAAAGTTGTCTTCACCCGCTTGGAAGATAAAAGCGTCGTTCTCATCTCCTTCTTGGTACTGGATAGCTTCACTACCCGCTGAAGAGCTACCATCTACACCTTGCTTAATGGTTGCGATATTGTCATCACCGTACTGCTCTTGCTCAGCGATATTATCGTAGGCTTCGCCACCCTCAACACCTTGCTCAATAACTGCTTCGTTTTCATCACCTTCTTGGTACTGATCGGCTACGTTATCGTAGGCTTCGCCCTCTATGTCACCTTGAAAAGCACGAGCATCGTTGGAGTAGCCATCTTGATATTGGGTAGCCTCATTACCTTCCGCGTAACCTTCTTGGTCACCTTGGTCAACTTGCGCGTAGTTCTCTTCGCCGTACTGTTCCTGAGTGATTACGTTATCGTACGCTTCACCTTCGTCATCACCTTGCTCTATGCGAGCCTCGTTGTAGTCTCCGTACTGTTGCTGGGTAGACTCATTGCCTTCGGCTACGCCGCCTTCATCGCCTTGTTGGAGAACGGCTTCGTTGTAATCGCCGTATTGCTCTTGGGTAGCGATATTGTCATACGCTTCTGCATCCGCATTATCGCCTTGTTCGATAGTTGCTTGGTTGTAATCACCTTCTTGGTATTGAGTAGCGAAGTTATCGTAAGCCTCGGCATCATAGGTTCCTTGCTCGATGAGAGCACTATTTTCATCACCCTCTTGGGTCTGAGTAGCCTCGTTACCTTCGGCATATCCACCTTCAATACCCTGATCAATAGTAGCTTCATTTTCATCTCCTGGTTGGCTCTGGGTAGCCACATTGTCGTAGGCTTCACCATCAAGAACTCCTTGGTTGATGGTAGCTTCATTAAAATCACCCTCTTGGATTTGAGTGGCTTCGTTGCCTTCAGCGTAACCGCCTTCATCACCTTGAACGATGAGAGCATTGTTATGGTCACCGTACTGCTGCTGGGTAGCTACATTATCTTCAGCACGATCGCCACCGTTGCCCTGATCAACTTGGGCGAAGTTTTCATCGCCGTATTGCTCTTGGGTAGCCACATTGTAGTAAGCTTCGCCATCATCATTACCCTGGTCGATAAGCGCCTCGTTGAAATCACCTTCTTGGTATTGAGTGGCCTCATTGCCTTCAGCGTAGCCACCTTCAACACCTTGGTTAATTTCAGCATAGTTTTCATCTCCGGGTTGAGTTTGGGTAGCTACATTATCGTAAGCTTCACCACCATCGACGCCTTGATCGATTTCAGCTTCATTGTAGTCGCCCTCCTGGGTTTGGGTAGCTTCGTTGCCTTCGCCATATCCATCGTCTTCTCCTTGATCAATAAACGCCTCGTTATAGTCGCCTCCTTGATATTGAGTGGCTACATTATCATAGGCCTCACCGTCATCATCTCCCTGGTCGATAATCGCAGTATTGTAATCACCTTCTTGGGTTTGGGTAGCTTCGTTTTCCTCAGCGTATCCACCTTCATCGCCCTGCTCAATATCTGCGAAGTTTTCCTCCCCGGTTTGGGTCTGGGTAGCTACGTTGTCGTAGGCCTCGCCGTCATCATCTCCCTGGTCGATAACCGCAGTATTGTAATCAGTTTCCTGGGTCTGGGTGGCGGTGTTGCCTTCGGCGTATCCATCTCTAGTCCCTTGATCAATATCAGCGGAGTTTTCGTCACCCTTCTGAGTCTGAGTAGCCACATTGTAGTAGGCCTCACCACCTTCTGTACCCTGATCAATAAAAGCTTCGTTCTTGTCTCCGATTTGCGTTTGAACCGCCTCGTTAAAATCAGCCGTTCCGCCAATTCCCTGAAGAATGTTAGCCGTGTTGATTGTACCCTCCTGGACGACGATCCCGGAGTTTTCTTCGCCCTTCTGTTGGACGTCGCTCTGGTTGTCTTGAGCCAAGCTGACTCCGGTGGCCAGCCCACCCATCATTAAACTTGCGATTAACTTTTTCATGATTGTTTAAGAAATTAATTGGTTATAAAATAGTTGAATAGAGACATTATAATGTGGGGGTTAGCGCCCCAGGTAGAGTTGTACCCCTAGATTAGCTCCCCAGTAAAAGTCATTACGTCGCCCCTGCACGACCTGGTCGAGCTCATCGCTGAACAGGTAGCGGTTGTTGAGAGCAACCTGGATACCCACCCGGTCGCTGAGCAGGTACTCAAAGCCCAGCTCGTAGACCGCATGCGGATGATAGTTGCTGATGATATCCGATAGATCACCGGTATCCTCGCTGGTCAATCCCAAACCCAATCGTAGGAAAGGGGTGTAGCGGTAGCGAGGTAGTATCCAGAACTGGGTACTGATCTCGCCGTAGTAGAAATCCGATTGATACACTTCTTCGGTGGCTAAGGTGCCTCGTCCGCCCGATAGGTTCAGGGCAAAGGAAGGTCCGGCTTGCCACTGAAGACTACCTTCTACGGCTGGTTTGATGATCGGCCGCCGAAAGTCCCCGCCGTAGCGAAGTACACCACCGCCTAAGCCCACACTGATCATTCCCCGTCGCTCTCGCTGCTGTCCGCCTAGCGCATCTACGGATTGATTCTCCTCCTTCTCGGCCAAGTAGCGTTGAATGGCCGGATGATTGCGCTCTTCCTCATGTTGTAAATTCCATAACTGGTCTAGTATCCCTTCAATAATCAGGCTTTCTACTGCCTTTTCAATGGCTTCTCGTACGGCGAGTTCCCCCGGTTCATTGTAGGTAAAGCCGGTTTCAGTTTCTAACAAGCGTTGAAAGCTTACAAAGCGAAACAAACCTACATCTACTTTTTGGGATAGTACGGTTTTAGATGTGTAGACCGTCTTGAGGATACGTCCGGTTTGGGTAGAAGTGGCTCGCAAGTAGACCGTCACCCGATCTTGACGATACTGCCCCGAAGCTCCGGCGCCAAAGTAGCGTAATCCCGCACCTCCGGTGAGCACATTGGCATCGTAAGAAACAATGCCGCCTTCCAGTAAAATCCCGGCAAAGAGTAAGGGTGGTAAGTCGGGTTCTTGGTTTCCGTTCTTTTGAGAGAAGTTATCCCTACTGGAGCGGATGATCTTACGCTCGTTGAGTAAGTTGGACAAGCCTTCCCGCTCAATAGGCACAAACCAGCCCGATTCTTCCAAGGCTCGCAGCAAGATAGAGGTTGTACCTTGGGTAATGGCCGTAGAGTAGCTAATGCCGTTATTAGCATCTTTGTACTGCCCAGTCTGGTCACGGAACTTGTAGACGGCTGCGGTGACCGGTTGCTGAGGCGCTGGTAAGTTGGTCAGGTGCTGGTACTGGGGCGTTTCCGCTCCCAGTCGCGCCGGTGCCGTGGAAAGGGGCTGACGAAAGTAGGGAGCGCAGGCGGTGGTCAACAGCCCGAGGGCTAAGAATAATTTATAAATTTTTAGCGGTTGCATGGGTGACTTGGTTGGGGGTGGGTAATCAATCAGGGATGACTAATCTAAAATTCAGGGACAGTGACAGTAGTCTGATCTCCGGTAGAGGTATCCAGGATGGTGATACTGACCCCATCGGCGCCTTCAAAGACTTCAATCTGGAAGATACCCACTTCAAAGATGCCCTCTTCTAAGCCTTCCTCGCCAAATTGGTCACCGACCAGCGAGCGGGATAGATCGCTAAGTAGACGGCGATTAAGGTCTTGTTGAAAGTCTTCGAGTGGATCGCGTTCTTGCCGACCCGATGCAGCGTCTGGGTCTTCCAGACTATTCTGGGCGGTCGCCGAATTGAGCAGCCACTGGTAGTTGAAGGTATCACCACCGAAAGCCGGATTGGTAGGGCGATAGACAAAATCTTGGGCGTGGGCTGAGAGTACGTTAAGTACCAGTGCCGTAATAAAGAATGCAAAGGTTTTCATGGTTGGGGGTAGTTGATGAATGATGATTAGTGATTAATGAGTAATAGGATCAATAGATCCCGGTGCCTTGTTGGTCTTCTTCGTAGAGTTGTTGGGTGAGCCGTTGCTGATCATTGACGTGGCGCTGGGTCAGAGCCACGGCTAGTTCAGCACTGGCTTCCAGTTGATCGTAGCGGGGCTGAAGCACCCGTTGAAAAACAGTGGTTTCGTTGACTTTGACTACCACCAGCGTACCGAAGCCTGGAGCGGGCAATTCTTCAATCCGCACTTCGTAGCCACTAGCGGCTGGGGGTGAAGACCATCGTTGGTAGAACAACTCATAGAAGTCCACCCCGATTTTGGTGAGCGTCTCACTGATGATCAGCCCATCAATTTCCATTGTGGGGTCACGCAGTTCGTTAGCCTCAGACTGTTCTTTGATCGCCCGTACAGCCCGCTGTAGCAAATCATTCTGCCTTACTAGTGAATCGGTTCTTAAGGGTAGTGACTGACTCACCGCTACAACCAAGCACCCGGTAAGGGCCAGCAAGGCGAGGAGAAGCCCAGTCGCTAGTATGACTAGCCTCAAACGTATAGTAGGTTTGGCGTGCATACGACATTAGTTATTTATACTGGTCTTGAGACACGGAAGTAGCGACCTGATAAAAAGCGCCCAGCTACGGGCTGCTTCATAGAGTAATTAAATTGCCACCTAGTAACTGCCCGGTATTGGCTTTTAAACAGCGTAGGTTGAGACCATACTAGGGGCAAAGATGTTCCTTGATTTTTCATGGGTTTCTGGTTTACTTCATTATTCGTTTAGACATAGGTCATACGTCTTCCTAACCCAAGAGCACTTGACTTTTGGGTCTTTAGATTAAGTTTATCTGCGGGATTAAGCGTAAGCGTTACTTCGCAGAACCAATAAATGAAGGTAGATAGAAAATATAGGCTGGTTTACCGACTAGTAGCAAATAGGCGGTAAATAACCCGACATCCTCTAGAACAGAAATGGAAAAATTCATGATGAATTTTTGTCAAATCGAGGAATGCGGTGTGTGCAAAAGAGGTGGCATTCAATAGGCTTAATGTCCATTGAATAGCCAGATTGGGTCTAGAGAAGTTTGGGTTCATAATTGTGGGGGTATTAATTATGGTTGATCGTAACTAATGAAAGGTTGTTTAATGTTATGATACAAATGTAAGTAGTAAAGTGGCTCGCATTATGAAAAAAATCCGGCGAATTGTATGATATTTCCGACATTAAAACGGGAGAAATCCGACACGACTATGACATTTCCGACATTATACGCTTTCAGACACTAAGGAAGAAGGAGTTACGCCAAACTCTTTTTTGAAGCATTTGGCGAAATACGAAGGGTCGGAAAAGCCTGTTTGGAAAGCAATTTCAACGATGTTACCCTTATTATTGATAATCAATTCTTTAGCCCGATGCAGTCGAACTGACCGAATCAATTGGTTGGGGGATTTGTTGGTGGTTGATTTGAGCTTACGTTGTAATTGCCGTTCACTGATGCCAATCTCCTCACAGAGTACTTCTACCCCAAAAAATTCATTACTTAAATGACTGTCAATGGTTTGCAGCACGTTTTCCAGCAGAGAACCATTTTTTAGAAGCTGCTTAGGATCGGGAAGACCCAATTGAGCATTTGACCTCAAATGATCTTTTACCATTAACAGAGTAAGCGATTCACCGGATGTAGGTTCAAAAATTGTTTTGTAGGGAGTAAAATTTAATCCCGCCCCTGACAGCAAATGCTTAATTGTCTGAGTAACAATGACTTGGTTAGGTTTTGTTTGTGTTAATATCTCTTCTATGATATTTCTAGCTTCAATGCTGATAGGGTGAGAGCCATCCACTACGCATTCTTTAATGTGAATGCCAATAGCAAGCTGAGCATTTAATTGTTGGGAGGCAGCCAGTAAGTCGGTACTACAGTGAACCGCCTTGCTTGGTCCTTCAAAAGTTGTGATAAAGGTTTGGTGATTATAGTGAACCATTTTTCCCCCATAAGGAGCTATAAATTGCTTGATAAAATCTTTATTGTCAGTATCGGTTGATTCAAAGGGTATGATACGGGCAGCCACTATGGTGAAAAGCTGCTTTTCGTAACTCATTTGTGGTTGAGCGTTTAGCACAAACGCCTTGATCTCTTCCAAGACCTCTTGCGTATTACCCGCCCAAAATAAATGGTCGCTACCCTCAAATTCAACAAACCTAGCCCCTTCAACCCGCTGGGCAATGAATCGTCCTTCTTCGATTTTTACATCAACATCGTGGGCGCGCTGCATCAACAAGGTTGGTACTTTAATAGAATCCAGAATGTCAATGATATCGACTTGTGTATTCATTTTGGTAAGTACCAAAGCGGCACTGGGGCTAGCTCCCGAACGGAAGTAATTAGCCAGCCATTCCATAAAGTCTTTATCTTGAGCTTTAGAAGGGGCGAGGGATGCCAAATCCATATCACCACTTCCCCAACTATTTTCAATCATATCATAGACAGCCTGTCGCTCTTCGTCAGTAGGTGCCCATGGGTAATCAGAAGAGTATTTGCGTTTGGCGAATGCACCAAACGCAATTAAAGAAATGGTTCGGTTAGGGTAGGTAGCCGCAAAGAGTGCCGAGACTGACCCACCTTCAGAGTGTCCGAATAAGACGGCCTTCTCAGAACCTACCGCATCCATAACGGCTCGAATGTCGTCCATTCGTTCTTCCAGCGTAGAGAGCTCCACCACTCGGTCAGAAAGCCCAGTACCCCGTTTATCAAACAGAATTACTCGAGCAATTTTACCCAGTTCCTGCAAAAAATCGACTAACTCGGGGCAAGCCCACATCCAGTCGATGTTAGAGACCCATCCGGGGATATAGACCAAGTCTATAGAACCAGAACCAAAGACTTGGTAGGCAATGTTAATGCGGCCACTTTTTGTGTATTGAGTAATAGGCTTCATAGAGTTCTTGATTAGCTATCCTAACAAGATTATAACTCAGCAACCTAGGAGCCTTACCCTATATCACAGTAAACGAGATTGTATTGTTGATGACCGTTTTCCTCATATACCATTCTATGGTTTTTAAACAACTATAAATCTACCAAAAAGGAAGATCAATGAGTAAACGGAGTTTATATTTTTAGTTACGACTGAAAGTTAAGTGTGGTTTAGAAGAAATAGAAATTTAATCAAGAAATTTCTCGAGACTCTTCCTTCAGGCTCATTATAGCGTCTTTACCTAAGAGAGCTATATAAAGATGTGCAGTGAAAGCTAAAAAAAACAGTTTGATAAATTTTTTAGATTAATCTAAATTAATATATTTGTTATTCTAAATATTGTATGTAGAAGTGTGCAAAATCTGTTGTATGAAACATCTAACTTTACTGGTACTATTTTTATTTGGTTTTACAGCATATACCAATGGGCAAACCACTGGAAATCGAGGGACACTGAGCGGAAAGGTTAGTGCTGGCGGTGATGGATTACCTTTTGCCACCATACAATTGATGGGAACTACTATGGGAACCAGTGCCGATGAGCAAGGCAATTTTCATATGGAGAATATACCAATTGGGCAACAGAGTTTTAAGATCAGCCAGGTGGGATATCAGTCCTTAACTCATAAAGTAGAAATTAAAGGAGGACAGGCTACCCAAATCAATATTAGTCTCAACGAAGATAAGCTTAACCTGGATGAAGTAGTGGTGAGTGGTACTCGCTACGCACTATCGAGAAAAGAATCACCAGTGGTAGTGAACGTGGTAGATAATAAGTTACTTAACGCTACTCAGTCTATTGCCATTTCCGAGGGGTTGAACTTTCAACCGGGAGTACGGGTAGAAACCAACTGCCAGAATTGTGGTTTCACGCAGGTTCGTCTCAATGGCCTAGAAGGAGCTTATTCTCAAATCCTGATCAACAGTCGCCCAATTTTTAGTGCTTTGAACAGTGTATACGGCTTGGATCAAATCCCTACTAACATTGTGGAGCGGGTGGAAGTGGTTCGGAGTGGTGGTTCTGCTCTCTACGGTTCTAATGCTATTGGCGGTACAATAAATATCATCACTCGAGAACCAGTAGAAAACACTTGGGAAATCCGCTCCACTACAGCTTTGATCGATGGCGGTGCCGTCGATCAGACTTTTAACATTAATGGATCAATCGTTAGTGAAAGCCTGACAAGCGGGGTCACCTTTTACGGAATGAATCGTCATCGGGACAGTTACGATGCCAATGGAGATGGATTTACCGAACTAGTGCAATTAGAAAACACGGTGCTAGGGGCAAGAGCCTTTTTTAAACCGGGCGAACGCAGCAAAATATCTGTTGACTTTAGTGCGCTCGAGGAATACCGACGAGGGGGAGATCGCCTGGACTTAGCTCCGCATTTTACGGACATTACGGAAGAGCTCGATCACAACACTTTTTTCGGTGGGCTCAATTATGAACTGTGGAGTGGGGACGACCGAAATAAGGTATCAATCTATGCCTCTGCCCAAAGTACCGAAAGAGGAAGTTACTACGGAGGCTTGGGCGGAGGCAGAACGGCCGAAGACAGCCTTTTAGCCATCAATGCCTACGGGCTTACCGAAGACATAGCAGTGGTTGCAGGTGTTCAATACAACCACTACTTCACCAACGATGATGTAGTTACAGTAGGAGTTGAAAATCAGACTTATGATACCGAAGATGAAATTCAGGGCTACAATCGTTTAATTGATCAACAAGTGAATACGACCGGATTCTTTGCGCAATACGAGTGGAAACCAAACCAACGGTTCACTGTACTACTGGGGGCGAGATATGATGTCTCGAGTGTAGATGGAAATTATCAAATCGGTGACATCAATAACACTGCGGACATAAATATTGGGGTATTCAGCCCACGAGCTACCTTGCTTTACAAAATAAATGAGAACCTACGGTTTAGAGGTGGGTATGCCCGAGGCTTCCGGGCACCACAGGCTTTCAACGAAGATCTGCATATTTCCTCGGTGGGTGGAGAACCCCTCTTTGTGATCCTGTCCGAAGGCCTGGATAAAGAAACTTCCGATGCATTAACCGGTTCATTGAATTATACCAAAAGTGTGGGGTTGGCACAGGTCAATTTCTTATTAGAAGGTTTTTATACCCAGTTACAAAATCCATTCACCCAGGTAAGTACAGGTTCTGTTCTACCCAATGGGTCTATTGTAGAAGAGGTGAGAAACGGTGAAGGGGCTACTGTCTCAGGTATCAACTTTGAAGCGGGCTATTCTCCTTCCAACAAGTTTGCTTTCCAACTCGGTGGTACCGCTCAGCAGACCAGCTATAGTGAGCCGCAAATTCTTTTTGAGCCGGAAGAAGGCGTATCAGACGCAGAAGATGTTGTCGCCGTGAATACGGTAGCCGTGGATGAATTTGTGAGAACACCGAACCTATATGGCTATTTTACTACCTTCTATAATGTTACAGATGCCTTTACAGTAGATTTGACGGGTACTTATACTGGCTCTATGATCGTACCGCGCGTGGTAAGCGAGACTGGCTTTCTGGATTTGATTGATTCTGAATCGTTTTTGGATGTGAATATAAAAGCTAGCTACCATTTTGATGTAGCCGAAGATTTCCACGTAGAATTGAGCAGTGGGGCTAAAAACATCTTTAACAGTTATCAGCCCGAATTTGACTCGGGACCTGAGCGTGATTCTGACTTTATTTACGGACCGATGGCTCCGCGTTCCGTTTTCATTTCAGTAAAAATAGGCAATCTACATTGATTCAAAAGCTATATAAAATTATAGGCTGCTTTACAGCCATTTCGCTTTTCCTGTGTGCTCACTCTAGTGCGCAGGAAGCAGAAGCGGTACGCTGGTTAACTTTTGAACAACTGGAAGATTCTCTGGCCACCAATCGTGGCAACGATCGACCCAAAAAAATATTCATTGATTTTTATACCGACTGGTGTACCTATTGCCGTAAAATGGATAAGGTGGTGTTTACCAAACCCGAGGTGATTGATCTGCTGAATGAAAACTACTATGCTGTACGCTTCGACGCGGAGACCAAGGCAGAGATTACCTTCGGAGGAAAAATCCTTATCAACGACCAGGTAGATAAGTCCAGAACCTCGATCCATCAAATTGCTCAACTACTGGCGTTAAGGGAAGGTCAATTTGCCCCACCTACCTTAATAATTCTAGATGAAGACTTCAACGTTACAGCTAGGTATTTTGAATATCTGAGTAGTAAGCAACTTTTAAATGTATTGAAATAGCAGGAAAGGGCAGTAATTCACTTCAGTTATTGTTGAAACCAGTACTTTCCTAGTACTAGCTCTATACTACAAATCTAAAGGGCGAATCGGTTACTTTCTCGTGGTCAAATCCTTAACCTGTTCATCCTTATTTAGGGCACACTCTCAGTCTCGATTATTATTCGTTCGTTGTGCATCTACTATTAAGTAGCCAGTGAATGATGATAAAGTACAGCTAGCAGAATGACCGTCGTCATTCTTTTTCTGCTCAGTAACCCAGATATTAAGCACCTAATGAATGATCAACATCCCTATACGGTGATAGTAATGGGTTTACCAGGAAGTGGAAAAACTTTCTTGGCTCGGCAGTTAGCCCCAGTTTTAGGAGCTGCTCATATCAGTAGCGATCAAGTGCGGGATCAGTATCAACTGCGTGGGAAGTATACGTTACGTGAAAAGCAGCGGGTATATCAGCATATGCTGGAACAAGCTGCACCTCACTTACAGGGGGGGCAGTCAGTATTGCTGGATGGCACGTTTCACCTGCGGCGCTTCCGCCAGCTAGTAGAAGATTTTACTACCGCGTACGATTGCCGACTATTTTGTATAGAAGTTACTGCCGACGAGGACGCTATTCGCCAACGGACTGCTAAGCCACGTCCGAATAGTGAAGCCGATTATAATGTGTATAAACTCCTTAAGCAACAATATGAGCCTCTCCAAAAACCTCATTTACAATTAAACTCTTCTAAACAGTCTATTGATCAAATGATACAGACTGCCCGAGATTACCTATTGCAATGACAGATGAGCAGTTTCAGCAATTACTAAAAAATTCAGGTTTTCTAACACGAGAATCTGTTAACCTACTGGCACCTCCTGATGCCATCGAGACACATATTTCCTACGTGATTTTGACGGAACAATGGGTATACAAAATTAAAAAAACACTACTATTACCTTTTCTGGATTTCACTACCGTAGCTCAGCGTCGACATTATTGTGAAGAGGAGTTACGGCTAAATCAACGATTGGCTCCCCAGATGTACCACGCTGTGCTTCCGATCAAACAGCACCATGATCAGTACTTGATTGGTGAAGGAGAGGGAGTAACCATAGATTATGCCCTTAAAATGAAGCGCATGGATAATGCGTTAGAAATGGATAAGATGTTGATGATGAAGAAAGTGCAGAAGTTACACATCATCAGTTTGGCTCAGAAAGTAGCTGAGTTTCATGGAAGCGCAAAAGTAACTCGACCTAATTATTCGGTAAGCTATTTTCAAGAATTATTCAATCCGATTGGAGGGTTAAGTGACAATTTAGTGCAGCATGTGGGGATAGACTACAGAGCTATTGTAGAACAAGCAATTGCAGCTTCTGATTATTTTCTAGACAATCATATTGATCTGCTGCGTCAACGTTGCGAAAATGGTTTGGTGCGGGATGTACACGGCGATTTACATAGCAAAAATATCTTTTTAACGACTCCTCCTACTATCTTCGATTGCATTGAGTTTGATGCTTCACTTCGGCAGATTGATTTGTTAAACGAAGTAGCTTTTTTGTGCATGGACTTAGATTTCTGGCAGCATGAATCACTAAGTCAGTTATTCTACCAGACTTACTCAGACTATGCGCAGTCTTTTAATATTACAGATATTAAACACAGTCAGTTGTTCATCTACTACAAACTCTATCGCGCTAATGTACGAGCCAAGGTGCTTAGCATGCAAGCGCAAGAAAGTGCCTGGTCGCCACAGCTTCAGGAGGAGATTAAGCGTTATCTCCTCCTTATGAAGCATTATATTTCGTTATTATAGTGCTTAGGACTGGTGACTATGAAAGACCAGCACCGGACGGTCGGCCTCAAAAACTACCTGTTTGGTAATACTTCCTTGGGTGAGCCGTTCCCAAACAGTGTGGTCTCGCGGCATCATGGCTAAAATACCTACCTCATTATGCCTTTCTAAGTACGCTTTCAGCCCTTCTAACACATCTTCACCTTTCTGGAAATGGTACGTATGGCGAATAGGACGAAGTATACGATCCAGAGAATCGCCAACCGTAAGTTTATCATTGTCAAGCTTCTTGTCTGATGCAGAGATGTGTAACACATCAATCTTCGTATGAAAAGCATCAGCTAAAGATATTAACCCCTGAAAGGTTTCGGTACGATCTACTTGCTGATAGTCGGTAGCCAGTAAGATTGAATCTATCTTGGTGAAGATAGCATTTTCAGGAATAGCTAAGATGGGGCAGGAGGTTCGTCGTATAAGATGAGTAGTGGTACTTCCAAGTAGCTTTTCTAGATTACTATCACCCCGGTTACCCATTACCACTAGATCAATCTCATGTTCCTCAATGGCTTCCTCGATAGCCTCCTCAGGAAAAGAACCACTATCTATAAACTCGTAAACAATCTTTTTGTCCTTTAAGTGAGTTTTCTCTATTTCCTCGAACTTCTCTCTTACCTCCTTAACTATTTGTGCCTGGCTAACTTGGATATCAAGGTACACTCCTGTCATAGGATAGGCGTTCAAAATAAACAGCTTGGCATTCGTATTCTGAGCCAATGAGATAGCGTACTTCAGTGCCCGGGTAGCCCGGTCAGAGAAATCAGTGGGGGCGAGAATTTTCTTTATCGTTTTCATAAAGTATAATTTTAGTAGTTATAATTCTAAACACTAGTTGACAAAGCTGGCTCGGAAGTCGTAGTCTGTAAAGGGAAAACGGAGATCGATGAGCGAATATTTGCATCAAGCAGTTTCATTAATCTCGCCAGAATCGCTTCTTCTTCAGCCATTGAAGCCTGAATTAAGTAGGCTTCATATTCTTTTTTTAAAAGTTGGCAGTGTCGTAAAAGAAGCCGATATTTTCCTAGCTTGTAGTGAGATAGCAGAATAGCAGTATGTAAAATAGTACCATCCCGATAAGTAGAGGATGGATATTTTTCCATAAGCTGAAACCCTTCACTGATGATGCTCTTGGCTCCATCAATGCTTCCTACCTCTACGGCTAGGTTCATCTGGTCGGGTAACTGCCTTAAGTGTTTGATTTTCTTACGGTTTCCGGATATAAAACTTATTAGTTGGGTTTTTAACTGAGGTGAGTCTGCTTTGTGAGCCAATACTTCTAAGTAGTTAATAGACTGCTTTTCTACTTTTATAAGAAGATTGACTAAAGTGGCCGCTAGCTTTAGTGAAGTTTTCATCTTAGTGATTATTTAGTTGGCGGTATGAGTCCCTGATCGGGATGGTGGCTTAATAGAAGAAAGGCTTGAATACGCTCTTGAGCGTCATCAGGAAAAATACTGATGATTTGTTGCATCTCCTGCGGAGAAACATGGTTAGAAATAGCCTTCATTGTAGCAAATAAAGTATTATTAGCTAATTCTTTTCCACCCTTATTTTTCGGAAACAGTTTTGGGTGAGAATCTACGATCTCGTCCAGAAAATCGGATAATGTATCTATCGGTGCCGGAAGAAGCTCCTCAATTTTCCATTGCTCTACGGTGAGTGCTTGTAGCGGTAGAGGTAAGACGGTAAAAAACTGTACTACCCTCGAGAATGGAAAGCTTTGGCAAATGGTACTAAAGAGTGATTCTACCAAAGCCAGCGTCTTTTTGGAGTAATCAGGGTGACCTAACTCACTGGCAATGGGTGCGATAATCTCAGGTAGATAAATGAGATGTGGCTGGTATCGGGGTGACTCTTTCATGATTGAAATACTTATTACTCTAATTTACACAAGACTAGTGCCTAGTTAAATGACTTATATCATACTTTACCCCGTATATTCCTCATATTTATTCTTAATCTAAGTTGGTAATTTAGGTGATTTATATCATTGGACTCTGGCTATGACTAGGCTACTTTGAGATAGACAATTAGCCACCATTTCAGGCCATAGTTTACCTTCAGTTAACTGATTTCAATCGCCTAAATAATTGCAAAATGATTAAGTACGTTCTCATTTTCTTTTTGATACTTCCCATATTTGGTATTGCCCAAGATCACCCAATTGTAGGATATACTACGCAGGAAGATCAAGTAATTTTTAAGCTGAATGTAAAGGAACACCCGTACGTCATTCAAGAAGACGATGGTAACGTAGTACCATTATCTGGAATTACTATCCATAGCATAGCGTTGGCAGGGGAGTTTAATGCCTGGCAGACTGAAACGCACCTTCTCTCAGAGCTAGATTCTGATACTTATCAGCTAACGTTACCTGCTGACTCTTTAGGCGGGACAGATACTCAGTTTGCTTTCGTAGTGAATGATTATTACTGGGTGGAGCCTACCATAAATGCAGTAAACCGGACGCCAGCTCCTTGTTGGTTGGTAAGTACTGGGGCAGTGTATACTACCATGCTCTACGAACGAACGATTTATCAGCTAGTGGAGGATTCAGTGCTAACCCACGAAACCGCCCGACAGTGGCTGATGGATCAAGCAGTACCTATGCATACGCATACTCCTGCTGGACTAGAAGCACTGAAAAAGTTTGTGAAGGGGAAGCAGGCCATTGGTATTGGTCATGATACAATATCTACATTTACTTCCCGCTCCCAGATCACTCAATTTTTACTAGCTGGAATGGACTATCCGTTAGTGGCTTTTCAGTTAGACTCTAATCGGGCTACCCAGATTGTACAGTATCTGGATGAAGGCTTCTCTATTTTGGACGATGACTATACCGCTGAAATCATTCAGGTGCTAGATTGGAGCTACGATCATTCGGAAGTAGAACTTATCGGATACGTACGAGAAGATGTAGCAACTAGTCTAGACTTACTCAGTAGTGTAGGTACTCGGAGCGATAACGCAGATTGGAAGCGAGAAGTGAGTACCCTGGTCGGAGAAGTTCGTTCATTACTGGATTTACAGCAAACCTGGGGGCTTTATTACTATGAGTCGCCCTCGTACCAGGAATATTTGCTGCTCGTGCTTTGCTCAGTTCGGGATAATCTGCCTGATCTTTCTGAGGAAGAGCGACAAAAAGCCTTTCAGGCATTAACCGTAATCAATCGTTACTTAATCAATTTATCAGACTTAAAAGACTATTATCAGGATATTGATGATGACTTGAGTAAATACTTTGACTGGATTAGCGAGAGTGACTCTAGTTTACAACTGGTGGCTTGGGTTCCTAATGAAGAAATGAGCCGGAGTACCCCGGGATCGTTAGGTCAGCATTTGAGCGAACGGTTTCAGGACGATTACCTCGCGGTGGGCGTGGGGATGTACCAGTTTGAAGAAGAACCTATTCCTCTTTCCTTAGAGCAGCGTTTCTGGGGTAATGATCTTGGTGAAGAACAAGGAAACAGTGCTTACATCATTGACATGCGTCAGGGAAACCTAAATCCAGAGGCGATGCAGTGGCTAGCTGAAAGAATGTTTAGTAATCCATCCACTAGTCAGGTGAACCTAGCTGAAAGCTTTGATATTATCTTACTGATCAATGTGCCCGAGCCACCGATAATACGCTAAATCAAGAACATATCACAGTGGCTACAAGTTATTGACTAACAATTTTGGTTGTTGATCCGTGAAGATTAAGCATGGGTGCTTCAACACTGAGTTGACGATTCCGGCGAAATATCTACAAAGACTACCTCAATGCGGTTAATCTTTCCGTAGCGCCTCAAAGCCGATTTTATGGCCTGATTAACGTAGCCTTTCTCGGTAAAATTGTGGTAGTAGCGTAAAACAATGATGCCGGATTGTAGACAGACGTATTCGAGGCTATATTGATTAACTGGTGCCAAAGCCGAAGAAAGTTCGCCGTACTGGCTATTGGTTAGGTCTTGAACCTTAACTACTACCAAACTGCTATGGTCAAAACTATCTTGAGCGAACGCAGAAGCGCTAACTAGCATGGCAATGGCGAGAATGCCACTTAAACATATTCTCTTGATTTCAAAAATTCGATTTTTCATAGTAGTACAATTATTATTTGACAACAGTATTCTATTGACTAGTGATTTACTTTGATCATCAATAGTACAGCCTTCACTCTTGTATAAGCTTAAGGCTTTTAGAATATCTGAACCTTAAGTACGTCACTTTTCATCATTTAAGTTATGACATAGATCATACAAAAGTATGACTTCAAACACACTCTCAGAGAGAGTACTTTTTTGATTCTCTTCGTGCCTTTTTGACAACTAACGTTAAAGTTAGCCGCTTCTAATCCGCAGAAGGGTAGAGGCTCATTGTCCAAACGGGGTACTTAGCGTGATTTGCTACGTTTTCTGCAATACTACCGCCAAACAAGCGTAACAATCCCCGATAGGCGTGCGTAGAGACTGCGATCAAATCTGCCCCAATCTCATCAGCAAAGTGAATAATTCCTTCTTCCTCTCCAATGTCACTAAACGTATGGAGTGAATAGTTTTTCAACTCACTATTCTTAGCTAGCTCTTTTAATTCCTCTCGGACAGCAGTATCTTCCCGAAAATTGCTAATAGTATTAATCCGTACTACGTGCAGTTGGGCACCAAAAGCTTCCTGAAGACCAGTGAGTGTCTTGAGGACTGGTTGCTCTTCTTTGCGAAGTGCGGTGGCGTATACAATATTCTTTAGATTAGAAAGATCAGTTTCTTCTTTGATAATCAATACCGGACTCGGAGAAAAACGAACCATTCGTTCGGCATTAGAACCCACAAGAATTTCTCTAACGCCACTTGCCCCACGTGACCCCATCACTACTAAGTCCATTTCTTCCTTTTTCAGTATGCGAGCAATGCTTTGGTAGGGGTTACCTACGATTATCTCGGAAGTAATGGGTACACTAGCAATTGCTTCTTTTTCAATTAATTCATCTAACTGTTTTTGTGTATCTTGTTTTAAATGTTTTAAGTATTCAACGGGAAGTACTTCTACTACCCCCGGAGGAGCCTCTTCTTCAGTCATCGGAAACATTAGCACGTGTACCAGATGAATCGTAGCATGTTGCTGCTGAGCCAGCTGGTTAGCAGTTCGCAGAGCCTCGGTTGCCATGGGCGAAAAATCAGTAGGGACTAGTATCTTCTTCATGAGTTTAAATAAAAGTTTGTAAATGTTTAGGCTGCATCTGATAGCCCTCTTGCCAGACTAATTGTTGAATCGTAGTGTTGGAAATAGTGCCATCGGTTAGCAAAGTTACTTCAGCGGGGGAAAGCCGATCATCGTATAGTACATCTTCTACACCTACTAAATCTAGTAACGCTGATCGTACCAGTTCAAAATCAAATAGATTACTGGTGTTTATCGTAAACACCTGCTGGTTTTTTTCGGGAATATCTGTTAAAGAAAACATGACTAGTTATTATTCAAAGGTGAATAAAATCGGTAACGGGAGATGTATTGCTAAGATACATCCTAAAACCACATGATGGCGATGCACCATTACCAGTAAATCTGCGGAAGGCCGCATCAAATGCTGTTGTATTCCCCGAGTGGGCAACTTATCCCCAATAAAGTGATAAGCATTGGGTGACGAAGCAAAGAAGACGGTATCCCCACCAATAGGTACATGATACATATTCAGAATCAATAACTCAACACTTATGCGTTGCCATTCAGTTGTATCACGTGCTAAAGATTTGGCTCGTGCTACTGCGTAGCGTAGTACTTGTTGGGTATTAGGGGGGGAGTTTATGGAAACCAGAATCTTCATAGTCTTACTGGTTATTCTCTGAAGTTCGCTCGAGATACCAGCGGAAACAATGATACAAGTCAGTTGCTACTATGACTTTTTACCGAAAGTGCAGAAGTAATCACAAAAAATCCGTACGCAATGGTAGTGTTGTTCGGTTAACGGTCAACATAACCTCTATGAAGTGAGATATTACTGATTTGCTGACCTGAAGGGTGATTAGCTTTTCTCAAAACGCCCCGATTGTCGCTCAATCTTGATGCGATAGATAACTTCGGCTCGTCTCTCTATCCGAGATACATCTTGTGCTTGAAGGTCCAAGATTGATTGGCTATAAACTCCAGTTTGTAAGGGGTACAGACGATTTTTCAAAATATGTAGGCCTTCTTCGGCTTCATGATCGGTTAACTCTTCAAATTTACCCCAGATAATTACGCTGCGCCAGTTGGCAAGGTTATCAATCTGATCCACTTCCAGACAAACCTGAGGCTGCTGGCGCATCAACGCTACTTTAGTACCTTCTCGGGTATGACTGTAGATGTATGGTTGATCAAATGCAAATAAAATAGGGACAATGTATAAGTCTTCGCCCTGCCCACAACCCAAGCGACCCACCACCTGGCTCGTAAGTAAGGTCTCAATTTGAAAGTCAGTTAATGATCCAGTCACTAGTTTTTTCTTTTTTATTGGTAAACAGCTAACGCTAAATTAACGTAATAATTAAGGTAGCCATATACTACTCTCAGTTATTTCTGATTCTCTTGATTGAGATGTCAGGTTTTCAACCAACTTACTACTCATCCGTAGTTTGTGTTTAGGGGAGATCCGCAGTTTACTTTCAGCTATTATGGTAGTCTGCATAAGGAGCTAAAGCTAAATGGATATGGCTAGAGAGACCAGAAAATAGATGTGAATAACCTGCTATATTTCTTCTACTATTGACATAATACCTCCGAAAGATACTGTAAAAAGGGTAGGAAAGGCTGTGAGGGTTATTCTGGTTTTTATATTACTGAAATAGAAGATAATAAGCATCTTGAGCACCTGATTTACGTATACTATAATAGAGATGATACGATAGCTTTACACGATCTTCAGAAAATTACTAACCATGCACAAGATCATCACCCTAACTATAAACCCCTCAGTAGATAAGAATACCCACATCAGCGGATTACGCCCAGACAGTAAATTACGTTGCAGCCACAGTATAGCGGAGCCGGGTGGGGGAGGCATCAATGTATCACGAGCCATTCATAAGCTGGGGGGGCAGTCTACTTGTGTATATCTGGCCGGGGGTTCAACAGGTGACTTATTACACAACTTGCTAGAAAGCGAGCAAATCCCTTCCCATCGGGTGCCTATTAAGGAGCCTACCCGGGAAAATATTATGGTGGTAGATGATGTCACCGATCAGCAATATCGCCTGATCATGGAAGGGCCAAACATAAGCGATGAAGAGTGGCAACGAAGTATCACCGAAGTAACTTCTCTGATTACAGAGGGAGATTATGTAGTAGCCAGCGGGAGTTTACCGATCGGTGTCCCGGTAGACTACTACGCTAAGGTAGCTGAAGCAGTACGCGCTAAAGGTGGAAAAATTATCGTAGACACTTCTGGCGAAGCACTCAAGCATGCTGCTAACGCTGGAGTGTACTTGCTCAAACCAAATTTGGGAGAGCTCAGCTCGCTGACTTCGCAAGAGGCAGTCACTGGACCTGATCAGGAACATTTGGCTCAACAAATGATCCGTCAGGGAATGACTGAGGTAGTGGTTGTCTCTCTCGGGCCGAAGGGAGCGATGCTGGTGACCGACGGCATTATAGAGTATATTACAGCGCCAACGGTGCATAAAAAGAGTACTGTAGGGGCGGGGGACAGTATGGTGGCGGGTATGGTGATGCGTTTATCTCAGGGCTGGTCACTAGTAGATGCTGTTCGCTACGGAGTAGCTTGCGGAACTGCTGCCGTTATGACCGAAGATACTCAACTCTGTAAGAAAGAGGATGTGGAGGAACTGTACGGATGGATTGTCAATCGGGCGAATCGGTAGTATACATTCTTTCTGAAATAATTAGTTAGTCAGATTAGTAGCAAAGTATTATTAAACTAATAACAACATGAAAACTATATTATTCCCAACGGATTTTTCTAAAAGAGCTAACTACGCCTTGAAGGAAACGGTAGGTTTAGCTAAAAAGCTAGGCGCGAAAATAATTATCTACCATGTTTACCATCGTCCAGCTACTGAAAAAGTTTCCAGTGGGCACTCCGACCGACTCTTGGAAAATCTGGAGCGAGATATTGACATGAGTTTCAAAGGATTGTTGGCGGAAAATCCTGGTCTTGCTGACTTAGATCATGAATTCCGAAAGGAGTTGGGTTTTCTGTCAGATTGTCTCGTTAATATTTCGGAAAAAGAAGGTATTAGCTTAGTCTGTATGGCAACTAAGGGAGCCAAAACCTTTGGCGAGCTGTGGGGGACAAAAACGGCTGAAATTGTAAAAAATCTAAATGTACCCGTTTTGGTAATTCCGGACAATACCCGTTTAGACACAATTGAAAAGGTGGGTTTAATCTGTGATTACAGCGAGGAGACTAATTATCATACCCTGGATTTTCTGCTAGAAATAGTAGAGGAGTTGAAACTAGATACGGACGTAATAACGCTGAACCGGGACGAAAAGACCATGACATCTCAGGAAAAAGCGTACCGGGAGTTGGTGCGGAAAAAGCTCGAGAATGTTCCGGCTACTTTTCACTTTTCTGTCTCAGACGATGTACACCAGGGAGTGATGGCGTATTGCCAAACCAACGAGATTGGGCTGATTGCTATTCTACCTAAGAAATACAACTTCATTGTTCAGCTATTTCGCGAGAGCCTGACTGAGCAAATGACTTTTCGTAGCTCAATTCCACTGCTAGTACTTAAATGATATCAAAACCTCACCCTTATGCCTGAAATTAATAATCTAGAAAAACTAACCGACAAAATCTATCAGGAGGGAGTCAGAAAAGCCGAAGAGAAATCGGAAGCCATTGTAAAATCGGCTGAAGAAGAGCGAAACCGAATACTAGCTGAGGCTGAAGCGGAAGCCAAACGGATTATTGCGGAAGCTCATCAACAGGCGGCCCGGATCGCCCGAAGCACCGAAAATGAACTCACGCTCAAGGGTAAGCAACTGATCAGTGACTTGAAAGTAGAAATTCATCAGCTATTATCTGCCAAGGTTTTAGAGAATGGGATGGGTGGTGCTTTTGCCGACGTTTCTTTTCTACAATCAGCCATTTTGGAAGCAATACGTAGCTGGAACTCGGTAGACCATCTGGAGCTGATGCTACCCCCTGAGTTAGAAAAGAAGCTAGAGAAGGCTTTTCACCTTAGTATTCGGGAACATACCGAGAATTTGACTATCACGTTTAGCGATAAGATTTCCAGGGGGTTTAGGATTACCAAAAAAGACGACTTCTACCAAATTTCATTTTCCGAAAATGAATTTAATGATTTGTTCAAGTTGTACCTCAGTGAAAAAACGAACCAGCTCCTCTTTGATGAGTCGCTGTGAAACAGTCTTCATGAAATGATCGCTATGAAATAACTTATCATGAACTACTACTATCTCCTAGCCGGACTACCTGACCTGACTTTGACAATGGACACTCGGAAGATTGACTTTCCTGAAGTATTAGACACCATCCGTAGAAACCTCACTCAGACTGACGAACAGCAGTTTCAGTATCTGCTGTATCCGAATGATAACCGTAACCTACTTGATACTTTGTTTCACAAGTATCACGACTTTCCCTCAACGGTTTTAGCCCACCCGCATACCATTGGCTCATCAGAACTAAAGGATTACCGTCGACAACAAGCGGCTTTTCCGTCCTACATGGTCGAGTTTCTGAGTGCGGAAGAGCAATTTACCAATATGTCTCCTCGCGAAATGGAAGACCAACTATGGTATCTGTTTTACGAGGAAACGACTGAACAAAGCCCATTCATTGCTCAGTACTTTCGGTTTGAGCGAAAATTGAAAGAGGTTACAGCGGCCTATCACCATTCTTTGTTCAGTTTTTTGTCTTCTCCTTTATTGGAAGATGACTCTATTCAAAGCCAGGTAGGCGTTGGAAAATCTACCACGCCAAGCCTTCAAAAAGAGTATCCTTATGTTGAAGCATTGGGGGAGCAAATCACTGCCGAAAACCCTGCGGATCTTGAGCATTTCATCGATCAAATTAAGTGGGACTATCTGGAGCAGTTTCGGGAGCCATTTAGCCGAGAGCAGGTATTTGCCTATGGCTTGAAGTTACTTCTGGTAATCCGGAATCAGCTGCGCAGTGGCGATTCAGGGCAGGCTCGTTTTACCGAGCTTCAGCAGACCATTAAGAGTTCAGTTTCTTCACCCTTAATTTCTCTCTCATGACCCACGGTAAAGTTGTAGGTGTAGTAGTCAATCTCATTTATATAGAAGCTGAAGGGCCAGTAACCCAAAACGAGATTTGCTTTATCCTAAGTGAAGGTAAAAAATTGAAAGCCGAGGTCATCCGGGTTACTGGTAGCCAGGCAGCAGCTCAATTGTTTGAATCTAGCCGTACGATAAAGCTGAATAGCGAAGTAGAGTTTACCGGACGTATGCTGGAAGTAGAGCTAGGCCCCGGAATTTTGTCTAAACGCTACGATGGCTTGCAGAGCGACTTAACTAAAATGGGGGGTATGTTTATTGAGATGGGTGAGGTTACCGCTCCACTTGATGAGGATGTGTTTTATTCTTTTACCCCTTTAGCTAGAGTGGGGGATCAGGTAAAAGCCGGAGATTGGCTAGGTAGCGTGCAGGAGAACTGGGTAGATCATAAAATCATGGTGCCTTTTACTGCGGTGGGACATTTTAAAGTAACTGATATTGCTTCAGCAGGAGACTATAAGATTACTGATACCATAGCCACCCTCATTTCTGAAACGGGGAAAGAACTAAAAGTTACGATGCGCCAGACCTGGCCAGTGAAGCTAGCTATTGATCGCTTTGCTGAAAAATTCCGACCCCGAAACATTTTGCAGACTGGTTTGCGGGTAATTGATACGCTTAACCCCATTGCCGAGGGAGGTACTGGCTATATTCCTGGCCCTTTTGGAACGGGGAAGACGGTCTTACAACAGGCAATTGCTAAAAATAGTGAGGCTGATATTGTGATTATCGTGGCCTGTGGTGAACGAGCTAACGAAGTGGTGGAAATATTTACTGAATTCCCGCAGCTGACTGATGCCCGAACCGGTCGAAAACTAGATGAAAAGATTACGATCATTTGTAACACTTCCAATATGCCGGTAGCCGCTCGGGAAGCTTCCGTTTACGTAGGAATGACTTTGGCTGAGTACTACCGAAATATGGGTCTGAAGGTATTAATGCTAGCAGACTCTACGTCTCGTTGGGCACAGGCTCTGCGAGAGATGTCTAACCGCATAGAAGAGCTGCCTGGTCCTGATGCTTTTCCGGTAGAGTTACCTGCCACCATCGCTAACTTTTACAGCCGGGCCGGAATGGTAGAATTAAATAATGGTGAACTAGGATCAGTTACCTTTATTGGTACAGTGTCCCCTGCGGGTGGTAACTTTAAAGAACCAGTAACTGAAGCCACTAGCAAAGTAGCCCGCTGTTTTTACGCGCTGTCCCAAAAACGGGCGGACGCCAAGCGATACCCCGCTATCGACTCACTGGCGTCGTATTCGAAGTATCTGGATTATCCTGAATTTATTGCTAATGCCGATACAAATATTCAGCCGGGGTGGACTAAACTAGTCAAGCAGGCAAAAGACTTGGTAAGAAATGGGATAGAAGCTCGGGATCAGATCAATATCCTGGGCGATGATGCTGTTCCTATTGCCTACCATGTCAGCTTTTGGAAAAGTGAGGTCATCGATTTTGCTTTAATACAGCAAGATTCGTTTGACGAGGTAGACATGAATACGCCTATTGCTCGACAAAAGTATATGCTTAATAAAGTGATGAAAATTTGTGCAATAGACTTCACCTTTTCTGACTTTGAAGAAGTCGGAACATATTTCAAACAGCTAATCAACCTGCTTAAACAAACGAATTACTCCCCTTTCGAGTCACCCGACTTTAAAAAGTACGAAGCTGAACTGGACAAAACTGTCCAACAACAGTCGAGTCCGGCAACTACAGTAGAATTAACGATGGGAGTCAACCACCGATAGCCATGAAGCCAAAAGCATTTCAACGGATATACACTAAGATTTCTAAAATCACTAAAGCTACTTGCGAGATACAGGCGCAAGGAGTACGCTACGGTGAACTGGCTTCGGTAGCTGACCGTCCGGCGCAAGTCATCAGTGTGGTAGGCGAACAAGTAACCTTACAAGTATTTGCTGGCACCGAAGGATTATCGTCTACTTCCGAAGTTTTGTTTTCAGGGATGCCTCCGACCTTAAAGGTAAGTGATCTTCTGGCGGGTCGCTTTCTCAACGCCTACGGTAATCCAATAGATAGTGGACCTGAATTGGTTGGTGAAAATCGGTTAATTAACGGCAGCGCGGTAAATCCAGTTAAAAGAGCCAAACCTTCTACACTACTAGCCACGGGTATCGCAGGTATCGACCTTAATAACACCTTAGTCACTGGTCAGAAAATTCCCTTCTTCGCTGACCCAGATCAGCCTTACAACCAAGTTCTGGCCGAAGTTGCTATGCGAGCTGAAGCGGATAAAATTATTCTGGGCGGTATGGGGTTGTCTAATGACGACTATCTTTTCTTCAAAAATACCTTCGCTGAGGCGGGAGTGATGGACAAGATTGTTTCGTTTATTAATACGTCCGAAAACCCTCCCTTAGAGCGACTACTAATCCCAGATATGGCGTGCACGGCGGCGGAGTATTTTGCCAATGACCGACAGCAGAATGTGTTGGTGTTGCTCACTGACATGACCTTGTACGCTGATGCTTTAGCTATTGTGGCTAACAAAATGGATCAGATTCCTTCCAAAGACTCTATGCCGGGTTCACTCTATAGCGATCTGGCGAGTATCTACGAAAAATCAGTGCAGTTTGTACATGGGGGTTCTATCACCATCATAGCGGTCACTACTCTTAACGAAGGTGATATTACCCATGCTATTCCGGATAATACTGGCTACATCACCGAGGGACAGTTATTTTTAAAACACGATACGGATATTGGGAAAGTTATTGTTGATCCTTTCCGTAGTCTGTCCCGACTGAAGCAAAATGTAATTGGCAAGAAAACTAGGGAAGACCATCCGCAGGTAATGAATGCTCTGGTTCGGCTATACGCTGATGCGATGGAGGCTAAAACCAAACGAGAAAATGGTTTTGATCTAAACGAATATGACAAAAAATGTCTGGCTTTTGCCCGGGAGTATGCTTTACGGCTATTAGCGATTGATATCAATATTCCGATTGATGAGATGCTGGATACGGGCTGGTCACTGTTCGCGAAGTATTTTGAAAAATACGAAGTAGGCATTAAAGACCAACTGGTTGAGAAGTACTGGAAAACACCGCAGGTGATCACTAAATCAGTTTTACAACCCTAGCAGTAATGGCCATGAAGTTTCACTACAATAAAACTACTATTCAGCAATTTCGTCGCCAACTGACCATTCGCGAAAGGGCTTTACCTATCTTAAAAAATAAAGAAACAGTGCTGCGTCAGGAGGAAAAGCGCATTGCGAAGGAGCTGGAAAGCTTACTAGAAGAGAGGGAAGTAGTAGAGAAAAAGCTGCAAGTATTTCAATCACTGTGGGGTGAATTCCCATCTATCCTCACGCTAAACAAGCTAGATGTACACCAGAAAAAAATTGTAGGGGTCAAAGTACCCGAAGTAAACAAAGTTTCCTTTCACGTAGCAGACGTAAGTTGGTGGAACTACCCGGCTTGGGTGCCTCTGGGCATCAATATTCTGCAGCAAGTGATTGCTCTGGATATTAGAATCAGAGTCAAAAGTCAGCAAATTGAGTTGGTGAATGTTGCTCGGAAGAAGACCACTCAAAAGGTTAATCTCTACGAAAAAGTACAAATACCTGCGTATGAAGACGCAATACTGAAGATAAAACGCTTTTTAGAAGACAAGGAAAATATTTCTAAAGCTGCTCAGAAAATTGTAAAGAAGCGTAAAGGGGAGGGGGTAGCCGTATGAAAGCAGCCTTCAAAAAACTGGACTTACTGGCTCATCGCGACGAGCGAGAAACAATTATTTCGGTACTTCAGGAGTTAGGTGTCATTCATCTCGAGCTCGACCATACTTTCCGCAACGACCGGATTGATGACTTAGAACTTCAGAAAAGCCGATTAACCAAAACCATTGCCTTTGTTCAGGAACAAGAAGGTACTTCAACGGATACTCCTTCATCAGCGACCTCCGAAAATTTGACGGTAGATGAAGTAGTAAATCGAGTTACGGAGTTAAGGCTTAAACAAGAAAAGGACGCTCAGCAGGCTGAGTTACTTCGTAAACAAAGGCAAAAGCTAACTCCTTGGGGCAATTTTGACCCCAATCGCCTTACTCAGTTAGCCCAGGCAGGAATTCAGTCATCATTTTATATTGCCCCCCAAAAAGATTTTAAGAAGTTTGATTTCGATCAACTCACTTATCAGGTCATTCATCAAAGCCTGGATCAGGTTTACCTAGTAGTATTCTCGACAGGCCGTACTCCCGAGTTACCCTTTCCCAAAGTTGAACTTCCGGCAGGCCGCATTCCGGAAATTCAGGCTAAAGAACAAGCTTTGACGAGACAGAGAGCAGACGCTGCCAAGTCCGCTCGATCATACCTCGCTTACCTACCAACGCTGAATACTGCATTAGTTAAACTGGAAAATGAATGGATGCTGAATCTTGCCAATGGCAGTTATCAAGAATACGCTGAGGGCAGTATTTTGCACCTAACGGGTTGGTTCCCCGCCAATATGGAAGGCCGCTTGCTTCATTACCTGAAAAGTGAGAAGCTTTCGTACTCTATTTCTGAACCAGTTGCAGGAGATACTGTTCCGGTTTTGCTCAAAAACCCCAAATATCCTAAGCTGTTTGAAGCTATCACTAAGATCTTTCAGTTGCCCAGTTACTACGAGATGGATCTTACGCCGTTTATCGCGGTATTTTATCCAATATTGTTTGCCTACTGCTTAGGCGATGCTGGCTACGGACTCATCCTGCTGTTTGCTGCCACGTTGGGCTGGTTTACCTTTCTGAAAGACGCTCGAAGTATGGCAATTTTGGGTATTGTACTCGGTATTTTTACCACAATCATGGGGGTGGTGAAATCAGGTAGCATCTTTGGGCTTCCGATTGTGGATAATTCTAGTCACCCGATCTTTATCTACTTATCTCAGTACGTAGTCATTCCTGACGATCAGGGAGTTGTATTCAACGCGTTTAATGTAGCCTTATTGATTGGAGTAGTACAGATACTTACGGGAATCCTAGTTTCTATCTACAACAAAATTCATTACCAAAACTTGGTGGCCGGACTACCTCAGATTGGCAAGCTCCTGATCGTAGTTGGTCTGATCTGGGTGTTTTTAGCTGACTCGCAAGGTGTAGTTGTACTTCAGCCGGGTGCCCTGGTGAGAAAACTGCTATTGGTAGTGGGAGTACTCTTGGTACTTGGTTTTCACGATATGAAGCAATCACCTCTGGTTCGGGTAGCAAGTGGGATCTTGCCCCTGTTCTTTATCCTAACCGGAATACTAGGCGATGTTTTATCCTACGTACGTTTGTTTGCACTGGGAGTAGCTTCATCGGTGCTGGGCTTAGTAGTCAACCAAATTGCTGTGTCTATTATGGGCGACCGTTGGTGGGGTATACCACTGGGGATAGTCTTTTTACTGTTTGGCCACGGTCTCAACTTAGCCTTGGCTACGCTCGGAGCCTTTGTCCATCCATTACGACTAACGTTCGTCGAATTTTATAATAACGCAAATTTTGAAGGGGGTGGTGTTGCTTATAAGCCACTCCGAAAAGTTTAATATTAACATAACTAACCAAAGAAATATGGAAACGCTTCCTTTAACTCTCGCTTTTATTGGCATTGGCCTGTTGGTCGGACTTTCCGGTTGTGGTAGTGCTATGGGTACTGCCATTGGAGCTATGTCGACTGTAGGTGCTCTAAAAAAACGACCCGAGGCTTTTGGCTCCTTTATCGTATTAAGTGCTCTACCGGGTACGCAGGGCTTATACGGTTTTGCTGGATTCTTCATTTTGCAGGATTTAATCTCTCCCGAAATGACCCTGTTGCAAGGAGCCGGAATACTGGGAGGTGGCATAGCCCTAGGGCTAGCTGGATTGCTATCAGGTATGTTTCAGGGTAGGGTTTGTGCTAGCAGTATTGATAGTATTGGCTCAGGAAATGATGTGTTTGGTCGAGCGCTGATTTTGGCCGTTTTCCCCGAGCTTTACGCAATTATTGCTTTCGCGTCCTTGTTTCTTATTCGAGGAGTATTGTAAACCTAAAACGATGAAATCATGAAAAAGACCGTTAGTTACCAACCGTTAAAGTCAGCGCTAGTTGCATTAGATCTTACTGAGATGGATGACTATCTGATTCAGTACGCAGCCTTGTTGAACAATATACTGCCCTTGGAACGTATCTTTTTCGTGCATGCTGCCAAAGACCTGGAGCTTCCGGTAGAACTTCTTGAAGAATATCCTGATTTGGTGCAACCGCTAGACGAAAGCATCGAAGCCGATATTCGCCGAAAAGTTAAGCAGCACTTTAATTCTACCGATACTGAGATTAACTGCATCATCCAGGAGGGTAGTCCGATAGAAACGATTCTGAAGCTATGTAAAGTTAAAGGGGTTGATCTAATTTTGATGGGGCGAAAAAAGAATCTTCGGGGCTCAGGTATTGTGTCCAGCCGAATTGCTCGAAAATGCCCGTGTTCTTTGATGCTAATTACGGAAGACTTTCCATTGGCTATCCAAAAGATTTTGCTGCCTGTAGATTTCTCCTCACATTCTGGTTTAGCCGCAAAACTGGGCTGGGACGTTCATCAGGAGACAAAAGCAGAACTGTTGGCGGTTCACATGTATAGTGTACCCACTGGCTATCATACTACTGGCAAGTCTTATCAAGAATTTGCTGAGATTATGAAAGGACATGCTGAAAAAGCATATCAGAAATTTCTCGCTAAGTATGAAATTCCCGACGAAGTGCCCTGCGAATTTGTACTCACCCGCGATGGTAAATACTCTGACCTAACTTATGATTTTGCCGAACAAAAACAGGTTGACTTAATCATTATTGGTTCCAAGGGTCGTACTTCGGCTGCTTCGGTTTTAATGGGTTCGGTGTCGGAGAAACTGGTCTATCTGGATAGCCATATCCCGGTGCTAATTGTGAAGGCAAAGGGCGAAAATATGAGCTTTCTAGATGCATTGCTCAGAATATAGCTAGCGTTATTTTTTTGTTAATAATCTCACGTAAAATTGTGTTCTTGCATATATTTTTAGCTAAAGTTCTTTACTTTAGCGATGACTAACAACCTAGCCTAGCATGTTTTTGAGAAAGGGGATTATTGCCGCTACCGGACTATTTTTGTGTCTTTTCTTGGTAGTTCACTTGTCAGCTAACTGTATTCTGCTGCTGCCCGAAGATGTTGCCCGAGGGGTGTACAATGCCTACTCTACCACCTTGAGGGAAAGTCCGCTGATTAAGCTTGTTGCCTACCTGCTGTACGCTTCTATCATTTTCCATGTGGTCTATGCCGCGATCGTCACAGTCAAAAACCGAAAAGCCAAGCCGAATACGTATGCCGTCAATCACAGTCAAGAGAATAGCACCTGGACGTCGCAGAATATGGGATTGATTGGCATTTTTATCCTGCTGTTCATTGTCATTCATCTGGCCAACTTCTGGGCACGGATTAAGCTAGGACTGGGGGAAAGCGTAGGTACCGATGTAGCGGGTAACGTGGATGTGTACGAAGTCACCTACAGCCTGTTTCAAAACATCTACTACGTGTTGTTCTACACCGTATTGATGGTTCCGTTAGGATTGCATCTGCATCACGGACTGAAAAGCGCCTTTAAAACGCTGGGGTTTTATCACCGAAAAGGACTACGGGTACTCAGTCAGGTTTCACTGGTCTACGCGGCCATTATATCTATTGGGTTTGGCATCATCCCACTTATTGTGTACTTCAAATAAGCTACTATGACGAAGCTAGACGCAAAAATTCCGGAAGGAAAGCTAGAAGATAAATGGCGCAACTACCAAGCGAAAAGCAGCTTGATTAATCCGGCCAACAAAAAAAAGCTAAAGGTCATTGTTGTGGGTTCCGGACTGGCTGGAGCCGGTGCAGCCGCTACGCTGGCCGAGCTAGGCTACGAGATCCAGTGCTTCTGTTACCAGGACTCAGCCCGACGGGCGCATTCGGTAGCCGCGCAAGGGGGAGTCAATGCCGCTAAGAACTACCAGCACGATGGCGACAGTGTGTGGCGCATGTTTTACGATACACTCAAGGGGGGAGACTTCCGATCTCGAGAGGCGAATGTCTACCGTTTAGCTGAGCTTTCTGCTCCGTTAATCGATCACTTCACTCAGCAGGGAGTGCCCTTTGCTCGGGAGTACGGAGGAGTGCTGGTCAACCGAAGCTTCGGGGGCGTTCAGGTACAGCGAACGTTCTACGCCCGCGGGCAAACCGGACAGCAGCTCCTCTTGGCCGCTTACTCTCAGCTCTACAAGATGATCCGAGCTAAGAAGGTGACTATGTTCACCCGGCACGAAATGCTGGACTTGGTAGTCATCAACGGTAAAGCCAAAGGTATTATCGCTCGCGACCTGACGAGCGGCGAACTCAAGCGGTTTGCCGCCGATGCCGTGGTACTGGCTACCGGAGGCTACTCCCGCGTCTTCCGTTTGTCTACCCTAGCCATTGGCTGCAACGGGAGTGCCATCTGGAAAGCCCACAAGCGAGGAGCCTACTTTGCCTCCCCGAGCTTTACCCAGATTCACCCCACCGCCCTTCCCCAGTCCAGCGAGGCCCAATCAAAACTCACCCTGATGTCCGAATCGCTACGTAACGACGGACGCATTTGGGTGCCAAAAGACAAAGACGATACCCGCAAGGCTAATGATATCCCTGAAGAAGAACGGGATTACTACCTGGAACGTCGCTATCCTAGCTTTGGTAACCTAGCTCCTCGCGATATTGCTTCCCGAGCGGCCAAAGAACGCATCGATGCCGGGCACGGAGTAGGGCGACTCAAAAATGCTGTCTACCTGGACTTCAAGCACGCGATTCAGCAGTTTGGGCTGGAAACCATCAAAGATCGCTACGGTAATCTGTTTACCATGTACCAAAAGATTACCGGCATCGATGCTTACCGAGAGCCGATGCAAATATCTCCCGCCGCCCACTTTTCCATGGGTGGCTTGTGGGTTGACTACGAGCTGATGACTACTGTTCCCGGACTGTATGCCATTGGCGAGTGTAACTTTTCGGATCATGGGGCGAACCGTCTGGGGGCAAACTCACTGTTGCAGGCCAGTGTAGACGGTTATTTTATTTTACCTAACACGATTAACAACTACTTAGCCGGAGCACTCAAAGAGGAGCACGAAACAACGGATCATCCCGAGTTTGCGAAGGTAGAAAAAGAAGTGCAGGACAATATAGACCGTCTGTTAGCCATCAACGGAACCAAAACAGTGGATCACTTTCATCGAGAGCTTGGTAAAATCATGTGGCAAGAATGCGCCATGAGCCGTAATGAGGCTGGATTAATACAAGCCATTGAGCAGATCGGGCAAATCAAAGCTGATTTCTGGATTGATGTAAAAGTCACGGGGCATGACAAAGAAATGAATACTGAACTAGAGAAAGCCCTTCGGCTGGCTGATTTTATTGAGCTAGGGCTACTAATGTGTACTGATGCACTGAACCGGGAAGAATCCTGCGGAGCCCACTTTCGGGAAGAATTTCAGACCCCGGACGGCGAAGCGATTCGGGTAGACGATGTATACTCTTACGTTTCCGCTTGGGAGTACGGTCAAGATCATTTCAAGCATCACGAAGAGCCATTAGATTTTGAGTTTATAGAACCTACGGTACGAAGTTATAAATAGACCCTTATGAAAGTTACATTCCGAATATGGCGACAGGAAGCGCCTCACACCCAAGGCGAATTAAAAGATTACGAAGTGGATGGACTTACGGAAGATATGTCATTTCTGGAAGCCCTGGATCATCTGAACGAGATGCTGGTGCTAAAAAATGAGAAAGTAATTGCCTACGAATATGACTGTCGCGAAGGTATCTGCGGTCAGTGCGGGGTGTTCATCAATGGGCGGGCGCACGGTCCTCATCCTAACATGACCACTTGTCAGTTGCACCTGCGTAGTTTCCATGATGGTGATACCATTGTCGTAGAACCCTGGCGGGCTGAGGGCTTTCCGATAGTGAAAGATTTAGTAGTAGACCGCTCGGCGTTTGATCGCATCATTGAGCAGGGCGGCTATATCAGTGCTAAAACGGGTACGGCTCCCGAAGCCAATGCGGTACCCATTGGTAAAGAGATTGCCGATAAAGCCATGGATGCGGCGGCGTGCATTGGGTGCGGGGCTTGTGTAGCCACCTGTAAGAACTCTTCGGCAGCCTTATTCACCTCGGCTAAGATTAATCATCTGAACGCACTTCCTCAAGGGAAGCCCGAACAGCACCAGCGGGTACTGGCGATGACCCAGCAAATGCAGGAAGAAGGGTTTGGGCACTGTACCTTCACCGGTGCTTGTGAAGTAGAGTGCCCTGAGGGCATCTCAATCACCAACATTGCTGAAATGAATAACCGCGTCATCCGAGCCTCTATCTTTGGGTAGTACTCACGCTTTATTTTTTCTAACCAGCATAGAGATAATATCCTTCGTAAAGGCTTGAATTATGTACAGAAAGAATTAATTTTGCACACGCAAATTATTTCGTTAGAATTAAAATACGGGATGTAGCGCAGTCCGGTTAGCGCACCACGTTAGGGACGTGGGGGTCGCTGGTTCGAATCCAGTCATCCCGACTTTATCCTATTCAAAAGTCACTAAAACCCTCTAAATTGTATGTTTAGGGGGTTTTTCTTTTCGATAGCCTTTCAAATCGTACATTTTTTTCCAATTCTTAGGTGAACTATTCGGTGACCTTTTTTCTATTTTTACATAGGTCACCGAATCGATTGTAAAGCTCTGTATTACAGTAATTTACATTGATCTGTTTTGTTAGTTTTTGTGAAAGAACAAGACCGTATTTGACACTAAAACGATGTAAAAACCAACAAACATGCACAACAAGAACACCTTTAGCACTGCTTTTCTTTTGAGAACCGCTAAAACGAAACAGGGCAAAACCCCTATTTACTGCCGGATTACTGTTAATGGGCAACGTATTGAGTTCTCAGTCAAACGATCCGTGTCTTCCAAACTCTGGAACAACGGCCGAGTAAAAGGCAACAGTGAAGAGGCGCGTACCTTGCGGGAATACCTCAGACAAGTAGAAGCCAAGCTCTTTGAACACTATCGTAACCTGTTGGCTGATAATGAGCTGGTCACGGTAGAAGCATTGAAAAATGCCTATCTAGGGATAGAAAAGAAGCAACATTCTTTACTTGAACTCATGGACTATCATAACCATCAACTCAAAGACGGTTTGGAATGGGGTACGTTGAAGAATTATTTCACCACCCAAAACTATGTCAAGCAATTTTTAGCCGAACGGCTTCGGAAGAAAGATATTTATCTGTCTCAGCTTTCTTATCAGTTTATCACTGAACTGGAAATGTATCTGCGGACTTACCAGCCTAAAGACCATCGGAAACCGATGGGCAATAATACGGTAATGAAGCATCTGGAACGACTGCGAAAGATGGTAAACCTAGCTATCAAAAACGAATGGCTGGACAAAGACCCTTTTCATAAGTTTAAGCTCAAGTTTGAGAAGAAAGACCGGGGGTACTTGACCCAAGATGAGCTACGTAGATTGGAAGAAAGAGACTTTCGATTGGATCGGCTCAACCAAACCCGTGACATTTTTGTATTTAGTTGCTACACCGGACTTTCCTACGCGGAAGTCTACGATCTTAAACCTGAACATATAATAGTTGGTATGGACAGGGAACGTTGGATACGAGGTCAGCGAAAAAAGTCTAAAGAGTGGTATAGTGTACCGCTTTTGCCTCAAGCGCTAGCTATTATTGACCGCTACAAAGAGAACGTCATGGCACAAGCTAATGGAAAAGTACTACCCGTCTATACCAATCAGAAGACGAATGCTTACCTCAAAGAGGTTGCTTACCTATGCGAGATAGAGAAGAATTTGACCTACCACTTAGCCAGACATACCTTTGCCACAACCGTCACTTTAGCCAACGGCGTACCTATTGAGTCGGTTAGTAAAATGCTGGGACACACTAGCTTGCGTACTACTCAGATTTACGCCAGAGTAGTTGAGCAAAAGCTCAGTGAAGATATGCAGCTATTAAAGAAAAAATTAGCGAATGATGGTGGGAGAGCGTCCGATGAATTAAAAAAATCTGGAACCTAGATAGATTCTAGAACTTATGAGCGAATAGTAGTATAATACTACTATTCAGAAGATCGGTATACATTGGGATATCGCTTGACTATACTCGCCACTTCATTACGTATGTTCCAAAAATTCTGCTTTACTTTCATACCAAGAGTATCCTTTTGCTGAACTTTCACAAATGAAGCAATAGAATACTGCGTCGCTTTTAGCGGTAGTTTAGTCTTCGCCCGAAAATACGGAATACTACTTTCCACGGTTTGGCCGATAAACTCTCCTGGATTGAGCTGCATCATTTCCTGCGGTTTAATCAGTAAGCGTTCCTGGTGGCTGATACTAATATTCTGCGACAAGTTACGTCCGCCCCGGCTGGCGTGGCTCATGCCTCGGGAGTGGTTTTGAATGCTTTGCTCTTCCCGACCGATCATTTCGCTGACTCTTCGGGCGGTTTCTACCGAGCTGGCTTTACCGTAAAACTGATTAGAAAGATTCGAGAGGATCACTTCGGCCTTATCTTTGCCGTAGCGGTCTACCATCTGTGAAAGGTCTTGCACCATATAGACACTCGCTACTTGATTGCTACGAGCGGTAGCCGGAATCATTTCAAAGCGTGGAATATAGAGCGTCGGAGCCTCGTCTAACAACACAAAGCTTCTTTGCTTACCCGGTTGGTTCATTTGCTTTAGAGCCACGGTAATGATCAAAGAAATTACCGGCGAGAAGGCATCAACCAATCCAGGGTCAGAACCCAAACAAAGCAGTTTGGGGTCACTTGGGTCGTTAATGTTCAGGTTAAAGTCATTGCCCGACAAAACCCAAGCGATTTCAGGGGAGTTGAGTTTAGTGACCATCATTTGCAGCGAGGCAATCACTCCGGCCAGTTGCTTTTCGGCTTTGTTACGGATCGCCGTGGCAATACCACGGATCAAATCCCCGCTCTGTGGATTGGCTTCCAGCATACTAATGACGTGGGTATAGTCGGGGTAGAGGGCGGTGTTTATGATGTGAGGCAGTGTACAATGCTGGGGATGCTCAGAGCGAAAGAACCAAATCAAGGCCGTGAGCCAGGCCTGAGCGGAAGCGGCAAAGAAGTCGCGCTGTTTGATTGTGTTGGTATCCAAGTTACTGACAATCGCTTGAGCGTACTCCTCGGCATGAGAAAGTGTCGGAATATTGTCGGGGGCTAAGGGATTACAGCGGTGGGATTGAGCAAGATCCCGGAAATTAACGATATAGTAGCGTAAGCCATGAGTGATACCATAGCAGTGCAGGGCGGTGTTGAGCACGTTCGCCAGCACCGGAAACTTAAAGTCGTACACCATTCCACTGAAACCCTTCTGGACAAACTGCTCTAAGAAGGCATTACCTAGTACCGACTTACCCGAACCTGAAGAGCCTACAATCAAGGTGCCCCGGTAGGGGTTCGCTATGTTCAAGTAGCCCCGTTGGGTACGAATGACAATACTATCGGGGGTATTGATCTTGCTTACCTCGGATTGCTCCGGGTGCTTTACTCCTTTTCTACGCAGCGCTTGCAAGCTCATCGGTAGTAGCACCAGCGTACTAACGGCCGCTCCGGGGAAGAGCCAAAGTATCGTCGTAGCAGGGTACGAAGCAACACTAAACAAGTAGTAGCTAGCTACTATGAGCAATATGATGACTGGTAGAAAGTATCTACTAGGGACAATCCGTTTTGTTGAGGCGTCGTTACGGTTCGTAGCCGCTAACGAAAGGCAAAGTCCAGCATACGTAATCAGCCACGAGATTCGCCCAGCGAACCCAAGCCTTTGTACTACATCGGTGAAGCGATTTAGTAAGCCCGCAGCAGTTGGCGACAGCTGATCAGAGTAAGCCAGTACGTAATACTCGGCCCCAAGCATTAGCGACAACGTAATAAACACTACGAACAGGGCTTCTACAAAAGGTCGGTACATAGCAGTCAGCTTTTATCGTTCTACTTGGGGCTGGGATGCTAACCGCTTTTTCTTGCGCTTTTGGGCGATATCCTCTTCGACCTCCACCCCCATGCCTTGGCTTTGTTTTCCTAGCTTCGTAAGCGTAAGCTCGGGTAGACTACGCGGGACATCTTTCCCGGTTTCTAGCATTCGGTAAGGGTCATTGACGGGTTTGCCCTGCTGATAGCGCTCAATTAGGTGGTGCAAGCGGAAGAAAAAACCTTTACCGTAGTGTTGTTCTTCACCAAGCTGTAGTACCGTGTTCTCATCTAGTTTCCAGTGTCCCATAAAGTACTGGTTGAGGTAGCCTACCTTCTCCCGGATACGGGCTTGGTGGCGAAGCTGGGTCTTAGCCGGCATACCTCGATTAAGTTTTTTCGATACGGTCGCTTTTTGATAGTTGAATAGCCGCTGAAAATCCTGTCCGTTTTGACGTTGCCAATCACGAATAGAAAACCGGCTGCGGTAGCTGCGGGGGTTGAGCCGAAGACTGCGCTGCTGATCCTGGGCACTGACCAGTACATGAATATGGGCCTGATTACCCGTCTTCAAGGGGCCTTTTTCTGCGCCCTTCTTTTCCTTCCGGGTCTGATGGATGGTGGCAAACCAGTGGAGGTCGGCTAACGTGAGCTTTTTTTCCGGACGATGAGGAAAGCAAAAGTTGTGGGCGTAGTTTTCCATCACCTGAACTGTAAACGCTTTTAGCTTCTGGGGATCGTTCTGTAGGTGGGCAATTTCCTCATTGGAGGGTGAGAGCACTAGTGAGTAAAATTTTTCCTGGTTGCGCCGTAATCCTTTGGCATTGCTATCGATGACTTGTCGCACTTTTTCCCCGGTGATTGCCTCTTGCTCTTGATTGAAAAAGTGGGCAGTACCTGGTTGCCCGTCTACTTCGTGACCCAGGTAGGTAACCGTTTTTTGGCAGGAGCCGCGGTTGGAAAAGACAAACCGTCCGTGCTGCTTAGGATTGATAATTTTGCTGTGCATGATGAAGGTGGTAAAGGGTAGAGGGTTAATGGTCAGGGGGGTAAAGGAATAAGAGGGAGGTACAATCGCGAAAGCTGGTCATTAGGGTGGTTTTGATTATTTTTCCCTACTTTCTTGGTCGAGTTGGTCTAAGACTTGGTGGAGGCGGTCGGATAGGTACTGCTGGTCTCGCTGCTGAAGCTGCTGGTAGCTTTCTTGATCGTCAGTTCGCAGACGAAGTAGGTGATTGACCGAGACTTCCCCCAAAATACGGGCTTTAGCCGCTTCGGTTAGAAGCGTTCGTAGCAAGTGCTTTTCCTGATGAATCAGGTAGGAAAACAGGCGGTCGACCACTTGTTGCAGCAGTTGTTTAGTGGCTTCGGGCTGGAAGGTTCTAGGATCTAGTTGCCGCTCAGCAAAGAATGTCGTGGCTGCTTCTACATAGTCCTTATGGGACACACTGAGCCGTTCGGCCTCCCGCTCAATCCGGCGGTGGCCAGTCTCAGAAACATTGACTTTTTTACTGTGATACATGGGAAGGTACTTGGTAGGGTACTGGTGGACTTGTTGAAAATCAGTGACTTAGAAGACTGAGGTACTGATGAACCATCGCCTTTCGCGCTATCTTTTTGATAGCTAATGAGTTAGATGGGTACTTGTTAACTTCCTTCTTGCTATTCAAAAGCTACTACTAGCTACTACTAGCTACTTCCGGCGGTCAGGAATTTCAGTAGGAAAAGCAATCAGGTTGCACATTTCCCGCAGCCGGGAGCGAACCCGCTGATGATAGCGCTGGGTGAAAGCTTGAGCATCTAGGTTGGTGGTCAGATGCGTAATCAAACCACGACTGACGAATTCTTCATAACGCTCTAATAGCACTTCTGAGATGACGTTACAGTCATTACCAAAGTGCTTGGCGAAGGGCTCTACCCCTACGTCGTCAAGGCAGTAGGTGATGGGCTGATCATAGAACACAATCGGCCCGTAGCCCAAATGCTTGATGCGATACGACTGCGAACCATAGCGAAATAAAGCGGGGTAACCTTCCTGGGCGAACTGCTGACTGATCTTTCTAGAAGCCACGATACGGAAAGGCTTATTGAAAAAATCCCGGCAGAGTTTCATGATTGTGGTTTTTCCGCAGCCTACGGCGCCCATCAGCATCAGCCCTTTCTTGGGGTCAACATCCAGTGTCTGGCACGAGGAGTAGCTTTCTGAAAAGTACGCCAATAGCTTCTGAATTATCGGTTTACTCATCTCATCAACCACAAACTGTGGTACCTGCTGCTGGGCATAGACGATGAACTGACGATAGATCTTGTCTAAATCCTGAATTTTACCGGATGCGTCAGCCTCACAGCGGGATGCTGTAGTCCATTGGACGCTCGCTAGATTCTTCGGTGGGGGTGACGAATGATTTTTGGGGATAAGATCGCTGAGTTTTTTCATAATCTTGAAGGTTTAAAAGCCAGTTGCGAGCCGCTGCCTGCCAGTCCTGCATCGGGTGGCGACCGACCTTCCAGCCGTTGGATTGATAATAATTCACGAAGCGTGGTGCCTGGGCTTTTGCCACGGAAGCATTGGGACAGAGTTCAGTTTGCCCTTGCATATAGGTTGTTACCTCTGGGACGCTAGGCTTGGAGAGTGTGTCTTTGTTTTTATCCATTGGAAGGGGGGGTGAGCGGAACGGGGGGGATGGCATTGTAGAAGATGGTTTTTGGTTCGGTACCACTTGGGTAGAATTTTTTACCAAAACTGTATCGGTAGTCGCACCCGTTTCGCTAGGCGTACTGACCCTATTACTATCCCCCTTTTTGCCTTCATTTTCATCTTTCTTTGCAATCGATAAAATCGTAAGAGGGGTACTATCTATTCGATCATTATCATCGATAATATTATTACTAAGGAGTGCGGGTGGTTTTGAGTGGACAGAATCACAAGAGGGGGGTGATGTATTCGTAAGACCTCTTATGGTTTTTCCTGCTACCCCTTGTGATTTTTTGTAAGAGTGAGTAGTACCCTGAGCAGGCTGATTCAGGTAGATTTTTCGAAGGTTTCCCTGGCTTTTATCCAACTGGATTTTTATCCAACCACGACTGCGAAGTTGGCGCAGCCAGACCGAGACGGTTTCCTTTTGAACCCCGTAGAGCCGGGCAAAATACGGGTTACTTGCCCAGCAGTAACCTTGCTGGTCACAGAGGGCTTTAATCTCACCGTACAGTAGCCGAGCGTGGGCGGAAAGTGTCTGATCTAGGCGGACTTCGGCGGGTAGGTTGATCTGATACGTGGGATATTTCATGAGATAAAGGGAACAGTTAATTGATTTTTATTGGGCTCTTCTCTCGGCTGTTCCAGGTACAGCAATCGCTGATGACCGGAAGGATCGTAGCGTACCCGAACGAGCTGGGCACCTTCTAGTTGGGCGATCCATGCTTTAACTGTCTTACGAGTCACAGCGTAGCGTTCAGCGAAGTAGGCGTAGCTGAGTGGGCAATAACTCTCTTCTCGGCACAGGTAGGCAATCTCGCCGTAGAGCAGCTTGGCTGATGGTGACAGGTGCGGGCTTTGCCAAACATTAGCCGGAATTTCAATGGGATAGGTAGAAGTAGCACTCATCGGATGGCAGGATTGGAGGCATTCATTAGATTTTCTTCTAGGACCCGCTCAATGCCTGCCTGAGGATAGAACAACATACCCCCTATTTTACTATAGGGTAAATGCCCATTGATGCGAAGTGTCTGTAGCGTTGCAGCCGAAATGTTTAACCGCTCGCGCACTTCTGCCGAACGAAGCCATTGCTGGGAAGGAGGGTGCGTTTGAGCGAGTACTTCTTTAAGTTCGTCTATGAGTTCTGCCTTGAAGATCATCAGATCTTCGGTCGTAACAACATGGGTGGGCATGGTCAAATGATTTAAGTGAAACATGCTCCAAAGATGTCAGAAAGAACAATAGCAAAACAGTTGTAAGGGTTGTACAACCCTCTCTAAAGTGTTGATTATCAAGCAGAAAAAATTTTAAAAAATTGACCTTGGCCACATTTAGCAAGAAAATTCAATAAATGGAAGTTGGGTGTAAAGTCTAATTTCCCGGGGGTGGTACTACCTTATCGCAACTGTAATGGAAGTGACTTACTACGATTACTTAGAGAAGTTACCAGGGCTGACGGACGGCCTCTAGCATTTGATGAATCTTTTCCTGGATGGCGTTCCGGGTACTTTCTTCTACATTATAGTATTTGGACTGTAAGCTATCAATAGAGATACGGGATACCCGTTTGGTGGACAAAATTTTTCCAAAGGCACGAAACAGATCCATCTGCTGCTGAGGTTTAAAAATACCGACCTCGTGCATGACCCGTAGTAGGAATGCCCATTGGCTCACCGATAAGTTGGTAGGAATGACCGTTGGCGATTGTTGGTGGGGATCTTGCAATGCAATACTTTCCTGATAGGCTAATTCCTCCTGCAACCAATCCAACACCTGCTCTTTCAGGGAAGGTAACGCGGAATCATATCGTATAGGGCTTTGAATGGGTATTTGCCGAATAGCTTTCATCCAGTAGCGAAAGTGCTTAACCGTGTCCGGTTGTTCACGGATATTCTGCTGGAGGTAGTTAGTAAGAAAGTGTAGGGTTCCTACGTCATTAAAGTCCGCCTGTACCACTGCCCTGATGAACACGTTGATATCAACTACCTTGGCAATAGTGAATTCTTTGATCAGTATTTTTAGCCAATACCGACCGTAGGCTAACTGCTGGTAAGTAAACTGGTGATCGTAAGGCAGCTTATGGAGCTTTTCCAGAGGGGCTTGGATGTATGAACGCATTACATCTGACAAGCGAGGTAATTGGTTTTGTAACCAATTGAGTTGAGGAGCCAACTCTTGGAGTGATTGTCGCCGCTTCCGGTAGGATAATCGAGCCTCCAGATCTAAATAGCTACCATATTGATGTTCCAGGTGTAATAGCAATTCGTCCAACACCGCATGCATTGCCTTGAAAGTATCTTCCAGACAAAATACCGGGGCAAAACGATGAAGATGTTTATGCTCACTTTCCTGGATAGATTGCATGATTTGCTCTTTGAGGCGAAGCAAGGCTTGATGATGATTTCGAATATATAAGCGAATGGTTGCCTCTTCCGGAAGGCTAAAAATAGTCTGCGTCCATTGCTCTTTGATTCGCTCCTCTTCTTCTTTCATCACATACTGGTAGTAGTGAAAGTAGATTTCGGCTGGTTCTAGCTTATCAAACTCAGATAGGGCAATAAGTTCAATTGTTAGCTCATGATTTTGATGTTCATAGGTCGTCCAAGCAATATCGGTCATGGGTAGCTGAAAGTAAGTCGCTAGCTTAGGCAGCAGGTCAGTGTAGGGACTGGATTCTACCGATGGATACTCCCGGTCGGGGTAGGTAATGGGTAACTCATATAGTTCATCGAGACAGTGCCGAACAAACGAGTGTAATTGCCATTGGTGTTGGTTTCGGGTATATACTACTTGGTAGTGCTTGAGACAAAAAGGAAAACGTTCTTTTAAAAGATGACGAGGCTCAGAGAGATCACTACGACGAATTTTAGAGAGCGAAAGAGAGCCCGAAATACATTGCGTAATAACTTCTAATTCAAATTGCATACGCTAAAAAGTACAAGTAGGTTTTTACACAAAAAGCGACAATAATTAATACAAATCTCATACAATATTATGAATAAACAAATTTTTACTCAAAATTTGTTTAATTATTTTATGTAATATTTATACAAAATCCTATCTTTGCTTCAAGCAATGATACTTCTCAAGTAAACAGAAAAAGGTGGTTTCTATGAAGCCGCCTTTTCTTTTTCAAGTCAATAGCTGATGATTGACTTCCTTCTTTTCATTGCGTTGCAGGATGCACTGATGACAATCCCGTTTGTAGCGGGAGAGTTGCTGACGGCTTTTGGCTTGGTACCCGCAGGTAACACATAGGCGGTTTTCGGCCACCATCTGTAATTCCTCTTGGTGTGTGCGCTGTTGCTTCGTAAAATTCTGCTGGAGCTTGAATAACGCTTGTTTTCTTTCACTCAGTTCAGCTTGCAGTTTGACTAATTGGTTTTGCAATTTGACTTGATCCTCCTTAGCCACCTTAAGTTTATCCGTAAGTTGCTGGCCTAGCTCTTCAGCTTGATGAAGTGCTTGTTCCATTTTTCTTTCGCCTTTCATCTCCTTCCACTTTCCAACGAACAGGTAAACGAATATATAATTGATCACCGCAATCAGTAGGCTAAACAGTTGACTAACAAAAATAGCTTTTGGCGACTTCTCAAAATTCCAGGCATCAAAAAAGAGCGTGGTGATGAAGTAGCCCGCTATCGCGAACAGCACCGGAAATGCTTGGTGAACCAGTTTACTATTGGCAGCGGTAGTCAAAATGGTTAAGTGAATGGCTACCGATAGAAACCAAGCGGCTACTTCTCGTTGCCAGCCGATCAGGGTTACAGGTAGTTGAGTAATCAGCAACGCCTGACTTTCGTATACCAAATAAGCATACATGGCGAACATACCAATCATAATCGGGGGCAAAGTGAACAAGCTTTCAGCTAATTTTTCAAAAAAGCGGTGTATCGTTTTTTCCACGAGATAAATTTTAGAGGGTTAAGAATTGGAAAAATTAGGCGGTGTGATACGTCGGACAAGGTTCGTTTAACTGAGTACTACCCGATTCGTGGGAGCCATTATTACGAGCATAGTAAATAGTTTCAAAGAGATCACGCTCTTGTACCTTCCGTAACAGGTGACGATACTTGCGTCGCCCCTCTTCTACAAAGGCACTAGTAGCGTACTTCTGAACAAAGAACAGTCGCTTGACTTTCTTACTCACCCCAATCAGACATACCTGTTTCGCCCCAATGCTATCGGCATAGAAGGCCATTTGGCGGTCGTAGTGGTACATCCGGCAGCAGTTCAAAAATGCCGAAAGGTTTCGGGCGGAGGTTGTTTTAAAATCCACCACATAGGGCGTTTCACTATTCGGATCGACAATCAAATCGAGTTTACATTTACACGCAATCTCCGTAGTCGACTCTTGCCACAAAACAACCTTTTCTTTCTCGCTGTCTTGGAGCAAAGACTGACAGTATTGATTACTGATGACCGTGCGGTACATACGGTACAATAATCGTATATCCAGTTCCTCACAGCTTTCTGCTCGGAATTTCTCGGGTTCTAGCAACAATTCGTGAAACACGCCTCCAAAACGGAAAGCCGTTTCAGGTTTCCGGTAGGGTGTATGGGTAATTAAGTGCATCGCAATGGTCAAATCGCTGTTGCTGATGCGGGGTAGTTGATAGTAATCCATAACTCGGGCGTGGGGCTGGGTGCGGGGGAGCTTGGAGTAATGAGTAGAAGCGGATTATTTAAGATGCTTATATTACTCCCTGCCCCAAGCCCCCAGCTCCTAGCGATAAAAAGTTTGTTGTTTCTGGAAAATAATGAGACCAGGAATATGGCGTTCACCTGCTCGGATAGCCTGTCGAATTTTCTTTTCGTCTAGCATAAGATATTCACAGGGTACGTTGGCTATATTTTGTATTTCAAATGTCCACACGTTACGGACTCCTTCAGTACTGTGTTGAGCAACAGTAATCTGCCGCTTGAACTCGTGTTCTTGGGCAATTAGTTCGGCGTTGGCAGGTTCGCTTGCTTGCTTTTGTTGCTCTTCTTTATCAATCCGCTTAATAGCAGCTTGTTGCCGGAGGCCTACTTGCTTATTAAACTGCTGGATAAGTCCATCTGCCCGTTCGATAGCGGTGGCAACCGGAGCGAGTAATTCCTTTTCTTTGGCAATCCACTGTTTAATGCTTTGTTGAAGCGGGTCAGTATACGCCCGGCGGACACTGCCCACATGCTTAATAAACTGCTTTCCCTCGCGGATGGTGGCGGAGACCATCGCTTTATCGCTTTCATCGCGGACTTCTTCTACTAGGGAAAGCAGGAGAGCAAGCTGTTGGACTTTTTGGGCTACTTCGCGCTCAAAATGGATAACAGAAGTAGCTTTAATAGGATTAGTGTTGGGTAACATAAATGCGTATGAATAATCAATAAATCGGTAAAAGTGATCGAAAGAATCATGGGGAATAGTACTCCCCATGTTGTGCATGAGAAGTTATCCCATCGGATACTCCCCGATAAAGAGCTTGTCCAGATCGTAAGAAGTTTCGCCGACGAGCGTTTCAATCTCATCGGATAGTGGCTTAGGTGGACTAACAACCACCGAATAATCAGTATTCAAGCCGTCCCCTTTTTTGTCAATGGTCAAATCATAATCAGACGGGTGACCGTACTCATCGCTGTCCACGTAGCTTTTCAACGCTTTCAGAATAGACTTTTGAGTGATTTCCAGTACTTGTAGCTTTTCCTTTTGGTAGTTATAGACTAGTCCGGCTACAAAATACTTTTGCTTTTCTAGTTCACCGTCTTTGCCTATCCGGGCATCGCGGTTAATCATTTCTTCCAACGAGAATTCGCCTTCGCTTTCTGTCCGGCGAAAGGGTTTAACGGTTTCGCTGCCATCTTCGCGTTCTATTTTACCGAAGAAGACAAAACCCGATACAGGATTACCCACAAAGCGGATGCGGTTCTTACCAGGGGCTAACTTCATAAACTGGTTGCGCTTCTCAGGTATCTCATGCCCATGCTCAAAGAAGTTAACGGGGCGGTCTACCAACATAGTAGCATTCGTAGGGTTCATTGTCATTTCATTGGTAACGGTGTCTTTTTTTGCTCGTGCCATGATGGTTAAAATTTAAATGGTAAAAACTGTGTTCGTTCGGGGCGCGCTATCCATCTGAACTATACTATAAATATACTTATAACTGTCTACTTGCACAAGCCATTATAGATAAATATATAGTATAAAATAAAGAAAATAAACTCTAAAAAGTGCATTTTATAGTATTATTTCAAGCCAATATCAGCTAAATTTGAGCAAATACTAATAAATAAATACGTATACTGGGTAATTTTGGCATTCCCCTTGCATCGCAGTTAATCTTCCCCCCACAAAAAAAATGGGCTATGAGGGCCCGCCATCGCTGCTAGCCTTCCCCCACGATAGTACCGTCACCCACCGATGCAAACGGTCAAGGGCGAACGAAGCGAAGGATTATGTAATGGCGTTCGGTGTAACTTCCCTTGAGGGTTTGAGATTAGGCATGTGCGTAGATCGGCGGGTTAACTTGAAGGCTATCAACGATGGTGGGCCCGAATCGGTGGCCTATGCGGGCGGTTACCGCGACCGTTCCACGGTGGATCGTCGTCCGCGTAATCTCGCTAGACCGGGGCACCCCGTGCGGCATAGCCGTCTGACGAACTAAGCAGATTATAGGAAGTCGGACGGCTAGGCTATTGTCCGAATAACTGAGCGGTAAGTTCCTGGTTTTGGGCTTCCAGCATCGCTACCCGTTGTTCGAGATGTTTGATACGTAGTGCTGCTAGGTTCGTATTATGGGGTGTTGTCTGTTGGGAAGCCATAGGTCCTTCCAACATGGGTACACCATCCTTAAAATAATAGTTAACGTTCACCTGAGGGTAGAGAGCGACGATTTCGGCGAGCGTATCAAAACTGGGCTTGACCTGGCCTTTTTCTATTTTGTAGTACTTATCAGGACTGTTCAGGCCTACCCGTTTGCTGAGTTGGTAAGCGTTCGTACCCAAGGCTTCCAGAACCTCGGCAAATTTTTGATGTACGTCTTTGGTAGAGTCAGTCATAACTACGTATATTTTTCTAGCAATGTACTACATCCATCGTATTTTGTCCCATTGCTTGGCTTTTTTTTACGGGATCAGTTGATTAGCCGAAACACCATCGTAAACAGGTAGGACGAAAAACGAGGGTGGGTGATGAACGTTTCCTAGCTAGATAGTTACATCTCGGTTATCACCCACTTTCGGTGGTGCGGCCGCGAAAGCGAGTCATCGTTGGGGTGAGGCGGTAGACTAGGTGCGAAAACGATGACGGGCTTTGGTGGCAAAGGGTATAGTTACCTTTCCGGCTCTCCGTTGAAGGGTGGGTGGGTTACTCTAGCCACTGTCCTTGCTGGTAACTGAACCAGTACGGCGAGATACGTTCTACACAATCAATAACGTCTACCAGAAAGTCAGGTGGTTCAAAAGACACATCCGCTTTCATTCGCCAGTAAATAACCACACTCTTTTTTAGATCTGCTAGAAACGGATAGTAATCAATAGGTTCCGGTAGATGATCAGAAGGAGTGCCGACTGATTCATAGGAGTCAGTAAGATATCGTTGTATCCGTTGCAGTGACCGGGGCAAGCGTACATTCTTCGCTCTACACTGCTTTGTAACGTGCACTACATACCGCAGCAACAGCGTTCGTTCAGAAATATCCATAAGTGCAATATATGTCACCCTTTGATTGATGCAAAAGTATTTCTTTCTTTTTATGAGTGATTCTCGTGATAAAGAAGAGATACTACATACGTTTGCTGAAAACCTTCGCCGATACCGCACCCAGAAAGGACTTACCCAGCTGGATTTAGCTGTGGCGGTGGGACTGGATTTACGGCAAATTAAACGGTACGAAGCTGCTACCAGTACGGCAACGATTGTGTACGTCTGTCGGATAGCGGATGCACTAGACGTGTCTGCGGGTGACTTGTTAACCAATCCAACGAATGATATGTGAATTAAAGTACGAAAAGGGAAGCCCGGCAATAATAGAAAAGAGTGCTTCAGAGCACTCCTTCATCCGCAAATGAGTAGTACCCTTCGGCAGAAATTATGAGGTGATCTTGTAAGGGTAAGTCCAGAAATGCTCCAGCCGCTTTAAGTTTTTGGGTCAACGATAAATCGGCCTGACTCATTCGCAAGTTCCCGCTCGGATGATTATGCGCGCAAATTAGAGCACTAGATCCTGCCTTCAAAGCAGCAGCATAAATCAGCTTAGGGTCAGCTACCGTTCCGGCGATTCCTCCTAGTGAGATGTTAACAATTCCGAGTACTTTATGTGCCCGGTTGAGCAGCATGACTTTGAATTCTTCCTGTAGTTCTAGCTGGTGTGGGTTCCAGTGGTTCATGAAAATGGTGTAAGCATCACTAGAGCAGGTGACTTTAGGCCGTTGCGACGGTTTTACGGTGCTTTGGTAATGAAGCGTGATTTCAGCTACTTGATTAAATAAAGGTTTTGGTTGAGCAGGCATGGTGCTTTTGGTTATGGCAGTGTTTTTCGCCGGGTGAAACATTTGATATGCTTCCCCCACAGTTGATAGCTTTACCAAGCCCGATGTGGCGCGGCCTTCGTGGCGCGGTGGCGACAAAAAGGAAACTGAATAGCGCAGCGCAGTGAGCATATGCAGTAGTCTTTTGGTCGTCACATATGCCTATCAACTACGTTTGCATCATCAAAGGGGACATCGGGTGAAAAACTACAGTAACCAAGAGCATCTAACGCCTATCAACCAATAATATATCTGACCACTGCACTGTAAAGCATACTCACTGACTGACTGATCTGCTCTACGGATTTAGTCGCTAGTGGCTTGCGTTTCTTCGGTGCACAAAAGCGCAAATACTGTCTGCGGAATCTGATCGGCTATCGTAAAGCGTTTGCTGAGTATATTACTTTGCTGTATCTTGCTGTCTTTCAAAACGCATCATGCAACTCAACCCATCCTTACTTTCCGAAATAAAAAGCATTATTGCTCACAGTCGGGATCAGGCTATCCGGGCGGTAGACCACACACGGGTACTGATGTACTGGCACATTGGTGAACGTATCTTCAAAGAAGAACAACAGGGCAAGGAAAGGGCTGATTACGGGCAGCAACTTATTCGTTCGTTAGCCAAAAAACTGGAACCGGAATATGGCAGCAGTTTTAGTAAACGGCAGTTAGATCTGATGCGACAGTTTTATCGCACTTTTCCAATTGTGAACGCACTGCGTTCACAATTGAGCTGGACCCATTATCGCCTGCTGATCCGGCTAGAAAACGAAGATAAGCGTGAGTTCTACATCGCTGAAGCCACCAAAAACAACTGGACGACCCGGCAGTTAGAACGGCAAATTAACAGCCAGCTTTACGAACGCCTACTATTAAGTAACGATAAAGCAAGCGTACTAGCCGTAGCCTGTGGTAAACAACAGCCCTCGGAAGCTAAAGAAATTATTAAAGATCCGATGGTGCTAGAGTTTTTGGGACTCAAACGGGAAGCCTCCTACTACGAAAAGGATTTGGAAGCCGCGTTGATTACCCACTTACAAGACTTTCTATTGGAACTAGGCAATGGGTTCTCGTTTATCGCTCGTCAGAAGCGATTGCATATAGATGGGGATGAATTTTTCGTAGATTTGACCTTTTATAATCGCTTGCTGCAAAGCTTCGTGCTGTTTGAGATCAAAACCCATAAACTTACCCACCAGGATCTTGGACAATTGCAGATGTATGTCAACTACTTTGACCGGGTAGAAAAGCAAGACTTTGAAAACCCAACCATTGGGGTGCTGCTTTGCGCCGACAAGAACGATGCCGTAGTGAAATTTTCGTTACCGGAAGACAACAAGTCTATCCTAGCCAGCAAGTACCAACTCTACTTACCTACCGAACAGCAATTGTTGGATGAATTGAAAACTGAGATAGAAAAGCTAGAAGGAAAATAGTAAGGGTCAAATTTTCTTAGTTCGTCCAAAGACAGCTAATTAATCCATCAGATGAAACTGGAAAACACTGCTCCCAAAGCTTCCAGTGCTCTTTCCCTTTGATGCCGTAATCTTCAGGAAACCATGCTATCGTATCTACTTCTACCGGTTCATCTTCTATTCCATTGCCGTTGAAAAAATCACCAGCTACAGTAAGGGGTGGTACTGAGTTGCCCAAAGGCAGCCACTGGAAAGGAAAATCGTCCGAATGCTGCTTCCATCGGATAATTCCACCCTCAGTGTAGATGATCATTAGTGGGAAATCGCCATATTTCGCGTACTTCAAAAAAGTAGCAGTCAGTGAAGTGCCGAAATAATCTGCAATTTCCTCTATCAGTCCAAGACTTAATGTCTCACCCTTAATTTCTTTAATAAATAACTCCGTTGGCATCAATAATTCAGAAGCAAACAGGTTGGCCTCTTGTTCATGGGCACTTTTTTGGTGCCATTCAGTCAATGTTTTATCGGTTTCCGAGAATAGAAGGCTCACTCCCTTGTGGAGAACAAAATGTCCTATTTCGTGGGCAACTACAAAGTTCCTTTTAGGCTGATAGTCAACCCGTTCATTGACGGTTATAATGGCAGTGTTGCCTTTCCTTAAGATATGCCCTTCACTTCCTTCTAAAGGAGACTCTTTTACAAAAGCTCCTAATGACCAAGCTATTTCATCTATCGTCAGATCACCGGGTCGCGACCAGCCTACCGAGGACAAGAGCTTATGAGCCTCTCTCTGCGGTTTGTTCATCACTATCACCCTTTGTTTTTAGATATTCTATCATCTGAAGAAGTTCTTGATCTTCAAGAATTGACTGCTCATCAGCCTCGGTCAGCTCTTCAAATTTTCGAAATAGGGGCTGCAACTGCATTTGATCTTGTGGATTTAACAGCTTCTTTACCTCTTCAATACCTAGCTCTTTAAGCCGCTGAATCTCATCCTTAAGTTGTTGAAATTTACTTTGATTCCCTACAGCAGTATACTTCGCGGTTAATTGCTTAATCTTTTGCAGATGCTTTCGGATGAAAGGGTCTTGAGTGTCGGTTTCAGCGAGAATATCCTCATCCGAACGATAAAGATTGATTTCCATCATCAGGCCGTACATATTATTTAGTATCTGCTGCGCTTCAGTGGGCTGTTGTCCGCTTTGATGCCTATCAATCGTATTCATGGTGTAGGTGTTTTGTTCGCTTGGTGATTTCTGACAGTACGAATGAAGCGTTCTCGTACTTTGTCGAGCTGCCTTGGTTTCAAATCCATAAGGTCAGCCACTTCTACTCTCTTATGCCCCTCCTTGATACAGTCCCAGAAGAATTTAAGGACATCATCTTCAGCAATGGCCGCTTCTACTTTTTGTATCTGCCTTTCCCACTTTTTTGCTTCCTCTCGGGATAGATCATAAGCTGATATCCCGACATTATATAGTTCGTTTTCAATATCAACGTATTTAACTTCTAATGCCACTGATTTTTCCCGCTTCACCTTTTCAACCTCCTCTGATATACGGCTATTCATAACACGAATCATTTGCTCAGTTAGCGAAAACTCACTCTTCCATTCCCACCTTCACGAGATGATAGCTTCGTAGGCAAATGAAGTGTAATAGTCGTAGGGATCTTCACCAAGATTCTTTTCGCTATGAGCCCCATACAATGTCCGCTGCTTAATACGTAGCTTCAAATGTCGCCTACTTTTTTCTAGCGCAACGATCCATTCTTCCTCGCTTACTGCTTCTAACTTTTGTTGGTTCGCCTGATAGTGTTTTCCTATTTCCATTAACTGGAAAATTTTTTTTACACCAGATGGGGTAAAAGTTCTAATCTCCGATTAATACACTTATGAACAGCAATGGTGCTGCTCGCACATAAATTCTTGTTTAACAAAAATCAAATATCCATGAAAAAAGGAAAAAATCAACATGTTGTGAAGCATCCTGATGGCTGGGCTGTCAAAGGTGCGGGAAATAAACAGGCTACAATAGTTGCTCCTACCCAAAAGGAAGCTATCGGTGCTGCCCGGAAAATTGCTAGAAACCAAGGTTCAGAGCTTCTGATCCACGGAAGGAATGGAAAGATCCGAGAGAAAGACTCTTTCGGGAATGATCCCAGAAATATTAAAGGATAATGCTCGTGGAAAGAGATCGACTGAAATTTAGTATTGAGCGATTCGATCATTACTACGACAGCGTAAACAGTAAGTGCGCCGTTTTCCTGGCTTTAAGTACATTCATCGTAGGGGCTTTGATCACGGGATATCCACTGATCATAGAAAAAACGACGAGTAGTATCTGGATTCATCTTTTTGTTTTCGCACTAGTGGGCTTAGGACTGACAGTAATGATTGTAGTCATCATTGCAGCTACTCCATTCTATTCAAAAGGAGGTAATTCGTTATTATATTTTGGGGCAATCGCAGAGTTGACTCTTAAAGACTTTCAGGATGGTTCGGCTAAGCTAAGTGCCGACGATGAACTAGCCGACCTTCGCAATCAAGTATATCAACTTTCCAGTGGCTTGCAAGGTAAGTTCAAAAGTTTACAACTAGCTGGCAAACTATTCACGGCTCTATTTTTCTTACTAATTCCCTTATTCATTCTCATTGCATACCACATAAAATAACTTATGATGAACATTTACGACGATTACTTAAAAAGAATTAAGTCCGCGATTGCCGCTGATGAGCAAACCGAAATCTTGTCAAAAAGCATTGACGGCATTGAGGGGCGAGCTCTTGAAGAGTCCTTCAGGAATTTCACAGGCGAAGCCCACGAAGAAAAATTGCTTCCTAGTATTCAAGACCTTGCTCAAGAATTAGGTGTAGAACTTAATTTTGATCAGCAACTTGGATTACATCCTGATTTCGCTCACCTCAAAGATTCTGACCGGGCTGAGAAGCACTACATCGTATCCATGTTTGTGGATATTAAAGGTTCTACCAACTTGTTCAAAAAGTATACGCCAGAAACAGTATACATCATCAACAGCACTATCCAACAGGCGGCTATTCATACATATTTGATTTTTGGTGGGTATATCCATCGACTTCAGGGGGATGGACTCTTTATTTACTATGGGGGAAAAGAACTAAGCGAGAAAGAAGCCGTGCATCGGGCCCTGCGGGGAGCTAGTGTATTTTCTTACTTTGTAAAGTTTGACCTTCAAAACCTGTTCGATGCCCAAGGAATAGAGAAGATTTACATTCGGACAGGAATCGATCTTGGGTACGAGCGAGACGTAATATGGGCGAAGGCGGGGATTGGGGAAATCAGTGAAGTAACTACCTGTAGCTTACACACGAGTCTGGCGAGCAAAATGCAATCCAGTGCAAACAGTAACGGTATTGTCATAGGCGATTATGTAAAAGATAACGCTGAAGCCTATCATAACTTTCTTTCCCCGGTTTGCCATAGAACCGAAAAGGATCAAGACCGGTACATATTTGAGATACCTGAAAAGAAGTTCCGTTACACTCAGTATGATTTTCACTGGCTACCTTTTTTGAAGAAGCAAGACTTTATCGCTACGGACTTAAACGGCAACCTGCGGTTAAAACGTAAAGTAACCAATACCACTCCACGGATACTCAAAAATATGGCTCCGATTGCTGAGCGGAATAAGCCTTACTTTGGCTTTTAATGAGGAGAAAAGTATCTCCTGAGAAGGATATAGCAGAAGCCCTTGGGCAGTTTCCTAAGCTGAGTAAACACTTTGATAGTAGCACCAATACTTGGCTACTAGCGGGTGACTTGGATATATGTGACAGTCAGGGGGAATACTGGAATACGTTCAATATTCTAATTCTTATCCCCAACACGTACCCGTACTGCGTACCTCAGGTTATTGAAAAGAGCACACTAATTCCTCGGGATACTAATCGCCATATTTCTGAGGAAGGTATTTGCTGTCTGGATATGGATCATAAGCTGTTGCACATGGCCAGTCGGGGTATTCGTTTGGTAGATTTCATCGTGGAAAAAGTGTATCCCTTTTTCGCTAACCAATTATACTACGATGAGAATAAAGAAAAAAAATACGCCGGAGAAGAATATGAGCACCACTTTGCGGGGGTACGGCAATTTTATGCCGAAGATCTTAACATTGCTGATGTCCACCTAGCCGTTAAAGTGATAGAAATGGTATTAGCGAATAGCATTCCAGGGCGAAATGACCGATGCATCTGCGAAAGCGGGCAAAAATTCAAGTGGTGTCATGCCGAAGCCTTTGCCTTGCTTAAGACATTACCAACCGACCGTTTGAAGAAAGATCTTTACAGTTTTAAAGATTTACCCCCCTCTTCTTAAAGGAATTTCTACTCGAGTAGCCCCAATCTATCGTTTCAGCCTGGGATCAAAATAGGTATCCTGCACTTCCACGATGTTTAGCTTATCATGCCAGGGATGCAAGGGGTTAAACAGGTAATTGTATTCGGTGGGTGACTGGGCTGAAGGTACCCTCATGATCCAATCGACACCGTCACTAAGCCACTGCTCGGTAATTTGGCTTAACTGACTGAGGTACGGATAGTGGTGCCAGTCTTGGGGTAGTTGCTTTGCCTCTACGTTTTGCGTGGGCGCATCGTCAGGAAATTCCAACGTCATTAAAGCCATACTTTGGGGGATTTTTCCTACGCTGTTGGCAAGCACTTCCAATTTAGCCAGTGAAATACTGGAAGAAGTGTATAAAACCCGGGTGCCTTTCTGATGCCAACGTCCCGCTACATACAAACCACCTGTGCCCTGAAGATCACGAATGCGCCGATGACTGCCAATGCGGTAGACAAGCATATTAAGTAGCTAAGAGTAAATGCCCCACTCTAACCGTAACAATACTTCCTGAACATGAGAGCGCCCTAACGGAGTAGCCAGCAACGTTAATGGCGTTTGTCCTCCTAAGGCCGGAATTTCACTTGTCAGCCAAGTACGTAAATCGTTCTCATCTTCAAAAACTTCCATGCCTTGCGACCAGAGTTCAGCCAGTTGCAAGACAGTCTGAGATTCTATTTCGGATAATCGGCTACTTGAGCGATAGCGCCGCTGTAATGTACTTTCCGACATTCCTACTAACGCGCTTATCGCGCGGTTCCCAATCTGTAACTTCTTTTGTAACTGCTTAAGAGCTTGGATGGGTAGTCCATTTTTAGACAAGGGTAGCAGATCTAATGTGGAACGTACTTGCTTTCGTTCTTTGGCCGAGAGTGCCAGCACATCTTTCAGATACGATAACGATCCGGCACTAAATGGAATAGCAGGCTGATTCATATTCATTTGATTAACTTAATACAGTCAATTGACTGCTTACTGTTTACAACGCAGCGCACTACTTATAAGTTGCCGATGAGATACTATTTATTTAGATGGTTAACTATCAAACTAATTTTAGTTAAACCAGCCGTTTTTCACTTTGGAAATTATTTTCCACCCGGAAAATTGCCCACCTGCTTGTGACCCACTAATATTGTCTTATCAATCATTCATCAGTAAGTAGTCAGATGGCTACTGCTTGAAACATGCTACTCCAAACGGTAGCCTGATAAACGTACGACCAATATGACACAAAGTCTGTTACACTGGGTGAGCTCCCCCTTGGGTTTACTCGCGCTTTTACTATGGATTAGCCTGATTCTGCTAACCCTTCGGCAATGCCGACAGTGGGCAAAAGAGCGGAGCCAAGAAAAGGTGATTTATCAAAACCATCTTGCCATCCCTGTCAAGATATATGACCGGATTGGTACCGAGCCGTTAGATAGCACCGTCTCTCATAAAGGAGAGACGTCAACACTGTTCCGACCCAAAGCGGATAACGTTAGCCCCTCGCCTAATGCCTGGGATGTATAAATAGCTTTCTAAAATTCACTTGTTCTCACTAACCCTTTTTATTATCATGCAACATGTTTTGTTTTCCTTGTTCACCCGTAAGCCCCGCTGGGTAACTTCCTGGGCTACTTCCAAACCGGGGGCACTATTGCTCCTTGTGATGCTGTTAGCAGTCGTTCCGTCATTCGGACAAGCTCAAGTGGAAGCTGCTCTGAGCAGTATCCGGGTCTGGATCATTGTTATTCTCAACGTCGCTTTTCTGATCGGTATCGGTATTGGTATCTTCAAAGCGGCTATGAAGTTCTTCACTGGAGCCCCCGACAAGATTGAGTTTATGATCGGGATGGTCATCGCGATTGCCCTGTTCGGTGGCTTCCAGTTCATCGTAGACGATCTAGCCTCATTCTTGGGCGGGGACATCTTACTTGACCCTTGATATGAAGACCTTTCGTAGCATTGAAAAGCAAGCCCAACTACTGGGCTTGCCCATGACCGACCTATTTGCCCTGCTATTTGTGATGTCCTTAGCTATTGTCATTGGCATCGTGCTGAACTTTATGATCCCGATGAGCAAGTACTACTTCTGGGGTGTGATCTTGTCCACCGGACTAGCGTACTTGCTACTTAAGCAGCTCAACCAAAAGAAACATCCAAGCCGACTGTTTTCCTATCTGTCGTACCGATTTTGGCAACCTCGCTACCTAATGGTACGGAGTCCGAAGGCCAGAATCGGTGGTTCGGAAGATTGGCTAAAAAGGTAATCATTTACTGCTTAACCCGAATTTTATCCAGTTTATCATCTTCTACAATTAAATTAATCCGGTCCCAACGGGGAATCATTTCCGTCTCCGAACTCCGGTTTCCGAAAAAATTCATGTTACTATCTAAACCTATTCACAAGAGACATAAAAAGTCAGCTTATTTGGCGAAACGACTGCCCATCTTCGCCCTAGAAAATGATAAAGTGATCTTCCGGGACGGCCGGGTGGCGGTGGGCTTTCAAGTACAAGGTGCCCCACTAGAATCCTGGACGGAAGGCTACTTTCATCAGGCCAGCGAAGTGCTCACTCGACAGTTGAAGCTCCTGCCTGTCGGTACCGTCGTCCAGAAAACGGATATCTACTACGATCATGCCTTTCACCCGGAAGGAGAATCCAGAGGCTACTACGAAGGCAAACTGCTGGATCACTTTATCGCCCGGCTGGTGCTCCAGCACGAAAGCTATTTGTTCTTGTCGTTCCCCAGCAAATCACGCCACCGGCTAAAAAAAGTAAACCCTATCACGAGTGGGTTTGCCCAGGCAGGGTCAGCGATCAAGAATCCTTTTAGTAAGATTGATAGGCTTCTCCAGGAGGCCGAACGTATCGCCACCGAGTTTGTGCAAGGACTCTACAGTCTGAAAGATGTTTCGGTGACCCGACTAGATGAAGAATCTTTAAACGATTTGCTGATACGCTACCTCAAGCTTTCTTTTGATGAGGACGGTAGTGGAACTACCTCTGGAACGAAGACGACACCTAAGCTCAACCGGGAGGTATACAGTGACCCGTCGGGATTAGTGATCGGCGAAAAGAAAGCCAATGTGATCACCATGATGGGGCAAGGCAGTGAAGTGTTTGCCAGTATCAAAAACCATTACAAAGTCACCAGTCCCTATACTTTCGGTTTGTCGCAGCAGCTGCAGTTTCCCCACATTGTAACCCAGTGTTTACTGGTAGAAGATACCGAGCGGGAACTCAAAGCCCTGGACTTTGAACGAAAGCTCAATGACTCACTCGAGTGGTTGACCACCCAAGACCACGAGCTTAAAGCCGAGGAACTGGATGAGTTTACGGCCTTTGTTCGGTCTGAGAATGCTCGCTTGGTCAGTCTGCACCAATCGGTGATCGTCTTTAGCAATGATGACGAGCTTCGCCAAAGCTACATCGATCAGGTCGTATCCGCCATTAGTGGCCTCTACGGGGCAGAAGCTCTTATTGAAAGTTATGATACGGCGAACCTGTTTTTTGCCAGTGTACCGGGCAATGGCTTTCAGCACTACCGATGGTTAATTACCGCCGACAAGATTGCCAGTTGCTACCTGCACTGGATGCAGGATGTGACCGGGGATACACAAGGAGACTACCTTTGTGACCGCTTTCGTAACCTGTTACAGGTGAACCTATTCAATACAGAGCAGGCCAACCAGAACTGTGTGGTCATCGGTCCTTCGGGCTCAGGCAAGTCCTACACCATGGGAAACTTCATTGCCCAACGACTGGAACGCGGAGCCCGGCAGATCATTATTGATAAGGGGGGTACCTACCGTAATGTGATGTATGCCTTAACTGGTAAAAACTTTGAGCAAACCTACTTTGAGTACTCTGCTGAAAAGCCTCTGGCCTTTAACCCGTTTTTACTGGACAAAAGTAGTGAAGGACACTACCGCCTAACCTCAGAAAAGAGCAACTTTTTGATTGCGGTACTCAGTACCATTTGGAAAGGAGGCGCCGCATCCACGGTGGCCGCATCCACGGGCAGTCACGGCCAGGATTTGACTCCGGCCGAACGGGCGATCTTTAAGCTTATTCTGCCCCGCTACTATCAGTACCTGAACGATAACCAAAGCACTGCTTTTCCGGGGATGCATTCATTTTACCACTTTCTACGCCGCTACCAGTCCGAGCACAACCAGGATGCGGAGTATCGCTCAGAGACCAAATACTTTGATTTAGAGCAGTTCCTAATTGTGCTGAAGCCTTTTGTTTCGGGCGAATACAAAAAAGTGTTGAATGCTGCTTATGAACTAGATATTAGCGAGCACCCTTTGGTCTGCTTTGATCTGGATAAGATCAATAGCGATCCGGTCTTGTACCCAGTCGTCACGCTACTGATTACAGAGCTAGCATTGGATCAGATTCGCAAATACCCTGACCAGATCAAGTATCTATACTTGGACGAAGCTTGGGCGATGCTCTCGGGTAAGCTGCAAGAATTTATCGAAGATTTGTTCCGTACCATCCGTAAAAATAATGGCTCAGTGAACATTATTACCCAAGGACTGAATGAGATTAAGCAGTCCAGTGTGGGGGAAGCTGTGCTCGTGAATGCGGCTACCAAGATCATTCTCTGGCATGAGGATAGCCGATTGGTGGATGAGTTAGCGACCCACCTGGGTTTTACGACCCACGAGGTTGAGCTGATCCGATCCATCCGAAAAGAAAAAACCTTCCGTGAACTATTTATCAAGCAAGGCGAAGAAGCCCGGGTCTACGTACTGGAAATATCCCCTCACCTAGATGCGGTACTTTCGTCCAAGCCCCAGGAGCGCAACTACCTACGCAAGCTCATTGACCACTACCACGGGAATTTACCCTACGCAGTGAATCAGTTTGTTGAGCGCAAGGCGCTCAAGCGGGGGGCTGGGAGCGGGGTGCATGGTGTAAATAAGCATAGCGTAGAAACCAATAATGCTGCTGAGAAGGCTTATCAGGCACAAAATAAAAAGCAGACTCCCAGCGGGGTGCCGCCCAGCTCCCCACCCCAAGCCCACCGCTCAAATGAATAACGTCGCCATTACCCCGGAGTTCTTAGGAGCGGTAAACGCTTTGCTGGTGAAGACCCACGCGATTGGATTAGCACTGATTCCACTGCTGCTCTCGATCGTGCTGTTCAATCAGGTGTTTGGGGCATTGGTATTTGGTCAGCGCTTTCGGCTGGATGTGTTTCCGATTGTTCGCGGGCTGTTACTGCTCTTTGCTTTGACATTTTACACCGAATTTCTGGCCGTACTCAGTGCCACCATTGAAGCCTTAGCGGACTTTATCGGACCCGATAGAACCTTTATGCAACGGCTGGCCGATATGTGGAATCTGCTGCTACCGGGGGCGCAAAACGGGGAGTTGCCCAGTAATATGGAAGAGTTGTACGAATTGTTTACCCGCTTGATGCAATTTGATCTGGTTAACTGGCTGCTCGCTTTGCTAGAAGGCTCGTTTGTCTATATCGTCCGTAAGGGCATTGAACTAATCCGCTTGGTACTGCTGGGCTTTTTGTATATCGTAGGGCCACTAGCGATTGGCTTGTCCGTAATTCCCGGCTTTAATAGCCTTGCGATGAAGTGGCTGCAAAGTTATCTGACGGTACAGTTCTGGTCGGTAACGCTTATTATCTTGGATACGCTGGTAAGCCAGTTCAACAGTCTCTACTTCAACGGGCTGCTATTTTCTAACGAGCTCGGGGCGACAAACTTTGTGCTGGTGAGCCTAGTGATTGTGATCCTCTACTTCCTCGTCCCTCACTTAACCAGTTACTACCTAGGCCACGCACAAGCGGCAATCTTCCAGAGCCGGGTCTTTAGCACCGCCATGCTGGGAGCCGGACTAGCCTTTCAGGGCGGACGGGCTGCCATGGCCGGAGGTAAAGTCGTTGCTGGGGCTGGAAATAGCGTGGCTACCCGAGGGAGTCAGGCCGTACGCTATTCCTATCAAAGATACCGCTATCAACGGCAGTTTACTGGTGGAGTACAACCGGGCAGAACCTACGAACTTTAATCAATTAGCAATGAACAATAGTAGAAGCCCTTAAATATTCAATAAAAGAGCGCATCAAGGTCTTTCATAATAGAGAAAGACGACTAACCAAACCTATAGGGTATGGGTAGCAGTGTTGCCAAGCATCCTACCCACCTCCGCGCTCTACCTCTGTGACTCCTCCTCCACTTATTACTCATCGCAAGTCAAAACTGCTCATTGTTAACCGCTAATTGCTAATTGAAAGAAAATGTCTGCATTAAAAGATTTTAACCGCACCTTTACGACCATGCGAAACCTCGCATTGGTTAATACGCTAGGCTTCATCGGAAGCACGGTATTTTATGTATATCACAACCAGCAAGTACACGAATACTACCAGCAACGTACCTACGTGATTACTAGTTGGGGCACGTTTCCAGCTAGTTACTACGACGGGCGGAAAGTCAGTAAGATAGAAGCTCAGAACCATGTAGAAACGTTTATCAAGCATATGTTTGCTCATAGTGCCGAGACCTATCATGAGCATATTAACTCCGCACTAAATCTCATTGACGAAGAATCTGGGAAGCGGATCTACCATGATTTTGAAGAAGGGGAAGTCCGGAAGAATTACATCCGCTACGGCTCCCATACGGAAGTTAAATTAGATTCGGTCAAGATCAATATGAACGCCTTCCCTATTGAAGGCAGCTTCTACGCCTTACAGGAAGTGCATATCGGCAATAATGTTCGCAGTTTGCCCATTGCTGCCCGCTTTCAGATTGTGCAGGGCTACCGCCATGAGAAAAACCCCTACGGTCTACAATTGACCGACTTTGATTTTGTCGCTTACCCTAGAAAATCAAAAGAAGACTGATGATGAAACTACTATTCTCTTTAATGACCCCCTTGTTAATGGTTGCTCAACCAACGGTATCCACGGTGGATACTACCGGTCAATCTATCAATACGGATCGGATAGAAGTGGCTACCCCAGGCCAATACGACCAACAACCTTACCTACCTTATCTTGATACGGTTTATGTCTCTGATCGGGCTAAGTCCTACCTCCTTTTTGATAAACCCGTTACCCTGGCGGATGTGGGGAATCCTACGCTCTATCACGTCCAAATTGAGGACAATAGTATTTTAGTAGTCGCCACTAGCGATAGCGTAGCGGGTACGCCTTTCTACGCCGTAGTTGGGGGCGAACCCTTCACCGCCCGGCTGCAATTTCACCCGAACCCGGTAGCCTTCTACGACTTCAGAAGTCGTAGCTACCGTCCAGACAATTCACATCAGAATCAAGCACTGGAAGGGCAAGTGCTTTCCCGCTTGCAAGAACTAGCTTCTTACCCGGATTTAAACTACGCCTCTACCCGGGAAGATGGTATTCGGTTTCAATTAGTAGGTTTACTACATGACTTTACCACCACCTATCTGAAGTTTAAAGTAGAAAACCGTACTTCGCTGGTATACAAAACAGACTTTATCGGTTTTGAACGGCTCAAACGCTATCGAAAAGGTTTATTCTCGAAAGAACAACAAGCCCGCTTCCCTTTGGAACCGATAGCTCACGAGCTAGTAGGGCATGTTTTGCCGTATTCGGAACACGATCTGTATTACGCTTTGCCTTTGCAAGCCTTAGAGCAAAACGAAGCCATCATTACCACGCTACGGGAATCCTCTGGCTCCCGTAGTATTTCACTCAAGATTCCCGCTCGGTTATTTCGGAGAGCAGATTTGTATTAATGAGCGGGGAGCTGGGCACAAGGGGCTTGGCGGCATCCACCGTGGACTCGGTCCGCAGGGAGTATTTAAACTTTCTACCCCACGCGCCCAGCCTCCGGCCCCAAACCTAACCCTATGAAAAACTTCCAAGAAAATTTAGACGAAGCAAGCATCAATCAAGAAGAAGCCGATCGGTTTGCAGGAAGCCCCACCCGAGCATTTCAGCAGCGAGTGGTGCAGGTACTCTCCCGCTACAGTTTGCTGATCATCGTGGGACTAGCGGCTCTTTCCATTACCGTACTACACTTCCAGGGTCAATATTTACTTCAAGCCCTGCGGGGTACGCCCTTACCTATCTTTGGATTAGACGAAGAAGTAAATAATTCCCCGCTGCCCGATAAAACGAAGGTGTATGAGGAGGCACTGGCCGAAGAAGCCAAAGTGACCCGCCCCTCCTGGCAAATGGGATACCAAAAACCTGCTATGCCCCCCGATACGGCCGCCGTGGATACGGCCGCCGCACCAGAGCCTATCCTCGTAAAGCGGACAATCAGAAAGAGGCGAAGGGTAAAGAAGTCACCTGTAGAAGTAACGCCACCCGTCGTAGAAAAAACAGTATCCTTCTTTCAGCCCGTTAAAGCAATAAGTCCACAGGCTGACCGTAAATTCTTTCCTTGTGTGGTACACAGAGATCAGGAAGTAAGGAATCGGAAGCGGATCGTTCTACGGCTTAGCGAGGATGTCACCGTAAAGGGTCAGACAGTATTGGCCGGAACGCTGATCTACGGCATGGCTCGTCTGGGGCAAGACCGTCTTCAGGTGACTATTAACCGACTGGATGCCAAAGCCGTTCAGTACCAGGTCTACGATCATACCTACCACGAAGGTATTCTACTGAATGAACCAGAAGATCGTATGCAGCAGGCTGCTAAAGAAACCGCCGTTCGGCAAGCCCAACGGAATACGTACCGTCTACCTACCCAAATCGCTTCTGAAGTCGCCCGCGATCTACTGATGCAAAGCCGCCGACGCAAGCAGTCGGTGTTTCTACCCGATGGCTACCCGCTATATATTTCTTCCACCCAAAAGTAACTACTATGAAACGTACTCTTTCTTGCTCACTATTACTGTTTCAGTTATTAATCACAAGTATCAGCTATACCTACGCTCAAGGCATTCCGGTGATTGATATTGCCCATATTGCCGTCACCGTAGCGAATGGGGCTACTCTAGATGACCAGTTAGAAAAACAAGAAGAACAGTTGGAAGTCTCCTACCAGATTGAACAAAAGGTCAAAGATATCTTCCAGTTGCAAGAAGACTACCAGGACTTTCTGAAACAAGCCCGCTCGGTGCGAAATCTTCACTGGGCCGATCTGGTGCAGAGCCATGCCCACGCTTTATCCCTAGAGACCCCTATGGATGCCTATGTACCGGCCTACGAAAATATCGGAACACTTAAGCAAGCCTACGCTACCCTAGAGGGAATCGGTGGAGCACTGGACTTGTACCAGGTACTAGATGGCTTTGGGTCGGATAGCCCACTACCGGCTAGTGTCACAGCTCTGAAGCAACAGTTAGAAGAATTATCGGTCAACCGCGCGGCTTTTGATGAGATGGCCTATAAAAAGAAGTTACAGGTCGCTTTATCCTACAATGAAGTGGCGGGTGACCTCTTGGAAAAAGCCCAGCAATTAAGCCAAGCGCTGCTAGTCAATGAACGCTTCTCAATGACCGAGGGTGAGCGGCTTTCTAGCATCAAGCAAGCGCATGATTACATCTTGCAAAGTATTGATTTGAAGCTTCAGTCGGATCAACTGGTGCTGAATGTAGTGGAAGCGGCCGGAGAGAACCAGTCAGGACCTTTGAAACAGTACGAACAGCAATTAGAGCGAAGGGTCCTGGCTACCACCCCGGTGTTTGGCTATTAACCATGTTGATACAATGGAAAGAGGAAAAATACGACTACTCGCTGTTATATTTCTACTTGCCAGCAACTGCCTTAGCTACGCCCAGAAAGTCATCAAAGTAGAAGACCGTGTGCTTCGGGATAGTATTGGAGAAAATGCGACTCGCAACACCAAGCAACTCGGCTACCTGCTGATGCTCAAGCGTATGACGAAGAATACCAAGGATGATGTAGAAGATACCGAACGGTTGCAGATGAATTACCGGGAGTTGCTTAGACAAACCCATAGTACCGCTTCGCTAGCAGTAGTGGATCACGAAGAGCGGCAAGATGCCCTGAACGCAGCCATCAGTACGGCAGGTCACCTAAGGGACTATTCCTTTGCCGACCGCCTACAGCAAGTCTACACGGAACGGACGGAACCCCTTGAAAAAAGTCAGTGGCTCTTTGAACAACTGGTGCCGTATGACGGCTCGTTCGTGTTTAGCGATCTAGCTTCGTTTACGGCTTACCAAAAAGCCCGAAGCTTGCATGTTGTGGCTTTAGAAGAAATGAGTGAGCGGCGAAAGCTACAGCTGGCGAAAGCCTATCAGCAACTGGCCCAGCAGAAAATCATCCAAGCGGATGAACTGCGGGTACGATTGACCAATAACCAAAGCTTCTCGATGACCGAAGCAGAGCGGTTAGCATTACTGCGCCGGATGCAGGATGACCTACTCAGTAGTAAGCAACTCAAAACCCAAGCGGATAAGCTCATCCAGCGGGCAAGTCGCGATTCTTTTTCCAAACAGCAGGTGCTGAATAGTTTCCAGCTAGCCCAAGAGCGAACCGTCATCGCCACCACCCCACTATTCTAAATAATCTGCATGTGATATGGTGAGCCTTATAAAAATACTCGCTGCCGGAGTACTGGTTTGGCTTTCGGGCTTTGCTTCTGCCCAAATCGTGATTGACAAAAAAGCCATTGGCACCAGTGGAAAAAACCTGGGCGTCAATTTATTAAAGAGCCAGCAATACGGAAAGATCCGCGACTTTACGGAAGCCATCGACAATAGCTATTCTGCAATCAGAACCTTGCAGCAGCAGGTAATCCATGAGCTCAAACAAGCCCATAGCATCCGGGACCTGCATTGGGCGGACTTATCTAAACCCGTCTTCCTAGCGACTGAACTAGTGAAGGGACCCGTGCAGCCCCTAATAGAAATTGATGTCGTAGTTGAACACCCTAGGTTTAGCTGGCATCCCAATAAACTGTACCGTGACCTGTTTATCGCAGGAAGAGCGGAGGCCTTGCCCAAGAATATTGCTGCGTTTCAACAAGCCCGGCAAACCCGTAAGGCAGTCTCTGAAAGTCTTCATCAAGTAGTCGCCGAGCGAAAAGCCTATGCGGCAGTTGCCTTTCAATATCTAGCAGAAGACTTGATGCTCAAAGCCACCGAAATGAATGAGGTGCTGAAACAATCCAGCGTGGCGACGCCCGGACGCTTCTCGATGACCGAAGCCGAGCGTATCCGATTGCAAACGTTCGCTGAAGACTATCTACTACTAGCCGGACAAATGCTAGAACGCTCGGATAGATTGTTGTTGGATGTCGCCTCAGTGAAGCCCTTGCAACACAAGGCTGACCAAGAGCAGAAACGATTAGAACGCATAACCATTGCCCGAACATCAGTATTGAATTACTAACGAATAGCATGATGCCTTCCCTTATTCTCTGGCAAGACCGCCCTTCCCCCTTGATGCACTTAGGACTCTACCTATCCAGCGTGTTTCTACTACCCCTACCGTTTGCCTTATGGCGGTACCTACAGGTAAGGACGACCGTCTACACACTAACCCGTGAGCGGCTGGTCTGTAAGCAGGGAATTCTGCAACGCACCTCAGATGAAGTGGAACTTTACAGAATCAAAGACTATACGATTGTAGCCCCTTTCCTCTATCGATGGTTTGGATTGTCCGATCTGGTACTCATCACTTCAGACCAGACCCACCCCACGGTGAAATTGCAAGGCATAACGAATGCCCTTCACGTGAAAGAACTGATCAGAAACCAGGTAGAAGTGCTGCGTACCCGGAAAGGGGTACGTGAGATCGATTAATCTAAGCGATCTAATCTCTATTCCCTAACCCCCAAAACCCAATACTCATGGAACAAGAAAAACCTAATGAACAAGAGAACTTACAACAAGCCGGTCGGGCTGCCGCCGATGCCTTACGAGGCTACGGCTACGACGAAGTAGCCCAGCAGTACGAGCGGGCGCTGCACCGCTTTGCTCCTGATAGTAAAGAAGTGCTGGCACACAGCCGGATTGCCAGCACCACGCTCAAAGAGCTCAACCAACTTTCCGAAGAACGACTGGGCAAGAATCCTGCCCTGGAACGAACGGTGGAAATACAGCAACGGTTGGAGCAGGCTTTACAGCCTGAAGCCAAACATAAAGCATTGGAAGAATTATCTTTTCCCGCCCGGCAGTACTTAGAAACGAATAGTAAACCCTTAGAACAGGCTTCGGAAGAAGTATCACGATATTTAGATGAAAAAAACCGCTATGGTGACCAGCGGGAGGCTGATACCAAACTTCGTACGAACCTCAACCAGCAACTGGACTCATACCGTACCCTACCTACGGCCTACAATCTGGAACGCCTGGAAAAGTATACCCGGCAGGGTATTGAAGTGATGCGAGCTGATTATGAGCAGACTAAGGCTATCCAGCAGAAGGAAAACGAAGAGTACGTGGCGAACGCCAAGTCGCTCTCCTCCCACGGCCGGGCGGAAATACTGGCTGAAGCAGAACAAGGCGAGTTTAGGATGCCTAACCAGCAGAAAGGGGAGCATGTAGCCCAGCGTACTGACCGGGCTGAACAGCAGCTTGAGCAGTATACCCATGTCCGGGCTAAGATTACGAGCATTGACGAGGATTACCAGGAGGTAGTCCAGCATAGCCAGGTTAGCCCTGGGCAAGAAATACGAGGTGAGGAAGTAGGACAGGAAAAGACGGCTTCCCTCTTAAATAACCTTTCTGTTGAGCAGCAAGAACGCTACGCCGAATTGATGGCCCAGCCTTCCGTATCCCCTCCTTCTCGGCAGGCCGAAGTAGAACTTTAAAAGCTATCAAGCATTACTGCAATAGCCCTTTATTGATACTGTTTTTTCTCACATAAATCTTACCCGCAATATGAAAACGCTTTCTTATTTTCTTTTCACTTTCGTAGTTTCTTGGTTTTTGACCGCCTGCCATTCCGATGAGGTAACTCCCGGCGAAGCCCTCACCACGGGGGAGGTTATCTGGCAAGAAGGAGAGATCGTTTCTGATTTGGAACAGCAACTAGCGGCCGACCTCTCATCCCAAAAGTTACTCCCGGAACTAGATACGCTGCCTTTGCCCCAAGCTCGAACCCTGCCGAAGGTACAAGGCAAGGCAATCCTAGATTACCAGTTTCAGGCATCTTTACCTACAGTAAACCGGACGAGTAGTTTGCAGAGGATCAGCGGAACGGCTTACTACAGCCGCTTCTTGGGTTATACCCTGCAATATGGAATCTTCGATACGGGGTGGCGAACTGACCGGGCGGGCTTTCAAGTACGCACCATCGTCCGGGGTAGTTACTGGCAAAAAGGTAACGTACGCACTTATCCGGTGGAGTATACCGTGCAGGGAAAGGTGCATACCGCCCATGTACCCCTGAATAGTTGGATTACCATCGCCGAATATACCTGCAAAGGGGAAGTTAGTAAACGCCACCGTTTCGTTTTTAATCAGATACCTAAAGAACAGTTTACTTTCTGGCGTAGCTACCGAGACCAGGATAAGCGTCCGGTTTTCTGTCTGACTAATCGGAATACTTACTACCAAAAATATCCCCGAGCGGGAAGAGATAAGTTACTGGCACAATGGCAGGGAATAAAGCTCTGTTGCAAAGTTTGAGATTATCTATTTTTGCCTAACTTCTCACTATTTACGATTTAATTATGACTGACTTTAAAGTCGCCGGGACCCGGGACGACATTTTAAGGGCACCCTCATTCTACAATGTGTCCGGTGGTACTGTAAGTACGGCATTAGTCGGGTGGCGATCCACTATCGTGATTTGGAGGAAATGATGTTGGAACGAGGGGTAGAGGTTGACCATAGTACGATCTACCGCTGGGTACAACGCTATGCACCAGAAATGGAAAAAGCCTTACGATGGTATAAAAAGGGCTTCTGTACCCATTCATGGCGAGTAGACGAAACCTACATCAAAGTCAAAGGCGTATGGAAATACCTATACCGGGCAGTAGATAGCCGGGGAAAAACAGTTCCACTGCGGCAATTGACTTTTATCTTTCTCACACCCGGAATGCCAAAGTGGCTAAGCGATTCTTGCAGAAGACCTTTAAGGGGCTGAAGGCTTGGCAACAGCCCACTAAAATCAATACGGGGTATCCCATACGGATCAGAATCCCGCCTAAGGGGCAGCTATCCGGAAAATGAAAGACAAGGGTAAGTGTACGGAAGCTCTCATCCATCGGAAGCGCAAATATCTGAATAATGTAATAGAGGCGGATCATGGGAAGCTTAAACGGTTAATCAAACCCACACTGGGTTTCAAGTCAATGAAAACGGCTTATGCCACTATTAAGGGATTTGAAGTGATCGCGATTTCTACGGACTATGCAAACGTAGTCATATAGTTTTTTTCATATTTTCTATTGTTGCGAACACAAGCGAAAATTCGATGGATAATCTTGTTACGCACCGCATTTAGTACGGACATCTTGCTTTTTCCATCTTCCACCTTTCGGTGATAGTAGTCCGCTAATTCGTTCTCTCGTAAAGTTACCGACATAGCGGCCATGTGGAAAAGCTGTTTGAGCTGTTTATTAGCCAAATGACTTACCCTGGTCTTTCCCCGGATGCTGGTGCCAGAGCTATGTTCAAAGGGAGCAACACCAGCGTAGCAAGCAAATTTACGGGGGCAACTAAACAATTTAAACTCGTTGGTGGTGATGATCACTTCCCAAAAAATCACTTCGCCTACCCCACTTACCGAAGTGACTATCCCAAACAAATGATGAAGGACATCATCTTCCTTTATCAATGTACGAATCTGTTTTTCAACTTGCTGTATCTGTTTCTGAAGTGCTTTGATAGGCTTTTGGTTGAGAGCTTGTATCTTCTTACTGAGTTTTTTGTCCTGAAAGTCAGCCGCTTCTTTCAAAGGTACTTGCAGGGTGTCCTTGGCTAGCATGAGTCGCTTGCGCAACCCTACCAAATGTTTAAGTTCAAGCAAAACTTCCCGTTCAGGTTGCCAGAGTTGTGCCTGATCAGCATAGCGAAAAGCGTATTCACTGATTCGGATAGCATCTATCTTATCGCTCTTACCACGCTGTAAACCAATAGAGCGTTTGATTCTGGTGGAAGATTCTAACCATAAGGATATACCCTCTTGAGCGGCCAGTGAGAGAATATGCTGGCTATAGATGCCAGTATGCTCACAACATATTAAGCTATTCTCTAATGCTACTTCATGTTCCTGGCAATAAGATTTGAAGGTGTCAAGTCCGGCTAGAGAGTTCTCAACCTTTAAGTGGAACAAGAATTGTTGCGAGTCTCTGACTGCAAAATCCAGCGTCTTTTTGCTAATGTCAATGCCAATGAAGAATTTAACTTTCATAATTTTACGGTTAGAGTGTAGTAGCAATAGATGTATCTTCAAAACCTTACTAATAGATCTAAGTCTAAATTTCTACCTGAAGCGCGTCTAGTAATTGGTCTGGGTCCAAATCGCGATATAAGTTTTTCTTAGCGGCGAACATGGTGCACCCAAACCAATGTTAGTTAGCGGTGAATATATGGATAACTCTACCGAGTTACCCACATATTCACCGCTTAGTAGCAACTACTGCTCTCTTAGTTTTTTACTACAACACAAACCTAAAGGCGGCGAACCGTGCGGATGTTTAGAAAGGGACAATCGCTCGGCCTTTAGATTAGCATCATATAAATAAATCGAGAAAGTTGCTACTGCTATCACAGTGTGTGAATGTGTGTAACTCGATAGAGTTATGCATATTTGCGCACTTATGAAGAGCCAATACCAGCAGAGACACCTTATCGCTCGGCCAGGATGAAAGACCTATGGATCGATTTAGGCCTCTGCTGGGTTGCTTGTCTTTAGACTTCAAATAGAAATTTAGGCTTTTGGCCTACTAGCAAGGTATTGAAGGTAGACAAGCTTATTGACTCGGTGTAAAACACTAAACGCCAAGTTATGGATTTCAATTATTTTATCGGCATCGACGTGTCTAAAAAGACCCTAGATTTCTGCTTATTGAGAGGCGGAAAGGCTTTGCTTCATCTACAAACAGAAAATAGTAGTAAAGGTGTTCAAGCATTTATGGATCAAAGTAAGCAGCAATTTGGTCTTGTTTTGAAAGAGAGTCTATTTTGTATGGAACATACCGGTATTTACAATTACCCCGTACTTGATTTCTTATCTGAAAAGTAGGCATCTATCTGGCTAGAATCTGCTCTACATATCAAACATTCATCAGGTTTACAGCGTGGGAAAAATGATCAGGTTGATGCTGAACGTATTGCATTCTATTGCTACAGAAATCATGATAATGTAAGGCTTTGGCGTCCTACCCGGCAGGTGATCAAAGAATTAAAAAACCTGACGGCGCTACGTACAAGATTGATTAACGCCAAAAAACAGCTTAAATCCTCGTGGCAAGAGGGAGAGGGTTTCTTAGATAAAGCTTCGCAAAAGAAAATACAACAATGTTGTCTGTGCTCCTTGAAAGACCTAGATCAGGATTTGGTTAAAGTCGGCAAAGAGCTAGATCAACTCATTGCCTCGGATAAAGAGTTAAACCGGTTGTTTAACCTCATTACCAGCGTAGAGGGAATCGGGGCTGTAACAGCTAGGGAAGTACTGATTACCACCAACGAATTTAAAGATTTCAATGAGGCCAAAAAATATGCTTGTTACGCTGGGGTAGCTCCTTTCCAGCACCAACCAGGAACCAGTATTCGTGGCAAATCCAGAGTCTCTCATCTGGCGAACAAAACCGTTAAAACCCTACTACACATGTCTGCCCTATCTGCTATCCGGAACTGTGAAGAATTACGAAATTACTACCAGCGAAAAGTAGCTGAGGGCAAAAACAAAATGGCCGTGATCAATGCAGTCAGGAACAAGCTGATCCTACGCATATTTGCCGTAGTACGCAAAAACCAGAAATATAAAAAAACTATGTATATCAGCTTGCATAAGTCATAGAAATCGATCCGATTGACCTGTGGTATGGGCTTCATCCTGATAGAGTGGATTGCAAAGTGAGACTACAGGCCGCCGCGGCGCGGGAGAAATCCGTCTCATCGAGCGGCAATTTGATACCTATCCTTTTTAGTAGAGAGGAGAATTTTGCGGCCAAAACGCGGCCAATCTAGTTTTTTGCAACAGAGCCCACCACCCTTATAGCCAAAAGATTAACTGCCGTCGTAGACCTCTAGTAGGTTATAAGAGTAATAACAAAGAATAGTCGGTTGTTTACTCAATGCTGCCTAAAGAAGAAGTGGGTTTGGGAAGAGATGAAAGTATTTACCCAGAAATCATGCTCACTCCTTATAATGAAGCAGTGTGCTTCTGACGGTACACTACTAATCTGGTATCAATAAGATCCGTTTTTCCAGGGCTTTCTATTTTTTGCGCGCGGCCCCTTCAGGTTTTCTCTTTTCTTTTTCTTCATCACCATCTGCTGGGTGCGGGTATCATCTCTCCAAGGCTTATAATTCTTTGCCTCAGGCCCTTTTGGACGTTCGGCTACATTAGATAAAACTTCTACCATCACAATAGATGAATTGTATTTATGGGTAGGATAATTTTTGGCACGGGAACCCTTTAGGTCACCTAGTCTAATACGCTGAAGTTTGTTGATTTCTATGCGCGTTGAAGAATCATTTTTTACTGGAGTGCTTTGAGCCACCAATATGTCGTTGGTCAAGAAAGTAAATAGGACGGCAAAAAAAACTCTCATATTAGTATATTTTACTATCCTAAACGTACTGTTTATCAGGACGTTGATGCCATAAATTTGGTATTTATAGTTGCGCTAAACCGATACGCACATTGCGGGAAATACGTAACAGAAGCATTGACCGAGCGACCTATTGAATGAGTAGCAGGGTTAGTAAGAACCAATTGTCTACCGCCGTGTGGGTTATTATGTTTATAGTATATTCGCGGCATTACGTGCCACTTGACAGTTAACAAAAATGAAAATATTACTAGTACTTATGATTGCCTTGGCAGTCAGTGCTTGCAATCGTTCCGAAGAAATTAGCTCTGTTGATCCGGTTAACTGGGAAAAAAGGGCGATTAATCATTCTCTTCCTGATTCGCTAGAAATCGGAGAGACCTATCTATCGGTATACTCACAGATTTATAGTATGACCGAACATCGCACTCATGATCTAACAGCAACAGTTAGTATGCGTAATATTCATCGCACCGATACGGTTTATCTACTAAAGGCCGAATACTTTGATACGCACGGAGAGTCAATACGAACCTACTTTGACCAACCTATCTTTTTGGCTCCTTTAGAAACGGTAGAGATTATCATTGACGGAATAGATCAGGCGGGGGGAACCGGAGGAAATTTTCTGTTCAACTGGAAGGTAAAGCTGGGTTCGCCCGAACCACTGTTCGAGGCTATTATGATCTCTACGATGGGACAACAGGGTTTATCCTTCTCTACGCAGGGAAGAAAGGTGGAGTAAATTCAAAGAAAAAGCCGGGCTCGTTAGCACCGGCTTTTTACTTCTACTTATGAAAAGAAATACACAGTTTACTAATTCCAGTAGCTAACATCGTCGCGAAGTTGACCGTCAGCCGAAAATACCTTCTCTTCATCCCGTAGAAATTTCTCTAGTTCTACCTGATAGTAAGTTTCACCATCTTTCATGAGCTTCTCAGCATCGTCTACTTTAAAATCTGAATAGTCTTTTTTGATAGTGGCCATTACTTCGGCCGGTAGCTCAGATTCTTCAATTTCCTGTTTCTGGACGATCATCTTACCGGAAGCATCAATATCTTTCTGTGCGAAAGAAGCAAATGAGACAACGGACAACATCGTGGTTAATGCAAAAAATTTCGTAGTTCAAAAAAAATTAGGTTAAAGTGAGTCCTACGGAGGGGAATATAAAATGTTTACCGTATTTGTGAAAAACCCCTGTTTGCTAAATTTGTGCTTCTACCTATCATCTCATATGGAAGCGCAGGGGGATTATATACCGTTTTCAGAACTCAAGTTAAATATACTGCAATGAACCGAGTAACCTTTTTTGTCTGCGTTCTGGTAATTTTAGCCAAGACCGGAATAGCCCAAATATCGTCCGATATTGATGTTTGGTACCCGGTGTACCCTATATTACAGAAAAAGAGCCATACTCCTGTTGCTCAGATTAATATCCAGTCTCCGGCCAAAGGACTACGGCTGAATGAAGTGATCGTACGAATAGAACACCTGAAAGAAAATAGTATAGACAGTGTGCAGGTATTCTATTCAGGACAGGACTCGGTTTTTAGTACTCAGCAACGCTTGGCGACCGCTACTGCCCAAAATCAGACCCACCTAAAAAATCGTATTACTTTAAAAAAAGGAAGTAACTATCTATGGGTAAGCTTGTGGCCTTCAGAGAAACTATCCCCCACTGACCGATTGAAGGTTTATGTAGAGACCGTAGTGATTGATGGGAAGAAACATTCACTACCAACTAAGGATGTGCCCTTACTACGAGCCGGTATTGCTTTACGCCAGCACGGGGAAGATAACGTAGATACCTACCGTATACCGGGCTTGGTGACCACTCCCCAGGGAACCCTGATTGCCGTATATGATGTCCGCTACAACAGCTCGGTCGATCTTCAGGAAGATATTGATATTGGCATGAGCCGCAGCACCGACGGGGGTGAAACCTGGGAACCCATGAGAATCATTATGGACCAGGGCGAATGGGGTGGGCTTTCAGAAAAAGCCAACGGCGTAGGAGATCCAGCGATACTGATAGACCCTACTACAAACACCATTTGGGTGGCTGGTCTTTGGACACATGGGTATCCTGGGCAACGAGCCTGGGATACTTCCGGTCCCGGTCTAACACCGGAAGAAACTGGGCAGTTTTTGCTGGTAAAGAGCGAAGACAATGGCCTGACTTGGTCGGAACCGATCAACATTACTCAGCAGATTAAAGACCCTTCCTGGACACTACTATTGCAAGGGCCGGGCCGGGGCACTACTACTTCCGACGGTACGCTAGTGTTTCCGGCTCAGTATAAAGATGCTGAAGGGATGCCATACGCTACAGTCATTTATAGTACCGATCAAGGGCAAAACTGGCAGATTGGTCAGGGTGCTAAGTCCAACACTACGGAAGCCCAAGTAGTAGCTTTAAAAGATAATAGCTGGATGCTCAATATGCGCGATAACCGAGGGGGAAGCCGTTCGGTATATGTCACCTCGGATCGGGGGCACAGTTGGACTTCACATCCTACATCCCGCCAAGCTTTGATTGAGCCGATATGTATGGCCAGCCTCATTGTGCACCAGCGGGATGGGAAACGCTACTTAGTTTTCTCTAATCCCAACGCTACCGACCAGCGCCACCGCATGACGATTCAAGTAAGTGAGGATGAAGGAATGAGCTGGCCCGAAAGCTACCACCTGCTCTTAGATGAATGGGTGAGTAGGGGCTACTCTAGCCTAACCTCGATTAACGAAGATACCCTTGGTATCCTCTACGAAAGCAGTCAGGCCGATCTGGTGTTCCAGAAAATAGGCTGGAATGAACTGTTAAAAAGCCAGTAGGCTTACTCAAAATGTTAAATCAAGAATGTATCAAGTAAGCTAATGATCTGAAGCCAAGCAATACGAGAGAGTTTTTTACTCTCGAGTTGTGTACGAGGTCTGGCAACTATACATGTAAAATCCGCCGCTTGTTCCACAACGGGAACAACTAGCCATCGAGCTGAGGAAGATCTAAATCAACGGAACATTGTACTTGAGTGGAGTCACTTTCTGATCCGTATTCAAGGTATAGCTTCCAAATCGGTTGATATGCTCCGTTCGATAAGGGGAGAAGTTTTTTAGTAGGTCTTCATCAATCGGATAACCTTCTTGAAGAAGATCATCCAATACCCGAGTCATTTCATCCACATTGTAAAGGATCACTAGGTTCGCGACCAAATGGTTGTACTTAATAATCTTGGTTTGCTCATGGCGAAGGTTCTCCGGAATGACTTTACTGGCAAAGGCTAGCCAATCGGCGAACTGATTAAACTCTTCGCTTTTGTTAGTGGCTGCGTGGATGGTTTGGCGTAACTCAGTATCAAAAGTATAATCTAGCAGGAATAGCGTTCGGGTGACCCGACCTAGCTCCCGGAAAGCAAAATAAAGTTTGTTTTTGCGGCTATTAGTCCCTAACCGACGTAGGATCGTAGAAGGCGAGATTTTACCCAGTTTGATTGATAGCACGACCCGTAGCATATCGGGCAGATGTTGTTCAATAAGTGTCCATTGAATACTCTCAGAAAACAAGCTGTCAATATATTGGTAGCGAATGGTTTTGTTAGGACGGAAGAAAGTAAGATCCTTAATGCTACGAATGCGTGGCATGAGTTTGATACCTAGCAGATGGGCCAAACCAAACACCACTGTACTCTGCGCATGGGTATCTCCATGGATGGTATCGGGTTGAATATCCGACTCATTCTTCAGTAATCCATCTAGGATATATACTGCCTCGTAAACTCCGCAGGGGATAAAATGGCTGAATAGGGCAATATAGGTATCCGATACATGATAGTAGCCGATCCCTCCGTATCCCCTGTAGCGAATATGATATTCCGATAGCAGGTTTTGCTCATACACATTCCACTTCGTACCATCGGCGGATGCACTTTTTCCACTACCCCAATACTTAGGTAACAAGAAGCGGTTGTATGCATTAACCACTTTAGTAATGGCACGATCCAAGCGTTCTTCGGTGATATGATGGGCATTGACCCAGGCCAGTTGTTTACGATTAGCCCCCGGACCGAACGGGCTGTCTGGGTAGGTCCCAACAGACAACCGTAGCAAAAAAGCGTCGTGACTAGCCGTTCATCATAGTTTTTTACTTTAGCTCCTTTCCCCGATAGGGTATGAAACAAGCGGCTCAACCGAAGCCATTTTTCGGATTGCATAATCACTTCCAAGATATTAAGCGGAGCCATTCGTGCTTTTAGCTGTTGATCAATAGCATCGTAATCATGATGAATAGGCGTTTTTGGAGGACGGGATAGTATCAGCGTTCCATTTTCCATACGAGCATGACGATTGCCCAGGAATGCTTGATCCACCTGCCTTATTATTTCATTTAGTGTCTGTTGGAGTGAAGCAATGAACGTTGTTGCTTGGGTAGGTATCCCAGAGATGGATTCGTACTCTACAATCTCTTTTTCATAAACATCCCAATCAATAAGGTGCTTACGGTAGTCATCAAAGTCGTTACTACCAACAACGTATATATCCCCCGACTTTAACTGATTCGTGAGCTCGGTAAAAACGGCTAATTCAAAATTCTTGCGATGAATTTGTTCTGTCGGCTCTTCTTTACTTCTTTTATCCGTGACTAGTTTGTGCCATTTTTCGGGTAACCAAGATAGATCCAGTGCATCCTCTTCTATCGTAATCCATTCCCTGCGGTTACGACGATGATGAAGAATGAAGCTGACAGCTTCAACCAAGCGTTGATCCTGCGAGGAAGACTGTAGCGGCAAGAAAGTGATGCAGTCAAACAGGAGCGAACGCTTAGAGGGATAGAGTTGAGGTAAACAAAGTAAATAGTTATTTTCTGCGTATGCCAAGTGTTGTCGACATTGGTGATATATCTTTTCAGGCTGATCGGGCATCACTTCCTCAATAGCTTGAAACCGCTCTATCTCTGACCCTATAGTTTGATAAGCCGAGGTGATGTTGGCTAAGTGATGAATCAGTTCAGCAACCCGTTCACGGCTCTGGGCATGATACTCTTCCAGCAATGTTTTTCCGTTCTGGTGCAGTTTAGCCACCCGGCGAATGAACATCAACGCAAGATCATCCAGGGCTTGACCCATTTGTTTTTCCAGTAGTAGGACGACCAAGGCATACTGCTTATCCAGGGTACATTGCCGAAGATGCGGCAAATCCATTGTATAGGCTTCGTAGGCAAACTGTTTTCGTTTGGCGGGAGGTAGTGCTACGGTAACCGAAAGTGAATGATAGTATTCTTGTAAAAAAGCCACGTGGTGACAGAACTGCTTGACGTTGCGAACCGTGGGGGCAGGGGCTTCTTGTTTGATTTGCTGCCACCAGCTTATCCCATCACTTTGTCCAGTTAATAATAGATCGATGTATTGCTTCTGATCATCACTCAATGCATCCGAGAGGGCGTGAATACACTGGGTATTGACCTGCGCCCGAGCCGTAGCGGCTTCTCGGGTTAACCGGCTAAAGGCGGGTAATTCATAGCGCTGTTTCACCAGTTCTTCCAGCATCACATTGACAATATCAGCTAAGTGCTCTTTGGTTTGAGCGGCCTGTTGGGCTGCTTCCTTCATACAGATATAGGTAGTTTTCCGCAGAGGCTCCACCTTAAGATACTTGCGTACTAAGCGCATGTGCCGGTAGCGGCTACCTGATTCCTGGTAAGAGGTCGGCATATCAGGAATAAACAGGAATCCCAGACACTGGCCAATATGTTGGGGGATCATAGCAGGTATACGGCTCCAGGGAAGGAAATAGCCCAGATGCTGAAAGGTTTTTAGTAACGTTAATAACCCAATTTGCATAGCGTCCTGTTGGCCGTAACGATAGGCAAAGGCGAGCTCGGCTTCGGTGGGAGTATAATGTAGTCGTAGTTCTTTCTCTGAGTAAGACGATTTTAATCTTGGATAAGCTGTCTGGTGAACGGCAAGCATGGCAGGAAACTTAAATCCCACAATTAGATAACACTACTTAAAGAGATAGTATTCTTAACGTAAGACTGTTAGGAAACACGTCATGGAGTCGTAGGCATTTTTCGAATACGAAAAGAAAACAGAACAAAAGCCATCCCACCGATTAAAACCAAGATTCCAGCAACCAATAAACCACTCTCTTCATCAGCAGCAGAAATTGTTAAAATTAATAATGCTCCAACCAAGTTAAAAATACCAGCGACGAACCTAGAAATGAGAATGCTCATATTCAACTTATTTCCTGTATTGAGTGCGGTAAACCCAAAGAGCACCTCAACCAAACCAAATAATAACATGAAGTAAGTTACATACTGAAGAAACTCTCCCAGAGTATCAGGAATTAGCCCGATTAGAATAGCAAAAACAACCATTCCTGCTCCTTGCAATAAATGATACTGTCTGGCAATGTTGTGCTGCTTATTTGCTTCTGAGAACAGCAATGCCATCACTCCGCCTACTCCGAAAAGTGTTGGCACTAATAACTTAGCAGTTTCAGATCCTAAGTTTTCAGATAATAGCATGCATATGCCTGCTAATCCCATGAAGGTTCCGCTCAATGTCAGGTAATTTATCTTGTTCATTTTCGTCTGAGTTTAGGTTGGATTATATTTTATTATTTCACAAGTCGCCTTTTTCACCATTTACCCACCGTTGCATCATCACTCTCTCGGCTGGGCTTTGCTGAAACCCTCCGGCTAGAATATCTAGGAATCGATCCCATAGATTCTTTTTCTGGGTTGCTTCTTTCTTCAATTGTTCGTAAGCCTCCATGTATTCTTTTTCGTACTGAATAGCCTCTTCCAATGTGTATCTTCTGGGCATATGCCGTAAAATGGTATCAGTCAGTTCATCTACTTCTTCGGGTGCATATTCGCCTATCATAGAGAGGTGTAAACTACTCCCTTCCGCCAGTTCCTGAATAGCCATAAATTTGTCAAAGATGACTGTCCACCTCTCTGTCCAGGCACTATGATAACTTTCCGGAAGGTGTGCTTTACCTAAGTCATACAATGTGTTCAAGCGGTTCAGCAAATCGGTAGAATGCTCTTTATGGCTATTCCATATTTCTGCCAAGTTCTTAGCATCTCGGTGGTTGATTTTACGAACAACTTTCTTCATAATGCCTTTAAGGGCAGTTGTATCCTTTTGAATGTGACCTATCTCAATCAGCCATCGCTCGTGAGCTGCAACTGGAGTCTGGTTTATAAATGTGATACTAGCAGAATTAATCAATTCATCAATTTCATTACCCAATGAGTTTAGTTCTTTCCAGTCGGTAGCAATACCGAGTACTAAGTTTCTGATAGAGACTATTGCTCTGAGTTTAGCGTTCTGTGTTGTCATTTTTTAGTAGTTTTTATCGGAAGGCAAATTCTTCATCGTAGATATTTTCCTGGCTCACTCCTTGTTGCCGGAGTTGCTTCATCATACTATTTTTTAGAGAAGCAGGCCCACAAATCAAGTATCCCTTATTTTTAAAGTTGTCAATGCCCAGCTTATCAGCCGTTAAATGACCAGAGACTTCGGATGACCAAATGGTGTAGTGAAAATTAGGATTGTTGCTGGCAACCTCCTGTAGTTCATCAGCATAAACTGCTTCTTCTTTTTTGTTGACGCACCAAAATAGATGAACCTGGTTAGGGTGTATATCGCGCATAAGTGATAGGAATGGTGTAATGCCTATCCCACCCGCAATCCAGATCTGATCAGACTCTTTAATATAACTGGATGAAAAATGTCCATAAGGGCCTTCCAACCACGCTTTATCGCCAACGTTTACCTCCGAACCTAGCTTATCGGTATAATCTCCCAAGCCTTTGACTGTAACCCGAAGAGTTTCGCTATACGGATGGCTACTGATAGTAAATGGATGTTGTTCTTGTGTGCTAAAAGTAGGAAGCTTGAAAAAGGCAAACTGGCCGGCTAAATAATTCAGTTCTTTCTTGACGGGCTTCATCAGTATTTCCGTGATCTGATAACCCAAATCCTTTATGTCTACTATTTTGTACTCAAGCTTCTTATTAAAAATGTTAAATAGAAGCGCTCGATATACCCATGCGGCAATACCAATGAAGGCCATGCCAAATACATACACTCGGGTGATGGGTAGTTCTTTTATTAAGCTATGAACCATCAGTCCATGTACTACTCCCATCACGTAAAACACTCCCATCAGCTTATGAATATTCTTCCATTTGTGATAGGGTATTTTTCTTTTGAAAACAGGGGCAGCGGATAGTATGACTCCTATAATAATGAGGGCAAAAGCATAAAAGCCTAGTGGTTTGCCAGGAGTAAATTCGGTAAGATCTCTTGGAACTACAATGAAATGGGCGAGCAATAGAAATACTGCAATGACGCCTGATCGTCGGTGGATGAGATACATTTTATCCAAACCTCCAAAAATGCGCTCTACCCATCTTGCGCGGGTTGCCATTAAAAAATTGAAGGCAAAAACAGTAACGACCCAAGAAGAAAACACCTCGCCCAGAATGCGGTGTATATTTTTCCACGACTCATTGGTTAGTTCACCAAAAAATAGGGTATCAGAGGATATTTCTCTAAATGAACCATCGTAAAAATATAGATCTATAATCCAGAAGAGAAAATGGATAGCAATGATGATTGGAAAGTATATTTCCTGTTTTAAAATACGCATGAGCTTGTAGTATTGAAGGGTTGAACTTAGTTGTTACTGAATTTGCCCATCCAGAATACACCTGCCTGATGGATTTCATAGGAAGCAACTTCTTCTTTATAGAATGGAAGGGATTCGCAAATGCTTTTTGCCTCAGCTAGTGAATTGGCATTCACAAAAAAGACAAAATCGGTTACTTCATTCGGAGAGTAAGTACCTTCAATATCGAAGTATACGTTTTCTATAATGCCATCATTCCAAAGCGCCAGTATGGCGTCACTCTGGTTTTTGAGGAGCTGATCCGCCTCCTCTCCCTGAAAGGGCGATTTTTTAGTCGTCCATACGGCTGCATATGATTTGGTGATCCCCTTTTCGTTGATTATCGCTGTTTTTCTGTCTAACCATAGCTGTCCGACAGGATGTAATTGGTAACTGGCTATGTCCTTAGTTACCACCGTCAAACCATCCAAAACTGATCTGGCTGCAGTCTGATCTTTTGCTTTGAGGAAGAAAGCAATATTAGCAAGATTGGCTAGTTGATCCGTTTGGGGTTCGGAATCAAAATATGCATTTTCAATAATGTCCCGCTTCCATAAGTCAGTAAGTTCATTGGATATTTGCACGATGTTGTTTTTAACCAATGCAGCATCCGTTGTTGCCCATTCCCAGACAACAGCATAGTTGGTTTTACCGTACTGTTGCTGGGGTTCTGACTCGCCAGAAGATTCAGATTCGTCTGGGTTGGCTCCTCCATTCTTTTCTTGGGGAGATGAGCATCTGATAAAAAACAGAAAGCTAAGTAGCGACAGGAAGGTGAGTGTGTATTTATCCATAGGAAATAAGTTTTGTACAAACCTATTTCTGCTGGATATTCTTTAATTGTATAAATCGGTCGTTTTTCGCTTCATGAAGTTTGGTGGGTGTCTCGCCAGTATGCCTTTTCACTTCTCTGACAAAATGGGCTTGATCAAAGTAGTTTTTCTCAGGAAAAAACCGCCCTTCTCTGATTTGAATGTACGATTGATAAACCTTCTGAATATTGAGATACCTTTTCAGTGAAACTCCCAGGTATTTGTTCATATAGCGATTGATTTGCCTATTTGTCCAGAGTATTTGCTCTGACACTTGCTTGGCCGTTATGTCTCCTTTCGTGATGTCTAACAATTGAGATAGTCTTAGCTTGTTACTAGCTATATCTCTTGAAGACTTTATTTTTAGTAACTCAATTTGCCATTGATCTACTATCTTCTCGAAGGAAGAAAGGTCAAAATGCTTTAGATTTAAGTATGCTAAATCTAACTGCTTGAAATCTTGGAGGATAGATGCAACTTCCTGATGGATCAAAAATTCAGGAGCTAGTATCTTCAATCTACACCCGTAATTGGTGGCATTAGGAGGAGTAATAAAGCTGTTTTCTCTGATCCATAGACCCGTCATAAAGTACTTCACTACCTTACCATCCTGTACTACAAAAACTATTTTAAAGTAGCTATCCGGCACAATTGTCAACTGCTCAGGGTCATCCGATAAGTTTCGGTGCATCCAGAAGGAATGCACCAGATGCTCGAGCTTTTTGATGGGCTTAATTTCTTTATATGGTTGCTCTTCCTTCATATGTCTGTAGTTGCGGATAAAGGGAATGATTTTAGGTAACTAAAAAAGAAAGAAGAGGGCTTACCAAAGATTACAGAATGCAGTCAAACGAAGTTCGGTACTAGTAGCTTCCGTTTACTACCTTATATAAAGTTGCCCGGCTGATACTATACTGGGTCATCAGTTCCTGAATGGTATGTTCTCCGGTATCGTACAAAGTTTTGAGTGCCTGTTGCTGTTTTTTTGACAACACTCGTTTACGGCCACCAGTACGCCCCCTTGCTCGTGCTGCATTTAATCCGGAACGAGTACGCTCCCGGATCAAGTTACGTTCAAACTCAGCTAAAGCTCCAAAGATGTGGAAAACCAGTCTTCCCCCTGGAGTAGTTGTGTCTATGTTTTCAGTCAGGCTTTTAAACTTTACCCCTTGATCGTCGAGTAATTGCACCCACCTTACTAAATCATTCATAGATCGGCCCAGCCGATCCAAGCGTTGGATAATTAACGTGTCGCCTTGGCGCAACTGCTCCTTCATTCTATTCAGTTCTGGACGAGACGACTTAGCTCCACTGGCAATATCAGCAAACACTTGCTCAGCACCGGCAGCAGTGAGTTGATCAATTTGGGCATCTAATTTTTGGTCTTTGGTAGAGACGCGAGCGTATCCGATGTTCACAGGCTTGTGGAGTGAAGAAAAGTCTATAAACTCATTAACAAGTACAAGTATATGAATTTTGATTGATAGACGAAAAGATGAACGGAGAATATGGTGAAAACCCTGCTATTTTAAGGAAGAGTTTTTAAGTCTATCAAACGACCGTTTGATGGACGATCAAATTATTATCCTGATAAATAGGGTGGCGGATTTCGCACGTATAGTTGCCAGACCTCTGTACGACAAGCCCACTCAGGAATACTAGCAATTCTGATACTATAGTTCCAGACTCTAATAATACATAGCGTATCATTTGGTGGCCCGCTGAAGCCCTGGCTGGTTAAGAATAACTACTTTCATCCGGTCAATGTCAATTAGGCCTTCCTCTTTAAAATCGGCCAGGGTGCGGGTTACGGTTTCTTTCACTGTACCCGCCAAGCCCGCTAAGTCGCGCTGGGTAAGGGTAATCACAGGATATTCCTCGCTTTTCACCTGGATTTCGGCCAACCGAAGCAGCACTGCGGCCACCCGCTGCCGTACTGAGTGATAGGCAATATGTAACAACTGCTCTTCCCGCTCTACTAAATGATGCGATAACATTTTAATGAATTTTCCCGCCACTTCGCGGTTGCCGTACAGTAGCCGGAAGAAATCATCCGGAGGAATCAGGCTTACTTCTGTTGCTTCCAAAGCCGTAGCCGTTTCGCTGTGCTTTCGGTTATCGTCAAGCAACGCCATATAGCCCAGAAAGTCACCAGGTCCGGACATCCCGGTTACCAGTTCTTTGCCGTCTTCACTGGTTTTGTAGGTTTTTACTTGACCCTGGTTCACAAAATACAGCCACTGCCCCATATCTCCTTCCCGAAACAGGTCAGATTTTTTCTGATATACCTTTACTGTTCGTTCTGCCGAAAGTTCTCTTAGATCGGCAAACGTCCGGGCTTGCTGAAAAAACTGATCCAACCCATCCGAATCCGGGGCGTATTCCTGGCGGAGCTGATTACTCTTACGCAGCCGGGTTTCTACCGCATCCAGCAGCTCGCTTTCCTCGAATGGTTTGGTCAGATAATCATCCGCCCCTAGGTTCATGCCTTTACGTATATCGGTTTTTTCCGATTTAGCCGTTAGGAATATAAAGGGAATTCCGGTGGTCTCGGCTCGTTTACTAAGGATATGCAGCACCCCGTAGCCATCCAAACCGGGCATCATAATATCACAGATAATCAAATCGGGTGTTTGGTTGAGCGCGGTTTCCACTCCGGCTCGCCCACTGTCTACGGCGGTTACCTCGTAGCCCGACAGCTCCAGAATATCGGCCGTGGTTTCCCGCACGTCCTGGTTGTCCTCAATCAATAATAGCTTTTTCATACCGCTTCTATTTTTGCTTGCGCTAAGGGCAGGGTGATGGTAAAGGTGGTACCCTTTTCCAGTTGGCTTTCTACGGCAATATCCCCCTGCATCAGATCAATGTACTTTTTTACAATCGGCAGCCCTAAACCAGTACCCTGAATATTAGTCGCATTACGGGCCCGAAAAAACAGATCAAACAAATGCTTGTGCTCGTCTTCAGGAATGCCTACGCCCCGGTCGGCAATCTGTACGCTGAAGGTAGGCGGATGATGGTCGATCACAATGTCTACGGGCTTTCCTTCCGGGGAATATTTGAGGGCATTGGAAAGCAGGTTGAGAAAAATGTTGCGGGCAAACTGCTTGTCTACCTGCACCTCAATAGCAGATTGGGGTGAGTTGATGTGTACTTGCTGACCGGGTTTATGGGCGTGCTGCAACTCCTGCACAATTTCATTCATAAACCCTACCAGGTCAAAAACTTCCGGATTAGCACTCACCTTTCCTTCCTCCAAGCGGCCCAGCGAAAGAAACTCATTGAGAATATCCACTAGGTTTCGCACACTGGAGCGGATCCGCTCCACGTTCTTGAGCCGTTTTTCTTCCTGTCCTGGCTCATTCTGGCGGGCAATCAGGTTAGCCGATGACAAAATGGTACTTAGGGGGGTGCGAAACTCGTGGGAGGCCATTGATACGAAGCGGGATTTTAGCTCCCCCAGTTCCCGCTCCTTTTTCAGGGCATTCAGCATTTCCACCTCGGTACGTTTCTGTTCGGTGATGTTGGTATAGACGAACAGCACCCGGAACGGATTTTTTTGCTGGTCATCTTTTAAAGTTGAGGGATCTGGTGAGCTTCCCGACTCATCCCGTAAGGGCACCGTATTGACCCGGTAGACCCGACTTTTGTGCTGGATTTCGTAGGAAAAACTATCTCCGGCTAATGTCTTGCGTGTATACTCCAGCATTTGGTTTTTCCATTGAGTAGAAAAGTAGCCCAATTCGCCGATAGTCTTACCTTCAATTTGCTCCCGCTTAAGACCCAACTTCTGCATTTCATCCCCCTCCATAAATAAAATGCGATGGTCAGCCGAAACGACTGCAATCATGACATTGGGGAAATAGTGGGCAATGGCCTGGTACGAAGCTGTGTGTTCGCTGGTGGGTGGTTGGTGCTTAATAGTCTTCATATCAACAGTCTACGGTCGATTAGCCGAAAGGGTATTTTCTGCCCTATGGTCTAAGTAACACATTTTAGGATTGATCTACTAGCTTTTGGGTGACGAAGATCATCGAAGCAATGTGATGAAGGTCGTTTGATTCGAGGATGGTTCTACCGACCTTTGAAAAGCATACGGGAAAGGTTGTAGCGTAGAGAAATGAGTATGCGACTATGAACCCATTAACACAAAAAATTATGGAACGACAACTCATAAAAGATCGGGATAGCTTACTATTTAGAGGGATCGGGGCGGCCACCTTTGGCTTGGTAGCGCTCTGTTATCCTGGGCAGGCACTTCAGGCCATGATGATGCCTTTCGGAATACTACTGACCATTAGTGGTTTGGTCACAGTTGCGAAGAATATTAACCCACTGGTAAGCCATCAGTATCAAGAATGCCCTTTATCCAAGAAGGGGCTAGCCGAGCTGCTGTTAGGAAGTCTTGCGATCGTAGCGGCTGCTTTTTCTGTACAGCTTTTTTGGGAGATATTAGCTGCCTGGTTAATTATTACCGGAATAGCCAACGTGAAGCGGTATAGCGACCTACGGGAGCGGATGCCGGCAATAAAAGTACTACTGATAGCGAACGTCTTATCTGTTTTGTTTGGGCTGTTTTTAGTGATCAACCTGTTGACTGGACTCGTTACGCTTACCTACGAAGCGGTCGGGCTTGCGCTTTTGCTGGGAGGTAGCTTATTCTATACCTACTTCAAGCTAGGCGAGCTACAACAGTACATGGGTCACCGTCCGGGTAAAATTCATTCCAAAAAAATGACCGTATACTATGATCGAACCTATTAGCACTGGCAGGGATGATATTGTGGGCTTTCGCACCGATAGTACCACCAGCACCGCCGATATGAAGCCTTGGCTCATGGAGCTACACCAAAAGTTGCAGCAGCATCCTAAACTACGCTTATTGATTGAGTACGTAGATGACCACGGATTTTCGTTAGATACCTTGGTAGAAGATTTTCGGTACAACTTTGGGAAGCGGGGAGTCTTTGAAAAAGCCGTTATTATTACGTGTAGCGATTGGCTAGACCAAGCCGAACAGTTAGCGCACCAGCTTCGAGAAACCCAACTGAAAAGTTTTCATTATTCGGAACAAGATCGGGCGATCCACTGGATTAAGCAGTCCTAGTCGCAAGAGCCAAGTGAGTGAGGAACGGGGGGGAGTTATTTTTTAGTAGTCAGGCTTTTTTTGCTTAAGCTACCCCCCAATTACTCAAAAACTGATGCACCTGGGTGACAAAAGGAATACATTCTGTGAGATAGCAAATGTTACATTGAGCATAAAGTAAAAGAAATATGAGAAAGATCGTCGTAAGCCAGCTAGACCAGGCTCGCCTTCAGGAACAAATTAAACGGATAGAATTTCAGCAAGGGCATATCAGCCAAGAAGTAGCAAAACTTCAGGAAGCGTTAGAACAGGCCCAGATCGTAGAAACCCACCTGATTCCGGATGATGTAGTGACCCTCAACACGGTAGTGGTGGTAAAATTTCTGAGCACCGGTAAAGAATTTAAGTTTCGGTTAGTATATCCAAAAGAAGCGAATGCCAAACAAGACCGGGTGTCGGTGTTTTCCCCCATCGGGGTAGCTTTGTTAGGCTACCAAAGAGGGGATGTAATTCAGTGGAATGCCCCTGGTGGGAAAATCAACATTCAAGTAAAAGATATTATTTTTCAGCCGGAAAGAGCAGAGATTTTTCAGTTATAGTTAATTGAGACGGTAGTTTTGGGAAAACCGGGGCACCTCAGATTAGGCAACTATTTAGGCCATAGTACGTTAATCAATATGATAGTAAATCTATAATTTTTAATAGTAATGAGATCAATAAGTATATTCATAAGTATGATTTTTTTCTACGGTACGTTGCTTGCTCAGGGAACGAGTTATGTAGCCCCTACGCCTACAACGAATGATCCTGATGCCCGTACCGAAGTCAAGAAAGAACAACGCTTGGAGTTAGGGGATTTGAAAGGCCCCCAAGCAAAAAACTACCCTAAGTACAAGTACGTTGCGTCAGAGGTGACTGTAGAAGCTCCAAGTGCCGATACGGAACGCCGAATAGGACCTGAGGCAAAGAACTATCGCCCTTGGCAAGATGACCAGCCGACACAGCATGTCACCATCACCCAAAAGGATAGAAAAAACCTGAAGGGGCCACGGGCAAAAAATCAGAAGCCTTGGGATAACTAGGTTATCTGGTAAACAGAACTAAAATGTTCACAGAAGAGAAGATCTTATAAGGGTCTTCTTTTTTTATGTAAGCAAGTGTAACTTTGGTTTACGATGCCTATTTGCGTATAGGAAAAGGTACGACAGCAGTAACGCGCTCTTAGCTGACATAACCATTAACACCACCTCTTTTGGATTATCAAAAAATCATCGAAGCTGTTTATGCGGAAGTAAAGTCTTGGGAAAATAAAGGGCAGATTGCTCAGTATATTCCTGAACTTAGCAACGTGAACCCGCGTCAGTTGGGAGTGCATGTGAGCACTTTGGATGGTTATGACGTAGGCATGGGCGATCACCATACAAAGTTTTCTATTCAAAGTATTGCGAAGGTGCTCTCGCTGACGCTGGCTTATCGTCTGCGAGGCAATGAGCTATGGAAACGTGTTGGAGTAGAACCATCGGGTACCCCGTTTAACTCGTTGGTTCAGCTTGAACATGACCAGGGCATTCCTCGCAATCCAATGATCAATGCCGGGGCTATCGTAATCTGTGATATTTTGGTATCGCACTTTCGCAATCCAAAAAAAGAGCTGCTAGCTTTTGTACGAGAAGTAGCACAGAACCCCGATATTGCCTTCAATGAGTCAGTGGCGCAGTCCGAACTTTCAGTAGGATACCGCAACACCGCTCTGATCAACCTGATGAAAGCCTTTGGCAATATTGACAACGATATTGAGCTGGTGCTGGATCTCTATTGCTATATGTGTTCCTTAGAAATGACGTGCCAGGAGCTTTCTCGGGCGTTTCTGTTTCTGGCTAATGATGGCATTGATCCTATCACTCAGCATCAGGTACTCTCCCTTACCCGAAGCAAACGGGTCAATGCTATTATGCAGACCTGCGGTTTTTACGATGAAGCTGGTGAGTTTTCTTTTCGGGTAGGCCTGCCGGGTAAGAGCGGCGTGGGCGGTGGTATTGTGGCCGTCCACCCTGAGCATTTTTCTATTGCTGTATGGAGTCCCCGACTAAACATAAAAGGAAATTCGTATCGTGGTATGAAGTTTTTAGAGCAGTTCACAACCCAAACCGGACTCTCGGTTTTTTAAAAGTCAAACCAGATTCTGCGCGGAAGAGCCTTGTTCAAACATACTGATCGTCAATTAGGTACAGATCATTTCTTTTCAACAACTATACTTATCGCATTCAAATGGTTTTGGTACTTGCTGAATACTTTCCGCATCGCTAAAATGCGTTTCCTTTCCTGAGGATGGGTAAGAATATTGAATGCTATTTTTACTGTTCTGAAAAAACCTTCATCATCAATCATCCTTTGGGGTTCAAGCAGGTGCATGGGACTGGTTTCGGTTTTGATGACGTTGAAGCCTTCTTTTTCCAGAAGATTACACCATTCGGTTACAGTCAAAGGTCTAGCATTTACTTTAATTACTTGGGCCAATGCTCGCTGTATTTCCGCTTTCTTTTCTTCCGAAATATCATCAGGCTGTAGTCCTAGTTCGTGTACACCGTACAAACCTTCTGTTTTAAGAATTCGATAGGCTTCTTTAATAATCTCCGATTTCCTATGGTCAGCTTGCATGGTGAGCATCGCCTCGCCATATACTTTGTTGTACGTGCTGTCGCTCAAGGTAGAATTTGCCGCATTGCCTATGATTATCTTTCGGTTTTTCCCCTTTATGGTCTTGCGAAGAATACTGGCGGCTTCTTCATTGAGTTCAATACCCGTATAGGTTTTAGGGTTGGACTCTAGGGCAATGGAAGCCGTAAATCCCAGCCCTGGGGCAAACTCTACAATGTCGTCTTCTGGATTTATTTTCAGGTTCTGAACGAGTTTTTGGGTAAGTTCTTTTCCTCCGGGACGCAGTACCTTTTTGCCCATCTTAGCCAGTATCCAATGTCCCTGTTTGGTATCAATTGTTTTGTTTTCCATTTTCTGGAATGTTTAGCTCTCAGTAACTTGCTTTACCCGTTTAGCATTGTCGTACTTGGTCAAAGTAAGCCGAATAATACTGTTTTCAGTGGCTTGTAAATCGTGGGGTACGTTGCCTTCCAACGCAATTAAGTCTCCTTTTACCAAGTATTTGGTCTGTTGCTGCGTGCCAAAATCAATACTACCTTCCAGCACTTCTACCACTACGGGAAAAGAAGTTTTATGTTCTTTCATTACAGTTCCGTGTTGCATAGCAATTCGGACTTCCTTGGTGAAATCGGTTTCAAACAAGACAGAAACAATAGGTTTGCTTTCGTCGTATCGGATGTCTTGATACAGGTTAGCTGTTTTCATTTTTCTTGATTTATGTATTCTAATTTGCTCTGGAAAATATGAGCGATTGATCTGGCTCTTAATTTGGTTTGTTCCGCTACATCACCTGCAAAAAGCTCATCCATATTTTCTTCAAAAAGCTGCACCCAACGATCAAAATGAGTTTTGTCTACCGGCAGAGGCACGTGAGCCGCAAAGGGGTTGCCTTTGTACGATTGTTTACCAAGAATTAGCGTATTCCAAAATCGGTACATCTTGGGCAAGTGTGTGTTCCAATCTACTTTTGAAAAATCATTGAATACCAGGGAAAGCAACTGGTCATGGTTTACTTTGGCGTAAAACGAATCCACCATCAGTTCGATATCCTGTTCAGAGTTTAAATCCGGTTTGCTATTTTGCATAGGGTTTCCAATTGACTGTCTAGCAGTAACAAGGCTATTATTTAGAATAATTCAAAATTAAGGCTTTCAGTCTTACCGGAATATGATAAAAGTCATCTTCTCAGATATCTTTAATAAAATGTACCTAACGTCCGGATGAAATTATTGATGAACGGTTTTGCCGTAGCCACTTTTCATCAGAACTTAATCGTTACCAACAGTAAGTATAGCAGGGTTACTATGGGTAAAGATGTCTGATAAAACGTAGGCTACTATAGTTCTATAATGAACCCGGCATTAATAATCCTACCATCGGTAGGTGCCCATATCTCGGGAAAGTCAGGCTTAAAATGCGGGCCCACCTGAAAGTTTTCTAATCGGTGTTGGCGGGTGTCCGTAAAATTCTCAAAGTTAATGTACAAGCTGAGCATATTGATTTTTCGCATCACCATCAACCCCATCATCCAATAGTCATCCGTGGGTGTTCGGTTGCTTCTAAACTGCCTACCGGTGTAGTAGGCCTCGTACCCAATTCGCCACCTTCCTTCTGCTTCGTACATCAAAACCGAACCGATATTGTGTTTGGGGGTTAGCGGCTTCTGCTCGTTAAGATTATCGTACTTCAACCGGGTATCGATCAGGGCGTAGTTGGCAAACAGCTTGAAATCTCGGTAGCCTAGTTTGATATTGGTCTCCATACCCTGACTGGTTACTGGCCCATCGGCATTTTCGTAGAAGAGCTGACTTACGCTGTTCTCACGAAGTACCAAGGCATCATTAAGTCGGGTATAGAAGAAGAGTTGATTGATCGATAGGGTCCATTCGCCCCCCAGCGAGGTTTGGTAGTTCAGATCCAGATTTCCACCGATGGACCGTTCAGCATCCGTATTGGCACGAATGGGTAAGATGCCCTCGTAGGTGAGGTTTTCTGCCTCTTCGGTAAAGATAGTAGGTAATTTGTAGCCCAACCCTCCCCCGATTCGGGCTGACCATACTTGGCTGAGTTTTGCTAGCAATGAAAGTCTGGGCAGCGCAAAGAAGCCATAGTCCAGAGCATAGTCTAACCGTAACCCGCTTTCCAACGCAAACCGATCGGTAAGATCAAGCGTATTTTGGGTGAATGCGCCGAAGGTGATATAGCGATAATCGCGTTCCAGCGAGTCCAGTGGGTTTTCATCGAACTTATCGGTGTAAAGGTTTGCCCCCACAATCCAGTCGGATACCGGAGAGTTAACGGTGTACGCTACTTCACTAAAGGACGACCACTGCTCGCCTACAAACCGAAAATCCGGCTCGGTGATCTCTCGGCCGAAATAGGTAAGACTATTTTTAACGGTCAGTGATCTATTATTTTCCAACCGATTTTGGTAGGTGATTTGATACGATAAACGGTCTGATTGATTTTCTTCCGTAAATTGATGAATGCCGTTCTGCTCACTCTCAATGACCTGCATATCCCCTCCCAATCGGTTTTCTAGCGTAGTATTGAGGGTTAACCGTAAGCTTGATTTTTTATTGGGATAATAAAAGAAAGAAGGGTTCAGCGTGAAGCTTCTGATTCGGGGAATATCGCTAAAGTCATCATGGTTGGGATCATACGCCTGCTGCCGATTAGCCGAAGCATAGAAAGTAAGTCCAAATGTGTTGAAGCGCTGGGCGTAGAAACTATTAAGCGTGATGCCTAACGCTTGGGTCTGGTCAACCATCAATCGGAGCTTTTTTTTCTCTTCAGGAGTGTAGGTCACTAGGTTAATCAAGCCAGCGATGGCCCCTCCCCCGAACAGCGTAGAGTTACTACCCTTGATTACTTCCACCTGCTTGAGATCCAGTGGGGGAATTTGCATAATGCTCAGCCCCCCGGCGAACCCGCCGAAGAGCGGAAAACCATCCTTTAATAGTTGGGTGTATCGCCCATCCAAGCCCTGAATTCTGATACTTTGGTTGGCTGAACTAGCCGAGGTTTGTTGCATCTGGATACCCGTACTTTCCCGCAAAACCGTGGCAATATTGGAAGATCGCATCATGGCTTTTTCTTCCAGTTCTTCTGAGCTGATGGCTTCAATTCGGGTAGGAATGTTATCAATCGTTCTACTGCTTCGGGTAGAGGTAACAACAACTTCCTCGAGTTCTTCTCCTGGCTCGAGAGTAATTACCTGAACTTCGGGCAACGGAAAAATATAAGTCGCTTGGAAAGACTGGTACCCTACGTAGGAAGCGAATACCTGAATAGTGTCATCCGAAATATCGGTAATCTCTACGTACCCATTAAGGTCGGCAACGGCACCCTGGAAAGAGCTTATCTTCAGGGTGGCACCCGGTAACGGTTCGTTTTCTTCGGCATCAATAATGCGCGCTTTAAACGTATTTTGCGCGTAAGCTGATGTTCCAGTCAGAAACATCAGCCCTATAATTATAAACTTCATGGATAGGAATTTCTTAGTCTTTACAAATGAATCAACTCGATAGAATTAGGCTACGGTGCTTGACTCATAAAAGGGAGGGGGATTCCAAATAGAGAAAGAAATTCTGGATAGCAACGGGCATGATTGTTCAGCAGGGACTCTGCTGAAGAGCGTGAATGCGCTCAGATAAAAAGTATCATATAAGATGACGTGGGTATGGCAGCAATGGCAGGTGCAGAAGGGCGAACAAAGATCGTGATGATCGGAGTCTTCTGGGTGGTCAGCGATTTCTACTGATACCGACTTGTTCCATGATGGCTCATCGGCGCAGGGCAGTATCACCATTCCCAGTATGACCATCGACAATATGAACGAAACCACCTTCATTCGGTAAGTATACCAACTAAGCAGTGCAACCAGTTTGCATTGTCAAGAGCAGCTGGCGCAAGTGCCTTGATAGACCATACTGACACTCGCTGCTTGAAAGCCAGCAGGTATTTGGGTTGAGGGTATTTTAACTCGGGTCAGGCAGAAAGTTTCACTACATTGGACACAATGAAAGTGGATATGTTGATCTTGAGGTTTACACTCACAACCTTCTTCACACAAAGCATATTTTACCGAACCCGTTCCATCGTCAATGCTATGGATTAGTTTCTTACTTTCAAAGGTTTTGAGGGTTCGGTAGAGGGTTGCTTTGTCAGCTCGTTCAAGCGCTGCTTCTAAGTCATTCAGACTGAGAGCTGAACCTGATTCCACCAGTTTTTTTAATACTAGCAGGCGCATGGCGGTGGGTCTGATATTTCGATCTTCCAGTTTTTGTTCGAGCATAATTATAAGTACGAAGAAAGCCTGAAACAGATTCCTCAGGCCTAAACAACCGATGAATTCTTGGGGGCTATTTACCTGTGCTGTGCCCGGCTATAAGTAATTAGAATTAATTAGCTTCAGAAAAGTTTATCTCTGTTCTGAGCCTTAATACTTGAAGGGCAATCGCATAGAAAATTAATTTCGGATTAATTTGTCTTTAATTATTTCTCTCTTAAATTTAGCACTTTATGTTTTCCCGAGCCGGTGAAATAGCGTTAAAAATTATGATCTATTTGGCTACTGACCAGCAGAAAGGCCGATGGATTGGGCTACGAGAAATCGTACAGGAAATTGATAGCCCAGAAGCGTTCACCGCTAAAGTATTACAGCGACTGACTCGTCAAGGATTGATCCGATCGTTACGAGGCCCCAGCGGCGGGTTTCAGCTACCTAACCGCCGAGCTGTTACCTTGCATGAAATCATCATTGCTATTGATGGTGAAGGAATTTTTACCAAATGCGTACTAGGGTTAGCCGAGTGCTCAGAGAGCTGCCCCTGTCCCGTACATGATAAGTTCAAGGCGGTGCGTGATCACTTAGCTGGAGTACTTATTTCAACCACCATTGAGGAAGTGAAAGAAGGGTTATTACTTGGACATTATTATCTAAAAGTGTAAAATTTTAAGCAATTAAAGATATAAAGGTCTTTAAATCCTAAACTATGAAAACGCTACTACAAACTAAAGTAGGAGACATCGTTGCCCGAAACTACCACACCGCTCCCGTGCTCACTACTCATGGTATCGATTTCTGTTGTCGAGGGCGAGTTACTTTAGAAGAAGCTTGTCAACGCCAGCAGCTGACTCCTGAAATATTAGTAAGCGAATTGGAAGAAGCCCTGCAATTACCCGACGCTCATCAGGATCAACCGCTCGGGCTACCCCAGTTGATTGATACTATTGTGGATGAGCACCATGCTTACCTGCGAGCCACAGTTCCAGCCCTGAATACCTACTTAGAAAAGTTAGTAAAGGTGCATGGGCAGCGACACTCGGAGCTTCACGAGATAAAGACCCTGTTTTTTGAGGGCAGCGAGCATTTATTAGCGCACTTAAAGAAAGAGGAGCTTATTCTTTTTCCCTACATCCGAGCGATGGTAGAGTCACAGGAAAAAAACTACCCACTAGCTCGGCCTCACTTTGGTGAAATTGACAATCCAATCCAGATGATGGAGGTTGAGCATCAAACGGAAGGAGAACGATTCAGGAAGATTGCCCAGTTGAGCAATCACTACACTCCCCCGGAAGATAGTTGCCAGACCTACCAAGTGACTTACGCGCTGTTGCAGGAATTTGAGGCTGATCTACACCGACATATTCACCTGGAAAACAATATTCTTTTCCCCCAGGCTCAGCGGCTATTTGCTGATTTCACCTTTAAGTGATTCAGACAACTCAACCATATCGCCCGACACTTACTCAACAATACTTTTCTGCTCGCTTTGTACGCCACTGGATGGGATCAGCCATCTTCTTTTTCTGGCTGGCTGCGATATTTGGGACCCTCATGCGCTACTACTTTGTCAATGAAGTACCGTTTTTGGAATACAAACATTTGTTGCACGCCCATTCGCACGTTGCGTTGTTAGGCTGGGCGTATCCACTGGTAAGTGGCGCATTACTGTTTTTGCTACTCCAGCATTCTCAGTGGCTGACCAAGTATCGCTACTTGTTGGGGTTGAATGTGGTTTCGGCGGTTGGAATGGCGATCTTCTTTCTTTACCAAGGCTATGGCCTCTATAGCATCTCCTTTTCGGCTGTTCATCTATTGTCCGCCTACGCTTTTGCGTATTATTTTTTAAAAGATTTAGCAGCCCTCTCCCCCAGAGCACATACGCGCTTTGTACGGTGGGGAATCTACTGGCTATTGGTATCCACGCTAGGACTCTGGGCTATTGGGCCAGTAAGTGCGCTACTGGGAAAACTGCATCCCCTGTACTTTGCTAGTATCCAGTTTTTTCTACATTTCCAGTTCAACGGCTGGCTTACTTACGCCATTGTAGGGTTATGGCTATTTCATATTGAACGGAGTGGTAAATCTGTAGCTGTTTCCACTACCGGGTTCTGGCTACTACAAGCCTCACTGTTGCTCACGTATGCTCTGAGCGTTACCTGGAGCACTCCACTCTCGATGGTATTCTACCTAAATACGCTGGGAGTGTTGCTGCAAGTGGTGGCTTTCTGCCTGATCTTACGCCCCGTATTTATCGCCGCTAACCCTTTCAAACGCCTAGACGACTGGACCGATATATTATTCTCATTCGGAGTACTATGTCTGCTACTGAAAGTGACGGTGCAAACTGCTGTGGCACTACCGGCTGTGGCCGAAATTTCCTATACCATTCGCAATTATGTGATCGGTTTTATTCATCTGATCACGCTGGGTGCCATCACCCTGACCGCAGTGAGTCTACTACTCAAAAGCGGTTTACTGCCCCGAAATACGTCGGCTCGAGCCGGATGGCTATTATTATTAGCGGCCTTTATTCTATCTGAACTAATACTATTTGGCCAAGGAACACTACTGTGGTTACGGCAGGGGTTTGTAGCCTACTACTACGAGATTCTATTCGGGGTGACTGCCCTGTTTCCTATTTCACTTACTATTATTTTACTCAGTTACATTCGCCCTAAACCACCGGATACTTCGTGATCCAATTTACGGCAAGCGTTGACCTATGTCATTGCTCGTTCAATTTTCTCCTTCAAATATTCATCAGTAAAAATCTAACCTTATGAAACAATTACTTATCGCCCTAGGCGGATTATCCTTTGCCTTTCTTATTTCCTGCGGAGGCGGAGGAGAAACTACTACGCAGCAGTCTGCTACCACCGAAGAGGCCGAAGCGGCACCAGCTGACCCCAGAGGGGTTGGAGAGGTGAAAGAAGTGAATCTTACCGATCCGCTAGAAGAAAGTATGATTACCACGGGCAAAGCTATCTACGAAATGAAGTGTTCGGCCTGTCATAAGCTGACCGACCAGCGAGTAGTTGGTCCCGGCTGGGCGGGTGTCACTAATAAGCGTCGCCCCGAGTGGATCATGAATATGATCACCAATGTAGATGTTATGCTGGCCGAAGACCCACAAGCCCAAAAATTATTAGAAGAATGTTTAACCCGAATGCCTAACCAGGGCGTCTCCATCGGCGATGCCCGCGCCTTGCTAGAATACATGCGTAAAAACGACGTAGAGACCGTAGGCGAAAAAGATCAAGCAGCAAACCAAAGCTAATACTACCATGAAAACAAACACTATTTTCCTTACCTTATTTTTCCTTCTTGTACTGGGAGCTGTCTTTCTGACCGACTGCTCCCAACGAACGACCCAGACCATTGTAGAGGGCGATGCCGCCCAACAGGCCTACGTGCCGCCCGGTGAGTACGACGAGTTCTACGCCTTTATGTCGGGAGGGTTTAGCGGACAAGTGACGGCCTACGGGTTACCTTCAGGCCGTTTGCTCAAGGAAATTCCGGTATTTTCTAAGTATCCGGAGAACGGCTACGGCTACAGCGAAGAAACCAAAGCGATGTTCAACACTTCCTACGGCGAAGTGCCTTGGGACGATTCCCACCACATTGAACTCTCGCAAACCGATGGCGAGTTTGACGGACGCTGGCTGTTTGTCAATGGAAACAACACCCCCCGTATTGCCCGAGTAGACCTCACAACCTTTGAAACGGTAGAAATTCTGGAAATTCCGGATGTAGCCGGACTGCACTGCGCTCCGTTCATTACCGAAAACTCGGAATATCTGGTTTCGGGTACTCGTTTTAGTGTGCCTATTCCTCAAGAAGATGTAGGCATTGATACCTATCAGGAGAACTTCAAGGGATTGATCAACTACGTATCGGTTGACCCGGAAGAAGGGCATATGGAACTAGCGTTTCAAATCGAGATGCCCGGCTATAATTATGATTTAGCTCGAAACGGTAAAGGAAAATCCCACGGCTGGAGCTTTCTGACCACCTACAACTCCGAGCAGGCACACACGCTGCTGGAAGTGAATGCTTCTCAGAAGGATAAAGACCTGCTGGCCATTGTGAACTGGAAAAAAGCGGAAGAATACCTAGAGCAGGGAAAAGGCCAAACACGGGAAACTTCCTTTTATCATAACCTGATGGACGAGAGCACCAGCATCGTCAATTCTACTGAAGTAACCGAAACCACGATTCTGAACCCGCAGGATTGTCCCGGTATGGTATACTTCATTCCGGTGCCTAAGTCACCTCACGGCTGCGACGTAGATCCTACCGGAGAGTTCATTGTGGGTAACGGTAAGCTATCCGCCGACATGTCTATTTACTCGTTTGACAAGCTGATGGCGGCTATTGAGAGCGAAGACTTCGCTGGAGACATCAATGGCATTCCGATCATCAACTATGAGTCAGGTTTGCACGGTATTTTACAGAAGCCTGGGTTAGGTCCACTGCACACTGAGTTCGACGGAAAAGGCAACGCTTATACGACGTTCTTTATCTCCTCGGAAGTAGTAAAGTGGGACGTAGAAAGTCTGGAAGTGCTAGATCGTCAATCTACTTTTTATTCACCCGGTCACCTGGTGATTCCGGGAGGGGAAACGCGCAAGCCGGAAGGAAAGTACCTAGTAGCCATGAACAAAATCACCAAAGACCGTTACCTGCCTACCGGGCCGGAATTAGCACACAGTGCTCAGTTGTTTGATATTAGCGGCGAAAAGATGAAACTAGTATTAGATTTCCCTACCAAAGGCGAGCCACACTACGCTCAGGCTATTTCGGCGGGGAAAATTGTGCCTAACGTAAAGAAGTTCTACCGGATTGAAGATAATGGGCACCCCCGAGCGGCGAAAGGGGAAGGACAAGCCCGCGTAGAGCGGGAAGGTAAAGAGGTACACGTATATATGACGGCTATTCGTAGTCACCTGGCTCCCGATAACATTGAAGGCATCAAGATGGACGATGAAGTGTATTTCCACATAACGAACCTGGAGCAGGACTGGGATGTACCGCACGGTTTTGCGGTACAAGGGGCGACTAATGCGGAGCTGTTGGTCATGCCCGGACAGACTCGCACCCTAAAGTGGAAGCCCTTCAAACCCGGAGTATTTGCTTTCTACTGCACTGATTTCTGCTCGGCGCTACACCAAGAGATGTCGGGCTACGTACGGGTATCCCCAGCTAATTCGGATGTGCCGCTGAAGTGGGGACTCAACAATGAAAATACCACGGCCGCCAATATGCGAGAGCAAGCTGAACAGCAACTTGCCCAGCGGGTTGATGATTAATAGCGTCTAATTCTTGAGAGAAACCTTTCTTTATCTAAGTAAGAAGGGTTTCTTCATCATTTTCTACACCCAATTTATGAACTTACTAAACCAGTCACAGCGGATTACTACTCAACGGGGTGCCGCTCGGTGGCTTATGTTACTGGGGGTGATACTGCTAGGGGGGTTATTTTTATTCCCTTTATGGCAGATCACGCTAGAAGCCGCTCAGTTTCCTGGTGGCTTACGCCTCAATATTTGGATCGACCGCTTTTCAGGAGATGATGGCACTGATAGTATCATTCAGAACATTAATATTCTGAACCACTATATCGGAATGCAGTACATCGAGCCGGATTTTATTCCTGAACTAGTGTACTTTCCCTACGTCGTCTACGGTATGATGGCTTTGGGAGTAGGAACGGTGCTGCTGAACAAAACCTGGGGTTACGCCACTTGGTTGGTTATCATGGTGGTGCTTGCCATTTTGGGGGTCTACGATTTTTATCTTTGGATGTACGACTACGGTCATAATCTGGACCCAAACGCGCCGATTAAGGTACCCGGCATGATCTATATGCCCCCGCTAATAGGCGAGAAAGACTTGCTTAACTTTTACGTGAAGTCTTATCCCCGTATGGGTACGATCTTCATGACACTATCTATTTTACTAGCAGCACTGGCCACCTGGGTAAGTATCCGTAAAGAGAAAGTGCATGTTTGATTTGCTCAAGAAGTGGATGATAGGGATTGTCGTGGTGCTACTTGCCAGTTGTCAGACTGAACCAGAACCCATTGCCTTTGGGAAAGACCAGTGCCACTACTGTAAGATGACGATTGCTGACCCCAAGTTTGGTGCGGAGCTGATTACCGACAAAGGGAGAATCTATAAGTACGATGCTGCTGAATGTGTCGTGAATCAATTGGCTGAAGAATCTACCCGGTATCAAATGCTACTAGCAGTAGCTCATAACAATCCGAAACAGTTATATCCAATGAATTCGCTGGTGTTTGTTATTTCACCGGAGTTTCGTAGCCCAATGGGAGCCAACTTAGCAGCATTCTACCGTCCTACTACGCAAGACTTGCCATCAGATACCCAGCTACTTTCCTGGAACGAAGTACGTCAGTTGTTGAAGAATCAGAAGTGATATGAGAATCTGCATCGTGCTGATAATTATGCTAAACGCCAGGCTAATCCCTTCGGCTAATGCCCGAACATTAGTGGTAGGAATAAACGAGTCATTCCAAATCATTCAGGAAGCAATCCGGGAAGCTAATCTTCATGATACCGTTCTGGTACGGCCTGGACACTACTCGCAGCATTCTATCGTCATTGATAAACCGCTGTACCTGATTGGTGAAGGAAATCCCCGGATTGATGCCGAACATCAGGCGGTCGAGTTATTCGTAGTGATGGCCGATTCTGTGGTGATTGAAGGGTTTACGCTGCAAAATGTGGGGGTTAGCTTTTTAAAGGAACTAGCCGCCATCAAGGTACGTCAGAGCCACCACGGTAGTATCCGGAACAATGAGATTCTTAACTGTTTTTTTGGAGTATATCTGGAATACGCTACCCACTATCAGGTAGTGAATAATTATATTGTAGATCAGGCCGACGATGAAGCCTCGGCAGGTAATGCGATTCACGTTTGGAAGGGCGATTATCTGGAGATTACCCATAATACGCTAAGTGGTCATCGCGATGGTATTTATTTAGAGTTTGTGAATAACAGCCAGATTCACCATAATCAAAGTTACCGAAACCTGCGCTACGGTTTGCACTTTATGTTTTCCAACAACGATGCGTATTCAGCAAATGAATTCCGAGAAAACGGAGCCGGAGTGGCAGTGATGTTCTCCCGGGAAATACGCATGCAGCATAACCACTTTTCCCATAACTGGGGAGGAGCTTCCTACGGTTTACTACTGAAAGAAATCAGCGATGGAGAGATCAGTGGCAACTACTTTGTGCGAAATACTATCGGCATTCTGGCCGAAGGCGCCAACCGAATTATCATTGAGAGAAATCAATTCTCGTTAAACGGTACCGCCCTAGACATGAAGGGCAACAGCCTGGACAATGAAGTGCTCGCCAATAATTTCCTGGCTAATACCTTTGAGGTAGTCACCAACTCCCAAAACAATAATAACCGCTATGAGCGCAACTACTGGAGCGGCTACGTCGGCTACGACCTCAACCGGGACGGTTCCGGAGATGAGCCCTACCGCCCAGTGAACCTGTTTGCTCGCATTACCGACCAGATTCCGGCGGCGACGCTGATGCTGCATAGCTTCTTTGTGAGTCTATTGGAGTTTAGCGAGCGGATTTTCCCCACAATCATCCCGGCAACCTTAACCGATCAGTACCCTCAGATGCAGCCCTATGCTTATGATCAAAATTGAAAACCTAAGTAAAAACTACGGTCAGCAACAAGTACTCCGCTCGGTATCGCTGGAATTTAGTACCGGACAATGCGTAGCGATGATTGGGCCGAACGGTTCGGGCAAAACCACCCTCATTAAGTCAATTTTGGGATTAGTACTACCCGATGAGGGGGCTATTACCGTGAATGGGAACAACACTCAAACGGGCTATCAGTACCGCAGCGACATTGGCTATATGCCCCAGTTAAGCCGCTTTCCTGAGCATCTGCGGGTAGCAGATTTATTCACTATGATCAAGCAGTTGCGAGCGGATGTAAGTAATTACGATAGTGAGCTGTACGAAGAATTTGGCATTGAGCAAATACGTCACAAATCATTGGGTTCGCTATCGGGGGGGATGCGGCAGCAGGTAAGTGCTGCTTTGGCCTTTTTATTTGATCCACCCATCATCATTCTGGATGAACCTACCGCCGCCCTGGATCCGCCATCCAATGAGTGCCTGAAGAGTAAGATCAACCGTAGTGTGCAGACCGGAAAGCTAGTGCTGGTTACTTCCCACATTCTTAACGATCTGGACGACATTGCCACCCAGATAGTTTATTTAATGGAGGGCCAAGTGCAGTTTTTTGAATCGATGGAGACCCTGCGGAAACAGACTTCCGAAACCCAGCTTAATAAAATCATCGTCCGGCTCTTAACCCAAAAACAACCCGATGCAGAAAGTAAGCCAATACATCATTAGTGACCTACTCCGGAACCGGCTCATTCAGGGGTACGTACTGCTGCTGGCCACGGTAGGTTGGGGTATCTTCATGCTGGAGAGTCAGCCAGAAAAGGCTTTGTTAATTATTATGCAAGTAACGCTATTTGCTTTGCCGCTCATTGCCTTAGTATTTGCTGTGGTCTACTTTTACAACTCCCAGGATTTTATCGTGTTGCTGCTGGCGCAACCCATCGCCCGCACTACGGTCCTCGGGGGCTTTTATCTAGGATTATGCGGAGCCCTCGTGGCTGGATTCCTGCTAAGTATCGGCTTACCGTTGCTACTATTCTATTCTACTACTGAGAGCCTGTTGCTTGTACTTAGTGGTGGGCTACTCATCTTCGTTTTTGTAGCTATCGCATTATTTATTAGCACAGTTGTATCCGACAAAGCTCGTGGTATGGGCCTAGCACTGTTGCTGTGGGCGTTCTTTGCCTTCGTATACGATGGATTACTACTGTTCTTTATGTACCACTTGAGCGAGTACCCGATTGAGCCAGGCGTACTCACGCTATCGTTCTTCAACCCCATAGACATCGCTCGCATTACGATCATTATGAAAACCGAAGCTTCAGCACTTTTAGGATTATCAGGAGCCTTATTTCGTGATTTTTTTGGCAGCTTCCGAGGGGTTATCGTCTCACTGGCAGCGCTATTGCTCTGGATTGCTATTCCTTATTATCTGGTGCACCGCCGGTTTTTACAAAAAGATATGTGAAAGTGATTACGTTATGAGAAAGCCGCTTCGTCCTTCTATCGCTTGTCAAACTTGTCGCTCCTTGGGGGCCTCATCGTTCAGTTCGTTATGCAGCCACCAACTCACGGCTATTTCTAAGGGGAAGTCATGCACCGTTTACAAGAAAGGGCAAATATTATTCCATGAAGGCACTCGACCTTTGGGGGTTTTTTGCATTAATCAGGGTAAAGTAAAAGTCTATAAGTTGGGTTACGAGGGAAAAGAGCAGATCATCAGTATCGTTCACAACGGTGGCCTGTTAGGCTACAAAGCCCTGCTGGCCGAAGAGAGCTACGGAGTTTCAGCCGAGACATTGGAAGAATGTACGATTTGCTTTCTGCCTAAATCAACATTTCTACAGACCCTACAGGAATCCTCCCAACTCAATCAGCAAATTATGAAGCAGGTATGTCAAGAACTCGGACTGATGACTGAGAATATTACCAACCAGGCACAACGCTCAGTGCGCGAACGCCTGGCCATTACATTGCTCAAGCTGAAAGACACCTACGGTCTGGATACCCACGATAATGGTAGCATTGAAATTAATCTTACTCGAGACGATCTGGCCAATATCATAGGTACAGCGACCGAAACACTGATTCGTCTACTGCATGAATTTAAAAGCGACCAACTGATCTCTACGCAGGGACGAAAGATACGTATTGAAGACCCTGCCGGTTTAGTTCGCCTAGCGAACCTCTACTAACAAAAGGGGTAACCTGATTTTTATCATTTTTTTTGAATGCTTAAACTCGCTCTTTTGACGAGAGCCAATTTTTTTAGACGATGAGCAGGAAAAGAATAGTATGGTGCCGGGACCGGACAGGAACCGTAGAAGCACTTACCACTTTTTATTTTGGTACTGGTCAGCATCAGTTAGTGTGTAGCTCTTCTGTAGAAGACTTGATGGGATTACCACCTACGCCTGTCGATGCTTATTTCAGCGACCCTCACCTCCCATCTGTCAATCTGGCCAATGACTTTTCTCTAGCGCAAAATAGTAGTACCAATTTCCGCTTCCAGGAAATGAAGCATGAAGCTCAGTCTTCCAGCTTATTGATTATAGCTAATACCCACTACAAGAAGTATATTAAAAAGTCAGGTAGCAAATTACCCTATGATCTCGCTTGCCCAGCACTGGTAGTACCTGAGGGCGAAGAGCGTATTGAGCATATTTTTCTGATAGACGATGGGCAGCCGGATACCCATCGGCGGATTAAGCAAATTGCTGATTTATTTACTGATTTATGCTTAGCAATTCCTACTACCTTATTATTAATCGACGAGCGCTGTTATCCGTTATCCCGTCGAGATGAGAAAATATGGGTTAGATATTTGAGACTGCACTTTACCAATTTAGCTATATACCGTATTATGGATCAAGTTATGGATGTTCCTATTCTATCATTGATGTTGGATGACTATCAAAATGTATTACTCATAGAATCTCACCATTCATTGGTACAGTTGATAAAACCCCTTAAATCTTTTAAAAGATTCCGATTAATTACCGCAGGAAAATAAGCCTTTGTACAGCTTCTTGGGTGAGCATTGGTTAAGTGTAGACTCTGTTGACAGTCCGAATCCTATTTTTCACATAAGTAAGTGAGGGGCGATTAACTATGTTCTATCAGAGTGACAACAACCCGCCTATTTCTACCGAGCGTCGGCCGCCGATAATTCCGTCCCTTTATGTAGACGAACCCAGTGCGACAAGAAGTCGCAGTTAAAAATCTCAGTGAGCTCTTGGCGTTTATTAGTCTTTTTCTTAAGGAAACTAGTTGACGAAGTTTACTGATAACCCCTCTTTCTGGCTGCCAGATAGTAGCCTGATCGGCATATCGGAAAGCATAATGGCTAATCCTCATCGCATCGATCTTGTCATTCTTACCACGTTGTAATCCCAGGGAGCGCTTGATCCTCAACGAAGATTCGAACCAGAGAGAAAAATTATTCTCTATAACTAAGGTTAGGATATTCTGGCTGTAAACTCCCGTGTGCTCACAGCAAATTAGGCTTTGAGAAAGATCAATTTTTCTAGCAAAGCACTCCTTTTGAAACTGGTTTAGACCAGCTAGCGAATTGTCCGCTTTAAGATGAAAAAGGAGTTCTTTACGATTCCTGACCGCAAAATCCAGCGTCTTTTTGCTGATGTCGATACCAATGAAAAACAGATACTTCATAATTTGGGGGTTGACTGTTAATAATAATCAAGACACTTTCAAAACCTTGCTAATAGGCCTATAAACCTGAATTTCTATTGGAAGCTTGTCTTGATAAACCAGCCCAGGTCTCAATCGCCATATAAGTTTTACTTAGCGGCCACCTTAGTGCACCTGGGGCTGGTATTTAGGCTGTGAATATGTGGATAACTCTACTGAGTTACCCACATATTCACACCGCAATAGTAGTAACTACTTTCTTAAAATATTACTACCCTACAAACCTAAAGGCGGCCACCGTTACGTTTATGGAAACTGAGCAAATGGATTCATTGAACAGTGAATGTGCGGGGCACCCCGTGCTGTTTCTTCCCGAACGGAGAAGCCTGCATCCGACCAATGGCACGCTATTGATTGGCAAAAGGCTCACCGTTCGGTTCATAAACTTCAAGTACGGATTGTGAAGGCTGAACAGGAAGGTAAACGAGGTAAAGTGCAAGCTTTACAACGCTTACTGACCAGGGGGTGGCCCCCGCCTCGTTTTACGCCAAAGCACTGGCTGTGAAGCGAGTCACTGAGAACCAAGGTCGGCGAACCGATTTCTATGGATTAAGCAAGCGTTGGTGTATACTTTTTTTCATATTTTGTCCCCCGTTCTACCACAGCAAAAATGCGTTTGATCAGTTTGTTTCTCACCGCATTGATGACTGCCATTTTATTCTTGCCTTCTGAGACTTTTCGCTGGTAATAGATGGCTAGTTCACTCTGCATGTTAATAGCCGATAGTGCTGCCATATGCAATAGCTTTTTACTATCTTTATTTGCATAGGGCGACACGCGACTCTTCCCTCGGATACTAGTACCCGAACTGTTCTCGAAAGGAGCAGTCCCAGCATAGCAAGCAAATTTTTTAGGACAGCTAAAATTTCTAAATTCATTAGTAACGACAAGTAAGTGTCCAGCTGTTACTGGCCCTATAGCCTCGACCGATATCACTAATTCAAAAAGATAGTTAAGCTGCTCATCCGTTCTAATCACCTCCTCAATCTGCTTCTCGACGCGCTTAATCTGTTTTTTTAGGGTGGAAGCTATCGGATCGGTTAGTGTTCTTTCTTCGCGAAACGCTTTATTTCCTAAAAACTGCTTAGTCTCAGCTAGCGGTTGCAATAGTGCTACTTTAGTTTTGACCAAGCGCTTTCTGAGCATAGTCAATCGTGTCAATTGCTGGACGATCTCTCTTCGGGGTATCCAAAGCACAGCACTATCTTGGTATAAGTAGGCATACCGGGCAATACGATACGAATCTACCTTATCATTTTTACCCCTGGTAAAACCTAATGACTCTTTAATCCGTAAGGCAGCTTCAAGCCAAATATTGGCTCTATTTTGAATAAGCACTTGTAAAATGTGAGCGTTGTAAACCCCAGTATGCTCCATACAGAATAAAGTGTCACAACAGCAAATCCCTTGCTTTTCTAATTGCTGTAGATAGCTCTTGACAGCTTTAGGGGTATTGGCGATCCGTTGATAATCAAGTTGCTTCCCTTCTTGCAGAACCGTACAGTCTAAAGTAGATTTAGCTACATCAACACCTACTTGGTAAGTAAATTTTTTCATAACTTTAATTGATTTAGCGAAGAGTTACATCGCTTGCTTTGCCTCAGCACCTTGATAAGAGACCTGCTAGTCTAAATTTCTATTTGAGGCCAGACAAGCTACCTAGCGAGGCGCAAAATCGGCCGGTAGGTCTTTCCTAGGCCACGGCAGTGCCCGTTCCTCGCTAGGGTAACTTTTCTCGTGTGGAAATGTGGATAACTCTAAACGAGTTACCCACATTTCCACACTTTAGCAATAGTAGCAGCTTCTTAAAATATTTATACGACACAAATCTAAAGGGGCCACGGCGGCTGCCGGGGGTAGATGGGAAGACTTGGAGTACCCCCAAAGGCAAATGGGAAGCCATTCATTCGTTGAAACGAAGAGGGTACCGCCCTCTTTCCCTCAAACGAGTGTACATTCCTAAAGCCAACGGGAAACTCCGTCCCTTAAGTATTCCTACGATGAAAGATAGAGCTATGCAGGCACTACACCTGTTGGCGCTATCGCCCATCGCTGAATGTAAAGCCGACCAGAACAGTTACGGATTCCGTCCGGAAAGAAGCTGCGCCGATGCGATGGAACAATGCTATAAAGTATTGTCCAAGAAATGGTCAGCGCGATGGATTCTGGATGCCGACATCAAAAGCTGTTTTGACACCATTTCTCACGAATGGATGTTGGCTTCCATTCCGATGGAAAAGCGAATGCTTAAGAAATGGTTGAAGGCAGGATTCATGGAAAAGAATCAGTTTTACCCTACCAAGCAAGGCACGCCGCAAGGCGGAATCGCTTCACCCACCCTAGCCAATATGGTACTGGACGGTTTGGAGCAGCAGGTCAGAAACTGTAGTACTCTCAAAGACCACAGAAAAGGTAGAAAGTCTACAGTAGATCGCATCAACCTAATCCGTTATTGCGATGATTTTATCGTGACCGCTAAAAGTAGGGAAATCTTGGCGGTCGCCGCGCGAAAGAAAAGGTAAAGCCAGTGATCGAATCTTTCTTAAAAGAACGAGGGCTATCTTTTTCTGAAGAGAAAACCCGAATTCTTTCCATTGAGGAAGGGTTTGATTTTCTGGGTCAGCATGTCCGAAAGTACAACGGGACACTGCTCATCAAACCAGCAAAGAAAAACGTGCAGGCTTTGAAAGATAAGCTCAAGGTGATCTTTGCCAAGATGAAGGCAGCCCCCGGCTGGGCACTGATTCGAACGTTGAACCCTATCCTGAGAGGATGGGCGTACTATCACCGTCACATTGTAGCCAAGAAAACCTTCTCAGACATTGATCACTTTGTTTTTGACAAGCTAGTTCGGTGGATGAAAAGGAAGCATCCGAATAAGTCATGGAGGTGGAAGATACGTAAGTACTTTCTCACTTCTGGCGGATGGCAATTTCACGATAGCGACAAAGAGGGAAAAACAGTTCGCCTGTTTCATACCCAAACAGTGGTTATCAAACGGCACACCAAGGTGAAAGGTGATGCTAATCCTTTTGATCCGGCTTGGGAGATGTACTTTGAGAGGCGACAGGAGCAGAAGATGCAGGCTCGTATCAGACCCAAGCTTCGCCTACTTTACCGAAGACAGCAAGGAAAATGTCCCGTTTGCCAAACCAAGATTACCACTGACACCGGATGGCATACCCATCATGTGCAGGAGAAACATCTTGGGGGCAAATGGGTAGTGGACAATCTTGTATTGTTGCATCCCAACTGTCATCGGCAAGTTCATGACCAGAAACGCTCAGTGGTTCAACCGCAGCAGTCAGCAAATTGGGCTGCTGTTTCATTTGCTTGAGCCCCCGAGGCCCGGCCGCTTGCCGGGAAACTGGCACGAGCGGTTCTTAGGGGAGGGCCACCCAGGCTGGGTACGATGGTAACATCGTGCTCTTACCCGACATAATAGGTAATCTTTTGATTCTCGCAGTTTATAGGATGAATTTCTATCTGGCAAAAATACGCTTCGCCATTCGCCCGATAGTTCACCACCACCTCATTGAAAACTTGTCCAGTATCTAATTGTCTTCGGATATTAAGCCTGGATACTTCAGTAGTACGCTTCCCCTGTAGAAAATTTGGCTTTTTACCCACAACTAGTTGTTTAGGGTAACCTGTCATCGTAGTAAACCCCTCGTTGACTTATTGGATTACCTGGTGATTATCGGTTAGCATCAGGGCATCGTAGGTACTGCCCTACTATTGCTAAACCCTGGAGGCGAAATGTTGCTAAGCTTGTATCCTACGACTTTGTTATGTAGTTTAGAAACTTTCTAAATAAGAGCAATGGTACAGGTTTTGGTGGCAGACAATCAGGAATTAGCTCTAGCAGGAATTCAACACTTGCTAGATAGTCAAGCGACCTTTCAGGTAGTGGGTGAAGTGAACCACTGGGAAAAGCTTCCTTCTTTTTTACAGCAATATACACCCGATATGCTGGTGTTAGATTATCGTGTTTTGCCCGGTTTTACAGCTAATAAATTGAGTGAATTGCTAAAGCAGTACCAATCACTTAAGCTATTTATTTTAACTACTGATACCGATCACCCAAGAATACTGAAGATACTTCATATGGGTGTACTCGCTTTTCTAACAAAAGATTGTAGCCAAAAAGAGATCATTCATGCATTTCATGCTGTAGCCAATGGGCAGAAGTTTTTCTGCAACACGGTGCTGGATTTACTAACTGATCCTGATGCTCAAAACCCACCAATTCATCCAGTTGCTGCCTCACTGACGGAACGGGAGCGGCAAATTGTTTTACTTATCGCCCAAGAGCATTTTACCGAAAGTATTGCTAATCAACTTTCGTTGAGTCCTCATACAATTAATGCTCATCGCAAACGTATCCTCAAGAAGCTCAATGTTACCTCACCTATAGGGCTTGTTGTTCAGGCCTTACATCTAGATATCATCCGCTATCAGAATGGCCAGGTTGTGCTTACTAAACTTTATTCATAGCTATTTATTCGGGTGAAACTCTTAAAGCATTGCTCAGAATTATGTATTCTGAGAACAGTTCATCCTTAGAAACACCCTAGAACTAGCTAATAATCCACCTAAAAGTAGTACTAAAATAGGCTACCTCCAGCGATTGACACGGATGAGTTGCACCCCTACCTTTGGGTATTATTTAAAATAAGTCTAAATAAAATTAATAACACTTACTCAACCTTATGGCACAACTGATACCTAACGGTCAGATTAGCCTGCTAATTATACTATGGATGACCGTAACGTCCGTTCAAGCTCAGTCGCTACGCGGAACGGTAACCGATGGAAGTGGAGAGCCACTGGCTGGGGCGACAGTCATTGTAAAAAATACCACGAGGGGTACAGCTACAGATTTAAATGGTAAGTATGCCCTTGACCAATTATCTGTTGGGCAGCATACTCTGGTTATATCCTACTTGGGCTATCAAACTCAGCAGCAGTCAATTACGCTCTCGTCACAAGAAGAAAAAGAAGTATTGGTGCAACTTACCGAAACATCAGGTGTACTAGCGGATGAAGTTATCATAACGCCTACGCGTACTGCTCGAGCTATTGACGAGGTACCCGTACCCGCTCAAATCATCACTAGGGAACAGGTTGAACGCATTGGTTCATTACGATTGAATGAAGTGCTACAGGAGCAGACCGGATTGCAGATGATTTCAGATCATGGTGCTGGTTTGCAAATGCAAGGAATGTCTTCTGATTATATCCTAGTACTTATCGACGGCGAACCGATTATTGGCCGCACTGCTGGAACTACTGATCTAACCCGCTTAACGGTAAATAACATTGAGCGAATAGAAATTATTCGTGGCCCTTCTTCTTCTCTCTACGGCAGCGAGGCGATGGCCGGGGTTGTCAATATTATTACGAGTGGTAATGAACCAGGTCTAAATGGATCGCTAGGCACTCAGTACCGTTCCTTTGGTACCTGGGACACTCAGGCAGAAGTGGGGTACCGCAATGATCGCCTATCGGTTCGCATGTTTGCCAACCGTCTTCGCTCTGATGGCTATGACCTAACTTCCGAATCCGTTGCCCAAACGGTGGCTCCCTACCAAGCGCTGACATTTGGCCCAAAAGTATCGTACCGTATCAATGACCAACTTAAATTACGAGTGAGTAGCCGCTTCTATCGAGAAAGCAGCGAAGACCAGTTAGATATTACGCTGGAAGAAGATCCCACTCGGATGAATAGTGAGAATATTCGTTCCGATTGGAACGTGCTGCCGATTCTAGAATACCGACCTAATGATCGCCATCACCTACAGGTACGGCACTACCTAAGTGGCTACGGTACCGAAAGTAATCTTACTTTCCAGGCCGATGGACAAACCTACATTCGAAGTACATTTGACCAGATGTTTCAGCGGAGTGAAGCGCAGTATGATTGGTATATCAGTGATCAGCATATTATTACCGCCGGGGGCGGACATCTCACTGAAAGGGTAGAGGCTACTCGCTACGATGATGTAAACCGTTTCAACTCTACCTATGGCTTCGCTCAGTACCAATGGCAACCTACCGACGGATTGAATGTGGTAGCCGGAGGACGCTACGATGTGCATAATGCTTACGCTAATCGGCTTAGCCCTAAGCTAGCGGTTGGTTACGAAGTTAGTGACTGGCTCAGTGTACAGGCTTCCTTCGGAGGTGGCTATAAAGCCCCTGATTTTCGGCAGCTACTGCTGAATTTCACCAATCCGGTGGCTGGTTACAGTGTGCTCGGTTCTCGTATTGTGAAGGAAGAATTTGCGGAGTTTGTGGCTAGAGGGGAAATCGAGCAGGTACTGATTGACCCGACTACGGTAGAAGAAATCCGCGCCGAAAGCTCGCTAGCCTACAACGCCGGCTTCACCATAAAACCCAATGATAAACTTCGCTGGCAAACCAACTTTTTCCGAAACGACATTCAAGACCTGATTGAAACGGCTCCCATTGCCCGCAAAACCAACGGACAAAATATCTTCAGCTACTTCAATTTCGCTGAAGTGCTGACCCAGGGGATAGAAACCCAAGTAGACTACGAACCTTATCCCGGTTGGGCTTTCAGTGTAGGTTACCAGTATCTGGACACCCGCGACAAGGAAGCCTACCAACGCATACAGGATGGCGAGGTGTTTCGTCGTGATGCCAGTAACCGGACGGTAGCTGTTACCACTTCCGACTACGGCGGACTATTTAACCGATCTCGCCATTCGGGTAATGCTAAGCTCTTCTATACTAACGCTCGCCACCGCTTTGATGTATCCCTGCGGGGCATCTACCGCGGCCGCTGGGGGCTGGGCGACTTCAACGGCAATACCGTGTTGGACGGTGACAACGAATATGCTGATGGCTACTTGCTCGTGAACCTATCGGCTCGTAAACACTTTGGCGACTGGCTTACATTGGAGGCCGGAGCAAACAATCTGACTGGCCAAACCACCCCTAACGAACCCGTACTAGCTGGACGTATTTTCTTCGCTGGCTTACAACTGAATTTTGTTAAACCTAATCCCTAAATTTTATTACTATGAAAAGAATACACACACTGTTTTACCTGGCACTGCTTAGTGGTTTATTAATTTTCACCGGATGTAGTGAAGATGAGGACGCTCCGGCTCCCGTAGACTTAGAAGTTGAAGAGATAACCGATCTACCCGCTGACCCTGACCGGGCAGGGGACTTTACATTCTTTAGTTTTGAAAATGGGATAGTAGCATCTTCCCTCTCATCTACCGCGAGCTGGGATGTTGCCTTTTCAGGAACAGCTATTCTTACCAACGGCGGCTCTTCTGGCCCAGGCGAAGGCGCTGCTCAGATTGTACCAAGTAGTTTTGAAGGAGTTACCGAAGCTCCGGCGGATGGTTATCGGGAAGATACTGAAGCTGAACCAGCTATTGTTGGTTCAGACGGATGGTACTCCTATACTGGGGAGGCTCCCAGCGGACCAAAACACGCTGTTCTTACTATTCCCGGAAGAATAATCGTTCTTAAGACTGCTGAGGGTAACTACGCAAAAATGGAAATTTTGAGTTACTACGAAGGAAACCCTGATCCGTCTACAGCTGAATTTGTAGACTTACAGACTCGTCCCACATCACGTCACTACACGTTTAGGTACGTAGTGCAACCTAATGGAAGCCGTCAATTTTAAAAGTGTCTCCAGTAAAATCTTTTAGAGTTGGTTGACAAGAAAAGAAAACTGGAGATTGAAGCCCTCTGCTACCAGGGAGCAGATCTGCACAGCCTCCCTGGTGCTGAGGCACCAAAAACTAATTCGTTAGATAGATATCCAGATCTATATACACGAGAACTACTTAAAGATACTGGCTTAGAGGTTTATACTATTGATGAAAACTATTCTCTTAGCCAGAAGTCCTCAGGTGGGTCGGGCGAAGCTTAGTAACCTTCGTTCGCCCCGGCTGGGGCATCAGTAGTTAATTATGTACTACCAGGAGAAACTATTTGATACAGTAATTCAAAACCTAGAACCACTAACCTTGATCATATGCCTCCCTGCCAACCTCAGGTACTTTACCAAGAACATCGTATCTGCATTGCCCAATGCAAGTGCTGTCACCGCATTAGTCTGTACTACGCTAACTTGTTGGCAGGCTTTTCTCCGCAAGACTTCGATAACTTCTGCCATAATGTTCAGAACACGGACTTTGACGAGTTCGGGATGTTGTTTCCAGAAGGCGAAAAAAATATTGTACTACAAACCTGCCATCGCGATATTCAATTCACCTTCACCCGCCACGAGTACGAACAGTTGAGGCACGCCTTAGCCGAAACTCAGGTACTACTTCAAGTGCAACAGGTACTAGACCAAAAGCCCAACGAATGATCATCCGCCAGATAATTATGATAGTAGTTCTGTGGCTGATAGTTATTATCGGTCAAGCTCAAAAGTTGCCCGCCTATCAAATATTCAACCAGAAGGGTAAGCCGACCTCCTACGCTAAAATGCTCCGAACCCTAGCCAAAGCTGATGTAGTACTGTTCGGTGAATTGCACAATAACCCTATTTGCCACTGGCTGGAACTTCAACTGCTACGCGATCTGCACCAAGAATATGACAGCCTCGTACTCGCTCTAGAAATGTTTGAAGCCGATAATCAACTGGTGCTGGATGAGTACTTACTGGGTACCATTCAGGAGAAACACCTGCTGAATGAAGCTAAAGTATGGAACAACTACGCTACCGACTACCAACCGCTGATTGAGTTCGTCAAGGCGAATGATATTCCAGTAGTAGCTTCCAATATTCCTCGTCGCTACGCCAACCTGGTCTATCGGCAGGGTTTATCCGCGCTGGATTCACTCACGGACGAAGCAAAGCAGTGGATCGCTCCCTTACCTATCACCGTAGATATGCAACTCGCCAGCTACCAGGAAATGCTTACCATGATGGGAGGTAGTAGTCACGGAAGTAATACCGGTGAAGCTGAAAATTTAGTACACGCCCAAGCGGTAAAGGATGCCACCATGGCTCACTTTGTGCTTCAGCAGTTACCCCGCCCAATACTACATATCAATGGGAGCTATCATTCTCAAGATAAGGAGGGAATTGCCTGGTACTTACGACAAGCCCAACCGGACTTAGTTATTATGAATATCCATTCGGTAGAGCAAGCAGAAATTGATAAGCTATCAGAGGAAAACCAAACCGATGCAGATTTTACCATTGGCATCCCTAGTGATATGACCAAGACTTACTAAACGCTGATTCTTATGAAAAAGAACGTAATATTGTATCTACTGCTGATCGTCACCAGCCTACCATTGGCAGCCCAACAACGTATTGTGACGGCGGGTAGCTCATCCTCCGAGATTGTCTGTGCTCTAGGTTACTGTGATAACATTGTAGCCACTGACCGCACCAGTGTGTATCCTGAACACTTGCGAGGTTTACCCTCTATTGGCTATCGCAACAGCATTGGGGCGGAAGGAATCATTTCGCAGAATCCTGATCTGGTTATTTTGGAAGAAGAATACGTGAAAGATGCACTGGTAGATCAGCTGCTTTCCACAGGTATTCCTACGGAGATAGTAGCTCAGGATCGTTCCTGGGAAAGCACCCGGATACGGATCGATGTGATTTCTGAAGCTCTCGATGAGGAGCAAGAAGGTCGAAAACTCATTGCTAAGTTGGAGCAGGAACTGGCGGAAGTCAAAAAGCTGGTTGAGAGCAGCGATAGCCGCCCGAAGGTAATAGGAGTATATGCTCGAGGAGCCGGGAGTATGCAGGTGGGTGGCACCAACTCCGCTTTCTCTATTATTGAGCTAGCAGGTGCTCAGAATGCTGTTCCCGAAATTGAAGGTTTCAAACCACTCAATACCGAATCACTCATCCAGGCCAACCCCGACTATATTCTATTTTTTGATTCGGGACTGAAAAGTTTAGGAGGTATTGATGGGGTGCTGAAAATTCCTGGTGTAGCCCAAACTACTGCCGGTAAACAGCGACAGATCATCTCCATGAATGGTGTTAAACTTACCAACTGGGGGCCTCGCCTGGCTGAAGCTGCTCGTGAACTTTTTTATCTAACCCATCCTGAAGATCATGCCCAGCGTACTGACCGTCCGGAAAAGTAATTCCCAAACACTTACCCTGAGCCTGTTAGCGGCACTGCTGGTCGGACTACTGCTGTGTTCCCTAGTCGTGGGAGCCGTCTCTATCACATTGGCCGATGTACTGCGGATTATAGGACAAAAGCTGGGGGTGGTAGCCGATACGAAAGATACCGCCCAAATTGTGCTGCTAAGCATTCGGTTGCCTCGCTTACTTTTCACTGTACTCATTGGAGCAGCACTGGGGCTGAGCGGAGCAGCTTTACAGGGATTATTTCGCAACCCGCTGGTGGAACCTGGTATTATCGGTATTTCTAGCGGAGCGGCGGTGGGGGCTATCTTCGTCATCATGTTCGTCGGTACCCGATTTCCTCAACTGGCGGAGTGGGCTCAGACGTGGTTATTACCGCTGTTCTCCTTTTTGGGGGGATTAGCTGCAACCTTCTTCACCTTACGAATTGGGCAAGCTGAGCGCCGAGTACACGTCACCTACCTCATTTTGGCCGGAGTAGCCATATCCGCTTTAGCGGCGGCGATCATCGGAATAGCCACTTTTTACGCTGACGACAACCAGCTACGGGCGTACACCTTCTGGACCTTGGGTGACCTGAGTGCCGCTACCTGGGATAAACTGCATGTGCTCACCCCCTTGGTGGGTTTGGCAATTATTGGACTGCTGGCAGTAGCCCGTCCGCTGAATGCTATCGCATTAGGTGAAGCCGAGGCGTACCATTCTGGCGTAGCCGTAGAACGGGTCAAGTTAATTATTGTGTTACTTAGTGCGTTGGCAGTAGGCGTTTCGGTGGCCTTCTCGGGTATCATCGGTTTCGTAGGCCTGGTCGTGCCCCACATCATACGGGTTTCCTTTACCTCCGATCAGCGGTTGGTGCTTCCGGCTTCCGCCCTCGGAGGAGCGTCTTTGCTGCTGTTGGCTGATATGCTGGCTCGCACTGTCGTCTCCCCGGCGGAACTCCCCATTGGTGCCATTACAGCGGCAGTTGGAGCTCCGTTCTTTATCTATTTGCTTCGATCTACCCAAAAACGCCAATTGATCTGATGCTGCAGGCTACCGATATATCGCGCCAGATTGGACAAAAAGCCATTCTTAACCATTGCTCGCTTACCCTTACGCCCGGGCGTTTTACAGCTGTAGTGGGGGCTAATGGGGCTGGAAAGAGTACACTATTACGCATCGTATCGGGTGAGGATGTACCAGACCAGGGGCATGTTCATCTGAATGGTCGGCTGCTAGCGAACCACTCCAGTCGGGAGCTATCGCAGGTGCGGGCAGTGCTACCGCAGCGCACGATTGTGAACTTTCCCTTTACCGTAGAACAGGTGGTTGAAATTGGCCGCTACGCCCACCGATCTTCAGATCAGGAAAACGAACTGATCATTCGTGAAGTGATGCAACTAACCGGACTAACGCACTTTCGCGGACGGACGTACCAAACCCTTTCGGGAGGTGAGCAGCAGCGAGTACAGATGGCTCGGGTCATGGCACAGCTCTGGGGCGAGACCTACCGGGGGGCTTTGTCCAAGCCCCGGTACTTGCTACTTGATGAACCTACCTCTAGCCTGGACTTGGCGCAGCAGCAGCGATTATTGGGACTGGCTAAAGAATTATGCTTACGACCTTTCGGCTTATTGGCTATTCTGCACGATCTGAACCTGGCCATTCAGTACGCCGATGACATTCTTTTTCTGAAACAGGGGGAAACCGTTGCCTACGGAACGGTAGAAGAAGTTGTTACGCAGGCCGTCATCGAAGAAACTTTTTCTCATCCGGAGCAACGGCTCGCGGTAAGACTCATTCATGATCAGGGGCAACTGATTGTTATACCCGAGCCACAAACTCACCACAACAGCGAAAAAACTATAATTACTGCAAACAAACAACACTATGAATCACACCCTTGAACAATCGGCTGATACCATTCGCCCTGCTTGGCAGGAGCTATTAACTCAAGAACCCAACTTACGTATTCGGGAAGCAGCCAAACGGCTGGGATTGGGGGAAGTCCAACTACTGGCAACCACCATCAGCGAAGACTGCGTACGCCTGCGTGGTCCTTGGCCCGATTTCCTCAAGCGGCTACCCGAACTAGGCTACGTGATGTCGCTTACTCGTAACGACGCTTGTATTCTGGAACACAAAGGCCATTTCGACCAAGTAAATGCTTTTGGGAAAGGAAATCACTGGATGGCTACCGTTATTGGTCCTATCGAGACTCGGGTATTTTTCAGTAGTTGGCACGTAGCCTTTGCGGTCCATCAAGAGAAAAATGGACGCGAACTCACTAGTCTTCAGGTATTTGATCGGGCGGGCGACGCTATTACCAAGATTTTCCTGCAAAAAGAGAGTAATCAGGATGCGTATCAATCTATCGTGCGTGATTTTCGGGACGATGATCAGGGAGCTGAGCAAAGCGTACCGGGAACCGAAGAAAAAACCTATACCGATGAAGTGGATCAGGACTCATTCCTCGCCGACTGGGATAACCTGAAAGACACTCACGATTTTTTTCCGATGCTACGCAAGCATCAGGTACATCGCTACCGTGCCCTAGAGCTGGCCGTGGAAAAGTACACCTACCAGATTGATCCAGAAGCACTGGAAGGTATGCTGAAGCGCGCCTCCCAAACCAAACTACCCATTATGATCTTCGCGGGTAACCGAGGGAATCTGCAAATTCATCAGGATAAAGTACGCACCATTCGGATGCTGGAAAGGGGACACAATGGGGTGGAACGCTGGCTTAATGTGCTTGACCCTAAATTTAACCTGCACCTACGGTTGAATATGGTAGATACCGCCTGGGTGGTAAAAAAGCCCACTGAAGACGGTATTGTCACCGCCGTGGAACTATTTGACGCCCAACGTAACCTCATTACCCAGTTTTTCGGGCTACGCAAACCTGGCATTCCCCAGCGTAGCGACTGGGCCGACTTGGTGGCTACATTGCCTAAGATTTAACTACTCAATTAATGCTTAAATCTGCCCGATGAAAAAGCTAACCAGACCAAACTTAATAACCAGGTGAAAACGGAGATTTACTCTTCTACCATATCAATTACCAATTTTTTTTCTCTAACTAAATACAAAAAAATGCATAAGTCTTTATCCTCTTTTTTATTCTTTATATTAATTCTGTCATTGTTGACAGTAACCGACTCCTTCGCACAAACGGCTACTGTGAGAGGAACGATCAGCAACCTGGAAGGTGAACCACTACCGGGTATTAACATCGGACTAACGGGCACTACTTACGGAGCAGCTACCAGCACAGAAGGAAAATACGAAATCACCAATATACCGATGGGCACTTATACATTGGTAGCTTCAGGGGTAGGGTTTCGTACCCGCAAACAAGAAATCATGCTGGATGCCAACAGTGTAGTGCAGCAAGACATTAGCTTATCAGTAAGTACGCAGGAGTTGCAAACTGTAGAGGTGATTGGCCGCCGGGAAACTGACTACAAAAGTGATTATTCTTTCTCGGCTACCAAGGTAGAGTCGCAAACTATTGATATTCCGCAGACTATTTCTACTGTCACCAAAGAACTGATTCAGGATCAGCAAGCTTATCGGCTCAAAGATGTGGTCAAGAATGTGGCAGGGGTGAACAAGTTTTCCGTATACGACGACATTACCATTCGGGGTTTCCGGACTTTTGACGGCAATAGTCGGTTAATCAACGGTTTACGTAGCTACGGCAATTTCTGGACTAGTCCTCTATTGGTCAACATTGAGCGGGTAGAAGTCATCAAGGGGCCCGCTTCTGCTATGTTTGCCAACACCAATCCGGGGGGTACCATCAATATGGTAACTAAAAAACCCCTGGAAGAAGATCGAAAGTCACTGAGCTTTACTACGGGTAGCTGGAACACCTACCGAGCCCAAGCCGACTTCACCGGGCCGATCAACGAAGAAAAAACCTTACTGTATCGCTTAAATCTTGGCTACGAAAACGCCGAGTCTTTTCGGGATTTAATCAAGCACGAAACTGCGGTAGTGGCTCCTTCTATCTCTTTTTTGCCAAGAGATGGCACACGGGTCAACTTTGATCTGGTTTACTCTAACATCAATACGCTACTGGATAGGGGCAGACCAATCTTCCAGAATGACAATAGCCTGACCTCCACTCCCATTGATATAAACCTAAACAAACCGGGGGATTTCCTGAAGCAGCAAAATCTCTCAATGACATTATCCCTTAATCAGCAGCTTACCCCTACCACTTCTATCAATGTATCTTACATGAAGTTTCGGTTCGATGAGCAACTCAACGAGCATACGTTTAGTGGCTATGTCACCCGAGATTCAGCCACACTAGGTTTTGGTGATCGGGTCAGTCAATCGGTTACCGATAACTTAACGTCTTACTTAGTGCAGCAATTCCGCACGGGGGATGTTAATCACAAGATGCTACTGGGCTATGACTTTATTTCTTCAGAATTCAATCGTACCCATTTGCAAGCTAATAATGTAGATACAGTATTTGTGGGGGAAACACCTCGATCGCGACCCGATGTAAGCAAGTATACCTTTTTCGTTCCTTCCTGGGGTAATAGAAACACCTATTACAACACACAGGGTATTTATGTCCAGGATCAGTTGACCTACGGGCGGCTGCAACTGTTACTAAGCTTACGGTACGAAATATTCGAGACACCGGAAGATCGTAATCCCTCAATGGAAGACGCTGGTTTGGGCGACGACCGACAAACCGCCTGGTTGCCCCGAGTTGGAGTGGTATACAGCATATTGCCCAACCTGAATGCATACGCCACGTACGCTACCGGATTTGAGCCTCAGGCGGCCAGTACCAATGTCAACCCAATAGTTGGTGGGCCATTTGACCCGCTAACCAGCAATCTTCTCGAGGCCGGGGCAAAAGGAAATTTCTTTGATGAGCGGTTATTTGCAGGCTTATCTTTCTACCAGATTGAGCAAAATAATGTTTTGGTCAGTGCCAACAACCCCCAGAATCCTGATTTGCTAGAGCAACGAGGGCAAGAAAGAGCCCGCGGCTTTGAAGTAGAAACTTCGGGTAGAATTACGCCTAACTTTAGCATCACGGCCAGTTACGCCTTCAACGATGCCGTGGTTACCGAAAGCGATAATGAAGAAGACATTGGGCGATTGAAGGAAAACGCCCCTCAACACATTAGCAACCTGTGGGCTAAGTATACACTGACGAAAGGTACACTGGAAGGGCTGGGTTTTGGATTGGGCTATTCGCACGTAGGCCAGCGAAATACGTTTGATCGGGAGCTACAACTTCCGGCTTATACGGTCTTTGATGCCGCAGTATACTACACGGTAGACCGATTTCGCATCTCGGCCAACGTGGAAAACATTTTTGACGAACTGTATTATGCAGGAGGTTACAATTACCAACGAAATTTTCCTGGCAACCCCCGAAACATCCTGTTGAATGTAGCCTACACTTTTTAACCAAATGGTATGACGTTCAAAAAGATCATCGGAAAAATTCACCTTTGGCTAGGGTTCTTAGCCGGACTCGTGGTAGTCATCAGCATGACGGCCGCCGCCATTTTTGTGTGGGAAGAGGAACTCACCGACTGGTACTACGCGGACTGTGTGTTTGTGAAAGAACAAGCGACCCGGCAGCCCATGTCCACTCTCTTTGCAGCGGCTCGGCAAGCGTTACCTGATAAAGAGGTCTACGGCGTTGAGGTGTTTAACGAACCCCAACGAGCCTACGTTTTTACGGCTTTTCAGCGTAACCAGGCGACCGATGGTTGGACGTTCTGGGACGATTACCTGTACTGGGATAAAGTATACGTTGACCCCTACACGGGGCAGGTAACCGGCACGGTCAATATGCTTACCAATTGGATTGAGCTTACCCGCCGTCTGCACCAGAATCTACTACTACGCTACGATATTGGTCACTGGATTGTGGGAGTAGCTACCCTGATTATTCTGGTGATGGTGGTCACCGGACTGGTGCTATGGTGGCCTAAAAACCGCAAAGTGCTCCGGCACCGATTGAAGATCAAATGGAACGCCCGCTGGCGACGAGTGAATTACGACATCCACAATGTAGGTGGATTTTATACCTACCTATTTATCACCATTTTAGCTATCACTGGACTGGTCTGGACATTTGACTGGTGGACCAATGGCATCTATCGATTACTGGGGAATGACCCGGAAGAAGTATTTGCCAAACCACCCGAGCTGATCCGATCCGAGCCTACTCCCGAATCAGCGATCAACCTCTCTTGGCAAGATGCTCAGCAGCAACGCTCCAGTTGGAAGCGCATCTACTTCAATCTACCCAAGTCAACAGAGAAGGGAGGTATCTCCGCCTTCGTAGAGTTTGATGGAACTTCCGGCTGGCAAGAATCTGACCAGTACCTCTACCAGCCCGAGACAGGCAATATCCATTTTCGGCGGCAGCACGAAGAGAAGCTGTTAGGCGAAAAATGGCGTAATTCTAATTACCCCATTCATGTGGGTAGTATTTACGGCCTTTCAACTAAGATATTAGCTTGCTTGGCAGCCCTGTTCTGTGCTTCTCTACCCATCACTGGCTTTTATATCTGGTTAGGCCGACGTAAGAAGAAAAAAACAAAGCACGCTCCAGCGAGGCGCGCGGCATCAGTCCCTTATAGTACGCAATCTCGTTCGAGACAGCCTCGCCAGAAAGTACCACGAACGGTTACCCCTAGTCGATCATCCAGCCGCCACTAAAAGGTCTTGTAAATACTATTTTACTGATAACCAATAATATGATTTCACAACGCTTCCCTTTTACGATTAAAATAGTAACACTGTATCCTAAAACGCCATTTTTCTTCATTTCTAAATCTTATTAATGCTAACTTTTATGACTAATCTGTACCGAAAGCAAGGGTTTTTCCTTGCAATTGTTTTTTTACTTCTTACTCCATCTGTCTTTGCCCAAACGGGTACTGTCGTTGGCACTATTACTGATACCGAAGGGCTTCCTCTTCCTGGAGCCAATGTTCGTCTAACTCGCACCCCGCTAGGAGCAGCTACTAACCAAGATGGGGCGTTCCGTCTTACCTCCGTACCTACTGGGGATCAGACTATCCTCGTCACGCTCGTCGGTTATCGGTCCGTAGAACGTGAGGTTTCTGTACGCGCCAATGAAGAAATCCGCCTGAATGTTTCACTAACCTTTGATGTACTCCAATTGAGCGAAGTTGCAATCACGGCTTCACGCCGCGAGGAAGATATCTCTCAAATACCACGGGCAATTGATGTTGTTGCCCAGGAAACGATTGAGTTCTACACGAATCAAAGTTCTGACCTTTCGGCAACCTTAGGCAAATTCATTCCCAATTTCACTTCGCCCTCTATTGGTAATAATGTGTTTCTAGCTACACTGCGCGGGCGTACTCCTCTCTTCTTGGTTGATGGAGTGCCTCTTCAGACCAACGAAGGGCTGCGCGGGGCGGTACTCGGAAATATTGATCCGTCCATGCTCGAGCGTGTGGAGGTTCTCTACGGTGCCTCAACCATCTACGGTGGTGGTGCCCCGGGCGGAGTAATTCAGTTCTTTACCAAGGAAGCCAGCGAAAAGCCATTTGATGTTGACCTTCAACTATTTACGCGCACCTATATGGTGGAAAATGCCTTCTTCGGTGGTGAATCGACGGACTTCCGTACCGCCGCTACGATTTCAGGTACGCAAGGAAAGTTTCGCTACTTGGTTAATGGGGTCGTTGAGGTAACCAACGGCCAGTTCCGACCCGACGGTGAGCGTATAGCTCCCAATGGTACTTCCGCCTACGACGACTTTTCTGTATTTGCAAAACTGGGTTATGATCTTAGTTCTACCCAGTCGATTGACTTTTCACTCAACCGATCATACCGCGAGCCAAACGACCTATTCTTCGCGCCCATTCTCCGTGAGGAGGATGTTCTAGCCGATCCGGAGGGCGCAGCAGCGGTTGGTCAACGAGTTGAGACTGCATTTCAGTATGACCAGCCGATCAGCCAGGAATATACTGGCGTTAATGCTCAGTACAAGAATACTAATTTTCTGGGTGGAACATTCCAGTTGCAAGGATACTACTTTGACCTCAACTTCCAACAGGATGGGGCAGATATCCGCCCATTTCTGGAGCGAAACGGCGGAACATTTCCTGACAGTTGGCCGGGCTTGTTCCAGACGAGCACAGCAGCCACTCAGTACGGTGCCCGTACTACCTACGTGCGCTCACTGGGTCAGAGCGCTACGCTTACAGTCGGCGGTGATATACTGCGGGCTGATGATTCTACCCCGGTCACGCTGTCCACTGATGGGCCGTTCGACGCCGAAAACCGCTTCGATGCTGCTGGAGGTGTTCAGGATCAGGGAGCTCCCTCAGAACTATTTAGCGGCGGGGTCTTTGTTCAAGCAGATTGGGATATTAATAGCCGACTTCGCCTTTCGGGCGGTGCCCGCTACGACGTCAACTCCTTTGATGTACTTCCGTTCATTCCTACGTTTGCCAGGGTAGCACCGGGGCAGCAGCGACTTGGCGGCTCGGGTACTAACTCAGGGCTCTCACTCAACCTAGGGACATCCTACGAAGTTATCGAGAATACGAACCTCTACGTCAACTTTGCCCAAGGCTTCTCCATACCGAGTCTGGCGTTCTTGGTGGTCAACGTAGCACCCGATCAGGAGATTCAAGGTGACGAGATCGTTTCGCCTCAGATCGTTAACAGCATTGATCTTGGTGTGCGCGGTCAGATTGGAAGCAATTTCGCTTACGGACTGGTAGGCTTTTATGCCTTCTCCGAAGATGGCTCACAGATTCAGTTTGATGCAGCGACAGGCTTTGGCGAACGGGTGCAGGCACCGCAACGCAACTATGGTTTTGAGGCAACGTTAGATGCTGCTCCGGCTAAGGGCTTTCGTGTTGGTACTACCATTTCCATCACGGAAACCGACGTCGATCCGCAGGACGATGGCACCTTTCAACCCGCCTCTACCGTTGATGCGGTTCCATTCACTACTTCGCTACGAACCTCGTATACCCTTCCTTCAGCACCAGGGCTCTCGTTTAGTCTCGAGTTATTCTCCATTAGCAATCGCGACCGGGCATTCCGCTTCCTGCTTGATAAGGATAATGACGGTCAAACTGATCTAGATGATGACGGCAACCCAATCCGTGCTGACGGTTACCGACTTCGGGGATTCTCGACGCTCGACCTCGGGGGAAGCTACACGTTTCCGGAAAGTTGGCTAGGGGGTATCGGTGGACGAATATCGTTCCAGGTGCTCAATTTGCTCAACGAGACCTACGTTCCACCCATTGATCAGCGCCAGTTCGGCGAAGTCTTTGCCATCCGCCGCCTCAACGGTTTTGGCCGCAATCTTACCGTTTCCCTAGAATTCGATCTTTAGTGAATAATCTCCTAAAAACTATGCACACTGATTTTTGGCTCAATCGTTGGGAAAGCAACGAAATTGGCTTTCACGAAGAAGAAGCTAACCCACTTTTGGTTAAATATTTTCCTGCCCTTTCTCTAAAGAAGAGTAGTCGGGTATTTCTACCGCTCTGTGGTAAAACACGGGATATTGCCTGGCTACTGTCTCAGGGCTACTCTGTAGTGGGAGCGGAGCTAAGCCAGTTAGCGGTAGAACAGCTATTTGCTGAACTATCCGTAGAACCAGAGATTACTCAGCAAGGAGCATTACGCCTCTGCCGCGCCAAAAACTTGGACGTTTTTGTGGGAGATCTATTTCAGTTGTCCAGCTCGATATTTGGGTCAATAGATGCCATTTATGATCGGGCAGCATTGGTAGCCCTACCCGAAGAAACCCGAAGACGCTACACTGCACATTTGATGGAAATCACGGAATCAGCTCCACAACTGCTGATCACCTACGAGTACGATCAGAGCCAAATGGATGGACCACCTTTTTCAATCAGTCGGGAAGAAGTTAACCACCACTATACCCAACACTACAAGGTAAAACATCTATCACGCACTGAAGCAACTGGCTCACTAAGAAAGAGGATAGCCGCCCAAGAAGAGGTATGGCTCTTGACATCACATACTTATTGACTCAGTACAAAATTTAAAAAACAATCTGTAAGCATTTTCTAACCAAGCAATTCACATGATAATGAACAAATTTATACTTACTTTTCTCTTATGCTTTCTCGGTGCCAGAGTGCTACTCGCTCAATCTGATACGGGTAACATACAAGGCGCGGTCACTGATGAACAGGATAATCCGATACCAGGCCTAAACGCTGCCTTGAAGGGAACTACACTCGGCAGCATCACTGACCTAAATGGTCAATTTGTAATTGAGGGTGTTCCCTCAGGATCACACCAACTAGTTGTTTCCGGCGTGGGTTACCAAAGCAAAAGTCGTAAGGTAACTGTATCGGAAGGGGGATCCACTACAGCGGACTTTAGCCTTCGGGAAAGCTTGGTCGAGCTACAGGAGGTGGAAATTACTGGACGAAAAGAAACCACTTACCAGAATGAGGTGTCGTTTTTAGCTACCAAGACTGCTACTCCGTTGCAGGATGTGCCTCAAGCAGTTAGTTATGTGACTAAAGAAATTATTCAGGATCAGCAAGCCTATCGGACGGCCGATGTTGTCAAGAACATCAGTGGAGTCAACCAATTTTCTTACTACGACGACTTTACCCTACGAGGGTTCAGAAATGGTAGCGGGCAAGCCAAACTCATCAACGGGTTACGTTCGGTGGGTATTTTCGGCCCTCAACCACTACTGGCAAATATGGAGCGGTTAGAAGTTATCAAAGGGCCAGCTTCGGCTTTGTTTGCCAATGCTAACCCTGGTGGTACGATCAATTATGTGACAAAAAAGCCACTAGATGAAGCCCGAAAATCCATCGGGTTCACTGTAGGTAGCTTTAATACCTTGCGGGCTACCGCCGACTTTACAGGTCCCATGAATGAGTCAGGTACATTATTATACCGCCTTAATTTGGCTTACGAAGATACTGATACCTTCCGCGACTTACAGCAGACTTCTACCTATATTATTGCTCCGTCTATTACCTTCCTACCCACGGATAAGACCAGTGTTAATTTCGACTTAGTGATTAATCGCTTCCAGGGGAAACTTGATCGGGGGCAACCCATTTTTGGGGCAACCGCAGGCACTGACCTGACCAGCACTCCTACCTCGTTTGCCATTGCTCAAACCAATGACTACCACGACAACAATGTACAGTACTTCACCCTCTCGCTCAATCATCGGTTTACCAATGCCTTGTCAGTGAATGCTTCGTATATGAAGTTCAGTTGGAACGAAGATCTATTTGAGCACCGAACCTCCAACCGCTTTGCAGTAGATAGCCTTGGCAACCAAATTCCAGAACTGATGGGAATACAAACCATCAACCGAATACGCAAGCGAGTATCAGACAACCTAACCACCTACTTGGTACTAAACGGTGAAACCGGACCACTAAAGCATCAGTTACTCGTTGGGTTTGACTATATCCAGCAGGTAGAGCCTATTGGTGGGGCTACAGGTGGCTCATCAGGGTACCGCATGGTTGACGGCGGGATAGCCCCAAGCTATGATCCTGCTCAGGCTCAGTTCTTTTTATTTGAAGATGGACGCCCTGTACCCAATGTACCCCACTTCAACTTACAAAATCCTCAATACAATATTGCTTATCCGCAGGAGTACATCATTAACCGCGTTAGTGCTTTTGCTGCATCCCGTTATTTTACTTACGGTTTTTATGTGCAAGATCAAATCACCTGGGGACGCTTCAAAGCCCTGCTGGCTCTTCGGCAAGAAAACTACCGGGATATACTCGGATATAAAACCTCGGAAGAAGAGGTAGTGAAACAAGATAAGCTACTACCTCGGCTGGGATTAGTGTACGAGCTAAATGACCGAATCAACTTATACGGAACGTATACGGAGAGCTTTCAGCCCCAAACCGCTTCAACACTAGTAGATCCCAATGCTGGTGGGCCTTTTGACCCTCTATCGGCCAATATGTGGGAAGTAGGTGCAAAAGGTGTATTTTTTGATGGGTTGTTCTCGGCGAACCTGGCCTTATACCGCATTGAGCAAAATAATATCTTAATTAATGCCAACGATGCGGTGAACCCCGACCGTCTAGAGCAAAGGGGACAGGAGCAGGCACGTGGCGTAGAGCTGGATATTACTGGAAATCCGCTTCCCAACCTGAGTGTTAATTTCAACTACGCTTACAACCGCGCTAAAATCACCGAAGATGAAAATGAAGCAGCCGTTGGGCGCATCAAGGAAAATGCGCCTGAGCATCAAGGGGGAATTTGGGTAAAGTATACTCTTGCTGAAGGAGCCCTGAATGGTTTGGGGATTGCATTAGGTAGCAACTTTGTCACCGAACGTAATACCTTCGATACCTTCCGTGAGGTAGATGGCGAACTACTGGGATTAACCTTACCTAGCTACGCCATCTTCGATGCGGCAGTGTCTTACCAAGTGAACCGCTTTAAGATTGCGGCTAATCTCAATAATGTATTTGACAAGACTCATTGGACGGGAGGATACAGCTACGTACGACTTTTCCCGGGAGTACCGCGAAACTTTCTGCTAAGTGTAGGCTACACATTCTAACTAATTATCGTTCATCCGAGGCTACTGACGAAATAAAAAATAGAGCACTATGAAACTAAACAAAAAAGCTTTCTTTCGCATCCACAGTTGGATAGGTATTAAGCTGAGTGTGCTGTTTTTCATTGTGTGCCTCTCGGGTACCTTTGCTACGATAAGTCACGAGATGGACTGGCTGTTTAATCCGGCGATACGGGTCTCGCCTCAGGGAGAGCCTGTATCCCGTAATCAAATGGTTGCCAATGTGCAGGCTGCCTTCCCCGATAGTGATGTTCTCTATTGGGGTGTACCTAATGAACCTTATCTCTGCAATATTGTGCAGACTTACGATGGTAAACAGCGATATTACGTGTTTGTCAATCCCTACACCGGAGCAATTCAGGGAAGTACTAAGCTGACTTTTCAACGATTCTTTCGTGACCTACATTATTATCTGTTTGTGCCGTTTCAAATTGGCCACTTTACAGTGCTGATCTTTGGGTTCATGCTGTTGTTTTCAATGGCTACTGCGCTGGTATTCTACAAGCAATGGTACCGCAAACTGTTAGATCTGAAAACAGGCAAAGGTTCTGTTGTGTTGTATCGGAGTTTACACCGACTGGTGGGCGTATGGTCGGTGCCTGCTGCGCTCCTTTTCTCCATCACCGGTATCTGGTACTTCGTAGAGCGCACGAACTTGGGTGGGGTTTCAGAGATTGCAAACACCCGGGCACCGGAGTTAGCGAAACCAATTGCTGATTCGGCTTCCTTCGGCGAGGTGAGGCGCGCAATTGACTTAGACCAGGCTGTAGCCGTAGCCCAACAGCAGATTCCTAAGTTGGATGTAAAGGACGTATTGCTGCCCATCCAACCCGACGACGCGCTTTATCTGACAGGTAAAAGCGACGTGTCCTTGGTGCGTAATCGGGCTAACCGCGTATATCTACATCCCACAACCTACAAGGTGCTGAAGGTACAACGGGCTGAGGCTCTGCCAACCGTTACCTGGCTTAACGATATTGCCGATCCACTGCATTTTGGCTACTGGGGCGGTTTAGTAACTAAGCTCATCTGGTTTGTATTTGGCCTTGGGATTTCCTCCTTAGTGCTCACGGGCATCTGGATCAGTCAGAAACGAAAAGTGAAGGGAGCTGCCCGAATCCGAGCGCAGAGAATGGGCCCCTGGAAATACGTAAACTGGATATTTTACGGAGTGATGCTAGCATTTATGTATATCATCCTGATTACCCAATATCATGCTTCGGTTCCGGCGATACTGCTGATTACCGCCGGATGGGGGCTGTTCATTGGCGGGGCGTGGTATCTGTTTGTGTACCAGATGAAGAAAATCGTGCAGAAAGAGTTAGCCTAATTAAGTCAGTTATGAATACCACCATAAAGCTTGGCGAAGTACAGGAGACCCTACCCAGAACAGCGCGGACGCGGTCGACCCTATCGGGTCGGCACCTCGCTGCATAATGCTAAAATACCTATAACACCTAAAATTATGAATAAGAGCCCCTTTGAACTATTGGAAGAAAACGCTTTTGCTTACGTAGCTCATCGTAAGCAACCGGAAACGTTGCAACTGAGCTTTGGCAATGTAAGCTTACAACTAAGTTCTACTGAGTTTGCCCGACTACAGAGACAAGTAGCCGAAACTCTCGGCCAGATCCGAGTCGTACGAGATCCTCACTATCAGGAGTTTATCATTTCTACATCGGTTAAGAATATGGTTTTCACCTTCAGCTACTGCGAACTCTGCCAGATCAACCAAGTGATGGTCAACACGCAGACGATGTTAGAAGTGGTTCAGATCATCAATCCTCCTAATTCATCCATCAACTAATCAACTGTAATACTATAACCGCATGTGTAAAACACGATCACCCATTAACTTAAATGAAACGGACGTAGCTCAGATTAGCTGGTGTCCGGGCTGTGAGAGCTATTCACTTGTCTACCGCAGTGCCTGCGTATCTTTTTATCGCCATGAGCTAGATCAGTTTATGCAAACCCTGAACGCGCTAAGCCCTGATAATTTTTGCTATGAGTTTCAGGATCAGCCCCACGCCATTATCCGAGGCTCTAATTCTCACATGGGATTTTGCCTGAACCGTAACGATGTGTACGCCCTAAGAAGCTTAATCCGTGGCGCCCTGACTGTTCACGAAGCCTATAAAATTCTTCAATCTTAATATCTCACTTTACTTTTATTATTATGGAAACCATGCAGGATTTTGACCAGTTTTTATTGAATTTGCACCGCCGAATAGAGGAAAATCCTACCCAAAAGTGGCGGCTTCTGCTACAAGCTCAACAAGAGGCTAATTGTCCATTCCTAAAACGTCGGGTGAAGAAAATATATCGGGAGTATTTAGTGAAAACGTGAAAATAGTTTTGCTATTCACCTACTCAACTATATTTACGATTTACTTAACATCAGCTACCCATTCAACAATGCTTGTTCCGTGAAAAGCCCAGTAATACTTCTACTATTCACTCTGGTATTTGGTAGCATAATTGGGTTCACCCTACGACTCACTGTACCCTCTATGAGTATCGGCATGAGTAATACTGCTTTGGTAGGACTTTCCGGGGTGGCCATGCTGATGTTTTTACCTTCCTGGTTAGCCTATCTGCTTAGTAAATGTTACTTAGCTGCGGTGCTCATTCAACTACTTGTTGGGGCGATTGCCGGAATTGTGTCCGGCTATTTCTGGGACAGCTTGCTTTCCTGCTTATTAGTAGGAACAATGGCAAGCCTCACTTTGTGGTTGATTGCTTCTTTTAGAGCAGACTCCGGCCTAGTGTACTGGGCTAGTGGAGCGGTAGCCCTACTAAGCTTGGTACTGAATGTAGTGGGGCATACACTTGGCTCACGCCTCCTTTGGGTGTATTTATTATTAGCAATAGGTACCTTAGCAAGTTCACAGTTAACCGCTTGGTTGGCATACAAACTATCTAATCATTTGATAATTAGCTGATGTCTTCCTCTATTATACTACTACTAGCCATCTAAAAGCCCTACCTCTAGCTATTGATTGCCATTTGACTCATAGCGATCTTTGCGTTTCTTAGATTGAGTCTAAATAAAAATAATGCACGCTACTTCTACCTATCTACTTACATTTTTATCACTATTCTTGGCTCAACTTACGTATGCCCAAACAGCTACCATCCAAGGAAAAGTCGTTGACCCTCAGAATGTAGCCATACCGGATATCACCATTATGCTGAATAATGACCGAGGCGTAGCTACTGATGTATCAGGTAGTTTCGCTATCCGCAATATTGCCCCAGGCAAACATACTTTGGCTATCTCAGGGGTAGGTTATCAAACACAGACGCTGCCAGTGACACTAGAAGTTGGACAAACGAAGCAATTGACCATCCGCTTAGACGAAGGTACTACTCAGATGAATGAAGTGACGGTGGTTGGACAATCTGAAACGACCGAGATTGAATCAAAAGGCTTCAATGTAGAAGCTGTGGCTACTCGCCCTCTGGGGGCGCAAAGCCTAGATTTAAACCGGGTGCTGGACCGTACAGCGGGTATTCGTATCCGGCAGTCAGGCGGGATGGGTTCCGATTTTGTATATTCACTAGATGGCATGTCGGGCAATTCCATTCGCTTCTTCGTGGATGGTATACCGATGGACTACTTCGGCTCATCGTACTCCATCAACAACTTCCCTGTTTCACTAGTAGACCGAATTGATGTGTACAAGGGTGTAGTCCCGGTAGAGTTAGGCTCAGATGCATTAGGAGGTGCCATCAACTTGGTTACCAGTCAGCAAGCCGATAACTTTGCCGAAGCCTCCTACTCCTTTGGTTCATTCAATACCCATCAGGCAGCTGTACAAGGGCAGTGGACAGAAAGTAACTCAGGGCTCACTACCCGGCTATCGGCCTTCTATAACTATTCAGACAACAACTACCGGGTATGGGGACGTGGAGTAACCTATTCTGACGAAAACTTTCGTCCGGTAGAATTCACCCGCGAAGATCCCGCCGAACGCTTTAACGATGATTTTAGAACAATCAATGCGAAGGTAGACGTTGGCTTTACCAATCGTTCGTGGGCTGATCAATTTATTGTAGGCGCTGTAGTATCTGATCTGGATCGAGGTATTCAGAATGGCCAAACGATGGCGGCGGTGTACGGTGACGTACGTTACCAAGAAGATTTTTTGATGCCTTTTCTTACGTACCAAAAGGATGACATTCTGGTGAAAGGTTTAAATACCAATCTGTTTGCTTCATTAGCTATGAAGGAAGGTGTCACCGTAGATACTTCTACCAATCGCTACGATTGGCGGGGGCAAGTCGTCAATACTAACCCTAACGGTGGAGAGATCAACGGAAACGGCAAATCACTCTTCACGCTCACTGAAGATGCTTTCGTGGTACGCTGGAATACAACCTACGCACTAAATGATCAGCATAAACTAGGTATGAACTACGTACTTAACGATGTCAGTCGCGATGGTGATGATACCTTCTTGCCATTTTACCGTATCGCACTGGTTGAGCCACAGTCACTGCAAACCTTCTTTGGAGGATTATCTTACGAGAGCACCTTGCTGGATGAAAGGCTAACTACCAATCTTTTTGCGAAGTACTACGCCTACACCGCTTCGGTCAATGAGCGGGTACTGATTGCCATTGACGGAGAGCAACAGACCATCTCTCGACCAGTAGATAATGAGCAGAATAATTGGGGTGGTGGACTAGCCGCTTCTTATAAAGTATTACCGACCATATTAGCCAAAGTATCGGTAGAGCAAGCCGTGCGAATGCCCAATGCTACCGAAGCCCTAGGAGATGGAATCACCATCCAGAACGCTCCGGGTATCCAACCCGAACGAAGCTTCAACGTCAATGCCGGAATTACACTGGGTAAGTTCTTTTGGGGCGACCACAGCTACCGATTGGCATTAACGGGCTTTTATCGAGATACCCAAGATCAGCTGTTGTTTACCGTAACTGATAATCAGGGCAATGGTCAGTTCCAGAATATTGCCAAGACCCTCGGTAAGGGAGCGGAGTTTGACTTTAGCTACGGCTACCGTGACTTTCTGGAGTTTACCGCTAACGCTACCTATCTGGACATACGCAATAACCAACCCTTCGACGAGGTAACCAGTCAGCCTAATATTGTCTACCAAGATCGGCTTCGCAACACTCCTTATCTGATGGCCAACGCTGGATTTCGATTCAAGTTCAACGACCTACTTCAGGAAGATTCACGGGTGTTTGCCTACTTTCAAACAGGCTACGTACACGAGTATTTCTTAGGTTGGCCCAGCTTAGGAAATGCCAGCCAGAAGAATACCATCCCGGCTCAGTTAACGCACGACCTGGGAGTGAGCTACGCCTTTTCGGGTGAGCGGTTTACCGTTGCTGTGGATATGTCCAACATCACTAATGAGCAGGTGTACGATAATTTCCTGCTGCAAAAACCGGGGCGGGCATTCTTCGGCAAACTTACTTATTCTTTACAATCAATTTCACAACGATAATCTATATGAATCTTATGAACAGTTATGTATTTCGTTTATTAACTATGTTGATCATCAGCGGGCTATTGTTTAGCGCGTGTGATGAAGAGGGAGAAGGAACAACTCCTACTCCAGATGTTCCAGAAGAAATTATTCCCTCCTTTAGTGTAATAGCGCAAGTTGGTGAGGAAGAATATATGACGGCTACCGATACTTTGACTTCAGGTAAAATATCCATTATCGGTCAGGGAATTGAAACCCAGACGTTCGGCTCAGCCGTAGGAGTCGGTGGGTACGTTTACCTAGTCAATGGCGGTGACGAATCTACCATTGATCAATACCAAGTCACTGAAAAAGGATATGAGAAGATAGCTAGTATAGCAGTTGCACCTCTGTCGCCAGTGGGTAGATTCAGAATTATTCAGAAAGTCAGTGATAGTGAACTACTCCTTTTTAACTGGCCTGATGACAACGACGTAGCCCCTTATGCTGTGGTGGAGATTCCTTCATTCACAGTAAAAACCAATGGTACATTTACGGTTCCTAAAGTTGCCGGATTTGACCCAGTAGAGGCTAACGGAATAGTGAAAGATGACAAAATCTACTTAGGAACGATGTATTCTAACCGAGGTGCGTGGGATTCTTTTCCTGATTCGCTCATCACTTGGGTTTATGATTATCCGACATTTGAGAACGGTCGGATGATTGTCTCTACTGCCTCACTGGGAACAGTTGCGGGCTTCTCGGGGCCTAGTGCCATTTTGGACGAGCAAGGCGATATTTATCAGCAAAATATCCGCAGCAAGCACTGGTACAACATGGGCACTCGAGAAGAAATGCCTAGCGTTTTTGTTCGGATTCGTGATGGTGAGTACGATGATTCTTACGTCTTCAATATTTCCGATCAATTCCCTAGCACCGTCAGTCTGATTGGGGTTCAATATGTGGGTAATGGTATTGCCTACGGTAAGCTTCTCGATGAAGATGCTACGAATGAGTGGGATCAAGCGTGGAGTGAAAATTATACCTCAGTAGTTAGGATAGATCTTTATAATCAGACTGTAACCAAGCTTAATATCCCTCCTGGACCTTTCATAGCAATTGATGGAGGAGTGTTATTAGATGATAAACTATACTGGCCGATAAGTCCGGTGGGTGGTGCCGCGCATGTCTACGAGATAGATATTAACGGGGGAGCTGATGCCTTTACAGTAGGAGCCGAATTAGACGGTAATAGCGTAAGAGCATTCCGAATTATGCAGAACGATTGACATGACTGTTAGAAAACTCATCGGTAAAATTCACCTTTGGCTCGGACTCGCTTCTGGGCTGGTGGTGTTTTTGGTAAGCATTTCCGGGGCGATTATGGTTTTTGAGAAAGAAATTCGCTGGGCAACTGGAACCTCTAGCTATGATAGAACGGTAACGGTACCGGAACAAAATGCTCCGGCAGCTTCACCCAGCCTAATCTTTCAGAAATCGCTGGAAGTGGTGCCCCGGGGAGGTACTTACCAATACTTTTTTACCGGTGAGCAGGAAAATAACGTCATTATCAACTGGTTCTACCATCCCGGTAACGAAGTGGCAGATATTCCGGCGGGCTACCGAGAAATTCATCAAAACCCATACACCGGCGAAGTGATGCTAAACGAACTATGGGAAGGTGGCTTTTGGGGCTGGATGGTCAAGTTCCATACTTCTCTATTGCTTCCTAGCGAAATTGGCCATCAAGTTGTTGGCTGGGCTACGGTCACCTTCATCCTGATGCTCATTACAGGTTTAGTCTTGTGGTTCCCCAAAAGCAAAAAAGGTTACAAACAGCGGTTCTCTGTGAAGTGGGGCGCAAGTTTTAAGCGAGTAAACTATGATCTGCACAATGTACTAGGTTTCTACGTTCTGGGGGTGGTTATCATCATTGCTCTCACCGGACTGGTCTGGAGCTTTGACTGGTTCCGCAGTGGAGTGTATTTTATGGCAGTTGGCGAAGCTCTGACAGAACATCAAGAGATACTTTCAACGTATCATCCCGAAGCTGTACCACAAACTAGCGATCAACTCTTTAGGCTGATTGACCGGGTGACGGCTACTACCTTGGATCAATATCCTGAAGTTTACCGCTACTCGGTTTCCTACCCAATGGACTCAACCGCGAGTATCGCCGTCAGTATTTTAACCGAACAAGGTAAAAATTACGACCGTCACGATGAGTATATCTACGACCGCTATACAGGTGAGTTGATTGCTTCTGAGAAGTGGAATGAGCAAAATGCCGGAGAACGTATTATGCACCTTAACTATCCGATCCATTTAGGCTTAATTGGCGGATTACCGACAAAAATACTAGCTTTCCTGGCAAGTCTGATTGCTGCTAGTTTACCTGTCACTGGTTTTTATATCTGGTGGAACGCCACCCGGTGGGGAAGAAAGAGGAAGACGAAGAAGCGGCGGGGAAATAAGAAAACTTTTCGGCAAATAGAGATTGCTGGATAGTAGCATCTTGCCAATAAGTTTTAGAAGCATTAGCTAAGATATTTTCATTCTCATTAAGAAGTTAGTAGGACATAGCTACATCTACTTCTTTTATTTTTCCTTGGTTACAAATAAACTCAAAAGGCAGGTGGAGTAAGCCTTAGGAGTGAGATTAGAGAATAGATAAAGAATACAAAAGAGGACTTTAGAGATTGATTAAAAGCTAAGTACTTTCTATTTATTTTTAAATAGTCTAAATAAACTTTGGAAAGAAATAGAGTGGAAATTACTTTTGCCCACGTTCATATCTAACCATATAAAACCATATAAAACCATATAAAACCATATAAAACCATATAAAAATGAGAATAATTTTTTTTTCACTTACTTCACTCTTACTGAGTTTCAATGTGAGTTTAGCTCAAGTAGGATCTATCAGGGGAACGATAGAAGACGTTAATGGAGAACCTTTGGAGTTGGTGAATGTTGCTCTTAAGGGTACCAGTAAAGGAACTATCACAGATAGAAAAGGAGCCTTCGAGATTGAAAATGTTGCTGTGGGACAGTATCAGTTAGTTACCTCATTGGTTGGGTTCGAGGCAATTACGACTGACATAGAGGTCATAGCTAATGAAGTGACTACCGTTGATCCGATTAATCTGGAGGTACGATCAGCCGAGCTTGACGAGATTACCATTTCATCGCAGAAGTATAAGTATGTTGCTAACAAGGTTTCCACTTCCCTGCGTCAAAAAACAGATATCGCCAAGCTTCCCCAGAATATCCAAGTAATTAGTAACGATCTTCTTGTAGATCAGCAAGTTACTAGTATTATGGAGGGCGTAATTCGAAATGTGAGTGGGGTTACCATGCGGGAGCACTGGGGGCACTTTGCCAGCATACGTATGAGGGGTTTCCGGTTGCCAGCCTTCCGCAACGGTTTTAACGTGAGTGACCTTTGGGGACCACTGGCCGAAGATATGGCGTTGGTGGAGAGGATTGAGTTTGTTAAAGGGCCATCGAGTTTTATGCTCACTGCAGGTGAGCCCGGAGGAATCTACAACGTGGTTACTAAAAAGCCGACTGAGCAGGAAATTGGTCAAGTGACGCTGATGGGCGGGAGCTTTGATTTTCTGAGGGGATCAGTGGATTTAGGTGGAAAGATAACCAGCGATAGAAAGCTACTTTACCGATTTAACGGAGTATATCAAACACAAGACACGCACCGAGGTGGCGAAAATGTTCAACGCTTTGCCATAGCTCCCTCCCTTACCTACAATTTTTCCGAACGCACTTCCCTAAATGCTGAATGGAACTACCAGCAAGCCGAGTCGCTAATCGGTGCTGCTTATGTATTTGTACCCGGAACTGAGGATTTTGGTTCGCTACCGCAGGATTTTAGCTTTAGAGATACCAATTATCCAGCTACTGATATTAACGAAAGTACCATTTACGTCAATTTCAATCACCAAATTTCGGATAACTGGAGTTTGACCACGCAACTGGGTCGGCTAGTCTACGATCAGGTAGGAAATTCGGCTTGGATTGATAGTTTGGCCGTTAACGGGGATGCGTTCCGCTCTATTTTCATTTGGGACGCGCGCTCGGAAAGTAACTATGCCCAGGCTTTTGTTAATGGTAGTGCTCAAACGGGAAGCGTCAGTCATACTATTTTGACAGGTATTGATTATTCGGATAGACAGTACTACGCTGACTTCTACACTGGCTTTGTGGATGGTGAAGCATTCAATATCTACAACCCTTCTTACGGGAGGAATCGAGACAATTTGGGTTTTGATCGCTCCCAAGACGTAGAGGATCGCTTTGATGAACCTTACAATGGTTTTGAAACGACAGCCTTCTACATACAGGATGAAATTGGTTTGGCAAACGATCGGTTACGACTGACGCTGGCCGGACGGTTCACCATCTTAGAAAGCCTAGGATCTACTGGTAAGGATGAAATTGACGAAAGGTTTACCCCCAGAGTAGGCGTGAGCTTCGATGTGATCCCCAGCTTGGCCGTATTTGGTTTATTTGATCAATCGTTTCTAGGTCAAAACGGGGTTTTAGAATCTGGTGACCCATTAGATCCCGAAATATCAAGTAATATAGAAGGTGGATTGAAGAAAAGCTTTTACAACGGTAAGCTCCGAGCCTCGTTAGGAGCTTATCAGATTACTAAAAACAACCTTGCCCTAGCAGTTCCCGGCCAACAATTCTTTGTTCAATCCGGCGAAGTGCAATCTCGAGGTATTGAGTTTGACTTGCAAGGTGAGATTCTGCCCGGCCTAACTGGCATATTGAACTATGCTAATACAAACGTTGAGATTACAGAAGATACCAACCCTGAAAATGTTGGCAACCGATTAGCGGGTCACGCCCGGCATATGACCAACGGATGGTTCACCTATACTTTTGCCGAGAAGTCTGCCTTGAAGGGTTTTGGCGCATCACTAGGATATCAGTATCAGGTTAATCGTTCTTCTTGGTCAATTGGGGCGGATAATGACTCGGTACTGCCCGATTACTTCCGATTGGATGGAGGTTTATTCTGGCAAAGCACCAGACTTAGAGTTCAGCTCAATGTGAATAACATCACTAATGAATACCTACTATCTGGAGCCGATTCTTTTGGAGTACGGTACTGGCAATCTGAACCCGGAATTAACGGAAGGCTAGCTGTTACCTATAGTTTTCGGTAAAACTATTAGAAACTGTTTGAGTAATGTTTTTTGATTTATTAATAGAGGTTTTTTGGCAATCTAGGCTCTTTTCAAGCTATGTAGCCTAAGTTGTGATCAGTTCCACTACGGGTAAGAAAAAGCCGCAGAGTAGCGGAAAAAGATACCCAAAAAATAACAAGGCTTAACTCAAACAGTTTCTTAATTTTGATGGTTAGCGGATTATCGACATCGTGTAGTTTGAATCTCCTATTAGTGAGAGGTACTTCCGTGGCCTTGATATCGATCGCCTATCCGGCTTAATCAAACGGGGTTTACATGCTATCGACTACTCCTAACTGCGGAGCCAAGATCAATGGTAAAACGAGCAAATATTTTAGTGATTGCAGTCTAGTGTATTACCTCGCAGCTGTCTGATCAAGGGTTGTTTAGAATTAAATACAAAATACCAAGAACTAATAAAATTCTAGAGTAGCAACCCAGTAGCTAGTAGTAATGCTACTACCACTGATTGGCGTAACCACTTGCTACTAATCTTGACTAACTACTTAACACTCTACTATGAATGCTACCACCAAAAAAGTAGTCCTTCAGATCCACGGCTGGCTCGGATTAGTCACCGGGCTAGTGGTATTTATTGTCTCCATCACTGGATGTGCGTGGGTGTTTAAGGAGGAAATTGAAAGTTTCCTTTCAGAGGAAGAGCCTATTGTCGTACAAAACCAACCTAACGTTACTCCTACGGAGGCGAAGGCTTTGGCCGAAACTGTGCTTCCGGGTCGAGAGGTCCACGGAGCGGTGTACGGGAACAGGAACGATCCGATTGAGGTCATCTTCTATGAATACGAACCTGTCTTTCACCAGAGTGTATTCATCCATCCTTACCGAGGCGAAGTACTTAGTACGGTAGATCATCGGAATGGCTTTTTTGCCTGGGTGCTCGATGGCCACCAGTACCTTTGGTTGCCCTCCGCTCTGGGTACCCATGTAGTGCTGGTGTCTGTGTTACTATTTTTAGTGATTTTGGTGAGCGGGCTAGTGCTTTGGTGGCCGAAGAACCGCCGGGCGGCTCCTGCGCGATTCCAGTTTCGATGGAAGCCAACCACTGGCTGGCGTCGCAAGAATTTTGACCTACACTCGGTAGTCGGGTTCTATATTTATCTGTTAGCCTTCACGCTGGCTCTTACCGGATCGGTGATGGGCTACGGCTGGTTCTACTACGTAGTGTATAAATCCGTTGGCGGTGACCAGAATCCGCGCTTCGTGATTCCCGATAACGTAAGCAGTCCGCAGTCCTTATCCGAGGGGTCTTCTGTAGATCGGCTGCTGGAGCAATTGCGAGCTGAAAAAGACGGCGCTGTGAGTTGGGAGATTCATTACCCTACCAGCGACACAGCGAGTATCTACGTAGAAGTATCCCGGCAGGAGGGAGTATTCTACAACGCCGACTATCGGTTCTTCGATACCCGTACGTTGGAAGAGCTTAACGCACACAGTATCTACGGTAAGTACGATCAGGCCAATTTTGCTGATCACCTAATACGTAGTAATTACGACATTCACGTAGGTGCTATCGGCGGATGGCTGGGTAAAATACTGGCCTTTTTAGCTAGTTTGGTGACAGCTAGCTTACCCATCACTGGGTTTTTACTCTGGTGGGGACGAAAAAAGAAAGAAAAGACAAAACGCTTGATAAAAGCCAATACTCATTTAGTCGAAAAGCGAAACCCTCGGGTCAAATCCACACAGGTATAACCAAGACACAATCTATCACTATGGAACTGTCTGTTGAAACTAGGCTGGGTCACTACCGAAAATCATCAGAATTTCAACCATTGCTACTAGAAATTTAATGGATCTTACGACAGACGAGATCACCAGTCATTAATATCGTATTACTCAGCACTTCTACCGCTCTGAGCCATGAGCAAACTGCTAAATTTACGCGGAATGATTAAGAGGGTTTACTTTGAATATTGAGACTAACTTTATTGGATAGAATTACTAAAGTTGGCTATAATCGTAAGTTCTGCTTTGGCGAATAAATTTCTGTTAAAGAACAGTTAAATTTTCAAGAACTCTTCAACTCATGGATAATATCATCCATCTGCGTTTGGTCGGTGCGAATAAAGTGGCGAGTTGGGTCTTATTGTTGTAGCAGCAGACAGAATAACGCCTACAAAGACTTACCTTTTCTCATTTCTCGGGGAGAGATACCAAATTTTCTTTTGAAAGCAGTGCTAAAATGCCGGGCGTTCTTATAGCCCAACGCAAAAGAAATATCAGTAATAGTAGTATCTTCGTCAAGTAACTGGCTTTTAGCTTGGTGCATTTTGAGGTCGTTCCAGAAGCCGAAGACGGTCGTTCCAAAAACTTCTTTGAATCCTCTTTTCAGTGTAAATTCATTTGTCCCAAACATCTTGGCTAGGTAGGTAAGTGTAATTGGCTGATTAATGTTATTGATAATATAGTCTTGAACAGCGTGTATTCGGTCAACATTATCTCTACTTAGTGAATAATCAGGATAATCTCCTTCCTGCATGAACTGCTCCAGTTGCTGTACTAAAAGTTCTAGTACTTTAGACTCATAATACACCCGCTTTATAATTCCCTGCCTAGTGCAATGTAAAATCTCTTGAATGAGCCGATGCATTCGAGGGGTAATTTGTCGAGAAAACGGACTTAGTATCGCCGAGCTTTTTGTAGTGATGCTATTTCTAAAATGGTTAAACAAGGGGTGACTATTTGGCAAGTACCTCAGAAAGGCAGCAGGTGAGATATGAATGTGGAGTACGTCGATAGAGTTATATAAAGAGGAAAATGAGCTGGAGCCTTCGAAAGGGGCCGCGTAAATAATATTGTGATGATTTACCTGCATATCAAGCGGGTTGTCGAATCCCGATAATTTCCGCTGCCAGCTCCCTCGGAAAAGAAAAACCAGTTCTATCGTTTCAGTTTCACTTCCTACTTGAACCGTTGTGTTTCTATCGAAAGAAATACACCCGTGCCCGATATGCAACGTATCAAAGTAACATTCCCAATATTGGCACGATGCCTCACCATTCGTGGCCAAAAACGCTCGTTCTCCCATTCCTAATTCTTCATCAAAATAGTTCGATAAACGCCCGTACTGAACCAATGACTGGGCTCTATTCTGACTGTATATTTTTTTTCTCATAGTACACGTACGATGTTGAGACATGGTAAAAATCCGTTTGGCGGAAGTTAAAATCCGTTTGGCGGACTACCTGAATAGCTTGGTTAATTAGCTTTGCATTTGTTTATAATGAGTCTAAATAAGTGACAATATACAAAATCTACCCTACCATCCTACTATTTTGGAGCCATGCAACTATCCTCTGGGGACAATCGGTCATCTCGGGAAAGGTGACCGATCCGCAATCCAATCCATTGCCGGGGGTAACTGTAGTGATACCTAGCACCCAGCAGGGTACTACCACCAATACCAAAGGAGAATACATCATCTCAGATGTTGCACCAGGACAATATACCCTAGAGCTATCGTATGTAGGGCTGGAAAAGATCACTCAGACCATTGTGGTTCCAGCGAATGAGGCTATGACGATGGATTTTATCCTCAATGAGGGATTTTCTGAACTGGAAGAGGTAATTGTGCAAGCGGAAAGCGAAGTAGCTCTACTAGAAAGGTCAGCCAAAGCGGTGGATATAATCGAGACCCAAGAAGCCAAGATCCAGACCGTAGATCTGGGAGAGGTGATGGCTAGAACGCAAGGGGTCAACGTACAACGTAGTGGTGGTTTAGGTTCTGATGCCCAATTTTCGTTAAATGGACTTACTAATGATCAAATCCGCTTTTTCGTTGATGGTGTTCCACTGGAGGCAATGGGCTACTCATTCGGTATAGCTAATATACCAGTGAATCTAGTTGATCGGGTTGAGATATATAAGGGAGTAGTTCCGGTTAGGTTTGGAGCCGATGCGCTAGGTGGAGCCGTAAATATTGTTTCCAATCAATCATTTGAAGGAGCGGGGGGGGGCATTTCTTATCAGACTGGGTCATTTGGCACGCACAGGTTAGCCATAAACGGTTACCATCAACCCATAGGCAGTAGCTTCTTCATGCAGGCCAGTGGTTTCTACGATTATGCCAGAAATAATTATAAAATTGATGTAGAAATTCCTGATGCTAGAGGCAGACTATCCGAAAGAACGGTCAGGAGATTTCACGATACCTATTTGGCTAGAGGAATCAATGTTGACGTAGGTATAAAAAATCAAAGGTGGGCTGATTTATTCATGATTAAAGGGTTTTTCAGCGATGGAGAGCGAGACTTGCAGCATAACTTTATCATGACTATCCCTTATGGGGAAATAACCACTGGTTCCGGTACTTTTGGTGGATTAGTGAAATGGAAAAAGAATTGGGCTGATCGGTTTTCTGTTGAAAATATTGCTGGCTTTTCGAGAGCTGAAACCCAGCTACTGGATACCGCAACATTAGTCTATACCTGGGAAGGAGAGCCCTCTAGAAACTTAGATGGCGAAATCATTATCAGAGATACACCGGGCGAAAGAGGGGAGCCAAGTGATGTGACTTTTGATGACTTTACCTTTTACAACCGGCTTAATGTAGGGTATAATATAAGCGATGCTCACGAACTACGATTTTCTTCTGCGCCAACCTTCAGTACACGATCAGGGCGAAATGCACTAATTACTGATCCAGGGGCGATAGATCGGCTAACTCTGGAAAACGAAATCCTTACCTTGGTTAATGGTTTAGAGTATGAGTACCGACAAACAGATGCTCTAAATATCATCGGGTTTGTAAAACATTATACTCAGGTGCTTGCCACCGAAGAAGTTGAAAACGGTGGGGCTCTTACCGATGCTAGCCGGACGACTAATAACTTAGGTTGGGGAGCCAGCTTAAAATATCAGTTGAATGAAAAGTGGAAACTCAAAACCAGCTATGAGTTTGCCACCCGTCTACCCAATCTCTTGGAAGTCTTTGGTGATGGCCTTTTCATTTTTGATAATGTAAACCTTAACCCTGAGAGAAGTCACAATATCAACCTGGCGGCTAATTTCAAAACCAACTTTTCCGATAACTCTGATTTTGGAGTAGGAATGAATGCTTTCCTACGGGAAGTACAGGATTTGATTATCCTATTGGGTACGGATAATTTCTTTGTGTACCAAAACGTAGCGAATGCCTCTTCACGGGGCCTAGAGGTAAACACAAGCTGGACTTCACAGAACAGAAACTTTACGATCACGGCCAATAGTACCTATTTTGATTTTATCAATACTTCAGATTCCGGCCCATTTGGTGCGTTTGAAGGTGACCGAATCCCCAATAGGCCCTACCTCTTTTTAAATAATACCATCAGGTATCAGCTGGATAAGTTCTTCTCGAGTAAGGATGATTTAACCCTTTTTGGCGGGACAAGGTATGTACATGAGTTTTTCCGCTCATGGGAAAGTGCAGGAAGGAGGGATACGAAACAGGTAATCCCGAGCCAATTCATTCAAAATGTGGGTGTGACTTACAGTCGCTTGATAGAGAATAAGAAACTTTCACTTACCGGAGAAATCCAGAATTTATCAGATGCACAAGTATTTGATTTCTTCGGAGTGCAACGGCCCGGAAGAGCCTTTTACATCAAATCAATTTTTACATTTTAATAATTCAGTAATTAATGGTGATACAAACGACAATGAAACAGGTGATGAAAAAACTCATCCTGCTAACTATGGTAGGGGTAGCGTTCTCTTCTTGTAGTGATAGTGACGAAAATATTGATCCTGTTGATACAGCCGATGCTGCCTATCTCTTTCAGGTAGAAACTCAAACGCCAACCGGCGAGCGATTCGTCTACATGGCAATAACACCGACTTTAGATAGCGAAATTGATCTTTCTCAGGCTATTGAATTAGGCGGCCGCTCCAGAATCAGAACATTTAATGGGAAAGTCTACGCATTTAACGGAGAGACGTTGGAAGTCACCCGCTATGGTGTAGGTGAAAATTCCACCGATGTGAATGAAGAAGATAAATTTTCTATGGCCAATCTGGGAATTCCCTCTTTTGGTTCTGCTATTGCTTTCGTTTCGGATACCCGGGCAGTCTATATTGATTCGGATGTCAGGCAAATCGTCATTTGGGATCCCACTGCCATGGAAATTGTATCGACGATACCTTTTGAAGATAATTTCCCACCTAGTGCACAATTTGATCGCCCAGCCATCAGTACAGATGGAAAGGTCTACCTTGCTACCGTAGGGTTAGATTTTACTACTTTCCAGGTTTCACCAGGAGCCCGAGTAGTTATCATTGATCCCGTGAACGAGACAGTTGAAGTTGCTTTTGATGAGACACTTCCTTCTGGTAATGTCGGTATGTTTGATGCTGCTGGTGATTACTATTTTTCGGGTAACACCTACTTTGGAATTGGTCATAATTTCAATGTTGAGAAACAACCATCACCCATAATACTGAAGATCGAGAATGGTGAAACCACATTTGACTCAGAGTTTGTGCTAAATGGTGTACAAACCAACGAAGATGGGTATCCTGATATTCTTCATTACACCGTGGAGGGTGATCGCTATGTAGTCGTTGCTCATGACGACTCCAGTGGCCCTCTTATCGAGAAGGATCTGCGTGCTGCTTTTTCAGCCCCGTGGTTACTTTACACAGGCACGGTTGGGGAGTGGAATGCAGAAAAAGTGCAAACGCTAGATAATGAACTATTCCTGTTTGCTCCCTGGGTAATTGATGGAGAGTTTTATACAACCCCCACCTTTATTGACGATCGTGGATCAGACGCTCGCGCTCCCCTCTATCGTATCACGGACGATGCAAAAATTGAAATTGTAACGGTCACGCAGGGCTTTATTCGCCAAGTAGCAAGAATAAGGTAGAGCAAATATTACTGAATAAGTAGAAGTGGGCACAGGCTGGAGACAATAACGGCCTTTTACATCAAAATAATTCTCAGATACAAAGACGAAAGAGCAGTAACTAATGAGACAAATAATGACTAAACCAACGATTAAGAACTTGCTCCTACTGTTGCTAGTAGGTTCAATAATTTTTGCCTGTAGTGAGGATGATGACATGGCTGGTCCTACTGGTGAACCAGCCTTTATTATCCAAAGCACCGTCCAAACGCCTGATGGTACTCGTACCGTCTATTTCAATGTACTTTCAAGCTTGACGGATGAGGTAGACATAGCTGATGCTACTGAATTTAACAGTAATAGTAGAATGATGGTGTACAATGGAAAGGTATATGTATTCGATTCGGAAAACGTAGAGATCATTCGCTTCAGTGTAGATGAAAACAACGATTTGGTCGAGGAGGATAAGTTATCGGTAGTTGGACTTGGGGTTTCAGGATTCGGCTCATCCAATGCTATAGTATCTGACGAACATGCCATAGCCTTTGTCCAAGGTGTGCGCCAATTTGTATTTTGGAATCCTTCTACTATGGAAATTACCGGAACACTAGACTATCCAGATATTATCCCTGAGGCACATAGAGCAGGTTTTAATGCAAGTATTGATGGCAATGGGAGGGTATTTTATGGATTTTCCGGTTTCGATTTTGCCACTTTTTCTAATAAGCCAGGAGCTCGTATAATCATCATCGACCCAGTTGCTCAAACGGCAGAAACCATTTTTGATGAAAACATAGCAGCTGGTACTGAAGGTGCCATTGATGGAAATGGAGATTACTATTTCAGCGCCGATGCTTACTTTGGTTTTGGACGATACCTAGTAGCTGAAAATCGAGATACAGTTCAAACAATCCGACGGATCAACCGTGGTGAAAGTACGTTTGACCCATCATTCAATATGTTGGTTTCAGATATTACTGACGAAGGCTACCCACAATTGGGAATAGGTGGTTTGCGAATCAATGGAGACCGATTCATAACTGTCCTCACCGCAGGAACCGAAGAAGAAATTGCAGCCAACGCTCAAGCGGCTATTTTTCAGGCTTCCCTAGGAAGAAAACTCTATGTAGGCTCTACTTCCGACTGGAAGGGAACTGAAGTTCCCTTTAATGATCCTTCCAAAGCACTAAATGTTGTTTTTCCGATTAATGGGGAGCTTTATGTTGTAGCAACGAACTCCGATCCATCAGTGGGGGGCAGCACAGACTTAGTGAATGACCTTTACAGGCTTACTGAAAATAATACTCTGGAAAAACTAACTTCAACTCCTGGTTTTTTCGAGAATATGGCTAGAATACGATAGTAATGATAAGTTTAAGTCTGATTTGTAACGTAGTTTCAGTGGTGTGTTTTTATGCTGTAGCAAGAAAGGTAGAGCGGCCACAAATGATAGGCTTATCCTTCTGGCCAGATAAGAATCCTATCCTGTTCAGAGGGGTTGGTTTTCTCGCAGCACTACTGGGTATAATCTTGCTAATCAATGCAATGGGAGCCGCTGTGGGCATTATTGCTAGTTTAGCTTTATGGACTTGTGTAGCCAGCCTGGTTCTGCTCTTCGTTCCATTTCTTAAGAAACCGACAACCGAAATTTAGCCCTTAACAATAAAAGTATGCCTGCCAATAAGAAATATCTATTGACATCGGGTTGGGCTAAAGCTAGCAAGGTAACGGCTGCCATTCTAGGTGGATTAATTCTAACATCCATTTTACATATTTTACCTGCTCTGCTTTGGGATGCCGAATTAGTGATACTATGTGTTTGGTTTACATTTCCTAGCATTTGGGTACTGGTGATGCTATTCGTGTACTGGATCAAAAGCCCTCAAAGAGTATGGGGAGTGATCAGTTCGATAAGCTTGATTGGAGCGGCAATCATTTATTTTATAAAAATGTAATAAGATGAAAAGGAAAGCAACAGATCATGATGGGACGGATAATGTCAACCGACGCTTGCATAATGTCTTGTTCAATACGCACACTGTATCTGGCATTGTCATTAGTGTAGCACTCTACGTTATCTTCTTGGCTGGGGCATTTGCGCTTTTTCAAAACAATATCAACAATTGGGAAATCAATGAACCAGCCAAAGAATTTTCTTTTGATCTGGATTATGAGCGGATACTGGCAGAGGTGGAAAAGAAAGGCTATCAAATGTACAGTAGAGATTTTGTCGTTAGTCTGGCTGAAAATAACGGGAAACATCTACGCATTTTTGCTAATCCTCCTGCTAATACCATTGCGGCAGATTCTCTTGCCCAATTGCCTGAAGCAGATAGCGCGCAGTACGCCGAGGCAACGGCTCGCTTAAATTATGTTATTAATCCTGAAACCTATCAACTGACTGAGCCAGATGAAGCCAACGGCTCTCAACAGCGCATTGGTCGCTTACTGACCCGGCTACACTATTTCCAGCAAATTCCTGTGGTAGGTCTCTTTCTTTCGGGCTTGGTTTCGCTTTTCTTTCTGTTTGCTATCGTCACGGGTCTTATCGTACACTGGAAGAAAATTGTCTCTAATTTCTTTACGTTTCGTTTAACATCTTCTATTAAAAATCTATGGACTGACGCTCATACGGCTCTAGGAGTAGTGGGGCTACCCTTTCAGTTGATGTATGCTGTCACAGGTACTTTCTTCGGACTGGGCATCGTCATACTTCCGGTAGTTCTGCTGGTGTACGGTGATGCTAATAAAGCCACCGAGATTTTGATACCTGCCCGAAAAACCTACGCTTTGGAAGGAAAAAGTAGTCAGCAAACCTCTATCAGCCCGCTGGTAAAGAACGTACTAGCGGATATTCCTGAAGAAGAGATTGAGACTTTTCAGCTTTTTATCAAGAGCTACGGAGATGAAAATGCTCATTTAAATACACTCATCGGCGTGAAAACCGATCAAGATTTTTCTGCTCAGGATTTCACAAGCTATCGATTAACGGATGGTAAACTACTAGAAAAAGAAACCTATCGGGAGAGTTCTTTCAAAACAGCATCCATCAACTACTTTATCAAACTCCACTTTGGTTCTTTTGGTGGAAATCTGGTAAGAGGAGTGTATTTTCTATTGGCGATCCTTACCTGCTTTGTCATCATATCGGGGGTAATGGTCTGGTTGACTGCTCGCGAAAAAAAGATGTACGCGCACCGAGCAACATTCAATCGTAATGTAGGAGCTATCTACTTAGGGGGCTGCTTGGGTCTCTATCCTGCTATTGCCTTGCTATTCATTATTGCCAAGTGCCTTCCGCTCGCTATGGAAAACCGTTTTGATACCATCAATTATGTTTTCTTTGGTTTCTGGCTTGCCTATACCGCTTACGCCTTCCGGATTAAAAACTATTTTAAGATTAACCAGCACGCCCTAATTTTGGCAGCGATACTGGGGACGCTTATCCCGGTAGTCAATGGTTTTCAATCGGGGATTTGGTTCTGGAATGCACATGCTCGGGGGTATCCTGATCTGTTTTTTGTGGACGTAGCGTGGATTATACTAAGCAGTATTACAGTATTGTCGGTCAGCCAAGCCAAGCCTGTAAACAAAAAGAAAGTCAATAAAACTAAAGAGCCTGTGATGGTCTAATAATCTATGATAAAACCTTCTGTTTATTTAGAAACAATCTAATTACAAATTTCTGGTTGTCAGTTGTTTATATTCATTCTATGGTGCTCCTTTTTTACCTTTGTAGCATCACCAAAAATAATAAAACCATGGCAATACGATTAGGAAATAACTGCGTGAATTGCGAAAATTTGATGAGCGATCATATGTGCAAAATTCACGGTGTGAAAGTGGGGAGTCACTACACCTGTGACAGCTTTGGTATGAAGGCTGAATTGACAGATGAACGGGACTGTACTACTTGTGTTCGTTTTGAGCAGGAAGACTGTGCCAACCCCGGCAAAGCGGCTCCCGGTATGATGTGTTCCGTTTGGGCACCTCAGAGTATCAGTGCCTAGCATATTATCTCTAAAAGTAGAAAGCTAGCCCCTCCAAAGAGCTAGCTTTCTACTTTTTTTAATCATTTCTTATGCCCTCTTCGTTAAAAGCCGTAGGTTCAAGTAATCATCCTGAGCACTCTACTATGATAGCAAAAAACGATTTTAGCGTGGTAAAGAATGTTTTTACCAAATTTTTAGAAGAGAATGGCCTGCGGAAAACGCCAGAGAGATACGCTATTTTAGAACAGATCTATGACAGTGAGGAGCATTTTGATGTAGATTCTCTGTACATCAAAATGAAAAACGCAAGTTTTAGGGTGAGTCGGGCTACCGTGTACAATACTATTGAAGTTTTATTGGACTGTAATCTAATCCGAAAGCATCAGTTTGGGGATGATAAAGCCCACTACGAGAAATCATTTTTTTATCGGCAACACGACCATATTATTCTGACTGATACGCAGGAGGTAGTTGAGTTTTGCGATCCTCGTATCGAGTCTATTAAAAAAACCATTGAAGAAGTATTTGACATTACTGTAAATAGTCACTCCCTTTACTTCTATGGTACTCGGAATAAAGAGCCGAAAGAAAAGAAACCAACCAAAAGTTAACCCGCCTTCAGTATGCCGCGTACGGCAACGGTTACTTAAATCACTTCTCTATTCTTCTTAGCAAAAAGGTGAAATGATACCTTCATTCTCTACAGTAGAGCATTTCACGCAATCGCCTCTTTGAGCACATTTAGCTATATTAATAGCTAAATGATTAGCTATTAATAGTAGTGAAAAGAGCTAGTAATAGCCCTTGCTACAAAGCGAGATAGCCATTACCTTTACAGCTATTTATAATAATTCTAAATAATATTTAGATAGGCATCATACCAACTCACTCGGTAATGTAATTAAGTAATGATCAAACTTTAAGGAAAACGCTTTAGCCAGATCGTAGTAATATCTGCTAAAGCTTGAAGTCCTCAGTGGGGTAGGGGTAGTGAGCTTATGAACCTAACCCAACTGAGGCACCAATAAAACCCTCAGCTGCTTACTGCTGACTGACTGATATAACGATTGCTTATGTGTACTACTCAATCTTCGCTGACGCTTAACGAAACCAATGAAGCTCAAATGAGCTGGTGTTCCAGTTGTCAATGTTACTCGTTAGTTTATCGTAGTTGTTGTGCATCTTTTAGTCGAGCCGAGTTAAGGCAGTTTCAGGCTGTCCTCGATAGTCTAACAGCTGACAAATATTGCTATGATTTTTTGGGTCGTCCTCACGTCACACTACATAGTTCGCAGGCAAAGGTAGGCTTTTGCCTAAGCCAAGCAGATGTATCTGTCCTGAAAAAGTTCATTTGTGAAGCATTGACTATTCATGAAGCGTATAAAATTATCCAATCCTAACGTACCAGTTCAATGGAAACTGCCCGCACCTTTGATGACTTTTTGCTACAGTTACAGCTTCGTTTAGAACAACACCCTACGGAACGTAGCCGCATTCTAAAGCAAGTCCTTCACGAAACGGCCTGTCCGTATCTGAAAAGAATACTGTCTGAGCTTCCGACGGAGAGATTAAATCAATCGACCTGACTTTTTAGAGACAGCAATTTCTTGCTACTAGGATGCGTAAATCTCACGTTGCGTCGGGAGACTGTTTTAGTTAAGGTGCTTCTATGTTTCTTGATTCTTACCGCTGAATATAAATATACTAAGTCTAGCTATTGCTTCTTATTGACTTCTTACTCACCTTTGCATTCATTTGAATTAGTCTAAATAGAGCTAATGAGACCTAGCCTTACCTTACTGTTCATCCTGATTGGCACTTATTTAATGGCCAGTAACTTGAAAGGGACAGTAGTTGACGACAATGACAATCCGCTTCCCGGTGCTACAGTGATAGTTTTGGGAACTACTAAGGGGGTTACTACCAATCCAGATGGTTTTTATGAGTTGAAAAAGCTCAAGGCAGGTACTTATGTTATTGAGGTCTCCATGGTTGGCTTTGAAAAACTGAGCAAAGAGGTAGCCATCGCTCAAAACGAGGTGAAGAGGATAAATTTCAAGTTGAAGGCAGGTACCGCTGAGCTTGATGAAATAATGATTATTGCCGAATCTGAGGCTAAACGGTTATCTTCTAATCCCCTTCAAATCTCATCAATTGATGTTGTGAAGCTGCAAAATGAATCAGCCGATGTAGTGACTGTGCTCAATCGTACTGCCGGGGTACGAGTTAGACAGTCAGGAGGATTGGGAAGTCGTACCAATATTCAGTTAAATGGCTTGACCGGACAAGCAGTAAGAACCTACATTGATGGCATTCCCTTAGAGCTTTACGGCGGTAGCATTCAAATCAATAATATTCCCGTGAATGCTATTGAACGGGTAGATGTCTATAAAGGAGTGATGCCTATAGACGTAGGTACCGACGCTCTGGCGGGTGGCATCAACGTCGTCAGTCGGCAAGTGGATTATGATTACTTGGATGCTTCTTACCAGGTAGGCTCATTTAACACTCACGTAGGCTCGCTGAATGCTTCTAAGAAGTTCGGTGAGCATGTCATAGCTTCTGTGAATTCTTTTTACAACTACTCCGACAACAACTACAGAATTCGTGCTAAACAGCGAACCCCTGATTTTAAAGAGGAAGAAGTCGAGGTAGAGCGGTTCCACAGTGTCCATCAGTCTTCTATGGTTCAGGGTACTATTGGTTTAGTTAATACTCGATGGGCTAATAAGTTGACCTATACCATTGGATACAATCAGCGTTATGATGAGATACAACACGGAGTACGTATCGGCAATAAAGCCGTAGGTGAAGCTGATCTGGAACGCAATGCTCTCATACATAATTTACACTACCAAAAAGCCTTCTTTAAAGACAAATTTCTCTTCAATTATTTCGGTAATTTTTCTGTAGCTAAAGAATTCGTTGATGACTCTACCACTAATGTTTATAACTGGTTTGGTGAGGTGGTAGCTACTAATAATCAAGGCATGGAAGTACTAGGTTTACCTTCCCAACGGGAAGGAGAGACCCGCTCTCAGGCTCATCGTGTTAACCTAGAGTATAGTCTTAGTCCAGCCCATGTTATCAAGCTTACCTCTTTTTTGAGCGATCAGAAAGTTGTTGGTAACGATCCTCTAGCACCAACTATCGGAGGAATAGACCCTAATACTGTACCCTCCTTTTTAACCCGTTCAATTAGTGGTATTGCTTACGAATCCAAGTGGTTTGATTCTAAATTAGAATCCATTTTGTTTGGGAAGTATTACTATTACGACCAAAGTACTGCCGACTTTCGTGCGTTTGGTGGTGACCAAGTTTTCGAGTATGCTGCTGATGGTCGCGAAACGGGTTACGGTACGGGGCTCAAGTATTCTTTTCTTAAGGACCTCTTCCTCCGAGCCAGCTACGAGAGAGCAATAAGAATACCGACTAAAGATGAGGTATTTGGTGATTTTCTAATCATTGAACCCAACTTTTTCCTGAAGCCTGAAGAGAGTCAGAACCTCAATGTAGGCGGCTATTTTAAGCATAGTTTTAATTCTTTTCAGTTCATATCTATTGATGCTAACTGGTTCTTGAGAGACCAAACCAACCTGATTAGATTGGAACCCGGTAGAAACGAAAATGACCCGGCTCAATTTGTGAATGAAGAGGAAGCCGATGCTACCGGCTTGGAGCTTACGCTAACGGTGGCTCCGTTGAGGGACTGGGAGACTGTGATCAGTTTTACATCACAAGAAGTGGTGAAAGCCGGTCAGCCTGACCAAAATAATATTAACGGAGTGGGCAACCCTATTCCCAATATCCCATCTGCCTTCTTTAACGTCTCCAGTCGATACACATTCAATAGCCCAATCTCAGAAAAAGATGAGATGATAGTATTCGGCTACTACACATTCGTAGACGAGTTTGACCTTATTTTTCAGACCACTCGCAATGAAGAAAATATTATCCCTGCCCAACGACAGCTAGACTTAGGTCTGAGCTATCGTTGGGCTGATTCAGGATTCACCTTTTCAGCACAGATGAACAATGTCCTAGACAAAGAGGTGTTTGACAACTTTCGGGTACCCCGACCGGGTAGAAACGCTAATCTAAAAATTCGATACGTATTACATGACTAATTTCTACACAAGATGAATCTATTTACTAAATCTATGAAAGTTAGGCTACTAACAATAATTTCACTTTTCTTTTTGCTTGCAACGAGTTGCGATGAGGAAGATGAAACGCCCGGTGTAGAGCCAGTAGCTGCCTTCAGCGTTACGACTAATGAACTAACAGTCACTTTTTCTAATACCTCTACTGATGCTACTTCGTATTCCTGGGATTTTGGTGATGGTAATACTGCTACTACTGCCAGCCCAGAACATACTTATGCCGAAGGCGGGATGTACAATGTAAAATTGACGGCCTCTAATGGCGAGCTTTCTGATGAAACTAGTCAATCAGTAACGGTAGACCTAAACCCCGAAAATGTAAGACGTAAAAGTGGCTTTATATTGTCAGCAACAACACCTGATAACGCCTGGTTTGCCCAGTATTTTGAAGAGATGCCAACCGGAATAGTGGATATTTCTCAAGGTACTGCTTTTCAGGAATTCTTCCCACTTTCAATAATTGACGGAGCAGTCTATCTTTCTAGAACCGATGGATCGCCTGGCTTTGAAAAACTTGGTGTCAATGGAAACAACGCATTTGTTGAAGATGGCATTATCTCTACCGTGAGTGGTGAGTCTTTCGTAATTGCTGCCCGAGACAAAGATTTCGGAGTATTCCACGACCGCAACGACCCGAACACGGTCAATACCTTTAATCCTACCACGATGGAGGTGACAGGTGCTATTGATATGACGATAGCCAATGCAATAACTGAAGCACCTGTACGGTACCAGGATTTTATTTTTAGAGGTGATAATGAAATATTCACCCCCATGAGACTCGAGGCTGGTGGAAATGTACCCAATGTGGCATTAGCTAGAATCGATATATCCTCAGGAAGCACTGTGGATATAGCTGAATTTGAAGGCATGGGTGAAGTGGTCGTTTTGAACTCAAGTAGAAGATTTTTTGATGAAGATGGAAACTTTTACTTCTTCCATGCCGGAAATATTGGTTTTCCCACTGTCTCTGGTTCAATCTTGAAAATCCCCGCAGGCTCTAGTGATTATGACCCTAATTATAATTTTAAAGTACCTGAAGTAAACAACCCAGCGGTAACGGGTGCAGGCTCTTTTATGAGTTCTTTTAACTACTGGAAAGATAATCTTGGTTTTGCCCTGGTTAACGAGTCACTGGATCCTAGGATATTAGAATTAGTAACTGAACGGGGCGGAACGCAAAATCTAACGGATGAAGATCTTCAACAAATTCAGGTGTGGCTATTTACTTCTCCTACTGGTGCAATAGTACAAGTAGATCTAGTAAACCAAACGGTGACGAAAATTGGTGGTCTACCAGCGGTATCTGTTTTCGATACGTTCGGGGTTTCTTTTATTGATGGCAACCCCTATTTTTCTGTAGCCAACCCAGAAATAAACGCATTATATGAATTTGATGAAGCCACGGGTATGGTCAACAAAGTATTTGACGTAACAGGGGCGCAAATAGGAGTTATACTCGACTTATCATCAACGATTCAATAAATAAAAAATGGCACTAGCAGTATTAACTTTTGCTTGCCTCTTGCTTTACGCAACTTCCCGATATTTTCCCTCGGATAAAATCGAGTGGATAAAGCTAAATCGGGCAAAAGTAACCGTAATGGCTAGTATCATTTCTTTGGTATCCTTATATCTCTTTACGCTATCTTACGATTTTGCCACTGCACTCATGTTCTGGTTAACGGCGTTCATGGCACTGCTGTCAGCGATTATCCTATCCGTGAAACTGAACTCCAACTGGATGTGGGGCTGGGGAGTTGTGAGTCTACTATTTATCATTATTGATGTAAGTTGATATGCCTGCTAACAAAAAATATCTCTCTTCTGGCTGGACTCGGTTCAGTAAAATCATGGCGGTCATCTTCGGGTCATATGCAGCCACCATGTCCTTGCACATTGCTATTGCCAAAAATGTACCTAACGATACCCCAGTTTTACTAACATCTACCTACACTGCGTTTTTGGGCTGGGTAGGACTGATGATTATGATCTACTTAATTAGAAAAGCCTGGATCTCCTGGGCTATACTTCTGGCACTTACTACTATAAGTTCACTACTAATTTTACTGTAATATGAAAAAGCTGAAAGGATTAGGTAACCGAAGTTATAACGTTCTTTTTCATACGCACACCGTAGCGGGTATTGTCATTAGTTTTGCTTTGTTCGTCATCTTTTACGCTGGAGCGTTTTCCCTATTTCGTGCGGAGGTAGCCCAGTGGGAAAACCCCCATATGAGGCAACCTGTACCGGAGAATTTTGACTTAGATCAAGCTCTGCTAAAAGTAGATAGTATCTACGAACTGAATCTACACGAATTCACTAATGTTTCTCCACCCAGCGCAGAATCTCCGGTTATGTATGTTTACGGGGCTTTTAACGATACCGATTCTACCACCGAACGCATGGCTGCCTACGTGAATCCGGTGGATATGCGGGTAGAAGATGTGAAGGAACCTCGTACCACGCTCAATGCTACCATCTATCATTTGCATTACTTTCGGCAGATTCCGGTAATCGGACTCTATCTATCCGGCTTGGTTGCTTTATTTTTCTTATTTGCTATTGTTACTGGCTTACTGATTCATTGGCGAAACCTGCTGACCAAATTCTACGCTTTTGTAAAAGAAGGTAAATGGAAAATGATTTGGACCAATGCTCACACCGTTTTGGGAGTAATCGGACTTCCGTTTCAGCTAATCTACGCCGTCACCGGGGCGTTTTTTGGTTTGCTTTCTTTGATCCTACTACCCACCGTGTTTCTCCTGTACGACGGAGATACCGAGAAAGTATTTAGTAAAATCAACCCATCAGCGAGTCTTACGGTAGAGGAAAATGCTCCTGAGTACGAACACTACTCATTAACCGAATTAGCGCAGCAAGTTGAACAACAGTACCCTAACTTTCATATTAGAAACATCCGGCTTCGTAACTACGGCCAAGAAGATGCAATAGCCCTTTGGAATATTGATGACCACGAAGGCATTCATGCTTCCGGAGTGTTGGCCATGCGAATGAAAGATGGTAAAGTGCTGGAAGAATACAGTATGCTGCCTGAAGAGCGCACCTATAGCTACAGTGTGATCAATTTCATTACTAAGTTGCATTTTGGGAGTTTCGGAGGTATGACCCTACGCATCATTTACTTTGTACTTTCCCTGATTACTTGTTTCATGATTATTAGTGGAGTACTAATTTGGCGTACTGCTCGGGATAATAATAAGTACACGTTTAAACAGAAGCTATTTCACCATCGGGTAACCAAATGGTATCTGGCCATTTGCTTGAGTATGTTCCCTGCTTTCGCACTTATCTTTCTAGCCAATAAGCTGGTTCCTATGGATCTGATTGGTCGCGCAAATTGGGTTAATGGTATTTTCTTCATCGGTTGGTTGCTGCTTACCCTGGTGGGATTACGCTGGAAGAATTACGCCCAGCTAAACCGAAACTACTTATTTCTTGGCGGAATACTATCTCTAGGGATTCCGCTAGCGAACGGAATAGTCACCGGCGATTGGTTTTGGCAGGTGTGGAATACGTTCCCACGAGTAGCCTACGTAGATGTATTTTGGCTGGGAGCCAGTCTAGTTTCCCTGTATCTGGTAGGCTGGGTGTTGAATGTCCCCAATCACTCCGATAAGCCCGAGGAAAAATCTAGTCAGGCTAAAGGCAGGGTGAAAGCTCCTTCAGTGCCTCGGCTGAAACCCAAAGTCACCAGTCCTCAGCTCGCGATCAGTAAGGTTAACCGAAACCTAAACTGATTTTGTTTAAATATCTAGTCAACGTTCAAACCTAAATGGTAATTTCGGTGGGTCAATCAATATCAAACGGTTTGCTCGAAATCCTGCTTTACTTGCTCTTTATCCTCCTCATTTAATTTTGAGTACAAGTAATCGTACATGCTCTTAAATGTTGCGTATTCACCTTTTGTGCGAAGCGTCCAATTGGTTAAGGACTTTATAAAAGTTTCTTTTCCCATCTTGCTACTAAACTGATACAAGGCTACAGCTCCCTTGTTTATTTCTAAGTACTCTGCTCCATCGGCATACAAGAGGGCCGGTTCCGTATTAGGTTCGTTGTTCCGGTCTTTGGCGTATTTATCCATCTTCTTGTCCATCAGCAGTTGTACCGCTTCTTTACCAAAGGTTTCCTTTACAAACTGTAAACCTATTGCTTCGGGCAATGCTTTGGTCAACATATCTGCCCCTTGTACATTGGCGATACGAAGCTGGTTCTGCACCCATAGACTAGCTAAACCACTGCCTACGGTTTGGTAGATATAGGATTTTTCTTGTAGCCCTTCGGTATCAGCCACCCAGCCTTCTTTTTCGGACAAAACAATCGTATTGGCAAAGGTGTAGGCCGGGTCTTGCCAACGGTGAATTTCTACCAATTGTAACTTATCCGCTACGGCCTCTGCTCCGAACTGAGCCTGCATGAACCCAATGCCTTGGTTCATAGCATCTTGGTATAGCTCGATATTGAACTTATGAAAAGGTTTATGAAGAATAGCGTAGCTCACCCCCTGTGCTTCACCGCTCACTACAGCATAGTCGGAAGAGCCCAGGTGCCAGTTGAATACTGCTGGTTTCTCAATGTTGTAAAAAGCAGTAGTGCGCCCTTCATTCACTTCCGTTTTAATTAATTCTCCCGCGGCAAATGGTATTTGATCGGCTTCGGTGCTGATGGTGATACTTCCTTTAACCAGCCCAGCATCGGGGGCGTAGGCATCTTGCGCCTTAGCCACTGGGTCATCGATAGGGGCCATGCGTGAGGTAAGTCTTGTCAACGTCTGCTCTTCTCTTGTCCGGTTTTCTACCAGCTCTTTTTCGCTATCGTAGCCAATTACCGGAAGAAAATCCTGTACACTCGCATAACTCCCTTGGTAGGTTAAGTCAGCTTGGGCATCACTTTGTACAAAACCAATGTATTGTTTCTCCGCTTCCAACGATAGATGGAGTAAACTATCCGCCCGAACAGTTTTCGGAATGAGGTAAGCCGTTAGGTTTTGCTCTTCATCTTCTTTTACCAGTTGCAGTTCCTGGTCGTTTAGCTTGAGACTGCTTACGTTGATGAAATCCTCCCAGTTCAAGAACAGGGTATCTGTACCAGAAGGGTTAGTGAGAGTTATATCGGCTAAATACGATGCTTTTCTTTCTGATGGATAAAGGTCTAGTCGTAAATCTACCGCTTGATATTTTGGTTGAGGCAGTACTTCTAAGTATTTGTATTTTTTTTCATAGGCTGCATCCAGCCGTTCCTCCTCGGCTTCGGGTGTAAAGTTTCCTTTTTCGTATACATTCTTGGTTATGAACGACATCAAAACGAAGAATAAGCCAAAGCATACCAGCATAGCTACTTTGGAGACATGATTTAGCTGCACGCTTCTGAGGGAAAGACGATTGCTCCACTTCTTATCGGCACCCCGCTTCCACAACCATATCCCGGCCATAATCAAGGCGGCGGCCAGTGAGAGCCATAGTAAGAAAAACCAATTAGCCGATTGCTGAAAAATACCGTATCCGCTCGTTTCAGAAAAATCTTCAATACCGGGCGGCAAGGCATAGCCAAAACGAAGATCTTCTATGATCCCCATATCGAAGGAAACAATCAAAAAGAGAAAGAATCCAACACTCAAGATATGAGTAACTATTCGCTGGGAGGTAAGACCTGCAATGAAGAAGACCAAAGCTGTGTACAGCGTAAATGTTAAAAATGCCCACCGATGGAGTAACAAGTCTTCGGCAAACCGTCCCAAGTCGATGTAGGAAATTCCACCCAGTAATATTTGCGTGAAAATAGAAACGGCGATAAAACTCAGGCTTAATACCAGCGAAAGCCCCATAACTGCCACCAAGCGAGACAGTTGGGTTACCCAAACTGGAACAGGCAATGAATCAGTTATTTGCCAGATATTGACCGTTTTATCTTTGAAAAACAGCTCACCCGCCCAAATCATAATCAACATATTGACAAAAACTCCCCACTGCAAGCGGAAGAAGGTCATGTTACTGCTTATGGGCAATTCTTCACCGATATAAAAAGTAGCATTCCAAGTTACGTTTTGCAAAAAGACCATCAATAAAATGATTCCTAGGATGATCTTGAAAGAAGTGGGACGCACAATATTGAGAAACTCTAGCTTGGATAATGTCCAGAGTTTTGTCAAGAAATCGGGAATGCGAAATTGCTTTACCACCCGCGGTAGTTGTATACTAGCATTGGCAAGAATGCCTTTATTGTCCTCCTTCACTTTCTTAGACTTATCCGTTCCGGCTTGAATAAAATACTTGAATGAAAACTTGAAGTAGGCCGCTATTGAAAGGAGTAATGCTAAGCCAATCCACAGCAGTCTATTTTGTAAAATATATCCGGTCAGTTGGAAGTAGGCAGTATTTTTCTCAATCGATGTCTGGAGGTCAGCATAATATTGAGCGGCCACATATCCGCCTGGGTCTACTAGGAGGTACGCTAGCAGATTATTCCCCCCTCCGGTTTCGTAGGACGTTTGGGCAATGAGAAAGGTGATGACAACCGCAAAAACGGCCAAGTAGCTCGTGGCAATGCGTCTAGAAAAAACGATGGAGAAAAAAACCAGTGCTACATAAACAAATAGATTAGGGACAGTGAACATCAGCCATCCGTGAAATATTTGGCCGACGGGGGCAGAGCCAAAACGCTCGGCTACGCCAATACCGGAATACGGAAGAAGAAAATGACCGACAATTAACCCAGTACTGATGATAACTAGATAGAGAAATGCTGCCAGGAAGCGTCCGACAAAAAAATATTTGTCGTTGATGGGTAAAGCGTAGGTCCACTCGGCCGACTTGTACTGGATATCTTTGTACAATACTCCCCCGGTGGCAATAGCGATGATGATGATCATGAGCATCCCCATTCCCGCGTAATTACGGTAGATAATACTCGGGGCGTTCATCAGCACATTTTCATTGGCATAGTAATCAAAAGCCCCTTTGGTATACCAAATGGCTTGGAATACCAGCATCAGAAAGAAAATTAACGATACCCAAGTGAATAAGCGTTGTCGAAGCTCGCTTCTTATGATTGAAAGAACGGTTCTCATATTAGTTTTGGCTTAATATTTTGAAATAAGCATCCTCCAGAGTTGGGGCTTTTATATCAAATCCATTTGACGGCGGATCTTCGGCTAAGACTGTAATCATCATTTTCCCGGCAAAGAAGCGGTGCGAGATGACGTTGTACTTTTCCTGGTAACTGGGGAGCTCATCTTTACTTACCGACATTTCATAGAGTTTTCCCCGTAGGGTTTCTTCTACTTCGTGAGGCTTGCCCGTAAGCACTACCTGGCCTTGGCCGATGATAGCCATATCAGTACAGAGCGTACTCACATCTTCTACGATATGGGTAGATAGGATGACGACCGCATCCTCTCCCAACTCAGAGAGCAAATTGTAGAAGCGGTTTCGTTCCATCGGGTCCAGGCCAGCAGTAGGCTCATCTACAATGATCAAATCAGGGTTACCGATCAGTGCCTGGGCAATGCCAAAGCGCTGCTTCATGCCCCCTGAATAGCCATCGAGCTTTTTACTTTTTGCGTCGTACAAATTGACTTTTTGCAGCAAGGCATCTACTGTTTCCTTCCGTTCCCCTTTATGAACAATTCCCTTCATATCAGCAATATGTAACAGCAACTCTTCGGCGGTGACGTTGGGGTAGACTCCAAACTCTTGGGGTAAATAACCGAGTGTTTTTCTTAACTTTTCCGGCTCTTTTGCCACATCGATTCCATTGAAGTGAATAGTACCCGTATCGGCGTCCTGTAGGGTGGCGACCGTACGCATCAAGGTAGATTTACCCGCCCCGTTTTGACCGAGCAAACCAAACATTCCTTTACTGATGGTAAGACTAACGTTCTTTAGAGCCTGTACTCCATTGGAGTAGGTTTTGGAGAGATTGTGTATTTCTAGTTGCATTGTTACAATTAATTATGATTTTACGCTGAGGTTTTTGTGTTAAAGAAGCTTTGCCTGTGGCTTCAGGAAAGTCGTCTTCAATTCACTGAAATGACTTAAAACCAAAAAGCTATTCATCAAAACCATTACACCATCAAAGACAATGAAGCCCATGTATCTGGAAATGAACACATGCGTCATCAGTAAGCACAGCATGAGCGGTATCATCATGATAGCTCCCAAAAGGTATGTTCTCCGAAATACAAGAAGTAATCCGTTCAGTAGCTGAAAGAACCCAACGAAGTAGAGATAACCAGTGCCCATAAGAAAGTCGTAAAACTCGAAGAACTTAGGGTCGGTCATTTCTACGTCTGACTTAAAAACAGACGGATTATAGGGCAGGAATAGTTTTTCTATTCCTGCATAAATAAAAATAAGAGCTAGTAAAAACCGAATAATGTACCTGGCAGTATTCATAAATCAGCACGAAATCTCTATTGCAGACTGAAAAGGTGAGGGGTTCCGGCCGTATTAAACTGCTTGCTGGTTTCCAGGGTGCTTAAATCGACCTTCATCACAAACTGCTCTCCATTGGCTTCAAAAGGCACGTAGCCAAAGCCATCTTCAAAATAAGTAACCGCCGCGACTGCCGCTCGGGTGTACTCTTCGGCAACATTCTCGGCGGTTTGATTGTACAAGTCGAAGCTCCACCACTGGTAGATAGGATCAATGAAATAGGAAAAAGGATTATTAGGATCAATGGCAGTTGGGTCTTGGACCGCCCCCAGAAATTTACCGTCACCGTAGTACTCAAAATTCATAACCGGACTGCCAAGACCTTGGGCGGCCGATTCCAAATCGAAGTAGTAGCTTTCATCAAAGTCCGTGGTGCCCGCCGCAATCTTGAGAATAGCTGCCGGACGGTCATAAGCTGCTCGCCATCCCGCCCAAGAATTATGGCACAACACATAAATATCACCTCGCTCATCCAAACGCATGAAAGGTGAACCACCACCGGAGCCCCAGGCGCCAGTGGAAGAACCCCGCTCATCAAAGATACGCTTAACCACCGCATCGGCATTGCCCTGAGCATTTGCATCAATTTCGTCCATGTCGATAACAATAATGGAACATCCTTTCTCAGCTGGGACTTGGGTGGCAAGGTCGGCGAGCGGCATAAGCGATGCGAACAACAGATTATCCCGAATCAAAATCTCAGTCACAGATTCAGCAACAATTGCAGCACCAGATTGGGGAAAGTCCGTTACAGTACCAATATTAGAGACTGATGTTAAATCTATTGTCCCTGTTTTTTGCATCGTGGTCGGGTTAAAGATGATAATGTCGGTGGAAATTCCCCCCACGAAAGCGGTGGTTTCATCTTTGAAGGCGGCATTTCCTTGAAAGGTTAATTCAGAGACATTCATATCGGCGTCCATCGTGGCATTATTTGAATCATCGATGCTCCACTTTTCCATGACCCCATTTGCATAATCACTGAAATAAATACTCCCCTTAAAAGAATGGATCATGGCAGCGGTAGCCGCAGAAAGCTCGGTAGCATCACTGTTGTCCAAGGTTTCCGTATTATCCACCGAAACGCGCTGTAGATAAAATGCCCGAGTTTGCCCATCAGCATTGAGTGAGGCGGTAACCATAGCATACTCGCGGCTTTCTCCAATAGTTGTAGTATCACCAACTACAATAGGAGTAGGATCATCATTCCCAGTAGGAGTAGGATTATCATCGCCACACCCTATTAACATTAGTAAGGGAATAAGCGTAGCTATAGGCGCGACTTGTAGTAAAAGTTTGATTTTAAATTTCATCTGATATTGATTTATTATTGTGTAGGTCAAAATTTAAGTGCCGAAGAATAGTCTGGTTTTCACGTAAAAACTTCTTCCCGGTCGTTGTACCGAGAAGTTGTCGAAAGCCCGAGCATCGGTCAAATTGCGGCATTCTACGCCGATGCTCCAGCGATCTTTGGGAGCCATCCAGGAAAAATTAATATTGTGCAATGCCTGGGTAGGTATAATGTCTTTGGTTTCTGCCCGGCCATCTACGGCCCAGCTCAGAAAAAACTCATGCACATAATTAAAGTCATAGCCAGCACTAATGGTCCCGTTGCCCAACCAGGCCGATTTTCTTGAGTAAGATAATTGTCCGTTACCAAACAGGTAAGGGGTATTGGGCACCCGAGAACCTAGATAGCGATTGGGAATATTCCCCTCTGGGCTGGTTTCCTGTAAGGTGATATCTTGGTACGTAGCGTTAACAGCCGCTCTCAGTCCTCCAAAGATCAAGTAATCAGTATGAAATTCTGCGCCCACTGCTTGCGTTCCAATGAGGTTCTCATATTGGGCCAACCCAAAGGTTACTGCATTCAGAAAAATCCGGTCGCTGGTGTTGCGGTAGAAGAATGTCATTCCCGCATTAAACTGCTTCTTGTAAGTGCTGTATTCAGTACCGAAGTTGATATTATGGCTCTGCTCAGGATCTAAAGAAGGGTTGGGAGCTACCGTGAGGTAGTTACCAAAAATCTCTTCATCGTCCGGTTGCCTTACCGTAAATTCGTACCCCAGATTCATGGTTATCAGGGGACTCATCTGGTATTGAATCACGTCGCCGTATCCGAAGATAGAAAACTCGTTTGTTTCCCGTGGGCCCACCAGGCGGTTGTTAAATGTCACTCCCGACGACCGGGTGTAAAAATGCTTGGCTGATATGGTATTGGTTAGCTTACTGCCGAAAAGCTCACTGGCCAGCGCCAAACCAGTGTAGTTCTTAAGCAATTTTTGAGCAGGTAACAGTCCTTCTTGGTCTTCTTGAGGAAGCACTTCATTTCGTATCCGCAGTTCATCATCAGTCAAGAGCATAGTTAGATTGAGCGTATGCTGATTATTCAGCGAGTAGCTAAAGCTTTCCCTACTAAATAAGGTTCGGGTGGTTAGCACCGGGCGAGTTCCGTTGGAGTACAGTCCCGTTTCACCTCCGTTAATCTTGGAAGTAAAGTTTTGGTCCCAGAAGTACGTTCTTCGAGCGGTATCTACAAAATTGAGTTGGTCGTAGGTATAGCCCGCTACGATGGAGGCATTCCATCGCTCTGATTTTTCGTATTTTTTCCACGAAATAGCGGCATTCCACGAGTCTTGGGTAGAGGTAGGTTCACCCCAAGGCACCTCGGCTCGGAGCCCATGCTGCCACTCCCGGTCAATACGTGAGAATGAGGACATCAGCATGAACTCATCGGCCCAGCGTTGATTTCTAACCCCAGCCTGAAGTCGGGTAAGCAGGGATTGAAACTGGTCATTAAACCGACGGGCACGCCCCTTCTCAGTATTAAACAGATCATCGACAACAACATCAACATCATCCATCCAGTAGTCGTTATCCGAATAATTATAGAACCCATCCAGATTAATAAAATAATTATCCTGACTCCCAAAGTTTTCTCGAACCGTAACGGATGTTTCGTGGGTGTTCCAAGAACCGTAACCATAGCTTACATCCGCATATTCGGCGTTACCGTACCTACTAACTACATTAATTACCCCGCCCAATGCATCGGAACCATAGTCTACCGGTATGGTACCTTTGTAGACTTCTATATGTTCAATCATTCCGGGTGAAATGGTATTAAGCGCGTAGCCTGCGCCCAGTAGATATACCGGAATGCCATCAATGAATAGTTTTACTCCTTTGCCATCGATACCATTCAGCATAATATTCGCGTCGCTCCCCGCTCCGCCCTCTTGCCGTATTCGCACCCCGGGAAGTTGGTTTAATATAGAAGTAACCTGGATTGGCTGAGCTCTTAAGGTGCTTAAATTGACTATCTGCGCCTTATATGGTAGTTCTTCTGTCGCCATTCCTTGCGATTTTCCACTGATGACTACCTCATCCAGATTTGTAGCCGATTCTTTCAGAATAATTTGTAGCTGAAAATCACTACTGGTGGGTATTTCTAGCGAACGTTGAACAGCCTCAAAACCTAGCGAACGAACGTTTAGGGTATAGGTAGTACCCTGACTAAGCAGAAAAGTAGCCTCGCCGCTGATATTACTAATTGCCTTCTGGTCAACTTCGGGTATTTCAATATAGGCCCCTATTATTTCATTCCGGTCTTCGTCAAGGATGGTTAATGTAACCTGGCATTGGTTCGTTTCAGCGAATGAGAGGTGAAACGTAGCAGTAAGAAAGAAACTAAAGGTAACCTTCCAAATGCGGTCGATGGTGAGCCAACTAATAAAGCTCTTTATAATTATCATTTAGGAGGGTAGTAGTTTAGAATTATTTTAAATAATTTCAAATCTAGGAACCGCCCAAAACAAATCACTTACGCGAAACGGATAAATATCTACGCAATACGGAATAATGGAAAACAATTTATAACGAAGTAAGTACCGCTGAACTATTGCGCTCAGACGAGTAAAGAATACCGAAAATATTAGCTGATTTAGCCAATAGTAGTGCTTAAATACGCTATGTGTAGGTATTGAAGTTCATTGGTTTACTATGCATCTTTGTTTGAATACGCTACACAATTACTACCTGGAATTTATGAGAACGAAAATATATGGTGCTGAGCTAGAGGAGCTGCTTGTTGAGGTTAATTATCCTGACTCTTTTGTAACACCAGGGGCGGCTTACTACGAAAAAGAGCATACTACCAGGGCGTTTTTAGGGAAGGGATATTATAAAGAGACCTTTTTTGAAGGCATCCATATTGGTTACGGGGATTTTCTCTTGGCGAAACCCACCTTGGCCTACTTTGATACTGACATGGAGACGGTGGAAATGCACTTTGCCTTAGGAGGATTGTCACGTGCCCAGTCAGATAACTTTTCTGAAGAATTGAGTTTCAATGCCAATCAACATAACCTGATCTATGCATGTGGATTTCAGGGGGCTATTGAATGGTGTGCTGAGGAGAGCGTAAAATTACTGGAGATCAACGTTCAGCCCTCATTCCTAAAGAAATATCTTCCCAATGGTTATTTATTTGATCTTTTTCTCGAAAGCATAGAAAGGAAGCAATCGACCATTATCTCACCGCACAACTACCCGATCACCCCACAAATGATGAAATTAATTCAGGGTATTATACATTGTGATCGCACTGGACATTTTAAGCGCATGTTTTTAGAGTCGCATATTATTGAACTACTCATGCTGCAACTTGAGCAAATTGCCAAGCACGATTGCAACGTATTTTGTGCCATTGATAAGCAGCACCGGGAGCGATTGCACGCGGCTCGGGAGATTCTAGATCAACAGCTTAGTGCTAATTTTACGCTCAATAGTCTCGCTCAGCAAGTTGGCACGAATGAATTTGCGTTGAAAAAGGGATTTAAAGAACTTTTTGGAACTACGGTTTTTGGATACTGGAATCAGATCAAGATGCAAGAGGCAAGGACACTGCTGACCGAAGGAATGATGAACATTACCGAAATCAGTTCAAGAATTGGATATAAGAACCCCCAACATTTTAGCACTGCCTTCAAAAAATATTTTGGATATTCCCCGAGTGAACTCAAAGTTCGGTGCTAGTGCCCTCACTACCTATATTGTTTTACAGTTTGAACGACATTCACGAATTGAGAGAGACTGTTTTTTGCGCCTGGTCAAACTCAGTTTGTCTACATGTAAGGGTAACTGTAAGGAGTAGTTGATAGGCTTCCTACCCTTCGGCGATAATGCTGTCGCTTTAGAGCATGTTGAAAAATTCTGTTTGGCTATACCACTAAACGGTTGATGATAATTTGACAATTTTGCCATAGTACCCAAGCTTCTGCGCTTTTAGTCGTTTTTTCGTGATCTTTTTCCAACCTTCTAAAGAAATTAAAGGTACCAAAGGTGCGTTCCGTGACCCATCTCCATCGAGTGGGGACAAAGCCTATTTCGGTAGGGGGACGTGAAGATATCTCCAATTCTACTCCAAGCAAGTTCATATCTACCCAGTCCATGAAGGTGTGCTTATAGGCTGCGTCAGCTAGAATTTTCTTCATTCGGTGCATATATCCTTGCAAGGGAGCAACTACTCGTTCTTCCACGGTTCCATCAGCCCGATTAGCCGCATGAACTACTACGCCCCACACTAGCCCGAGTGTATCGGTAATAATGTGCCTTTTACGGCCATTGCTTCGTTTATTACCATCTACTCCTCGCTCTTCATGAACAAAAGGGGCTGCCTTAACGGACTGATTGTCAATACTGAGCAAGCTAGGCGTTTCCTCTTTCCTCACCCGTTTACGTTCTCTACGATTTAAACCACTGTTAAGCTTTTCAAGCGTGCCATTCAGCCTCCACACTTTGAAATAATAATAAACAATTGCATAGGGGGGATAGCTTTCTGGGAGGTTCCGCCATTGACCTCCCAGACGTAAATACCATAAGATAGCCTCTACAATAGCGCGCAAATCGTATTTGCGTTTACGTTGGATGGGTAGGTATTCTTTCATAATTTCCCATTGCGGGTCGGTAAGTCTCTTATATTGAGTCTGCATAAACTTTTGAGTTGTGGTGAACCTAAAGTTTATGATCCGATCCGCTCTTTTCAAAATTTCAACATGCTCTTACTTATAAAACTAAAAACAAAATTTATTTATGATGAGTTTTAGCCGTGTGAAAACATCAATTATAACGTTAGCTTTTGCCTTCCTTTTTTTTCAATGCGGGGGCACTTCCAGTAGTAATGCCAATCAAGAAGAGACAACCGATGCGGTTGAAACCTCTTCGGTAAGTTCTAATGAGGCTTCATCAGCAGAGGAGGTTACTCTGGTACTAAATACCGGAGACGCGTTAGAGTACGACAAAAATGAGCTCCGAATAAAGGAGGGGCAATCGGTTACGCTCGCATTAAACCATAGCGGACAGATGGCGAAAGAAGCGATGGGGCATAACTTTGTGCTGTTAAAGGCTGGTACGGATATTCCCACCTTTGCCAATGAAGCACTGGACGCTCGGGAGAATGAATATATTCCAGAAGGTAATGAGCAGGTTATTGTCCACACCAAATTGATTGGAGGTGGCGAGTCTGATACTATTACTTTTGAAGCTCCTCCCAAAGGCACTTACGATTACATCTGTAGCTTTCCCGGTCATTACTCGCTCATGCAAGGCAAGTTGATCGTTGAGTAGAACAAACAATACGAGTATGCCTACCAGAACGCTGGGTGTGTAGCATGATGGTGGGCTAGAAGACTTCAACATTATATAGTTTAGCTGAGCGTCTAACTAACTACTACCCCGAGGAAGTAAGTTGTATCGAGTTCGAGAAAAAACTAAAAAACGTAAACATTACACCATGACTACTAAAAAGGTAATTGGCCAGATACATTTATGGTTAGGGCTGGCCTCCGGACTAGTAGTAGTGATTTTGGGGGTCACTGGCTGTATCTACGTTTTTATCGATGAGATTAAACCACTGGTTTATCAAGACCGTATGTTTGTGACCTTCGAACCATCACCCCGAATGTCGCTGGATCGCCTTAATTCGGGGCGTAACTGTGTACAATGACCCAGAGAGAACGGTTCAGTTTAATGGCTACCAAGCCATCGAGGAGCCTAAAGGTATTTGGTTTTGGGACGAGATTGACTATAACTTCAATCTCTACTTAGACCCCTACACGGGCATCGTGAGCAAGTATGAGGATCGTACCTTCGAGTTTTTTAACCTGGTGGTTTGGCTACACTGGAGTCTTTTCCTCCGAAACGATATTGGTCAACCTATCGTAGGTATCGCGGTCATTATTTTCGTTATTTCGCTCATTACCGGCTTGGTGCTGTGGTGGCCTAGAAATAAAGCTGCTACCAAACAGCGAGTTTGGTCTCGCTGGAAGCCCACTACCCGATGGAAGCGTAAAAACTACGATTTGCACAATATTGCAGGCTTTTACACCCTGATTCTGGCACTACTCATCGCTCTTACCGGATTAGTGTGGGCTTTTGATTGGTTTGAAGATGGGGTAAAGTGGTTGGCTAATGGCGGAAAAACCATTGAGAATAAAGAAAGGGTATTTTCGGATACTACCCAAATTACGGCACAGTACCCCATTGACAAGGTGTACCAAAGCGTACGACAAGACTATCCCGAGGCAGAGAGTTACTATCTGTCTTTTCCCCAAAAGCAGGCAGCTACTTACTACGTTTATGTGAATAATGGTGGGGTAATGAAGCGGGTCACCGCACAGTACGACCAGTTTACTGGGGAGCGATTAACACTCAGCACGTTTTCAGATAAGAGCAATGGAGAAAAAGTGCATTCGCTTAACTACGATATTCATGTAGGGAGCATTTTGGGATTGCCGGGTAAAATACTGGCTTTTCTGGCAAGTTTAGTTTCGGCTAGTTTACCGATCACGGGTTTCTACATTTGGTGGGGACGACGAAAGAAGAAAACGAGGGGGCATTCGGTCAAGACTGCTAACCGCCCGGCGGCTAAGCGAACTTCTCGAGCGAAGCCCTCGCACATTTGTCCCAAGGTATCTATGCCTAAATAGGCTACTTGAGCATATCAACCAATACTCAAATCAGTCCCAAAAGGGTAGGGGGGTAGCTCGGGTGAGCTCATTAGACTCTATTTCCAACCTCATCATAGTTACCGTACTATCCCAGTGAAGCAGAACCATGCCGGTAATAGCTCTGGTATTCACCCTCGAGGTAACACCAGGTTGCGTCGGTATATCAGGAGATACAGGATTTATTAGAGCTCTATGGGCACTCTAAGCTTATCCACTATTCTCGATCAAAATAGTTACTCCTCTATTTCTCTCTTCTATTTAAAATAATTCTAAATAATATTGATCTAAAAAAAATGAACCTTATTTTTGTGTTAATATTGAATGATTCTCGAGGCATTTTGATATCTCTCTGAGATATAATCTCAAGCTCTCGGGGGTAAAATCTTGCACCACTTAAATCCTAAAAAAATATGAATTCTTGGATACACATAACTTTAATCACTGTATGGTTAGTATTCGCGACAGTATTCACCTACGCTCAGTCTAGTAACATTTTTCTGGATAGAGAATACTGGAAAACCCAGCCTTCCCTAGAAGACATCAAGGTCAAAATGGAGGAAGGGAACGATCCTACGCAGCTTAATAGCAATAGTTTTGACCCAGCTACCTATGCTATTATGGAGGAACTACCGAATGAAACACTCCAATATCTCATCGATTTGGAAGGTAACGGTAAAGACAAACTCACCCACGACGGACGTACTTATATTTTTTGGGCCGCTTACGCGGGTAACCTATCTTTGGTAAAAAGCTTGGTAGAGCAAGGGGCCAAAACTGATATTGTAGATGACCATGGCTACTCTCTGCTGAATTTTGCCGCTACTACTGGGCAAACTGATGTAGAATTATATGACTTTCTATTAGCCAATGGCTCTGATTTGAGCGAAACTAATCACGATGGAGCTAATGCGTTATTGCTACTCATTCCGCATCTAACTGACTTTACTTTAGTGGATTATTTTACGGAAAAAGGGGCAGACTTGAATGCCAAAGATGATAATGGCAACGGTGTATTTAATTACATGGCGCGTAGCGGTAATAAGGAAATGCTAGATAAGCTCATTGAAAAAGGCGTTGACTACCAAGGCCTCAATGCAATTGGCGGAAATGCCATGTTGTTTGCTAGTCAGGGAAATCGAGGTAGTAGTATCCCGCCGCTTTCGTTCTTCGAGTATCTAGAAGGGCTGGGCATTGAGCCTAACGTCACAACCAACGAAAGTGCCACTCCTCTACATAGCCTAGCCAGCCGAGCGGAGAATACGGAGGTAATTAGCTACTTCATTGATAAAGGAGTAGATGTTGACCAAGCCAATAAAGAGGGAAATACCCCTCTAATGTACGCCGCTGCTTACAACGACCCTCCTATCGTTGAGTTCTTTATTGAGAAGGCAAATGATATTAATGCCTATAATGAAGGTGGCGAAACTGCTCTTACCCGAGCAGTGGACAACAACTGGGCAAAAGTAGTAGATTTACTAATTTCCAAAGGAGCTGATATAAATGTAAAAGATAAAAAGGGAAATACTCTAGCTTATTATTTGATCCAATCGTACTATCCCAACTACATGAGCGACTTTGATGAGAAGCTATCCAAATTAGAAGAAGAAGGGCTTGACCTAACTGTTACCCAGGCGGAAGGTAATACATTATTTCACCTGGCGGCTGAGAAAAACAATCTGGATTTGCTCAAAAAAGTGCATGCGTTAGGAGTGGATGTGAATCAGCAAAACAAAGAAGGAACGACCACCTTGCAAATCGCTGCAATGAAGGCAACCAACGATGATATTTTGAAGTACCTTATAGAGATTGGGGCTGATGTCGAAGTGGTAACCGCCTTTGACGAGACGGTCTACGATCTAGCCAGTGAGAACGAGTTGCTACAAGAGAATGGAACCAGCATTGATTTTTTGAAAAATGAGTAAGTATACAAAATCAGGATTACTGAGTTTGGTTGGTCTTGGGTTATTATTTGTCTCGTTCATGGCTCGACCTCAAAGTGTATCCTATAAGTGCCTCACTCAGATGATTAACTACAATGGTGAAGCTGCTTATTTGATCGTCTCGTTGATTGACCCCGAGGGACAATATGAGCAGACGCTGTATGTGCATGGCGACGATGATGAATGGTACCCTGACCTTACCGATTGGTGGAATTACTTTGATGGTAAGGGAGAGAGTATTGATGCAATCACTGGGGCGACCATCGGTGGTGGACAGCGAGCTATGAGCGTGTTTGAAGTAGAAAAATCGAAAATCGATGCTGGGTATAAAATCCGGTTTGAGACGGCGGTGGAGGATCAAGAGTACCATGTAGCTGACGTTGAGTTTGACCTTACTTCAGACAGTGTACCAGGTAAGTACGAGGGAGATGGTTATATTCGATATATACGTATTGCCCCTAACTAAGGGGTTAGTGTTCTATCAAGCCTAAAATTAAGGTAGGTTACTCCTGTAGTATTATTCAACTAGGCTAGTCATTTGGTTACAAGTTACGGTAACCTGTAACCTTTGAACCTGTCAATGAAACCCTATTTAGTTGAAAGTGCCATAAACCATTCTTTTAACTACGCTGCTAACCTTTAAAATGAAACTCGACAGAGCACTAGCATGATCATTTCTATTTGGAGATACTGCCATCTGGCTCTGGCAGCATCTTCTTTTATTTTTGTTTTCATCGCTTCGGTTACTGGGGTAATTCTGGCTTTTGCTCCCATTTCCCACGACCTACAGGGTTACCGAGCATCCCAAGCCCAAGACCTAAGCTTAGCCAAAACCATTGAAACGCTTCGATCAACTTACGATGAAGTGCTTAGCATATCGGTAGATGCACACAGTTTTGTATCCGCTTCGGTCATTGATATGGAGGGTAACCTAGGAGACTTCTACATCAATCCTGCCACTGGGGAGAAGCTAGGCGATTTAATTGAGCCGCATCCACTATTTCAGTTTGCTACCAATTTGCATCGCTCACTTTTCTTGAAAAGCCCTGGACGATTCTTCGTAGGTTTATCCTCGTTTTTATTGTTTCTAATTGCTGCTACTGGCGCAATTCTCGTAATTAAGCGGCAGCAGGGCATCCGGCAGTTGCTAGGCAAGATTATTCGAGAAAACTTCTTTCAATACTATCATGTGTATTTGGGGCGTCTGGCTCTAATTCCTATTATTATCATCACGCTCACCGGAATATATTTGTCTCTATTGCGTTTCTCAGTGATTTCTGCTGACTCGCTTTCTCACAATATCGACGTTGACGCGGTTAGTGATACTCCGGCTATCCCGTATCAGGATTTTCCGATTTTTAAGGATACCCCTCTGTCCGAATTACGTTCCTTGGAGTTTCCTTTCTCAGAGGACGTAGAGGATTACTATTCAGTACAACTTAAAACCAGGGAAATACTGGTAAACCAGTATACGGGCGAAGTACTGAGCGAACTACCGTATCCCTTCATTACCTTAGCTACTAATTTGAGTACTACTCTCCATACAGGACAAGGCAGTATGGGATGGTCCATCATTTTAGGTTTGGCCTCAGTCAGTATACTCTTTTTTATCTATTCAGGGTTTACTATGACGTTGAAGCGGCGAGATGCTCAGATTAAAAATACGTTTTCACCAGATGCCTGTCGGTATGTCATTCTGGTTGGGTCAGAGACTGGTACAACCATGCCATTTGCAGTACGTCTGCAGCAAGCATTACTCCGTGTAGGTGAAACGGCTTATCTAGCGGAACTCAACCGCTACTCCACTTACCGAAACATGGAGCATCTAGTGGTTATCACTGCTACCTACGGTCAGGGTGAATCACCCACTAATGCCCGTAAGTTTACATCGCTGTTTTCACAGACCAAGCCTGCCCAATCGTATACTTATTCGGTGGTTGGTTTTGGATCATTGGCTTATCCTGAATTTTGTAAATATGCCTTCGACGTTGATGAACTCCTTGATTCTGATCCACTCAGCAACCAATTGCTCACCCCGTACACTGTCAATAATCGTTCGTGGGAATCATTCCAGAAATGGGTGCGGGAATGGAGTCAAATAGTAGAATTATCCATCGATATTTCGGGTGAAGATCCCGCGTTAGTGCAAAAGAGTAAGAAGCAGCATACATTTGAAGTGATAGGAAAAACCCAGGTAGCGGGTAATCCTGATGATACTTTTTTACTGAAGTTGGATAATCCCAAAAAGCAACCGGTCACCTCTGGAGATTTACTTGCTGTAAGTCCCTTCAAAGGTACCCACGACCGCCTTTATTCCATCGGACTCACCGCTGACAATCGAATTTTACTCAGTGTGAAGCGACACGAGCGAGGCGTATGCTCTAACTATCTAAACCAGCTCACTGAAGATGATACGTTGGAAGGTAGTATTATTCGCAATCGGGAATTTTATTTTCCAGAAAACGCCAGTCGGGTGGTATTGATCAGCAACGGTACGGGTATCGCCCCTTTTCTAGGTATGTTAGATCATAACCGAAAGCCGATTGAGGCTTATTTATACTGGGGGGGGCGAAACCATCACTCTCTGGAGCTATATCGAGAAATCATCAAAGAAAACTTACTGCACCAGCGCGTGACTGATTTTTTTTGCGCCTACTCTCGCAACGGTAGTAAAAAAAACTATGTGCAAGACCTTATTAATGAAGATGCTGAACGAATCGCCGATACCTTTCAAAGCAAAGGGGTAGTAATGATCTGTGGCTCAGTAGCTATGCAAAACGGTGTGATTAGAGTTCTGGAGGATATTTGTATTTCACATACGAATAAGCCGTTGAGCCACTACCAGAAACGTAATCAGCTGAAGATGGATTGTTACTAATTGTACTCGATGTAGTAGCAATAATAACTTACATATTGTGTCGAGTCAAACTTAACAATGATGCGTCATGAAAAAATTGTTTTTCCTACTCATAGGAGGGCTACTGCTCTCTTCCTGTGCTCGCCAAAACACTGCTGAAGAAACTCAGAAGTTTGCCGATCAGCTAGTGGCAGATCCGTTTACGCTCACTGGGGATTATCACTGGAAATTCCAACTGATGGGAGGTACCCAACATTCGGTGCATACTTTTTATCCCGATAGTATTGCCTACGCTATGGATGGACGCGTATATGCTACCGACTACACCATGCGGAAGTTGTCTTACGATCAGTCGCTCAACAAGTGGATAGGGGAAGATGAGGACAGTATTGTGTACGTACTTTTCTTTCGTGATCTAACCGATAGTACCTTAACGCTGTATAAGCATAAATGTAGCTCGGGTGGGTTAGCAGAAGCTGTTAACTTTGAGCTGCCACTCCCCAATGCTACCGAAGACCACGGCTGGAATGTGTACGCCCATGCAGCTAGTGAAGAAGCCGACTGCTTGCCAGTTTCTGGAACTTACGCTGCACCGACTGGATCGTTAGAGTTATCCGATAGTTTAGTTGTTTATAACAATAAACCCTTTACCCGTCTCAGCTACCACGCTGGGGAGCGAAGGTGGGTAGGGCAAGCCGATAGCGTTTTTCTGCAACTATTCTTTCGTGAATTTTCAGATTTTACTCAACTGCATCTATCGGTAACCGAATTTACTGATTTGGAACGAGCTTACCGGACGAAGTACAACACCGTTAATTTTAGAGAATATAAAAAGCATTATGAGTAATCAAACGATTAACCGAGAGCAAGGGCACTGGATACTGGCTAAAATGGGTAAGAAAGTGCTGCGTCCCGGTGGCAAGGAGCTCACTATGAAGCTCATCCGTAACCTCAATATTACCAATTCTGATGACATCGTAGAGTTTGCCCCAGGTTTGGGTTTTACCGCTTCCATAGCATTAGAAAACCAACCCTAAAACCTATACGGGAATTGAGCTGAACGAGGAAGCAGCGACCATCCTGAGCAAAACCATTCACGGTGAAAACCGAAGAGTTATCATCGGCAACGCGGCTGATTCTTCGCTGGGAGGCGAAGTAGCGGATATCGTATATGGCGAAGCCATGCTAACCATGCAGGCCGACCACCGAAAGTTAGCTATCATTAGGGAGACTCACTGGGTATTAAAGACTGGAGGACGCTACGGAATCCACGAACTTAGCCTTTCGCCCGATGATCTGGACGATGCCACCAAAGCTACCATTCAGCGGGACCTTGCTCAGGTAATTAAAGTAAATGCTCGTCCGTTAACTGTACCCGAATGGTCATCGCTACTGGAAAAAGAGGGATTCCGTATCAATAAGACAGAGACTAACCCTATGCACTTGCTTGAACCCCAACGCATGGTAGACGATGAAGGACTCTTCCGAACCTTTAAAATTGCCTTTAATGTGCCAACTCACCCCAAAGAGCGCCAGCGGATACTAGCCATGCGAAAAACCTTTCGCAAGTACCAACAGCACCTAACCGCGGTAGCTATTGTTGCCGAGAAACAATAAACTTCAGGGTTTAACCAACTACTGATACAACGTTTAACGGTCATTTTTTATAGGCACTAGGGATGATCCCAAACCTTCTCTTGAAAGCAGTAGAAAAATTCTGCGGACTACTATAGCCCATTTTATCAGCTAGTTGCTGAATAGAATAACCCTCTTTCAATAATCGCCCAGCATAGTTAAACCGTACTTCATTCCAGTAATCAAAGATACTCTTCCCAAACAACTGCTTAAACTCCTTTTTGAGGGTAAACTCATTCGTAGCAAAATCCTTTGCTAGCGAACGAATGGAAAAGGTAGGTTCTAATTGTACTTCCAGAAAGCTCTTCACCTCGAACATGCGTTCCTTGTTCTGCTTGGATATACCCCGGCTATCGCTACCACAATACATATGCTCAAACTGTAGCATCAATAATTCCATAATGCGGGAGTAGAGAAAGAGCTTTTTGAGGGAAGCAGGTGTATTAGTGTGCATGATGCTACGGATGATATGCATCATCGTAGGGGTAATGACCGGAGAATAATTAGTCAGGGCGGTTGATTGATCCTTAGTCATACTGGTAACGAAATGTTGAAAGTCCGGGCTATCTTCGGGTAAAAACTGGGTGATGAACGCTGGGGTGAGACAGATTTCTAATCCTTGATGTGATTTATTAGAGTGATTCATCCACTCTTGCTGTCCTGTGTCTTCGTGTAAATAGAAGAGATTATACTGACCATCCTCTAAAGTCACGGCTGAACGAAGTCCCTGATGTTGCATAACCGTCTGCCCCGAGAAAACATACACGAGTTGAATTTTTTGCCGATCAGCTTCGGTATGGATTTGGGTAGTACGCTTTAACCGTAGCTCGCCAAATCCGATGTATAACCCGTCTAGGGTATAATCGGTAAAGCTTCCTGCTCCGGTGGAAAGGCGACACGAAAATTGACGTTCTACTAATCCATTGGGGGTAGTGCTTGCTGACTGTTCCTCGTAGCTTTCCTGAAACATTTCGTTGAGTTCACCCGCAGTAATGATGGTCTTCATGTATTCCTTTATTCAGTGATTTTATTCCCTTTCTCAAATGTAGTTCTCACTAGCTGCCTACATCTTTGCATTTGTTTAGACAAATTCTAAATAATTGTAAAGATAATCAAGTGAAACTACTATCTACCTTTTTATTATCAATCATCTCGCTGGCTGCTATTTCCCAAGAAGTAAAAATATCAGGACAAGTTAGCAATGAAACCACCGGCGAAGTAGTTGCCGATGCTACGGTAAGCGTACTCAATAGCCGAGTAGGAACGCTCACTGACACTAAGGGCCGATACGAACTATCGGGCTTAGTGGCCGGGACTTACGAAATCAGCGTCCGTTACGTGGGTTACGCTACTCAGAAGAGACGCATTGCTCTCGGCAATGACACGCATACCCTTGATTTTGTCTTGGTTCCTGAGACGAGAGCCCTCGATGAAGTAATCGTCACCAGTGCTACTAAACAAGAGGTAGCCGCCAGGGAGGTTCCCGCTTCCATTACTCGTATAGACGCTGAGGCAATTGACAAGCTACGCGTGTGGAACCAGCGAGGTATTAATGCACTCACGGGAAACCTAACCGTCGTTAATGCGGGAGAAGGTGATGGCAATAACTATTCTATTCGGGGAGTAACCTCACTGAACTTTGACCCTTCGGTGACCACCTACGTAGACGGGGTTAACCAGTTTAATATTTACTCAAATATCGAGTTTCTCCACGATGTAGAAAGTATAGAAATACTGAAAGGCCCGCAGGGAACGCTGTTTGGGAGAAATGCGATAGGTGGGGTTATCAACATCACGACCCGACCACCCTCAAATCAGTGGCGGGGCAAAGCGGAAGCTTCCTTCGGCAATTATAATTTATGGCGGTACAATGCGTCGGTAAGCGGACCTATTGTTGATAATAAGCTCTATTTCGCGGTGGCAGGGCTGCTCGGTCAGCAGGATGGTTACTTCACCAACACGGTTGATAATACGAATTTCAACTCCCGAGAGTACATAGGTGGCTCAGCATCGTTGCGATACAATATTGCTGATCGGTGGGCAATATCCTTCAATGGAAAGGCATATCAACGCGAAGTAGTAGGCTATGTTCCCTACGCAGCCAATGATAGTGTGGTATTCGCTAAACCGTTTGAGGTATCACAAGACGCGGTGGGTAATGTCCGTCAGGACTGGATCCAAGCATCGTTGAAGGTTGACTACACAGGAAGCAATCTCAATTTTTCTAATATTTTGTCCTACCAGAGCAGTGAGTATACGCTTAACAACGTTGATATAGACTTTACCCCGCTAGATTTCAACGCCTTTAATCGACCTATCCCAGGATCAGAGAATACCGCCAGGGTGGTCACCAACGAGCTTACTTTCTCCAATCCAGCCAGTGCCGAAAAGATTAAGTGGATAGCAGGGTCGTACGCCTTCCGGCAGGAGCTTCCCGTTAACCAGATCATTCGAACGGGTGAAGATGCGGTAGCAGTAGACCCTTCGGCACCCAACCAAGTATTCAACTTCAACGAGGGTACTAACTCGGGCGTAGCACTGTTTGGGCAGGTTTCCTATGCGGTAACCGATCAGGTGGAAGTGATTGGCGGCATTCGCTACGATTATGAGGAAAGAGAGACTATCACCCAAAGGGACTTCATTCAGGGAGATAATCCTCGGGTGAATATAATGCCCCAACAGACCAGAAGAGTAGATTTCGGGGCTTTCTCACCAAAATTGGGCTTGAATTGGTTGGCCAGTAATAGTATGAGCTTATACGCAATCTATTCCCGAGGCTATCGGATTGGTGGCATTAACCCATCTATCGATCCCCGATTTGAACAGTACGACCCTGAAACTAGTGACAACTTTGAACTTGGGATGAAAGGAAAGTTATTGGGAAACACATTGAACTATGCATTCAGTGCCTTTTACATAAATCGGGAAAATATTCAAACCCAAGTATTCGAGCCAGTTTCTTCGGGCATTAACTTCATTACATTGAGCACTGGCGATGGTCGTAACTTGGGCTTAGAAATGGAGCTGAGCTATCTACTTACCCAGGGCTTACAGGTATCTTATCATCTTGGCTTACTCGATGCTGAGTATACCCGTTTAGAGATTCCTGATTTTAGTGCAGGAGGTAATCAGGTATTAGCCGGAAAGACCGTCATTTTTTCGCCACCCGTTACCTCTAATCTCATCATTGATTATACCAAGGTATTAAAAATAGGTACTCAAAATCTGGTACTGAATGGAAATATTCAGTGGGTTGCTCAGGGCAGGCAATTCTTTGACTTCAACAACACGGTTTCGCAAGATGCTTACTCCTTAATCAACGGTAGAGTGGGGGCAATTTACGCTGGTGTTGGACTGCATTTTTGGACGCAAAATCTATTTGATGAACAATACATTCAGTGGGCACCTCCCATCGGAGCACCTACCCCCTATCTCGGAGCCCCAACAACTTTTGGATTAAGTTTCTCCTATCAATTTAATTAATGTACTATGAAAAATACGTTTATCGCTTGGCAAGCCATTCTTAATTACGGATTCGTTTTAAGTATCCTTTTCACAGCAGTGGTACTAATCTCTTACATCGTAGAGCCGTTGGTATGGGCTACAGATTTTCCTAAGGAGGTGCAGAAACAAATTGGTGAGATCCCCCCCGATGTATTACCTAAAGCACTGGCAGTAATGTTTACTATTATAGGACTGACGATAGTATGCTCAGTCCTAATGAACCGTAGCGTATTCCGCGACCAACCGAATCAGGCTTCCTTTTGGAACCTATCCCTTAATGCCTTTTTACTGCTTAACTTCATGAATCTTTTTGATGTAATTGTGGTAGATATTTTGATTTTCAACACTATTCAACCAGACTTTATGTGGATTGAAGGGGCGGAAGACTACATCCGGGAACACGTGACGCTTACCTTTCACTTCATTGCCTTTTTTAAAGGACAGCCCTACATGTTAGCCATTTCAGTAATTGCCGCTGGCATTTCTAAGGTTATGGTAAATCGATATTTTAAGAAAACAGCTCAGGTGTAGTGTATAATCGCTAATTGAAATGTGCGCGCCTTACCATTTTTCTAGAAATTATTAGCATGCAACTAAATTCCCAAACTATTTAGACTAAATAAAAGTTAATCAGCAATAGATAACAGAAAAAATGTCAGTAGCCGATACTTATCAATTGCTAACCTACGTATGTCTGTTTCATGTCATTATGTGTGCATGGCTAATCTGGAAAAATCAATCGTCTGCCAAAAACTGTAGAGAGTTATATTTCCTCCTTTTTTGCCTTTCGTGTCATCTTATCGTTACTGTTGGACTGCCGATGTATCAAATAGTCTACTGGACTGCTTTTGGTGGAAATGTACTCGCCCCACCCGCTCTCTGGTTTCTGAGTAGATCAATATTTGGGAATCATAGATTGTCGTCAAAAAAAACATTTCAAGTTATTATTCTATCGTTGATTATCTACTACGGGTTGGGTATTTGGGATAACTTTTCAGGACCCCGGTATCCGGATACTTTAATGCAATTAGTTTCCATTTTCTTTATTGTGTTGACTATTATGGAAACGCAAAAGCAAAAAGCTCAGGATCATTCTAGTAGTGAAAATAAAGCGAGAAGATTCTTTATTTTATGCGTGGTGATGGTTTCATTGTTTACAATAGCTACTGAGCTAGCTTTGATGTACGATGAAATGATGTATATGATGGTAGTGCAGCGGGCTCTGATCCTGACCCTGATTACCTATTTTATTGGCAACAGTTTTACGTTGAAGAGCACATTGATTGATAAGGCTAAAAAAGAAGTAGCTGTTACTAGCATCAGTTACAGACAATTGGCAGAAAAGATTGAGCGTAAAGTTACGGAAGAGAAACTCTATATGCAGGAAGGATTGACAATTGGGCAGCTATCTACCAGACTAAATGAGCATGAGTATAAAGTTCGCCAAGCGATCATTCAAGACCTTAGTTATCGTAACTTCACTGATTTTATTAACTCCCTGAGAATCCAAGAAGCCTCCGATCTTCTGGCTGATCGAACCAAAATAGATACTTCGGTACTGGAAATTGCTTATCAAATCGGATTCAGCTCTATTGGTCCCTTTAACCGCGCTTTTAAGTCGTTGACAGGAATGACCCCTACTAAATTTAGGAAGCTCCATTTTAATAGTGAAATAACCCCATCCGTTGCTCTTAATTCACGGTAGCACTGCTCTTAATAAGACTGCCGCGTTCGTCCCTTATCACTTCGGCAACCTGATCGCAAAGCCATACTTACGTATTGATGTAATTGTGCCTCACTATCTTTAATCAATCGAGAAGGGTTCTACATGAATCTACGTAGTCACTGGCCAGTAATAGCAGAAAAGATGTCCGACGTTTCGACTTCTATTATCAAGGGAGGCATATTTACTGCTCATACGTCGGACCTTCTTCTACGACCAATCAGGCAGCTTTATTTTTCAACCACACCGAATTACCTAGAATCTCGAAAAGTGTATTGAGTTCTAAAGAGTCTAAGAGCGACTTAAGTGCATTGATAAACGATCCTAAATCCTGGTCGATTTTTAAAATCGGCTAGAATTTAACAAAATGAGAGAGATTTTATCCAGAAGAAATAATGCCTTTGTGATTGAATTTACTTTTCAAACAGTGAGGCAAATATTTATTTTTCTCTTAGCGACTATCCAGTTGTTTGTTGTGTATGGACTCAGTGCTCAGACTAGACCTTTATTACTTACTGGCACAGTACTGAACGAAGCGCAAGCTCCTATTCCTGGTGTTGCATTGCGTGTTCTTAACAATACGAATGGTTCTATTACTAACTCGAGTGGTGAGTACTCCATTATATTCGAGAAACCAGGTAGATATTGGATAGAAATCTCTTCGGTTGGATACGAAACCAAGCAGGTAGAAATACAGATAAGTGCTACTGCTTCAAGTAGTCGAGATTTTCAGCTCCAAGAAAGCGCAATGGAGCTGGGCGAAGTTGTGGTGGAGGCAGAGAGTGATAAAAAGACTATTGAATCTGGTTCTTTATCGGTTGAGGCAGTTGAGCTGGCTAGCATTCGTTCGGAGTCTTCTGATTTAGCAGCAGTACTTAACCGAACTGCCGGAGTCAACATTCGCCAGAGTGCTGGCGTTGGGAGTGAGGCTCGTGTTAATCTCAATGGTCTTCAGGGCAAGGCAGTTACATTTTTTAGAGACGGTGTACCGACTGATTATCTAGGTGATGGTTTCAACATTGCTTTGCTTCCGGCCAACAGCCTAGAACGGGTTGAAGTGTACAAGGGAGTGTTGCCGATTACCTTAGGTTCTGATGCACTTGGTGGGGCACTAAACTTTGTCACCAAGAAAGAGCGCGAAAGTAATATCAGCTTTTCCCATGAGGTGGCTAGCTTCAATACCCACCGGTCTTCTCTTAATGCCTACGCAGAAGGCGATAATAACCGATTTATAAACCTGTTGGGATTTTTCAATTTCTCGGAGAATAATTATCCGGTAGATGTGCAAATAAGGAACCCTGAAACCAGAAACCTCGAGAATATCAGAGCCAAGCGTTTTCACGATACGTTTTTATCTGCCTTTGCTGAGGTTCAAGTCGGTGCTCGTCAAAAAAGATGGGCCGATGAGTTTATTGTATCCGGAGGATTTAGCCTGCTGAGGGATGAAGTACAACACAGTCTACAAATGCGACAAGCCTATGGCCGAGCTGAGTTTGCCCAGGATGGTCTGTTTGGGTCAGTCAAATACGAAAAAGCACTAAACAGTCGGTTCGATGTAAGCCTCTTTGGAGCATTTGGTCAGCATACGACGCTAACGATAGATACTGCATTGCAAGTTTTTAACTGGCTCGGTGAAGTTGAACGAATGCAAGGTTTTACGAGAGGTGAAATTAATAACGGAAACATCAGCCGAGCTGAGTTCACCGTGACTGAATGGGCCGGACGGGCAACGGCCAAGTACCGATTAACCGAAAAGCAATCCTTGACCTTTAACAATGTTTTTACCCGGAAGCGGCGGGTAGGAGAAGATCCGGTCGGCCCTCGGGTAACGCAGGACGAGATAGATCCTCTAACTGTTCCAGCTTCGTTGGCGACTAATATATCTGGGCTAGAGTGGAAATCGCTTTGGCTTGACAATAGGCTAACCTACACCGTTGGTATTAAAAATTATTACTTCAGAAATTCCGGGATAGATTTCGGAGATGTGTTTGTCTCTAACTTTGATCCTATTGTAAATACCTCCAACCTCTTAGGAGCTAGCACCTCATTCAAGTATGTATTCAATGATGAATGGTTGCTGAGAGGTTCCTACGAATATGCCACCCGGATTCCTGAAGAAGATGAAATATACGGCGATGGGCTATTTCTTCAGTCGAACCCTGAACTTGAACCGGAGCGCAGCCATAACGTGAACGTTGGAGTTCGGCTGGATAAACAGTTCTCTGATTTCCGCAGTGGTTATCTCGAATTCAATACCTTTATACGCCAGCAGCGCAGCCTGATCTTTACCAGAGCTAGCGCATTTAGCGTCGTGAATGAAAATGGGGCTGAGGCGAATTCCATCGGTGCCGAGATCGACCTCTCGTATGATGTAACCAGAAGGCTTAATTTCATCGCCAATGCTACCTTTCAGGATATTCGCTTAGCGGCTGCTTCGGAGTTTGGGCAAGAATTTTTGGTAGGCGAGCGCATACCCGATATTCCCTACTTTTTCTTTAATACTGGGTTGAAATACAACTCAAAGGAGTATTGGAATTATGTCTCTTTCACCGGGTTCATCTACCAGAGCTTTGTGGAGGATTACTTTTTATTCTTCAGAGCTAGCCCAACTGTAGAGCCCCCTACTATCCCTCAGCGAAATATTGTTCGTGTCGGGATAACAACTCGCATAAAGAATTGGACGATTACTACGGAAAGTAACAACATCTTTAATGCGAAGATCTTCGAGAATTTTAGGGAACAACGACCCGGAAGAACCTGGCATATTAAAGTGAGCCATCAATTACAACGCTAAGTTTTTAAGTATCTAAATCTAACTGAAAATGAAACAATTATTTAAGCTATCAATGTTTGCACTAATCGTAGTGCTGTTCGCCAGTTGTGGTGATGATGAAGATAACACCGTCGATCCTACCGTTCCCAAATCATCATTTCCATTGGTACTGATGACGCAATCTTCGGGTTCTATTGATGGGTTTCTCACAGCATTTGACGAATTACCGGAAGGAGATGTAGATCCTACTAATCGATTTAACTCACAAGATGTAGCTTCTTCCCAAGGAATGGTAACGTTTGGCAATAGCATTTTTGCCCGTGATTTTGAAAGCAATGACGGAGTGTTACGGTACGATATCGAGGATGATGGAAGTATTACAACCGGATCATTTATCGATGGTGGGCAGCGGATGAAAGTCCACGTTGTCAGTGAGACCAAGGGGTATTACGCTGACTTAGAACAATTTAATATTCAGATATTCAACCCAGAAACTATGCAGCGTACAGGTGAAGTGGATATGTCTGCTGCTGATCAAGGTGAAGAAGTACAGCAAGTACTTTACATGATCTCCCGCGATGGAAAATTATTCGCTGGGTTTTCTGCAGGACCGGCTGCATTTGCTACTCCGCGTGATTCGGTATTTATGGCTGTTATTGATATTGCCACTGATGAATTAGAGTCTGTTAGAATACGAGAAGGAGCGTCCTTTTTAGGAGATTTCTGGATTAGAACCAATCCGTTTGTCATCGATGCCAATAATGACATCTACATGACCGCTCTGGGTGAGCCGTTTGGAGGAGATAATTTCAGCGCGCTAAATGGAGAAGGTAGATTGTCTAAGATTCTACGGATTAAGTCTGGTGAAACTGATTTTGACCCTGACTATGAATGGGATATTGCCAACCAGTTGGGTAGACCATCAGTGATGAGAAGTTTGTTTATTGCCTCAGATGGGTCAGCTTACACCTGTTTGGTTACTGAAGATATTAAAACCCCAGAACTATTTAATCAACCAGCATATCGATTCTTTCAGATAGATTTGGCCAATCAAACTGGCAGTGAGGTGCAAGGCTTGCCATTAACTGCCGGATTCGGTGCTGCCACCCTGCTAGAATTTGATAACCGAGTGCTGTTCCCGATCGTCAATGAAGGTATTGGCTTCAATGGCTATTACTTTAAAGACTTAGGAACGCAAGAAATAGGCGAGCAGTTCAAACTGATTGCCGGAGGCCGACCAAGAAGCTTTGTGGTGCTTGACTAAGATAGTTTGTTCTTCTTAAGCAAAGGAGACATAAATCACATGCAAGTTTGACCAGTAGTAGAGGAGGGGGGCTCAAGACCTGGAATTTCACGTTGAGGTTTTGAGACACCTTTCTCTTGAATAGCTTTGTTTTTCTCTGTCATAGAATCCAATACGGACGTACGATTACTCTCACCTGCTATGTCCAGGTAGTAACTCCAATGATGCCGTGCCAAAGAAAGTAACAAGTCATGAAGAAGTGTAGGCTGGTCAGCGATATTGAGTACCAATAGACCGCTCGGTTGATGGGCTTTCGGTAGTTCTTGATGGCATAAACTACTGCCCATACCGAGGCCAAAGCAAACGAGATAGTAATAACAAACAGGGAGATTGAAATGAACCCAAGCGTTCCGAATGCTTGGAAGAAATCGCTCATTCCGAAAGCTACCAGTACGATCAATCCTGCCATAAGCAGACCGGGTAGCAGCACCCACCCGCGAATTTGGGTATTCGCCCCTCCTGAAATATGGCCTGTCCAGTACCGAATACCCCAGACAATGCCTAAGACTAGACTGCTGATTGTCAGTAGTATCCACAATACAACCAAGATCCAAAGACCATAAACTACCAAGGGTGATGTACGCTTGAATACTTGTTCTGCAATATGAAGCACTTCGCCTGCCAAAGGGTCATCGACCAGTACCATGCTCACCTTTCCTGTCTCCGGTGATACGAAGATTTGTTCGTCAGTGGCTACGAAGTCTTCCCTTTCGCTCATCAAGCCCTGTTTAAAAAACGTTTGATCTTCCGATTCAATCCACGCCACTCCCACTAGTCTATCTACCAAGTAAAACAGATCAAACCTCGGGTTGATCGGGATGTAATACCCTTCAATATCCGCTGCGTTGGTAGAACTTTTTCTGATTTGCCTGTCGGGCTGGGGCAGGTCTTTGGTTTGGAAGCTACGAATCAATTCGGTGATTCGCTCTAAGGCTTCTAAGCTGCCCGAAGTAGTCATAAATGCATACCCCACCTGATGCTCAGGAAGGTACGAAAAGTCGCACAACCCGTTCGCGACGCCACCCAAATGGCGTCGGTACACAAACGATCCGAACACCGATGACTGATTAGACAAACCGTGTCCGTAGGCTAGTCCTGCTTGAGCGGCATCAGTAGATGAGGGGGTTTCCATCCGAACTAGAGAAGCTTGGTTCATCAGTTGTAGCGTATCTACCCGACCTCGGTGGGTAAACAGCCGAACAAAGTTGGCCATCTCCTTCGGGGAAGCGTTGATAGCTCCGGAAGGTCGCATAATAATGTGCCAATACTCTTGGGGCTGTCCGTCAGCGTATAGCTTTGCCCCCAGCTGCTGGTAGGTTTCCGAGTTATAAAACGTGGCGTTAGCCATGCCTAACGGGCTAAAGAAATTCTCCTGGATATAGCTTTCGTACCCTTGTCCGGTTACTTTTTCTACGATGTAAGCAGCTACCGCTGGCCCAGAGTTACAATAAGCCATTCGCGTGCCCGGAACCCATCGCGAAACGCGGGAGTTCGGATGATACTCCAGCCCCGCTTTAAGCGTCATACCCTCAGCGTTCAGGGCGAACTCGGCGATGTGTAGATCGTTCCACCCCGTGGTGTGCTCCAGCAAATGCTCCACCAAGATCGGCGACGTATCAGCGTAAGGATTTTCAAAGCTAACCTCAGGAACAATATTCTTTACTGTGTCTTTCAGGCTGACGAGCCCCTGTTCCTGAAGTTTCAGGATGGCGAGGGATACAAACATTTTTGAAACCGATCCGATCCGAAACATCGTCTGTTCATCGGCAGCTACATCGTTCTCAATATCTGCTTGGCCAAGTCCGGCTACCCAATCCGTTCCATCCGCATTAATCAGGGCCACCCCAACGGCAGGAGTTTGCGTTTCTCTCATCACCTGCTCAATCGCGCTCGTAAGCTCGGCAATGGTATTAATTGATGCCTGATTGTCCTGACCTTGGGCAAATATGAATGGCCAGATTGAAACTGCAAGGCCAACCCAGTACCTATCAATATACTTATGAGGAAGCACTAACAGCGCCTTGGTTAGTTGTAGGTAAGCTTTTTTGAATGGTTCCTCCATAATTCATAGTTAGATTCTTTGCTAATGGTTACGTTCAACAATCTCTTAGTCGTTCGTATTTTCACGGATACAGATAGTTTGGATACAAAATAAGGGGCGGCATTTTGTTATTCGCGTTCGCGATCCGTATTTTAACCTACGACTTTAGTATAAAGCAGACGAATATGAAGATAACTCTCACCGCTGATAATTTGGTTGACATCATGGGGGAATACCAATACCCAACACGCCTTCAAAGTATCGACGATACACACGTGGTTCAACAGACTGCCACGTATAAAGGCAATACCGTTTCGCAGGGGGAGCAGTTTTGTTTTGACAAAATAATGGTTCAACGGGGAGGATATACCACTGAAGAACCACTAACAATTATTGCGAAGGGCGACCGGCCAATGCTGGGTATGCATTTTAATCTACAGGGGCGGTTTCAAGAATCCATAAAAGGATTCAAAAGCACGGTATCGTACCAAGGGGGAGAACATATGATCGGCTATGTTCCAGAGCCAGAAACTCGATTTCATTACGAGTCTAACGCTCACTCCGAGGGGGTCGGTGTACTACTCGAAACTGCTTATTTTGAGCGTTTTAGTGACCAAAACTGCAAAATGGTAGATCAATTATTAGAGGCTATTCATAAACAAAGCGCCTTTCGTACGCCAGTAGGTGGCGTAATGAGCCCTTTAATGAAGAATACGGTTTGTGAAATGGTCAAAAACCCCTTCAGTGGCTTAACCAAGCGCCTGTTCATGGAGGCCAAAGTACTGGAGTTACTATCCCTACAGATTGATTGCTACGACAAAGATCAGCATAAAGAATACAACAGAAGCCGCCTCTTGCTCGAGCGAGAAAAACTATTTTATGCCAAAGACTTATTAGAAAAGCACTTTCAAAACCCTCCGACGATTTACGAACTCTCTAAACTAATCGGACTCAATGAGTTTAAGCTCAAAACCGGGTTTAAAGCACTTTTTGGCAACACCATATTTAGTTACCTATCGGATCACCGCCTATCTTACGCTCGCCAGTTCTTACTGGAAACGGATAAATCCGTGGCAGAAATTTCCGAAATGATAGGATACAGTCAACCCCAGCATTTTGCTACTGCTTTCAAAAGAAGGTACGGAGTGCCCCCTAGTAAGGTGAGAACCACAGCCCACTGAAGAACCTATCACAACGCTAAAATTGAACGACCCCGAACCTTAACTTACTATCTCAAGATCTATCATAGTAATTGTCAAGCGCGCAGCCTGAGCATCCGTTACTCTGTTGAGTTAAGGCAACGGATGCTTGTGCATGTATACTAACCCCGGATAGTTCTCGTCGGGCTCTTGTATCTGATTGTCCTGTACGTATTGCCAAGTGGCAGCCGACACATACAATCGGTTATCATCATCCACGTACAGGTTGTTCAACTCGTATTCAAACGGAAAGTCTATGGTTTGCCAGTATCCTTCGTGGTACATTTCAACCGTTGAGTGGTTGGTTCGGTAAAAAGTTGTATCAGCATTTAGGGGAGTAATATCATCTTTGATACGATAGGTAATCCCAGTCGGAGATATAGTAATTCCTATGGGGCTAATTATATCATGCTGATTTCGGTTTGTATTTCGTTGCCAGGTGCCGCCATAATCTGTTGTATACTTACTGCCTATGCTTGCGTATACTTGATCGTTAATGTGTGGCGAACCAATGTAATCTTTCAAACCACCGCTGGCAAGCAGAGCAAAAACGGTATCCTTGCGCCTAACCATATCATAGATAGGTCCCTGAAAGTCGTGTGACTCTTGCCAGGTACTTCCTCTGTCCGTTGTGAAGTATGCTTTCGTCCAAGTAGTAACCAATAGCGTGTCATCGATACTACCCGTAATGGCGTAGGCTTCTCGCCCATTCGGAATAATCAGCGTTGTCCAGTCAGAGGATTCTTCCTCCGGTGGAGTGTTGGGAAGAACGTTAGACGCATCATCCTCACAAGAAATGAGTAGGGATAAGCATAGAAAGAGGAGGGCTAATTTTTTCATAACTGTTAAGTCAAGTTACCCATTATAATATACGTTTTTTAGGGCTGGGTAGTTGATGAACTATCTATAAATTCCGCTCAATTTTTCGCCCACTGGCATACGGCTGGATATTTCCATTATCAAGAGCGCTCGTTATCAATGCGTAATTTTAGCAGGTGATTAGAAGCTCCTTCTCAATATTCTTCTCGTCTATTTTATGATAAATATCGTTCCCAGCAGGTGATCTAAGTCATTTTTTCTGCTGGCAATTTTGGCTAGCTTGAGTAAGCTAAGTGATAGGTATACTTAGTGAACAACTAGTAATTAAACCCAAACAATTATGAAATCAGTAGAGAGTTTTGAAGATCTATTTTTAGAGCAACTAAGAGACCGATACGATGCCGCCAAACAGCAGGCAGAGATGTATCCAAAGTTGCAGCAAGCTACCACTAGCTCCACCTTGCAACGTATTATCCAAGAAGATATAGCATCTAATCAGAGCCATCTGGAAAAACTTGCTGAACTGTTTACCACTATGGGTGAGCAACCTGACGGAGAACAGTGCGAGGGTACCCAGGGGTTGATTCACGAAGCTCATGAATTATTGGATTATACTCAAAGTGGTAATATCAGAGATGTTGGAATAGCTATGTCTGTGCAACATATCAACCATCATGACATTGCGGGCTACAGTGGCTGTCTCGTATACGCTAAAGCCAACAAAAATCAAAAAATGGTACAAGTTCTTCAGCAGATGCTAGACGAAGAAAAAGCTACTGATGAAGCACTTAAGAAAATTGTTGCCCAGATTATACAGGGGCAAGATAGCTAATGCTTTGCTCCCTAAAAGACTATTGAATTAGGTGTAGGTGTATTCTTGCCCGTTAAACAAATGAAGGAATGAAGAGGGTAGCGATTAGCGTAATAATGCTCCCTGAGAGCGTCCCTCAACTTTCCACCCGCTGGCTCGCTGCTGAGTGCTCCACAACCGAAAGTATAATCCTTCATTCGCTAGCAATTCGTGGTGTTTTCCCCGTTCAGCGATTTTTCCTTCGTTGAGTACAATGATCTGATCGGCCCGTTGAATCGTGGCTAATTTGTGGGCAATCACGATCACCATTTTATCTTTTACCAGTTCTTCAATGGCGCGTTGAATGTAAATTTCGTTTTCCGGGTCTAGGCTAGCAGTGGCTTCGTCCAGCAACACAATCGGGGCATCTTTGAGTAACGCCCGAGCGATGCTGATGCGTTGCTTTTGCCCCCCGGAAAGCTTACTGCCTCCTTCCCCGACGAGCGTGCGTAATCCCTGTGGTAGTGTCTCGGCAAACTCCAGTACCTGAGCTTTTTCTGCGGCGGCAATAATCTGCGCTTCGCTGGCCTGCGGATTACCTACCTGGATATTGTGGTAGATACTATCGTTGAAAAGATACACTTCCTGAAACACTTCGCTAATGAGACTGTAGACCGTCGCGGGAGCCATATCCTTTACATCAATACCTCCGATACTGATCGTACCCTGTTGAGCATCCCAAAAGCGGGCAATCAAGGAGGTGATTGTCGTTTTGCCTGATCCAGAAGGACCAACTAAGGCCGTCATGGTACCCGCTGGTGCCTGAAGACTAACATCATTGAGGACGAGCTTATCGTCCACGTAGCTGAAGCTGACCCGATCGAAAGCAATATCGTAAGTAGTGGGGCAACGGTTTTGTCCGGCTTCCTGCTCAGGGGCTTCCAGCACGTCAATCATTCGGCTAAGGCTCACGTTCATGTAGCTCAGCACTGGATACTCTACCATCAGAATTTTCATAGGTTCGTAGAGCCGATAACCCACAATCAGAAAGGCAATAAGTACCGAAGGGGTCAGGTTACCCTCAGCCAGAAAAAATAACGCCAGCCACACCATCAGCACAAAAAACACCTCGAACAGAACTCCTACCGTCAGTACGATAGGGCCGGGAATAGCTTCTGTCTTAATACTTTCTCGTCGCAAACTAGCCAGAGCCTGCTCTAGCGAGTGAAAGCGTTCGCCCGTCATGCCATACGACTTAATATGACGGATACCCTGAACGTACTCCAGAAAACGGGCTCCGGTGGCATTGCGGGCTATGATCTGTTGTTTTCCGTATTTTTCTACCAACCGTTTGCTGAGCTGAATCAAGGGTACAGCAATGACGATGGCCAGAAGTAAGGTGGCTGCTAACCGCCAGTCAAGCCAGAGTAAGAACAATGAAAGCACCAGCGTGCCAAATACAGCATTGGCCATGTTTGCTACACTATGGCCGAAGATATTTTCAAAGTTGGCTACATCTTGCAGCACCACTGAGGCCAGGTCACCGGGATCACGCTTCTTGTAGTAGCCCAAAGAAAGTCGCTGGAGCTTATTGCCTAGTGCCAGACGCAGCCGACGGCTCATCTCAAAGGTAGCCTGGTTAGAGCTGAACATGGCTTTTCGGGCTACGTAGAGCTGAACGAGAAACAGTCCGCCCATAATGGCGAGCGTCGTCCAGATGGTCGTTAGGTCAGGGGTGTCCCGAAAGAGCTCCCAGAGAATAATCAGCAGGATGCCACTTGGAGCCGCAATGAGCGAACCGTGCAGCCACTCCCAAAACAGGGCCTTACGAATACCAGAAGAATCATAGCGAAAGGAGTATAGAATATTTTAAATCATGAGAATAATGTTAATGCGGAGACCGAAGACCGGAAACGGGAGTCCGGACTCCCGTTTCCGGATTCCAGTCTCCGTTTATTTACAGTGAAAATTCTTGGGCGCGTACGTGGGCATTCCACATTTGGGCGTACAACTTACTTTGGGTTAATAATTCTGAGTGAGTTCCTTTAGCCTCTATCTTGCCTTGATCAAATACTACAATTTGGTCGACATCGGTAATGGTGCTGAGGCGGTGGGCAATGATGATGACCGTTTTATCTTGAATCAGACGACCGAAGGCCTGCTGAATGAGATACTCGTTTTCGGGATCGCTAAAAGCCGTCGCCTCATCCAGGATCAGAATTGGTGCATCTTTCAGAATAGCCCGCGCTAGTTGGATGCGCTGCTGCTCGCCCCCGCTCAGGTGCACACCCTGCGCTCCAAAGCGGGTCTGATAGCCCTGCGGCAATTGGCTGATGAAGGCATGACACTGCGCTGCTTGAGCCGCAGCTATAATCTCTGCTTCGGATTTATCCAGGCCCATGCGGATGTTCTCGTACATCGTTTCCTGAAACATAAAGCTGTCCTGAAAAACGAAGGAAACTTGTTGCATAAGGGTAGCCACCGGAATGGTTTGAATGTCAATACCGCCGATCAGAATTTCACCTTCCTGTACATCCCAGAAGCGGGCTACCAGTTGAGCCGCGGTTGACTTCCCGGCACCCGATGGCCCTACCAACGCCGTGATGGTTCCGGCGGGCATGGTGAAGGAAACATCATCAAGCACCTTGACTTCTTCGGCGTAGGCAAAACTCACTTGACGAAATTCAATAGAATGATCTGAGAAGTGAGTGGCTTCCTTACTCCCCGATTGGACAGGGTGCTGTAAAATATCATCCATGCGCTGCACTCCCCGGTTAATCAGGGTGATTTGCATGCCCATATTGGCTAGGGCAAACATAGGTTTGATGTAGCCGACCCCCAAAATCAAGAACAGCACCAGCGTGGCGAAAGTAATGCCATCTTGCAGATACAGATACGTGCCCAGCACGAGCACAGGTAAGGTGGCGTTGCTCATGAAGCTCATAAAAACCGCAAAGGGCGGGGAGCTCTTTCGCATCCACCGCTTGGCCATCGTATCGTATTCGTTTACGGAGCCGCTGTACTGCCGGAAGCTATCGGCGGTTTGGGCGAAAATTTTCATCACGGGCATGGCTCGTACAAACTCTACAATGCCACTGTTCATATCTTCTTGCGCCTGATGGTGCTTTTTCATCATCTCTTTGGTGTAGGCCGAGCGAAACATCAGCGGCATCCACACCGCCAGCACCAGCAGCGGTACAAAGCTAATCGCTGCCAACCGCCAGTCGACGTAAAACAAATAGCCAATCGTAACTACCGGTAGGGTAAAGCCTTTGACAAAATCCGGAATCTGGTGAGCGATGAAGTTCTCGATGCGTTCAATATCGTCAGCGACAATCTTTTTGAGTGCCCCAGAAGAGTAGGTACCGATAAACCCCAGGGGCAGTTGACCCAGCTTTGCCGCCGTTTGCTGACGAAGCTCGTACAAGATGTTAAAAGCGGCCACGTGCGAAGTCATTCCCGAAGCGTAGAGCAGTGCGTAGCTTCCCACTCCCGCAGCAATCGCCCCGCCTAGGTAACGCTGCACTAATTCGGTATCCAGCGGGGGGGGCACTAACTCCCTCAGGATATAGTAAACCAAGATATAGGGTACCAAAGCCAATCCGGCGTGCAGTACGGCCAACAGCCCGGATAGTACCAGGTGATACTTTTTACGACTCGCGATTTCCAGCAAACGGGCGACGCCATCTTTTTTCTTCTTTTTCATACTACAATCCGGTTTTACCATCCGCCCAGTACGGGAAGGTGATGATTTGTTTCGCCCCAACTCCTTTTTTAATTAGTGCCTGACGAACAGCTTGAACAGATTTCGCTCGCCCGGTGAGGTAGAAGGTGGCTCGTTGCCAGGTTTCCCACAGATTACCTTGCATATCGCGAAGTACCTGAACGGCTGCCTGAGCAGGACTTTGGTTAGATTTGGTCACTACATCCGCCTGAAGGTTTATCAAATTTGGCCAGTGGCAATGAGCTTGGGCTAGCTCCAATAAGCAGAGATACTCTTGATGCTGAGCATCAGCCGCTGACTTCAGCATACTGCATAAGCCCAATGAAGATTCGTCGCCAAAAATAAAGTGGTATTGGTGTTCAGGCTGAAATCGCATCTTACCGCCCGGCCCCATCAGTTTAGTAGTATCACCCACTTGCAAACGTTCAGCCCACTGGCTACCAGGACCGTAATCGTGCAGATAAAAGAGAACGTCGCATACTCCTTGTTCCTGATCGTAGTAGGCGGGAGTATAGTGCCGAAACTCAGTATCATTTATCCGAAACTCAATGACTTGACCCGGAACATAGCTGGCTGAATGCAAATCGCCAGAGAAACGCACCCGCTTCAAATCATCATCCAGGTACTCAATCTGACTCACTGTCACGGGGTGCATCATAAGGCTAAAGAGTACTTCGGTACCGTTAGCAATCCACTTGGGTAAACTGGGCATATTATTAATTGAAAGTTTATCCCGGACGAGTTCCGGGGGTGATAATGGAAAGTTGATAGTTTTACTTCCCATTCTTGGCCAAGATTTATTTTTTATTCCACCAACCATTACGTTTCCGTATATAAATGATTTGTCCAGCATGATAAGCGTTATGCGCTTGAATATTAGCAATTTCTTTACTACATTCTGCCAATTGTTCATCAGTGGCTTGTACAATTATTGATTCCCATTCCGTTTGTATACTGTCAAGTTCGTTAACGAGGCTTACCCATTCATTTTCAGTATACATTTTAAAGGTGGTTTCATTGTCAACCTCAAAATCAGTCATATCCTCTCCGTTGAAAGCCCTTAAGTTGATTCCATTCCAAAAAACCAAGTGTGAAACCAATTCTCCAATTGAGTGGTTTTCTGTGCTATCTCTCCAGTTTGATTGCTCTACTGCCAGTCCTTCAAGAGCAGTTTTTGTCGGAACGAACCAATGTTGTTCCGTATGACTTTTTTTCATTAGATCGGCTAGCAAGGATTTAACTTCCGTATTATCTTTATTTTTTGAACAACCCAAAAAGAGAATAATAATTCCGATTAACAGTATATTTTGCCTCATAGTCAGACTGCTTTGTCAGTATGGTGTATAATGCTCGTGTAAACTTATTAAGGAGTTTCTTGACTGTGCTAACGCTAGACGGAATAAGATTTACGTATGAAGGATTTTTGACTAGTTGCGGAAGACATCCAACGTTAGAACAACGAGGTTCCTCCTTTGATGATAGAGCCCGGAACGTCGGATGTCTTTTCCGCTATTGCTGGCCACTAATCACGTAGACTTATTTATGCCCCCCAAAATCATCTAACAGCCAATCTAGGCAATTTTTCCTGTTATTTATAATTATTCTAAACAATATAGCTTATTATTGTATTTATCATAAGCAAGCAATCTATCTATCATACCTTCCTAGCCAGTAAAATTGTATGTCTCTGCTTTTTAGAAAGAAGCCCAAACCTTCCGAACCGGATATCAGTACCCCCGAAGGGCTGGAGCAGATGTACCAGCGATGTTTTGATACGATGTACGAAATTGGTTGCGCGCAAACTGGAGATGCTGAGATTACCCGCGAACTCATTCAGGAGCTTTTTATATCGGCCTGGGAGAAGAGAGATACGTTGGTTGCCAAGGAAAAAGTAGAATACTATCTACTGCGACTTTTCAAGTATCGCCTGATCGACCACTTCAGAAAAGAAGCCCGACAGCGGCATCACCATCAGCAAGCCACCCTCGACTACTGCGATGCCAGTCACTGCACCAAACAGGAGATTGCTTATGCCGAGTTGAAAGATAACGTAGATACACTGGTGGATCGGCTTCCTTGCCAATGTCGTCGGGTGTATCGAATGAGTCGCGAACAGGGGTTATCCAATAAAGAGATTGCCTCGTCGCTGCTGATCTCCGAACGGGCCGTGGCGTATCACCTGGCCAAGGCCACAACCTTTTTGCGCGAAAAACTACCGGATTACACTCGCGCCCAGTCTTGATAGTTGCTTTACACCTGTTTAAGGTCTGGGTCTTTGGATTCAGGACACGAGATGCTGCTACCGAAGCAAGTGACATAATAGACTATGCTGCATTCTCCGAGAATTAAAATAGCTCAATTTACTGCACCTTGGTCACTGCCCCTTGTTTTGTGACACACAAACCACTCACTTCAACCTACACCCTGGTCTGTGGCACACAGACCAGTCACTCACCACTCATCTCAATCTTTAAGAAATTAGTTTTGAATTCAATGTTCCAACCGCCCCGCAATTCATCGCTCGTGCTGCACGAGGTGTATTTCTGGACAGCCACTATCAAAGATTGGAAGCTCCTACTCGATCAGGCTAAATACAAGCAAGTTATTGTTGATACACTGACTGAGCTTACTATCAGGAATCTTATCCGAGTGTATGGATTCGTCATAATGCCTAATCACATCCACCTCCTGTGGGAGCTGATCGCCATGAACGGAAAAGAAAAGCCTCATGCGTCGTTGGTCAAAAAGACCGCCCACCTGATTGTTAAAGACCTCAAGTTGAACCACCCCCGGGTACTTCCCTACTTCAAGGTGAACGATCGGACGCGAGCCTTTCGCATCTGGTAAAGAGATTCTCTGGCGGTGCGGATGGACTCCCGGGAGAAGTTTGAACAGAAGCTTACCTACATAATAATCCATTGCAGGAAAGGTGGAACTTGGCGAATCGTCCGGAAGCGTATGGCTGGTCTTCGGCTGCGTTCTACGAGGTAGGTGCCTCGTCGTTTGACTTTATCACGCACTACCGAGAAAGGCTGTAGCAAAAGGGTAGTAATAGAGTGGTCTGTGTGACACAGACCAGGGTGTGGGTTCAGCTATTACTTCTTAGCAGAAAAAATGCCCTAAGTTTCAAAGGCTGCTGCCAAAAGAGACATTTTGGTGCTCAAACGTCGGACACCTTCCGTGATCACTCAGCAGTCTAGTCTTCTTCTACAACCACATCAGATCGCCTGAAATCGAAAATATAGATATCTCAATGTGAGACGATTACACTTACGTTCGAATTAAATTCGATATTTTTTCACCACTGACCTTCACCTAATGCCCCGCTTGTTCAGATAATAGTATAGAAAGCAATACTACGGTCTGATGAATATTTCTCCCAAATTACTAAAAAAGTACGCGGCGGGCGCCTGCTCCGAAGAAGAACGTCGTCGCGTTGAGCGGTGGCTTGCCGACGATGATCTGAGTACCTCTTCGCCCCTATCGACCTTCACCACAGAACGTACCCGTGGGTGGAACAGTATTTCCCAAACCATAGGCCATTCCCAAGCAAAGGTACTTCCGGTACACAAAAAAGTTGTCCGCTACCTAGCGGCTGCCTGCCTTTTGTTCGGTTTACTCAATGCTGGGTATTGGGTATCTATCCATGAGTTTGGTTATGATGACCAAACGGCCTCTACTGAGCCAGAAGGGTACGTATTGGTCCTGACGGGAAGTGGAAAATCAGAAAAGGTAACGGATCAGGTGTGCGAAATTGAGTTTCAGGGTATCGTACAGCTTCAAAATACTTCCACTATCCGTAAGACCGTTCGCTGCCACGGTGAGCGACTTGATTTAGAACCCCACCAAATTTATCACCTGACCAAACCTCACCAGCAGCTGGTCATCAAAAGAATCAACAACTTCATCATCGCCCCTACCTACTCGCCCTACCAGACAAGTGACTTTTCGGTGAAGTGCGTGCAAGCCTAAACCTACGTGATGCCTAAAAGAATCTGAGACGATATTATGAAAAAATTACTGGCGTGGCTGATGATTAGCGGGGGAATAGTTTTGCCTAGTATGGCGCAAGTAGGTAGCATTCGGGGTAAGGTAACCGATGAGAAAGGACAAGCGTTGCCCGGGGCGACTGTCCGGATACTCGATTCATCGCTGGGAGCGATTACCAATACCGATGGAACGTATCAGATACCAAATGTAGCCTCCGGGAGTTATGCGCTGGAAGCCTCGTCGGTAGGCTATGAACAACAAACCAGGCGGTTGACCCTAAAGGTTCGGCAGACCGCCGTTTGGAACGCTCAACTGTCCGCCAGTGTAACCGGGATGGAGGAAGTAGTGGTGGTGGGCGAGTCAGAGGCGAGTGTAATGAAACGGTCGGCGAACAGTATTGAAGTAGTGTCTCTTCAGAAAGCTGTGGTTTGCTCAGCCGATTTGGGGCAGGTACTTGCCCAGACTAAAGGGGTGAGTGTGCAGCGCAGCGGCGGGCTTGGTTCATCCATCCGGTTGAGTCTAAACGGCTTAACCGACGACCAGATTCGTTAATTTTACTACGATGTGCCGTTAGATTTTTCGGCTTTTGGTTTTGGCCTGGCCAATATTCCGGTGGGTATGCTCGAGCGGGTAGATATTTACAAAGGAGTGGTACCTACCGCTCTGGGAGCCGATGCCCTGGGAGGAGCTGTGCACGTGATTCCGAAGCCTGTACCCCCCGGCTGGCACGGGTCAGCATCCTATCAGTTTGGCTCATTTGGCACCCAGCGAGCCGAAGCCAATGTAAGCTACTACGGAGACAATCACTTCTTCGCCAATACCGGCCTTTACTATGACTTTGCTCGTAATGACTACGCTATTTTTATGGGTATCCCCGATGAACAAGGAAGGCTCACCGAAGAACCCGTAGAGAAGTTTCACGATGCCTACCAGGGCTACGGAATAACTGCCGAAACAGGAATCAAGGGACACAAAAACCTAGATTTGCTTAGCTTAGAGTTGTACGCCTCGGCCAATGATCAAGAAATACAGCACGCCCAACTGGGAGTAGAACGTCCGGGTAATCCTCCTCTGATCTTGGGGATCCCTTTCGGGGAGGTCAACTTTAGCCGAAAAACTTCGGGTGCCACGCTTCGCTACGAATATCAACTGGCTCAACCCTGGAAGGTGACTGCCGCCCTGGGCTACAACTACACCGAAACGGAGTATGTGGATAGCACCCAAAACTTCTATAACTGGTACGGCGAGGTGATTGATCGGCGACATACTCAAGGGGAAGTGGAATCGGGCAGCCCGGCGCATCAGTTTTTGTGGACGCATCGCCTCTTCCACAAAGTAAACCTGACCTACGAATTCAACGAGCAGCATAGTTTACTCGCCCAAACCTTCAGAACCTATGTATATCGTACCGGAGACGACCGCTTTGCCGGAGCTTTTGATCCGTTTGGTACACTGAGTACCTATCGCACCCAGATTTCTTCGTTGGCTCACACCGTTCGTTCGCGCAACGATCAGCTAGAAACAAATACCTTCGCAAAGTATTATCAGGTAGCGTATGAGTCAGAGGAACCCTCTCGCGATGGTGAAGGAATACGTACTGAAAGCAACGGTAAATCCCGATGGGGCGCCGGAACTAGTTTACGCTACCGCTTTAGTCCTACTTTGCTAGCGAAGCTATCCTACGAATGGGCAACCCGGCTGCCTCGGGTCGATGAGGTACTGGGTGATGGCGCGTTTATTTCCGACAACTTAGAACTCAACCCCGAACGTGGGCACAATACCAATGTCGAGCTACAGCTGCGCCCGTCAGTCCGAAGTGCTTGGCAGTGGACGGTCAACCCGGTGTTCTTCTGGCGAGAGATTAGCGACCACATTGTATTTTTGCAGGGAATTGGGCGTAGTTCGCTCTACGACAATGTGTTCACCGCCCGCTCGTTGGGGGGGCGAACTGGGCGGACAGCTCACCTCGCCCAATCAGCGCTGGTGCGTAGGAGTAAATACCACCTACCAGCACTACATCAACACTTCTACCGAAGGCTTGTACGCTCGACAAGCGGGTGAGCGCATTCCCAACCGGCCGTTCTTCTTTGCCAATGCCAACGTCGAGTATACCGTACCAGCATTGGGTGGACAACTGCACTTCTTCAGCGATACGCGTTATGTAGGCAGCTACTTCCTGGGCTGGGAAAGCCAGGGAACCCGAAACAGCAAACAAGTTATTCCCGAGCAATTCACGGTGAACACCGGAATCACCTACGAACGGGAAGTAGGCAAAATCCGATGGGTAGTTACTATTGAGATGTTTAACGTAGCTGATGCCCGAGTCTATGACTTCTTCTGAGCCCAGCGTCCGGTACGATCTTTTTTTCTAAAAAACACCATTCAATTTTAATGTTTTATCACCATTCAAACAACATAAACATGATTACCACGAAAAGCTTGTGGCTTGCCGCCTTATTTGCCATCGTCAGTTTCGCTGCTTGTGATTCGGATGATGCGGGCGACAATCCCAACACCGAATCTACTTCCGCTGTATTGTACGCCATTAATACCAGTTCTCCCGATGGCTTTATTATGTACATGGGAGCCTACGCTGAGTTTCCGGAAACGGAACCCGACCGGGCCAATATGGTCGAGTTGGGCAGTTTGTCCGACGCCGTGACTTACAATGGCGATGTGTTCTCCTTTAACTGGGACACCCGTACCGTAACCAAATGGGAAGTATCTCCGGAGTTGGCGCTGAATCGGGGTACGACTATTAGCTTTGCCAACGTCGGCATCCCCGCTTATGCTCCGTTCACCTTTCATTCCGAAACGCGAGCCTTTGTATTTGATGTGTTGAACGGTCAGGTAGTAGAGTGGAACCCCACCGATATGTCGATCACCGAAACAACCACTATTACAATGGCACCCAACGGCTACTCTTCTCTGGCCTATCGCCACGTACAGGTACATAACGACAGAATACTGCTGGTGGTCAATAACATTGATCCCGACAGTGGATTTAAAGTAGATGATATGGTGATGGTAGGTTTATACGATGTAAACAGCAAAACGATGGAGTATAAAACGGATGCACGCATGTCAACTACCTCTTCCAGCGTTATGGACAGCCAGGGGATCGTTTATTTGACTCCAAACCGGGGAATTCATTTTCCGATGGTCTTCGGCAATAATGCGGATGTAACCAATTTTGGTAAAATGCTGCGTTTTGATATGAATACCGGCGAGTTCGATCCTTCCTTCGAGATGGATTTAGGGGCGTTGGTAGAAGGGTCCCCTTCGCACGTTTACCTGCTAAACGATAACGAAATAGTAGTAGAAACCACAGTGGAACCCCTGCCCGAGAGTATTACCCCGGACAACTACTACGCCGTGGCGCGGGCAACCCTCAAGAAAGTCAGCGTATCGGATGAGCAAGTGACCGATTACACCGTCGTGGGTGAAAATGTGCAGTCTTGGATCAATAATGTAGATTTTATCGTGGGCGATGCGCTCTTTTTTCCTGCCGGTGAGTTTCCTGACAACGATTACGCTAAGGTTAATACCCGCTTGTTCCGCGTGACCTCTTCGGGGCTGGACTTCTTTACGAAGCCAATAATTCCTGGCCGGTAACTATTCAGAAAATAAGATAAGTCACCATTTTGTCGTACGTAAACTATCTACTGCCGTGTTTACTGGTAGGCTAAACAGTGGTACCTGCTGGATGTTACGGCAGGTACCACCTTCCAAAGAGAATTACCGTTCACTGAGTCCGTTAAACATGGCTGTTCTCCACAGCATATGGCCGTAAGCTCATGTGAACATATTTTCTTCTGTATTATTTTTCGCGAGATGAATGGCTTCGCCGTATTGCTCTCTACAGAAGCGGAATGTAAGGCCACCATAGTCTAGCTCAAATGGGATAATTCTAGAGATGTTTTTAAAGTCATGCCAAACTACCTCTTGAGCATCAATTGATATTTTACAGGTAAGACTGTGATCACCGGGAATGCCCGAATACTTGTAGTCATACAGCGTATACTGCTGATCGTGATAAACATAATCCGGTAAGGTTCTGCCCAAGAAATGGTTCTGATTGTGAAAGGCAATAAAGAACGACACTCCTTCATAGCAGCCATTTCGAATATGTAAGCCTTTCTTCGCCACTTGTTCTTTCTCCAGTTCTTCAATTACCTCCTTGAGATTAGTTCCATTGATATAGATAGCGGTAGTCAGGTAATCCTCAAGGTCAGACTTCAAGCATCCGAACCCTATTTCGTCTAGGCGCATCGTGTAAATTCAGTTTTTTGCTCAGATCAGATACTATTTCAAAAACCTAGTAGGAAATCTGGTGTGATGGTATTGGGCTCGAAGTCAACTGCTTGAGGGGAGGGGCAAATTGCGTGAGCTTAATGCCGTTCACTGCTGTTCTATATTCCTCAATTGTAGGGGTTCGGCCCAGAATAGCCGAAAGAACTACGACAGGGGTAGATGCTAATAAAGACTCTCCTTTCTTACGGTCTGAGTCTTTGACAACCCGTCCTTGAAACAAACGGGTAGAAGTCGCCATCACAGTGTCTCCTTTTTCGGCTTTCTCTTGGTTACCCATACAAAGGTTACAACCCGGTCGCTCTAGATACAGAATGTTATCGTATTCGGTACGCGCGGTGCTTTTAGGAGCCGCATCATCAAACTCAAAACCAGAATACTTCTGGAGTACTTCCCAATCTCCCTCTTCTTTGAGTTCATCAATGATGTTGTAGGTGGGAGCCGTTACAACCAAAGGAGCTCCAAACTCAACCTTACCGTATTTTTCTTCCAGGTTCTTGAGCATCTTAGAAACGATCTTAATGTCACCCTTGTGTACCATACAAGAGCCCACAAACCCAAGGTCTACCTTTTTCTCCCCCGCGTAGTATGTAAGCTCCCGAATGGTGTCGTGGGTATACCGTTTAGAGACGTCTTCGTTATTCACATCCGGGTCGGCGATCATCGGCTCGTTGATGATGTCCAAGTCAACAACAAATTCAGCGTAGTAGTGAGCATTGGCATCCGGGGCCAGGGCTGGTTTTTCGCCGGATTGGATCTGGGCTATTCTTTCGTTGGCCTTATCAATGAGTCCTTGCAGCACTTGCTGCTCGTTGTCCATCCCTTTATCAATCATGATCTGGATTCTCCCTTTGGCTATTTCCAGCGACTCGATCAGCGTATCGTCTTGCGAAATACAGATAGAAGCCTTCGCCTTCATTTCTGCGGTCCAGTCCGTAAAGGTAAATGCCTGGTCAGAAGGTAGTGTCCCAATATGAACTTCAATCACCCGGCCTTGGAATACATTCTCGCCCTTAAACTTTTTAAGCATCTGCGCTTGGGTAGCATGAACGACATCCCGAAAATCCATGTAGTCCTTCATTTTTCCTTCGAACGTCACTTTCACTGATTCGGGGATGGGCATAGAAGCCTCACCCGTTGCCAAGGCAAGGGCCACCGTACCCGAGTCGGCTCCGAAAGCCACGCCTTTAGACATCCTGGTGTGCGAGTCACCACCAATAACGATCGCCCAATCGTCTATCGTGATATCATTAAGCACCTTGTGGATGACATCGGTCAGCGGGTGGTATTTGTGCTCGGGGTCACGCGCCGTGATCAGCCCAAAATCATGCATAAACTTCATCAGCCTCGGGATATTTTCTTGCGATTTACGATCCCATACGGAAGCGGTGTGGCACCCCGACTGATAGCCACCGTCTACGATAGGCGAAATCACCGTGGCCGCCATCATTTCCAGTTCTTGGGAAGTCATCAGGCCGGTAGTATCCTGGGAGCCCACGATATTGACTTCCGCTCGTACGTACGAACCCGCGTGTAGCGTGGATCCTGAAGTGCCCACGGCGTTTTTATTGAAGATTTTCTCTACCGCCGTAAGCCCTTGTTTTTCGTGGGAAACTTCTTTCGATGGCGCAAACACGGGCGGAACGTCTATATCCAGCGTCTGAGCGGCAAATGTCTGTAGCTTTTTGCCAAACACGATGGCGTAGGATCCTCCCGCTCGCATAAACTCCATTTTCTGAGGGGTAAATGCCGAAGAGATGTCCATCAATTCTTGATCACCTTTGTACAGTTTTTTCGTCTTCGTATTGATGGTTAGCACCGTACCGGTATCGACGGAGTAGGCTTGTTCCAAGACGGGTTCGCCTTCTTCGTTTACGACGAGATTACCCGCTTCATCGTGTTTTTTTACCCAGTTTTTAAGGTCCAGGCCGATACCTCCGGTCACGCCCACGGTGGTTAGGAAGATGGGAGAGATACCATTGGTACCCGCTACCACCGGAGCAATATTAATAAAGGGTACGTACGGACTCGCTTGTTTTCCGATCCAAAGGGCTACGTTATTTACTCCCGACATTCGGGAAGAGCCTACCCCCATCGTCCCCTTTTCGGCGATTAGCATTACTCGCTTGTTCGGGTGTTTTTCTTGTAAGGCCAGGAGCGCGTTTTGTTGCTCCTTATTATGCTCGAACATACACTGACCGTGTAGCTCGCGGTCTGACCGAGAGTGAGCGTCACTACCCGGAGAAAGTAAGTCAGTAGAAATATCTCCTACGCCCGCGATAAACGTCACTAGCTCAATTTCTTCTTCTACCTCCGGTAGTTTGGTGAAAAACTCGGCCTTCGCATAACTTTCAAGAATATCCCGGGCAATCTCGCTGCCCGAGTTATACGCTTTCCCCAAACGATCCATATCGGCTTCGTAGAGGAATACTTGGGTCTTCAACACCTCAGCGGCTTCTTTGGCAATGGCCTTATCGTCACCCAATGCCAGGTCGAGGAGTACCTCCACGGAAGGCCCGCCCTTCATGTGCGATAGTTGCTCAAGGGCAAATGCCGGTGAAATTTCTTCTACCGTAGCTTCACCCAGGATAATTTCTTTCAGGAACGTTGCTTTTACCCCCGCCGCGCTGGTCGTGCCCGGCAGCACATTGTAAATGAAGAAGTTGAGGGAATCTGATCGGTGCTCATTCGCTAAATCTTTGATTTGTTCAATGATTTCACTTAACAGGGCGGCATCATCAATCGGTTTTGGATGCAATGCCTGACCTTTTCGTTCTTCAATTTCCTTCAGGTATTCACTATATCTGCTCATAAAAATTCTTTGTTAATTTGAGGGGAAGCCATAAATTCTTTTAAGAAAACAAAAGAAAGAACGTATAAATTCTTTCCGGGAAGCAAAAGTAAGCAATTTGCCTTATTTGGCGTACTCTTGACCGTTTAAGCAGTGCGATGAGTGTTGAGCAAAGCTGATTAGGAAGTATAGGAGTGTTAGCATAAAATTAAAAGGTAAACACGTATTTGTACTGTGTTTTCTTTTTTAGAATGATTCTAATTAATTTTAAAGCAAAAGTTGCTGACCTATACCTATGACCGCTCAAGAGTTTGAAAAAATATACCAAGAACATGCCAGAAAGCTATTTCGTATCTGCTTAGTTTTTGTTAAAAATGAAGAAATAGCAGCCGAGATGGTTCAGGATATATTCTGTTCAATGTGGGAAAGAAGGAATACCCTAACGATTGAAGGCAAGCTGGAGAACTATCTTTACCGCTGCGCTAAGCACCAGTATTATAATTTCTACCGGAATACAAAAACCGAAGAACGACATCGGGAAGAATACGCAAAGTCTCAGCAGAAAGAGGAGAATACAACCGAAGATATCATTTTATTCACCCAGACCACTGATCGGATTGATCAGTTGGTAGAACGTATGCCGGATAAACGAAGAGAAGTATACAAGCTGAGTCGTCAGAAGGGATTCACCAATAAAGAAATTGCTCAACACTTACTTATTTCAGAGAAAACAGTCAAAAACCACTTAACCAAATCGCTGGCCTATTTAAAAGTCAACCTGAAAGGTTATGGCTGATCATTGGACTTGGCCAACGTACTTTAATAAAAATTTTCTTGTCGAGTAGGACTTTCTTTTCTCTTTCGGTACTGATTTAATAGATGAGTAGCAATCGCTATCGAATCCTATTGATCAGATCGTATGAAAGAAATCACTCCCGAGCTTCTTGAAAAGTATTACCAGGGCTTGTGCACTGAGGAGGAACAAAAGCAGGTAGAGACATGGTTGACCAGTGAAGAACCCAAAAGTCCCCACGAAGAGAAGTATTTGATCACATCCTGGCAAAAAATTCGGTACAAAACGAAACTTGAACAATCTCCTGCTTCAGCCCGTAAACGTTCACTTTATGGGAGGCTTCTCGGGGTTGCTGCCTCCGTCATTCTATTACTATCGGTTAGTATTTTCTTCTACCGTGATATCGTAGAAGAGACTTCCAGTAACAATGACCCCACGGAAGTCTCGTACCGCACTGTTGCTACCGAAAGAGGGCAAAAAAGAACGGTCAACCTACCCGATGGCTCTACCGTCCGCCTGAATTACGAAACAGAAATTCGGATACCTGAAAAGTTTGAAGACAATGAACGAGTGGTTTACTTGACTGGTCATGCCTACTTTGAGGTAGCCCGTGATCCGGAAAAGCCTTTTATCATTTACACAGAAAATACTAAAACGAAAGTATTAGGAACCTCCTTTGATATTAATACCAAGGAAAAGGGAGAAACAGAGATCATTGTGACAAGAGGGAAAGTAGCTTTTTCAGAGAAAGGGCAAGAAGTTAATCAAGTGATGCTTACGGTAAATGATAGAGCAGTTCTTAGTGCTGACAAAAGTATTTCGATAAGTGAAGTATATGCAAACCGTCTTACTGCATGGATAGACAATCGTCTCGTATTTGACGATGTATCACTCGAAAAAATAATTGATATTTTAGAACCTTGGTATGATGTAGAGATCAACGTTGAAAATGAATCTCTGCTCCAGGAACGTTTTACCTATTCCTATGAAAATCCATCGATAAAAAAGCTGATGGATAGCATGAGCGGAATGGCTGGGTTTGAATACCAGCTTAAAGGCAAAGTAGTCATCATTTATTAATTCAAAAGACTCATTCCTCTCATGTGGACTCAAAAGAATTATTTTTTGACTCTTACAGTCTGTTGGTTGTGTGCTATATCCTACGTTCAGGGTCAAACCAACCCGCTAGAGCAAAAAATATCCATCACCTTTGAAGACCAAACAATTGGCGAAGCTTTTAGACAGTTGGGGCATGAAACCGCTCACTCAATCAACTATTCCAGTTCCAAGAGTGACTCGAATCGAAGAATTTCCAAAAAATACAGTAATACTCGTCTGGCGGATATCATCCAAGAAATTTGGGGGAATGATAAAATCAAACTGGCGGTGCAAGGAAAGACTATTGACCTTTTGATCATTGAAAAAGCAAAAAAACTTGGGAAAGGTAGTCTCCAAGGACAAATAACAGATGATAATAATGAGCCAATCCCCTTTGCCACTATAGCTATAAAAGGAACCAGCCTTGGTGCAGTGGCTGATGAGTCAGGAATTTTCGAAATCAAAGGAATACCCGTAGGGTCTTATGTGCTAGCTATTTCTTCGATGGGATATGAGCCCCAGGAACAGGCAATCATCATCGAGCCAAATACGACACTGACACTAAACATCGAAGTGTTTGTAGCAGTAAAGGCACTGGATGAAATAGTTGTGGAAGGGCAGTCGGAAGCAACGCTGAAGGCGATGGAGCCTATGCAAGTAACCGTATTAGAGTCTAAAGAATTACGGGTTCAACCCATTGGTGCTCAAGACCTTATTAAAAGGTCTACCGGTGTTCAGGTTCGGCAACAAGGGGGCTTGGGTAGCAATGTGTCCATTAATTTAAACGGTCTGACGGGGAACTCAGTACGGATTTACTATGATGGTGTTCCGATTGAGTTTCTGGGCGGGACAGGACTTGCCTTAAATGCATTACCCATTGGACTGATTGACCGGGTGGATGTCTACAAGGGAGTAATACCAGTAGACATAGGTACCGATGCATTAGGTGGAGGGATCAATATTGTCCCACGCAGAATAGTGGAAAGTTATCTGGAAGTTTCGTATCAGGTCGGTTCCTTTAACACCCATAGAGCCAACATACTGGCTAAAAAAGAAATTAGTCCGAATCTTATAGTAGGGATAACCGGATTTTATAATTACTCTGACAACAACTACAGAATGCGAGATGTGCCTAACCTTTCCGTAGAAGTGGTTGAAAATAATTTCGGACAGGAGGAAATACGAGCAGTTGAAAATAGGATAAACATCAGGCGATTTCATAACACCCACCAGTCGTATCATATGCAATTCAGTGCGGAGGTGTATGATACTAAGTGGGCAGATCGTCTCTCAGTAGCCGTGGGTTATACTGATCGGTTTGATGAACTTCAGCATGGAGTAAGGGTTGCCAGAATGCCCTTCGGAGAGGTTGAAACTACTTCTAATCAAACCATTAGTTCATTGAATTACACCAAGAGCTTAGGCAAGCAGTGGAAGTTAACCCAGATTTCCAACTTTTCTTACACCAGAGATTTTATAAGTGACTCTACCACGAATATTTACGATTGGAATGGAAAACTACTCCCCTTCGAGAATGAGCGAGGAGCAGAGCTAGGCGCACCAACTAACCGAAGAGGAAAAAATATTGGCACTTCCCATCGAACGATCGTAAGTTATTCCATTAACCCAAGTCATTCTATAGTTGCGAGTAATTTTTATGGTTATAACCAAATTTTTGGGGAAGACCCTTTCGGAAGACGGCTGACCATTAATGATGTTACCATTGATCCCAATGAAATAAAATCTCCCTTAAGCAACAATATTTTTGGCGTGCAATATGAATCCATCTGGCTGAAGGAAAAGAAACTCAGCAACACCAGCTTCTATAAGAATTATCGATACCGTTTTGAAACCATTGATTCTAACATTCCAGATAATACCCCCCTTAATTTTCTGCCGCGTACTTCCACAAGCAGGTCTTTTCATGGGGGCGGCACAGGTTTTAAGTACGAGTTTAGCCAAAGACTTTTCTTGCGTACTAGCTATGAACGATCAATCCGGCTTCCTACGGTACTGGAGATTTTTGGAAATTTTTCCAATATTTTACGAAACGCAAATTTAAGACCAGAAAGAAGCCATAATGTTAATCTAGGCATTCATTTTAAACAGGACCAAAACAAAAACTTTCAATATGATGGGGATTTGAACTTCTTCCTTCGGGATCAAGAAGACCTTATTAGACCTCAAATTTTGAATGAGGGTATTTTCCGGTTTGTTAATGAAGGAGAAGTCTCTTCTCGGGGTTTTGAGTTCTCCAATACTATTAAGCTCATTGAACAGCTCTCCGTCGGTCTAAACTTCACCTATCAAAAGATTATCGTTTCAGATAAAGATGATCTGCAATTTGAAAATCAGATTCCAAATATTCCTGATCTGTTTTTCAATTCGGCTGTTTCTTACACGATTCCAAATGTAATACAAGAGGATGACCAATTAAATTTCTTTTGGAATTACTTCTATGTAGATCCGTTCAGCATCCTGTTTGTGCAAGACATCCAAAATGCCAATCCAGACAACATCGTTCCTTCTCAGCACGAGCACATCGTTGGGCTTACCTATACCGATACGTCGAGAGGATTGAGCTTTAGTGCACAGTTAAACAACGTGTTTGACAATACCCTATTTGACAACTTTAGTGCACCCAGACCCAGTAGAAATTTAATGTTCAAGCTATCCTATAAATTAAGCAAAAACAAATAGTCAAATGAAAAAGAGTATACTAGACAAGCTACTTATTTTAATGGTGGGAACGATGATGATCATTTCATGCGATGATGATGATAGTATGGGAGATCCTGATCCACAACCCGATACAACCAGTATGGACACGGCCACCAACAAGACAACCGGTTTTGTGGTATCCGTAAATACTGGTACTGGCGCTTTAACAAAATATTTTGAGACTTTACCTACCGGAACGGTAGATATAAGTGATGGAACTGATTTTCAGAGTTTTAATCAGCAGGATATCTTCGAGGGTGCTTTTTATGGACAAAACCCGAATGGCACCGAAGAACTTGTAAAACTCATTGTTGATGAAAATGGGGAATTCCAAATTGTGGGGAGTTTTGCAACCTTTGGTAGAGTAGATCCAATCGCCATCAGAGACGCTGAAACTGGTGTTTACTTTGACTACGGAAATCCGCAAAGCTTGACCGTCTTTAATCCGACTGATATGACCATTATCGGTACTATCGACATGGGTGGTGCCGAATACCCTAGAGATGAAGAAACCCGGTATCGAGAATTGTACATTCGAGACAATTTAGTGTTTGCTCCTTTAGGTAGTTTTGCCAGCCCAATTTGGTACAACCCGATGGTCACCCATATAGCGGATATCGATCAAGGTACTTTTTTTGGTAATGCCACGGTAGAGCTGGAAGGGCCCGCTAGGCATAACCAGTACTTTGGAAACAGTTATGTGGATGAAGCGGGGAACCTGTATATCACTGACCAGGGAGACCTCTTTACTGGTACACCGGCGAGACTGCATCGGATAAATAGCGGTGAAACAACATTTGATTTGGATTTCGAGCTGAACCTAGCGGCTACCTTAAACCCCCAGAACTTATTTTTTAGCGTTTATAACAGCTTTTATTATATCGGAAATGGGAAGGGTATCGCATCTGTTACGTCAGATACACCAGCCGGATTACTGGAGATTCTTGCTTCAGTAAATTTTAATCCTACCGCTTTAAATCAAGATCAACTCAACGAAGTACAAGTAATAATAGGACAATCCGAAAACGCTGCTTGGTGTCTGATTGACTTAAATGCACAAACTGTGACAGCAATAGATGGCATTCCTTCACAAAGCTTTAATCACAGATTTACCATTGAAGAGGCTGATGGTTTGTGGTATCTGCCGGTGAAAAGTAGTACTGAGAATGCGTATTACAGCTACGATCCCGCAACCGGAGCGACGGGCAAAGCATTTGATGTCGTAGGTGGGGAGATACTAAGATTTGCCAACCTAGCTAATAATCACTGACAGAAGTTGTGGTAGAAGTGTAGAAGGATGAGATATTGAGCTCTCGACGATTTTTCATAAACCTGCACACTCATATTCATCTACAGCATTAGTTGAAACTTAGTATCATACAATATAAATGTCTGGATCAAAAAGAATAAATAAGAAACTTTGGAGCATCCACAATTGGGTTGGACTGTATGCAGGGATAGTCATCGCTGTTCTAAGTGTGACTGGGGTACTTGCTTTGTTCAAGGCAGAAATTGATGAAGCTATTAATCCTCAATATTTTAAAATTGATACGCCTAGTAAAACGACAACCTATCATCCTGATATTGATAAGTTGATTGATAGCCTTAAACTCGAGTATAGTGAAGCCAAATTTGTAGGAATTAGCCCCTCTTTGGATGAATCTAAAAATTGGATAGCCAGTTTTCAGATTGTAGAACGAGATCCTATCCCTATAGCTTATGATTATCAAGTATTCTTTAACCCTTACACAGGAAAAGTTGTTGGCGTGAGAGACCGCTTTAAAACATTTTCATATTACATAAGACATATACATGTCAGGTTGTTTAATGCCATCTTAGGTAGGTTTTGGGTAGGTTTTGGCGGTATTGCTTTATTAGCTTCAACCATTACGGGAATTCTGATTTACGGTGACTTTATGAAGCGTCAATTTTTTGGTGCCATCCGGAATAAGAATCTACGATTAAAGTCAGCCGATTACCATAAAATTGTAGGCATGACTACCCTATTGTTCAATTTGATGATTGCCATCACTGGTGCCTGGCTTGGGCTTCAGGCGATTCTTCAGCCTGCATTACAGGTAAAAAGCCCCGAGCGATATAAAAGAACAGAAAAACCTATTTCCGAAGAGGAGGATATTGCCTATGATGTAGATTACATTAAAGCATTTGAAACCTCTCGAGCATTATTTCCAGATCTCATTCCCACGTCTATTGTTCCTTCTAGGAGCGGAAGCCGTACGGTTGCTATACGAGGGGATGTACCAAGAACCGCTTACCAAAATAATATAAATAATATCGTTTTAGATAAAAAAGACTACAGCGAGCTAGCACGATATGATGTACGAGAAAAATCGTTGGGCGATAAGGTATATTACGCGCAAGAAGGGCTGCATTACGGAGATTTTGGAGGTGTATGGGTCAAGGTCGTTTATTCTTTTTTAGGCCTTACTTCGGGAGTATTATCCATGTTAGGATTTGTACTTTATTTAGAAAGAACCAAAGCGAGACAAAAAAAGAAAGTGAGTTATAAAGCCACAGGCAAACAAGTTTGGTTATGGTCTTTTTGGATTATAGCAATTTGTATCCTGTTATATGTCTTAACCATTACTATAGGCACGACTATACCAACGATCGTAATTACATTGGTATTTTGGGTTCCTCTACTATTTTATCTGGTAAAATACGTGGTTATTTTTTCAAAAAGGGGATTTAAAGCCCTTGCAAAAGAACGAACCTAATTTTTGATGGAAGTACAGCAAAGAAAATTACCCGACAAGATGAATGAGCAATACATTTTGCCCATACTCTTTTTGCTGGTGAATATTACAGCGGTCGTTTGGTTTTATGTTCTTCATGAATATAGCCAATCAAATGAGGTGTTCGAGGTTAAATATCGTTACGACCAATCAGCAATAGAAAATTATACAAGTGACTTAAAATCTCAGCTTATTGTACTTAGTGCCGTGCTGTTTATTACCCCGCTATATTTAAAGTATAGAAAGCGATGGTTACTGATCGCCATTACATTGATGCATGTAGGCACATTGTATTATTTTTTCTATTGGAAGTAAATAAATGAGAGTAGACTAAAATGGAAAATTAGCTTTGATATCGTTCATATTTGATTACAACTATCTGAAAATCTAGGAATCTTAAAGCCCTTTATCTCAAATCTCGAGAAAAACCAGTGGCAAGAAGAGGTGATCATGGAACGGTTGTGATAAAAACTGACTGAATTATGGATGTGCAGATTTACAAATTGAAGGTGATACAAGGAAAAGAAAGTATCGCAGAGGAATGGCTTACTTTTTTGGCGGATAATAAAAGAGAGGCCGAAAAAATACTGGGAAGCGAAAAAGTCTATTTTGAGGCGTATTTTAAAGAGATCGTCAACGATCAGATGTATATTTATCTACTCATGATGTGTGAAGATCATGAGTTCGCGAACAAAATAGCACTCAATAGCACCCATGAATTGGACAAAAAACACTTTAAATACATGGGAGACTGCATAGACCGAGAAGGTAGCATCATTTTGAATTCCCTTGTTTCTATGGATAACCTGAAAGATAAAGCGTAGATGCTAAGCGTTCTTCCCTTTATGAGACTTGACCTAATGGGTTTGTAACAGGACTATGGCCCTGGGTGGCGTGGGGCGACTTTCCCGAGGTCGCCATTACCGATGTTTCCTGGCTATTCACCGGAGTAATTTCCCTGTTAGTTGCCATCAAATACCTGAAGGTGAAAACGACAGATAAGCCTAGAAAAGAAGTTGCGATCGCAAGAGAAGTTCTTAAAACATGGAAAGCGTAAGGGGTAATTATCACTCGATCTCCATCAAAAAGTTTTCCCTCTCTGACTCACTCACCGCTTGAATAGAAGCTACCAATTGGTTGATGCTATCAGCGAACGGCATGGTAGGTAGGGTTTGATCCTCGGCAATGCGACTCTCCATTACTAACCGTAAGACTATGAGGTAGTTTCCGACCGAGCTTCAGTAAGGAGAAAGTAAGGTAAAAAAAAACGTATCCTTGCCAAAAGCAATGAGCGTTTTACAAAGAATTCAGTGAACCCCATAGGCAGATAAGTCATATTTTGGCGATACTGACTCCTTTAGCATTAGGGATTCAATATGGTAATCACTGGATAAAATATATCTGATTTTAGCATTAGCCGTCATTAAGCTAAACCCACTAGATGTGATCTCAACATTCTCTGGGGAAGGCTTAAAAAACTGAATCACTTTGGATTTGAATGCTTCTACGGAGCCTGAGAAATGAACTACTAACTCTTTGATTCCTGTAGCTCCATTAGGGTGTTGAGTAGCTCCCTCTTCTGGATACTTTTTTGGACGATAGTCTGAAATTACAAAAGGCAGCTCAAGATCTTTTGATCCAAAGTACTCCCAACTTACAGCTTCGCTCATGTGATTAATCCGTGTTCCCGTACGCACTTTAGATGATGAGCCTTTGAATTGCTGCTGAAAAGCCCTGATATCACTGGAATAAGCGACATATTCCATAATAATGTTATCACTTAAAGCCCAGTTACCCATTCGGTGAAAAAATGGATGAATTAGCTTAAATACGCCTAGTCGAGTTAACACCTTAGCAAATCCAGGCACTTTAGTCATATCTACTAACTCAATGAAGCTATGATCTTCAAAATAAATCATCGCATTGTACTCTTTTCCAGTCGGCGCCCCATAGTATACCTTGAAACCTGCCGCACGAAATTCTTCTACTAGCTCAGTTAGTTTCTCGGCTCTAAAAATTACATGATCAAGTCGTTCCATTATCATCGTTTTGAAGAGTTAATTACAGTCCCTGTATTACTGAAATCATAGTGCAGTTTCTACTTTTGATGTTTCGGTTTCAGATTGAGCCGTTCGGAATGATTGGAAAGTGCGCCAAACGATGTATACCAACCAGCCCGTTAGTATAATATCAATAGCCGTAGACCCGTAGTACACACCGCCAATCCCAATCCACTTCGGTAGTAGTAACATGACGGGCACATAAAAAACCACTTGCCGGGCTAAACCGACGATGCTAGCGTATTTGGGTTGTTCAATAGCGGGTAAGTAAGTCAGCGACATGAACACAAAAGGCAAAAAGGGAAGTACAAGCACATATATTCGGAAGTGAAAAAGGTCGGAGGAACCAAATGCCATGTCAGGTAATACCAACCGTAGGCTAGCTTCCGGAAAAAGGGTCAGCAGTAACCAGAAAGGAGCGATGAGCCAGAAACCAGTTTTACAAAACAGTAGCAGCGCCTGCTTCACCCGCTCGTATTGTCCGGCTCCGAAGTTGATACCCACCACGGGTTGTAGGGCACGCATTAACCCAAACAGTGGAGTCATAAGAAAAAGTTGGATACGGTTCGCCGCCGCAAAAAAGGCCAGGTCGTCTTCGGTTCCTACCCCGATAATAGCATTAAAAACTACCACTGCCTGTACCAGACTCATCACCGTAAGAATAAACCCGGGAAAGCCCATTTTAGCAATCGACGAAAACACCGACTGGTCATAAGAAAGTGAATGGATATTGGCTTGAAAAGAGGCTTTATCGCCCCGAAAATAAAGATAACCCGTAAGGCAGTAGATTAGCATCCCGATATTGGTAGCCCAGGCTGCTCCGGCCACTCCCAAATCCAGGTAATGTATAAATATTGGGGTCAGTACTAAGTTGACCCCAAGACCGTAGCTCATCATGATAGCGGCTTCTTTCATCTTACCTTCCGCCCGTACAATAAAGTTAAGCCCCAGTCCGTAAACCCAGAGTGGAGAAGCCATTAGGGTTATTTGCAGATATTCTGTTCCGTACGTTAGCACCTCGCCCGAACCACCCATCATCTGGATCAAACTATCGGCGAATATGTAGGCCGGAAGGGCAAACAACAACGTGGTCAACAGCATAAATAGGGTTACATTCGCCAGAATTTTCTCTTGAGCGGCTCGATCATCTTTACCCAAGAGAATACTAAGCAGATTACCCGCTCCGGTGCCTGCCCAGGAACCAAGACCCATCATAATAGCCGTCAGCGGATAAGCTAACGCCACCCCGGCCAGTGCCGTTTCGTTCATCAGTTGACCGATATACACGGTGTCCATAAAGGCATTAAGCCCAAATAGCACCATGGCCGCTATCGCCGGAAGCGATAGCTTCCACATCACTTTTTTCAGATCTTCTTGAAGTACCAGTACTTTTTGCTGACTGCTTATATCCATAGGGTTGGCGGTTTAAATAAAGTGGCGCGTAGCTTTTTTAGCGTATTGTATGATTTTAGTTGGTGGTAATTTTCACATCAGCTCGCACTTTCTTTTGTTCTGAGCTTTGACGAAGAAAATAATAAGTGAGAAGGAAATGGCCAGAAAGCCCCAAATGAAATCCAATTCCATTAGATGCTATTCTTATAATTGGATGTATGTCTTTGGCACTTGCTAATAAGTAAATTGGTAATGTAATTAAGGCCGGATTACAGAATGCCATCCACTTAGGGTAAATGGTTGGTTTTACCAGTATCAAAACTGAATAAAACACAGATCCTAATAATAAAATAAGAATGCAAACTAGAAAGAGAAATTGATTATACGTCTGAATGGGAACGAGGAAATCTTCTAGTATTTTTTCTTTTGAATTGACTTCAATGGCTTGTAAAATACTGTAATAAGGAAAGAATGAACCGTGACCTACGGAGCCGAGGGCAACAAAGTAGGCTAAGAACCCGCTTGTAACGATTGCCCAAAATTGTCCAGCAGGTCTAAGAGCAAAGTAAGTGGGAACAAATCCCAGAGCGGCAAAAGCTAATACCATTGATCCCGCCCAATACGATAGATTTAAGGCCCATTGAGGCCAAAATGCTATATTCCCATAAGAATAAAGAATCGTATTACAGACAACAACAGTCACCGATGCAAAAAGACCTACAAACATAAATAGTCTAATAGACTGCATGCTTAGTGTAATATGGAAGTTATTTCTCATACTATCCTGATTTTTCGACGAAACCATTTTAACCTACCTCCTCAAAGTCATTGAGAAATTTTGCTTCGTTGAGCTTTTTACATTGGTTCGGATTTTATTCCACTCCGCCACTTTTTTCTTAAAGGTCATTCCCTCACCAAAAGCTCTTTCTGCGTGCTTGTTCCAAGTCCCATAAAAAAACGGAGCAGCCTTAATCTCTTGCCAAGTGGTGAAGCCGATGATGTGGATTACATCCCACTGGGGCACATTTGCTGATGCGAATATCCGTTCTTCCAACTCAAAACCAATAAATCTACCCGCTTTATCCCGATGATGTAAGTCCTGCATAGCCGGACCGGAAAAGCGGTATTGGTCTTCGTAGTACTGCTCTCTTACTTCAGGTTTGGAGAAAAGATACTCTATGGTTTGATTGAGTTTAGGTTCTCTTTCAATTCCATTTTTCACCGGATAAAACATGTCCAATCCTCGCTGAATTTTCATTACATCCAGTGAGCGAAAATCTTCACGTAAGGCAGATTTTTCAATTGAGGAAATGAGAGACGAAGAGAATTCAGAATGATAGACTTCACCGGATAGCATCAGTACAATACAGTTAGTCCAACGCTTCGCACTCTCCTGATAACGTAACGGCTTGTGTTCAAAAGGAAACACCTGACTGATCTGTTGTTTCTGGTGCAAAGCTTCAATGATAGGGTGTATATCTCTCCTGTAGCTATTCCAAAAATCACGTTGATTGTCAGCTTCCCAGGTTAAAACTAATGCCTTCTTCTGCTCCTTCATTTCAGTGTCTGTTTCACGTTTATCATAAGTTAAGTCTTCAATGAATACGAAGAGCACAAAAGCTATTATCCACGCAAAAAGTACCAATAATGCCCATTTGATTTTCTTCCTCATACCATCTTTTATCATTGCCTCAGTCGTAGTATGCTAGTAAAATAACTACAAAAGCCGCTGGTAAAGATATTGATTTAGATAAAACTAAAAATATATTTAGTAATATCTAAAAAAATGATACGCACTTTTCAGTTATTTTGTTTAGAATTGTTCTAAATAATTATATCTTCCGCAAAGAAATTGACTGAATCCACCAGGGTAGTAACCCCACACGGAATAAAATTTACGCTAAACGGAAACAATGAAAGTACGACTGCGCGCTACCGACCTAGTAAATCTAAACGAGACAACGATTATTGAACGCGATTACCCCGCCAATTTTCAAGACGGCAAAAGAACCATTGCTGAACGCACTCACCAAGCTGATCACTGGTTAGGAAGAGGGAGCTACCGGGAGTTATTTTTTGAGGGAATGCATATTGGCTATGGTCATTTAGCACCCAAACAGAATACCCTCATAGACTTTGAAAGTGATTTTGAAACAGTGGAAATGCACTTTGCCCTTGGGGGGCAGGTACAGACTACTGACCTACGTACCCAAAAGCAGTATAACTTCAGCCATAACGAGCATAACATTCTGTACGCAGCGGGTTTCAAAGGACAGTCAACCTGGAGCGATAATCCTGCTATGGAAGTGTTTGAGATTAATATTCTACCTAGCCTTTTTATTAGGTATTTGCCCGAGCATTTAGGATTTGAGGCGTTCCGAAAGGCACTCACTCAACAACGGACGAATCTACTCGCTGATCGGAATCGACCTATCAGTGCCCGTATGCGAATGATTATCCACGAAATTATGCACTGCGAGCGAACCGAGCCACTAAAGAAAATGCTAGTAGAGGCTCGGGTTATCGAGTTATTGCTACTTCAATTAGAGCAGATGATTGCTGATCAGGATACTCATCAGAAGGCATCGTCCAATTACTTGAAAAGAGCCGATGTGGATCGGATGTATGCTGTCCGAGATATCATCGAAGCAAACCTGAGTAACCCTTATTCGTTAAGCACACTAGCCAAACAAGTAGGTACGAACGAATTTACGCTCAAGAAAGGCTTCAAATCTTTATTTGGCACCACTGTCTTTGGCTATCTGCATGAAAGGCAAATGATGCAAGCCCGTGATATGTTGCTAGAAGAAAAAGATAAAACTGTCACTGAAGTTTCCGAGCAGTGCGGCTACCAATATCCATCTCACTTTACCACTGCGTTTAAGCGACGATTTGGAGTACTACCCAGCAAGCTAAAGCACCGTTGTTTCTAATCAGTCTGGTAGCTTTCTCAAATTTCAGTCTTCATTTTTACTACTGGTGAAGGGGTGTGAATTGATTAGAGTAGTCATCAGAACGATATTGATGTTAATTCTACTCTCGACCAAATGAATGATTACCTCAATAATCGCATAACCTAGAATGCTGAAGGCAGGCTCGCTCCTTTCTACTATAGAAGGTATGCACTTGCAGCTTCCTAAACGTTTTATTGCGAAGAGTAAACTAGGATACGATAATTTGCATCAAAACCACCCAATCTGTATCTTAATGCCTGTTTTTTTACCTATATAGATTAGTTCAACCTGTTACTATAGATGAGGTGAACTATTCGATGAACTGACGAGAATGGTTCTCATAAGAAATTGAAATACAGAGAGTTGCTGACTTGGTTCGAATCCAGTCATAATGTCGTAGGCAGGTGTAGCCTATCCAGCATGAACAAAATGATTGCCGCCAGAATATACAGTGTGAAATGTCTGAAATTGGCTAAGATTCTCCGAAGATTTGAGCCGTTAGCTCTTGGTTTTGGGCTTCTAACATCGCTACCTTTTGCTCCAGATGCTTAATGCGTAGCGTTGCTAGTTCGTTGGTAAGGGGGCGATTGTAATTTGTATCGTTGGGCTCCTCCAACATCGGTATGTCGTCTTTGAAGTAGTAATTAACATTCATCTGAGGATATAAGCTGACAATCTGGGAAAGTGTATCGTAGCTGGGTTTAGCTTGTCCTTTTTCAATCTTGTAGTATTTGTCCGGGCTATTAAGGCCTAACTTTTTACTTACTTGGTAGGCATTGGTGCCCAGAGCTTCTAATACTTCGGCAAATTTTTGGTGAACATCCTAGGTTGCTTTGCTCATAGCTACGTATAGTTTTCTACTAAATACGATATTTATCGTATAGTATCATAACCATTATATGATTTTAATTAGATTTAGCCTGCCGATTCAACCTAACGTATATAAAAATCAGGAGAGCTGAAGCTCTCCAATGGACATAGCTAATTGTCTTCATCTGGTAATAGCTTTAATAATAGTTCCTGCGCGTTTATAGGGTCAAAGTGGAGATAACCTATGAAGTAACCGGAGTGATGGAGGATATTCTGGCTAATTCTCACTTGCAACTTGATGCTTTGATCTCATTTGCCACCTTTCCTGAAGAAGTATTTTGTGACTGGGGAGGATGGTATCCTTTTACGTATATACAGCTCGAGCAGTATGCTTCCCCTCGAGAAGTAGAGCAGATACTGGGCGAAGTGAATCAAGAGCATGTCGAGCCCATTTTCAAAGACTTTGGGGTTACCATTGGTTACTGGCTACAGTCACTAACCGACATCTATTTGCAATCTAACTTTGGCGATAGTGCTGGGGAACGTAGTGATCTATCCTACATCTACATCTTCGGAGCTATTGCTTTTTTCATTCTAGTGATTGCAAGCATCAACTATATGAACCTGACTACAGCCCGTGCCACCAAACGGGCTAAAGAGGTGGGTGTGCGGAAAACGATGGGATCGGAGAAATCTCAGCTTATAAGGCAGTTCCTAACCGAATCTATTACTTACAGAATCTACCCGGGCAGTATGTTACGCCATTTCTGCAGCTAATGAGCGCGAACAACTTAATCCATTTGATTATGAGCGTTTTTGCACCTATGTGAACACCTTGGCCAGTGCGTTAAACTTCTTTGAAGTAAAATAACCTTTGAGCGATATTGGCATTCATAAATAGGGATGGTGGATTTTACACGTATAGTTGCCAGACCACAATACAGCCGCCCTGGCCCAGTGGGAAGAAAAATTCGCATACTGTCAAGAATATAGCCATCACTGACTTACAGGGCTACTGCTTATTCTTGAGCCATACGTATGAAGGAGCTATCCATGATAAGTCACGTGCTTTCTTATATTATCGTAGTGGATTTGTCTTTGAGAAAGGAAAATATAAAGTGGCACTAGCTTATTCTGGGAAGCCAGATCCATTTACGGGTGTGCTGCGTAAAGATGGTGTTGAAGTATCTGAGGAAATTAGTTTTATTCTTGAGATTGGGTAGTAGCGGTTAAAAAATCTTCAAGTGTTATAAAACGTTCGCCACCGTGGCCCGGTTTTTCTTTACTCTCTGAGTTGGTAAAAATTACTGAATGGCGGATTTTACTCCATTGCTTGCCCTACCTAGACTATATCAAAATCCTCAAAAAGCATGATATATTGATTTCGATCCGCCGTGGAACGGAACCAAAACACCCGATCAATTAGAGACCTCTCTAGCCGAATGTATACACCGTATATTTAAATATCATAAATTCATTGACATATTAATTTGCATTTGGTAATATTAGTAGTAATAGATTGCAAAAATTAGTAATTATTAAAGGCTTATCTTTAACTTGGCCACTTCACCACATAAGAAAGCTAGCAGAAAATCTGCATCTACTGAGGATGTAGAGTTATGGTTTTTTTTGAAAATGGGAAGTGCTCAGGCGTTTACTCGCCTTTATAATCTGTACTTTGAAGATCTGTGTCGCTATGGTAATAGAATTACTAACGATAAAGAATTAATTGAGGATTGTCTTCAAGACCTTTTTGTAGAAATATGGAAAGGTAGGGGAAATCTTCCGACTGTACATACGGTTAGATATTATTTATACAAACGCCTCAAAAGAAAAATCATCAAAAAACTGGTTGACCGGAGAAAACTTCCTATGGTAAACAATATGCTAGAAGAATATAATTTCACCATTGTTTTTTCAAAAGAGTCAGAACTCATTTCCCAACAATTTTGTGAGGATCAACAAGGAGAGTTACTCAATGCCCTTAACTCTCTTACTAGAAGACAAAAGGAAGCTATTACTTTACGATTTTATGACGGCCTAACAAATCAGGAAGTGGCGGGCTTACTATCTATGGATACCAAATCAGTACGAAACCTTATTTACCGAGCTATGCTGACACTTAGAAAAGAAATGCTAAAATTTGCATTACTTTTGTGTGCAGTGCTAATCTTCTGATCCTTTTTAAAAGCTTTAAGTTATTTTTTTGCCCCTTCGCTTTCGTCTCGCTAATGGGTAGATATTAGATCCATATGAGAGTAAAGCTTGGCTAATATTTGGTCTCTCTGTTTCTGAATTATTTTAATATATAGCCTGCTTTTTCAAAATTTATTAATAATACTGGCAATAAATTTTGAAAAATAAAAATTTACAAAAAAAACTCAATTTTTTTGAGGACGGCTTAAAGTTTCCCCCCCCTTATTAAAAAAACGTTCTAGTCAATGAATTATCAAAAATTTGACCTGATAGATTTCATACTGGATGAGGATTTTCAAGAATGGGTATTAAATCCAACTTTGGAATCCCAAATATTCTGGGAAGATTGGATAAGTCATAACCCTGATAAAGTACCGATCATTCAGAAAGCTAGAGCCATTATGCTGGATTTAGATTTTGAAGGAAGTACTATTGATGAATTCAATAAGGGGAAGATTTTACAAAACATCCAAGCTATCATCAATGCGAAAGCGCTGACAGAGGAACTTAATATCTCAAAAGAAGATGAGGAAATTCATGCAGACGATGAAGTAGGGGAAAAGCTTATTTATTCTCTACCTACTCAACATTCATTTTTTAAGATATGGCATAAAGTGGCCATTGCAGCTTCTATAAGCTTGGTGGCTGTGACCGGGATCTGGTTGGTAATTTTCAATAATCAGACGGTTTTCTATTCAACAAATTTTGGAGAAACTAAAAACGTTGCTCTTCCTGATGGCTCAGAGGTAGTATTAAGCGCTAACTCTACCGTTAGTTACCAGCAGAATTGGCAAGGCGATCATGATCGGGAGATAGATTTGACGGGAGAAGCATTTTTTTCAGTAGTTCATACTGAAAATGACCAAAAGTTTGTCGTGCATTCCAATGGCGTGGCTATAGAAGTTCTGGGTACGGAATTCAATGTAAATAATAGGAGAGGCAAAACCCAGGTAGTTCTGCAATCAGGGAAAGTCAAGTTAAACCTGGATGTAGACCAGCAGCAATCCTCTGGGGTATCAGTTGTGGACATGGAGCCTGGTGATTTAGTAGAAGTCTCTGAAAAAAATAAGAGTGTAACAAAAAGAGTCGTAAACCCCGAAAAATACGCTCTCTGGACTCAAGATGTTCTGGTCTTCGATTCTGTACCACTAAAAGAAGTATTTGAAATGATACAGGATATATATGGATACAATGTGACAGTGAAAGACAGTGGAATAGAAACCAAAATATTTGAGGCAGAAATCTCATCTAAAGACATCGATCTCATCATCATGATTATTTCACAATCTTTTGCGCTGGATATAAAGAAGCAAGGCAATGAATTGATTGTAAGAAGAAAGTAAAAATCCTACCAATCATCATGCTTGGCGGCTACTCTGACTGGTAGGAAAGTATAAATTAATATAAAACTATACACTATGAACAATTATTTAAAATATCTGTTCAAAATCCTGTTTTTTTTGTGGCTCTCCATGGGTTTTGGAAATACTTTCGCCCAAAGCCTTGCACTACAATCTGCCCCTGAAGGGGTGCTGGCTCAGGATGACAAAGAGACACTAAGTCAAGCCCTGGTTGAGATTGGAAAGAAGTATCAGGTGCGGTTTAGTTTTGACAAAGAAATTATTGAAAATAAATTTATCAAAAATGATAATCTTCCTGATACCATTCTTGAAGATATGCTCAACACATTGCTTAAGCCTTTACAACTAGACTATAAGAAAATTGATGATGTACACTACGTCATTTTTAAGGCTAACCAAAGGGGTAATAAAGTAAAAAAAGTGACTAAAGAAGCTTTTCAGGAGGTAAGTCTGAAACCAAGTTTACGTGCAAATACTTTTAATCACCAATCCATTCCACCAGGGGTTCATACTAAAAGTTTGGAAAAAACCATTAGCGGGAAAGTGACCGACCTATCTACCGACGAACCGCTGCCCGGAGTTAATATTTTAGCCAAAGGCACCTCTACTGGTACGGTAACCGATGTGGAGGGTAACTACCGCCTAACCGTCGCCGATGATGTAACTACACTAGTCTTTTCGTCAATTGGCTTTGAGACTTTAGAGGAAGAAATTAACGGCCGTTCGGTTATCAATATTTCATTATCACCCGATATTCAGTCGCTTTCTGAAGTTGTAGTAGTTGGTTACGGTACGCAAATAGAATCCCGCGTTACGGGTAGTGTTGCCAGAGCAGATCCAGAAGCAATGGCCAGAGTGTCAACTCCCACGGTAGGTCAGGCACTACAGGGGCGGGTTCCCGGGGTCTTTATCAAAAATCAGAATGGTCAGCCCGGTCAGAACAAGACAGCTATCAATATCCGGGGGTTTGGTGAACCTCTCTACATTGTTGATGGGTTACCCGTGAGCGAGGCAGTGTTTTCAAATTTGAATCCTAATGATATTGCAGAGCTCAATGTACTAAAAGACGCAGCATCTGCGGCAGTTTATGGAGCAAGAGCTGGTAATGGTGTAGTACTGGTCACAACGAAACGAGGGACTACGGGCGACATTCAGTTTGCTTACCGCGGAGATGTAGGGCTACAGGGACTGACAATGGTGCCTGATGCCATAGACTCCTGGGAATACATGGCCCTGTTTAATATGAGAAACCTTGATCGAGGTATAGATTTACGCTGGTTACCGGCGACCGTCGCAGAGTTCAGAGCAAATAACGATGGATCAGATCCTGAAAATTTTCCTAGTGTGGATATGTTTGAACTGATCCCCCGTAATGCGGCGCCAATGTTTACACATGATTTATCGCTAAGAGGAGGAAGTGAAAATGTGCGTTATTTTATTTCAGGGAATATATTTGATCAAACGGGTTTGGAACGTAATGTTTTTGGAGATACAGATACTAGATTTAAAAGATACAATATCCGAGGAAACGTAGATATAGATGTTTCTGAAAGATTCAATTTTAACTTTGATATGAGTTATAACCTCCAAGATTTCTACGGCCCCAGAAATGCTTTTGAAGGTACAGGTTGGGGGCAAGGCCAGGGTATATTTGCCCGGAGTGGACGTTGGCGTCCTTTTCATTCTATTGAAGAATTACCTGGAGGGCATCGTGATTTTCCAAGAGGTGCCCCAGAAGGACAAACCGTCAACCCGCTGAATCTAGCGAGTGCAGATATTGGAGGTTCTCAGGAGTTTCAGAGAGGGTTTATTGATTTCAAACTGGGAGGTGAGTATCAACTTCTTCCAGGATTGAGTACCCGGGCTACTATTAATTACCAGGGTACCAGCCTACAGGAAAAGATGTTTCAGAAAAGAGGCCCTGAATACCGCTATAATCCAGATACGGAAGAGCATGAGTTTGTTCGTGCTTTAAATTCTGATACCAGAGTTGAGCGAAGAAATAGTCAGACGGAAAACATCAATTTTCAGTACTTTTTGAACGGGGATTTTTCATTCGGTGAAGATCATACTTTAACTAGTATGTATGTGTTTGAGTTTATTCAGCGGGATTTTGAAAGAGTTGATGCAAGCCGTATCTTTTACGACTTCCCGATTGCGCAATTGAGTGCTGGCCCGCCTAGTCAACAGTTTAACAACGATGTTATTAGTAGAAATAAAAGAATGGGCCATATCGGCAGAGTAAGTTACAATTATGCTGATAAATATTCATTGGAAGTAAGTGCAAGGTATGATGGATCCATGAGATTCCCTGAAAATTCACGATGGGGGTTTTTTCCATCCGTTTCCGGGGCATGGAACATAACTGAGGAGTCATTCATGCAGAATATTGGGATATCAAGTTTTCTTACCTTTTTAAAACTGAGAGGTTCTTGGGGAAGATTAGGATTTGATGCCGCCGGTGACTTTCAGTTTTTGTCAACCTTTTCCTTTAACAATTTTTACATTTTTCAAGACGATAACCTTCGCCGAACTATCAGTACTGATGGTCTTCCTAATCCAGATATCACCTGGGAAAAGATGGATATTATCAATTTTGGTTTAGACGCTTCCTTCTGGGAAGGTAAGTTAGAAGGAACCTTTGATGTATTCAGAAGGCATCGTTTCGATGTTCTGGGCCGGCGCATATTAGAGGTGCCACCAGTGGTAGGAGCAGTTCTGCCTCGGCAAAATTTCCAGGAATTTGAAAACAGAGGCTTGGAATTCAGTTTACAGCATAATAATACGATCAATACCAATTGGAGCTATTCTGTCGGTGGTAACTTTGGAATCTATGAGGAAATAGTCCTACACACCGACGAACCTGATTTTATCAATAAAGAAGTTGAGCGACGAGAGAAACTTATTGACCGACGGGTAATTACTGGCGGTAGGAATAATGTGGATATATTCTATTTGGAAACTGATGGTCTCTTCACTTCTCAGGAAGAAATTGATAATTGGGCGGATATAGATGGTAGTGGAAACCGCTCCATTCAGATAGGTGATGCAAGAGTTATAGACAGAAATGGAGACGGTAGAATCACTGATGATGATAAGTATATCGCTACTTCAGGTACCCAGCCCAGAATGACTTTCGGATTTCAAACTCGTGTACAATGGAAAGGGCTCGAACTAGTCTCCTTTTGGCAGGGTGCTTCACGTTTTGGGTGGAATTTAGCCTGGAGTGAGTTTGAGGGGCCGTTCCCTTCTAATGGAGTTGCTTTACAAAAAGATATTAGAGATGCTTACATACCGGAAAATGAATTTGGACTTCCAACGGTAAGTGCAACTGCTGCCAGGTGGCCCAGAGCATCAGGAAGATTTGATAGTGACTACGATATGTTTTTGATTGATGGTTCTTACTTACGACTCAAGCAGCTTCAACTAGGGTATACTCTTCCCAACGAACTGATTGACGTACTTGGGTTGAGAAGGGTGAAACTGTATGCAGGAGGCACCAATTTGTTAACGTTCTCAGACCTTGACTTTTTAGATCCTGAGATTGATGAAGATCCCGCCCAGTTTTTTGGTAACTACCATCCTCAGACGCGTGTGATCAATTTCGGACTTGAAATTGATTTCTAATATGATATTAAATCCATAATGAAAGTAATTGCTTAGTTATGAAAAACAGCCAACAAATTGATAAATGGAAAACACCACTACTGATTTTACTTCTGGTGTTGTTCGGTTCGTGTGAAGATGTTTTAAATCTAAATGAGGTTCCCCAAGACCGCGTTATTGGTGAGCAGATATTTCAGGATGAAGCTTTTGCCGAGGCATTAGCTGCAGACCTGTACGCAAATTTTCCCTTTACAGGTTATGGTAGTAGTGGCGGTAATGTAGGCCATCATGATTTTGGCACTCAGCGAGGGGGTGGCTTTGCCGGCTGTAGAACCCACGGTGGGATGAATATCAACAATGATTGTGAGGGTCTGTGGGACTATGAATATATAAGGGAAATGAATTTCTTTATAGAAAACATCCGAGAATCTCCGCTATCCGAAAGCTTTAAGATGCAGATGGAAGGCGAGATTAGGGTGTTGAGGGCGGCTTTATATTTCAAAATGCAAAAACGCTACGGAGGCGTGCCCCTGGTTGATATTATCCTCGATCCCTTTGAGGAGGTTCCGGAGGAATATACAGTAAGAAGTACCGAAGAAGCACTTGCTGACTTTATAGACTCTGAATTAGAAACAGCCGCTAGTATGTTATCGGAAGATGCTGAACAAACCGGCCGGGTAAATCGCTGGACTGCCTACGCCTACAAGGCGAGGGCAAACCTATGGTCTGCTTCAATTGCTGACTTTGGGACTCTGGCCGACAATCGACTAACCGGAATACCAGCATCCAGAGCTACTGAATTTTATAGGAAAGCCAGCGATGCCGCCCAGCAGATAATTAATTCAGGCTATTATTCTCTCTTGCAAGGTTCCGATCCCGTCCAAACCTTTTTAAGCATCTTAATGGAAGACTCAAATTCTGAAGCCATCTTTGAAAAGATTTACAATGGCATTGAAATTAATCACCAATTTGGTCATCTAAACAAGCCGACCCCCTTCTCCGAGGGACAAGGCTCGCTATTGAATCCTACCTTAGAACTGGTGAATCACTTTGAAAATTTAGATGGTACATTTAGCAATCCTGACTTAGGTCCGGATAATTTGTATGCCAGGGGTTCCGCTCCTTGGGATAACAAAGATCCAAGGCTGCACGCGACAGTTCTGTTTGAAGGTGAGTTATTTGCTGGTAATATTGTAGAATTGTATGAAGGCATAGATCCAACCGTGGGCGGAACCAATCCGAATGCGATCATTTCAGAAGAGGGCGTTTTTCACAACGGAAAACATTCAGTAGGAAATGCCAGTCGAAGACAGGCAAATCAATTTTTCCCCTCTACTGGATTTTTACTTGAAAAGCATATACCTAAAACTGTTTTTGTTCCGCGAAATACCGAATCTCACAACTGGAAAGAAATACGGTTGGCTGAGATGTATCTGATCGCCGCTGAGAGTGCGTTCGAGCTGGGTAATCTGGCAGAAGCGGCTATGTACCTTAACTTCACACGTGAGCGGGTTGGCTTGGTACCCTTGACTGCATCAACGATAAACCGTGATCGCGTAAGAATAGAAAGAACTAGTGAATTAATCTACGAAGGTCATCGCTGGGACGATCTGCGAAGATGGAGAACTGCTTTGGATATGTTAGATGGACAAAACGTGCGGGGAGTTCGGGTAATTTACCATGATGATTCAGGGCAGTACTATTTCCTTGAAATTAATGGTGAAGCAACGCAGCGCGAGTTTCGGCCGGAGCATTATTACAATCCTATCACTCAGGCCAGAATTGAAACTAATGGAGACCTGGTAGAGAATCCTGGATACTAGAGGAAGAGTTGTGCAAATCTCTTTTTTATCATATTAATATTCAATTACGATGAGAACGAAGGCTTCAATTACAAATAATATCTCGCTTTTGGCACTGATGACGGTTTACATAACCGTACTGGCAGCCTGCGAAGAGAAAGTAACAGATTTTGGATTTGATGGGCAGATCAGTGGAATGATTCTGGATCAAAACGGAAATCCGGTTTCTGGCGATGCATCAAATCCAGCTTTCACCGTATTTATCTTAGGAGAAGAGGATCGGGTTCCTCTGGAATTGAGAGTCAATGGAGATGGTTCTTATGCCAACCTGCATTTGTATCCACAGTCTTATACGGTCTGGATTGAAGGGCCTGTTGACGGACCAGAGCGAGGTGAACTGGTAGTGGATCTTACAGGTGCTCCCGTAGAACAGAATATTACCGTGACACCCCACTTGGTAATTCCTCCACCTACCGCTAGTATTTCTGGTGGTGGACTTGAAGTAAATTATGAAATTAATCCTAGTCAGGGTCATCAAGCAGAAGAAAGAGTTATATTAGTGAGTACAGTTGCAAAAGTGGGGGTGAATACTGGAAATGGACCCAGGTGGCAAACTCGGGAACTGGCCTTGGATAGTAATTCAGGAACTACAACAGTGGAGCTTGATACCGACCTTCTAAATATGGCTCAGGAAAGGGGTGGAGGAAATCTGCATATTCGTATTGCGGCACGATCTGATCAGACTACTGATTGGAATCATAGCATTCCCATTGTGATAGCAGCTCCCTGACCTTATTTCCCAACAAATAATTAGGAAGCTGTCTCATAAGAAAAAACAGTCACGGGGAGCTTTACGCGGCGCGTAGTCCGAGGCGTGTAGCCCGCGGTACAGTGACTGCACTTTTTTGCACGTGAAATCGTACGGATTTAACTGGTGGGTAAACGGAATCCAGCCAGTGGGGGGAAGAAAATGGCCAGATGTACCAGTAAAAAACTGCGCCACCTGGGTTCATAATAATCTTTTCATCATTCCTGGATGGAATATGGTGGTGGTAAGATTAGGCCTGGATCACAATGAAAAAGAAATAACCGACCTAATTCATACACAATTTATTAGAAGAATAGGTGAAGTAATAACTGCATAAGTTGAAAAAAACACTAGCACAACAATTGAAACGAAAAATCATGAAGAAATTAACTTTTTTGATAAACCTGATAATTGCGTTATTAACACTTTCTGATTTTCTGTTTGCCCAATCCAATGGAGTAGTTGATGGCGAATTAAAAAAATGGCACCCAATCACAGTTACTTTTGATGGTCCAGAAGTGAGTGAAACCGATGCTTACAATCCCTTTATGGGTTACCGACTGAATGTTATTTTCCGACATGAAAGTGGTCAGTCAACCTATCAGGTACCTGGTTATTTTGCAGCAGATGGAAATGCAGCTGAAACCAGCGCAAATTCGGGAAATAAGTGGCGCGTTCATTTCACACCCGATAGAACCGGACAATGGGCCTATACGGCTTCTTTTCGAGGGGGAGAAGATATTGCGGTAAGTCTAAGTTCAACGGCTGGTGAGTCAGTAGCATTTGATGGTGCAACAGGTACTATCAGTATATCAGAAACAGACAAGAATGGTCCTGATTTGCGGGGAAAGGGTTTGCTACGGTATGTCGGGGAACATTACCTTAGATTTGATAATGGAGAATGGTTTATGAAGGGAGGAGCAGATGCTCCGGAAACCTTATTGGCCTTTGCTGACTTCGATGGCACCTATACGCATGCTTCGCTTTCAAAAAGTTACGGTGACGTCTTGTTATGGGGTAGTACACAGCACAAAGACTCTCGGGGAGCCACTCCCTTAAAAAGGTACGAGGCACATGTTCAGGATTGGAAAGAGGGAGACCCGGTATGGCAAAACGGTAAGGGGAAAGGTTTGATTGGAGCATTGAACTATCTTTCTTCCAAGGGGATGAATGCATTTTCTTTTTTGACTTTGTCGGCTGGTGGAGACGGGAAAAATATCTGGCCCTGGATCAGTCATAATGAAGTTGACCGCTATGATGTTTCCAAGCTTGCTCAGTGGGAAAAAGTATTTACCCATGGAGATCAATTGGGTCTGTTCCTTCATTTTAAAACCCATGAAAATGAGAATGATCAGCTGCTAAACGGCGGGAAACTGGGGCCGGAACGAAAACTATACTACCGGGAATTGATTGCCAGGTTTGCCCACCATCTCGCCCTCAACTGGAATTTGGGAGAAGAACATGATCTTTGGGATGAGTTAGAGGATCCGGAGCAACTTAATGCCAAGGCAGATGCCCAATACATCCATAGTCTGGATCCTTATGACCACCCAGTAGTTACCCACACCTTTCCCAGTCAGTACCAACAGAGTTATACCCCCTTACTCGGGTACGAATATTTTGAAGGCCCCTCTATACAGACTAACAGTATGCGTCCCTGGCACAATTTCGACGTCATTTCTTATTGGGTGAATGCTTCAGATAGGTCAGGAAGAAAATGGAATGTATCTTTAGATGAAGCGGGTACCGGGGGATTGGGCGTCACTACGGATGACTATGACGATAATTATAACCAAGACGAAGCCCGGGGTACTTATTGGGCCACCATTGCCGCGGGAGGCGATGGGGTGGAATGGTATTTTGGGTATTCCGAAGAACAAAATGACCTCAATATGGAAGATTGGCGAAGCCGGGATGCCTTGTGGGACTATACCCGCCATGCCATGGATTTTTACAAAAACAACAATATTCCCTTCTGGGAAATGGAAAATGCCAATAATTTGACCCGTAGTGAAAAGGATTTTGTTTACGCCGATAATGGGGAGCTTTATGTGATTTATCAACCAGCCGGAGGTGGAGCTGCTCTTAACCTGCAAAATAATACCGGTGCCTATACCGTGGATTGGTACAATCCCAGAACCGGAGGCGGTCTTCAAAAGGGTAAAGAAATGCGGGTTGAACAGACCTATGCCAGAGAACCGGCCTCGGTGCTTTCTGCTCTACCCAACATCAAAAAGCCCCGGGGTCAGGGAGGAAATGTTACGGAAATGACCGGGCCCGGTTGGATTAACCTGGGTATGCCTCCTGAGGATGTCAAGGAGGATTGGGTAATCCTGGTAAGGAAAAAATAGTCATTATTTAATACCATTCGTTTTTTTAAAAGGAAACAGAAGCCGAAGTCCCTGTCTACACAGCCCTCAAGCTTATCTGTTTTCTTCCAATATATACCATCATGAAAAAAACCAATTGTGTAATTGGTGTTCCGGTAGCAAACGGGCTGGTATTGGGAAAACTACGTTCTATCGGGTAGAGCGGATTGCCGCCCAGAAGGAAGTATCAAATCCTTAACGCCCATTTCTGTCCATTTGCTACTGGAACACCGTATTCAGGATTGTTTAATCCAATCGGCTCAATCAATTCACCTTGCTCATTTTTGGGGGGCGACCCATCGTAATCGGATGTATACTGAAAACTTAAGTAGTTGTCCCATCTCGACAAGTCGGCATCGATTAATTGATCCCAATCGTATTGTTCGGGTTTAACGGGGTTCTGCTGATCGTCCGCCGGAGAACAGGAAACTACCAGGAAAAGAAGGGGAAAAGCAAGGTTGTTGAAGTTCATATATTTTAGCAGTTTTTCTTGATAAATACCGGTTCTGAGTCAGCTTCTTTGAATGACATTATGATGCGAATTAGTAGCAAGAGTAAAGCCTAACTGATAATTTTATCATTGCGAAGGGAAATAGCTTACAGGGTAATTCTACGAAATTTTACTGCCTTAAAAGCTGAAGATTTATACTTTAAAGCCGTTGTCTAGTTCTTGTACAGTCTGATGAAGCTTTCTAGTAGACAAAAGCTTTTTTTACTGATTTATTCCTTGGCTTTTTTCTATAAGTTGCTGTTTTGAAAAAACAACCTAAATGTTATCACTAATGAGAAACAGACAACTAACATTTTCATTTATTTCAGACACCTGGAGATGCTTCCTTTTGGCATTGCTCATCCTTACGAGCAAAGCTTCTGGTTTTGCCCAAAGTGAGAATTCCGTGGATGAAGAAAGTGAGCCACGGGCCAGGGTCACCGGCTTGAGGTATATCAGCATCCATGTGCTCGAACTCGAGAAATCCCTGAAGCTGTACCGCGAGATTCTTGGTTTTAAAATGGATAATGCCGAAGTACTTCATGGCCCAGGGCTGGAAGGAATGCTGGTTATGAAGCTGAAGGCGAATGACCTGACCATTGGCCTATCGGTTACTGCTCCGGAATTTATGCACACCATAGGGTCGGTCGGAAATACCAACCATAATCACTTTATGCTCAAGGTCAATGATATTGGCCCAATCGGGGATAAGTTGAAAGAAGAGGGATACGAGTTGGAAAATGAGAACTACATTCGCGACAAATACGCGTTTTTCGTGGGGCCGAACGGGGAGCTTATAGGTCTTTCCTCGTATGAGTAAAAGGTGATTTCACTAATAAATAGTTGAGTTGTCCCCGCGAAATTTCCATAACTGTATATAGTCATTATTATTTGCTACCAACAAGGCAGTGCTGCCGTCGACGAGTTGAATCTTAACCAGATCTTTCACATCGCCGGGGGCGTATAATCCACTTTCTTTAGTTGGAATACTAGTGAAATCCCCAGAGCCATTGCCAAGTAGGCAGATACCTGATCCAGCATCGTAGCGAATGGTTTCGGTTTCGGTGCCGAAGAAGTTTCCGGCAGCTACAATGTCGAGGTTGTCATCGGCGTTCAGGTCTAGTAGCTTAATACCCATCAGCGGATTGATCTGCGCTAGCGGAGGTAAATACTTAATCGTAAATTTTCCTTCACCATCATTGATCAAAGCGCAGCTTCGGAACTCGTAGGCTTCGAGGTGCAGGGCATCTGAAATCTGAGCTTCGGTATAAATATCCTGTAAGCTGGCAGTGGCAAAGCTCGCGTAGTCCGGGAAATTCTGAGCGATGAATGGCATTTGCTGGGAACTGCACTCCCGGCCTCGCACGGGGTAGAGGGTTGCATCTTCTTTTTTGGAGAGCACAATATCCCCGCTTCCGTTGCTATCAAAATCATTGTAGTAGATATGCAGTGGGCTATCCGGGTGGGGGTGGTATTTATTGTTCTTCCCAATATTTCCGGTGATATAGTCAATATCCCCATCGTTATCAACATCGCCAGAGCGCAGACTAAACCACCAACCGTCAGTAGTCGACAGGCCAATATCTTCCGTTACTTTTTTCAAGGAGCTACCATCGTTTTCCAATACGGTTACTGGTATCCATTCACCGACGGCTATCACATCCAGGTCGTCATCCCCATCGTAATCTGAGAATTCCAGATCGGTAATCATGCCCAAGGTTGCCAGCTCGGGAGCTAATTGATCCGTTACATCTTCAAAAGTGCCGCCATTGTTTCTTAGCAAGTAACTTCGGGGTGGGGTAGGGTACTTACCCGGTACCACCCGACCTCCTACAATTAAATCCGGATCACCATCCTGATCAAAATCCCCGTAGTCCACATCCGACCCACTGGATGAGATGACAGGCAACGCTTGGGATGCTTTGCTGAAGTTACCGCTGCCATCGTTGAGATACAGCCGATCTTGGTAAAGCCTCTCATCGGTAAATTCATTACTGCCACTGACTACGTACAGGTCCAGGTCACCATCCTGATCTGAATCGAAGAATACCGTCTTCTGATCTTCGTATTGTTGGTCTCGCTCCCAGGTTGTAGCTGAAAGGGGGTTAAACCTTCCTTCACTGGTCTGCAGGTATAACCCAGCACTTTGCCCCGCAGACCCACCAATGAACAAATCATCTAAACCATCAGCATTCACATCGGCTACGGACACAAACGGGCCATTTTCGGAAAGCTTATGAGGCAATAGTAACTCCAGCTGAAAATCATCGTAAGCCACTTCAGTGTGCCGGTGGTTTAGGTTTACTTCATCGGTTATTTCGGTGAACATGGGAGTAGTAACAGGTTCTTCTACTGGCTCGGTGAAATCAGCCGAAGAATAGTCAACTTCTACTATTTGGTTGACTTTGAGATCTTTCAAGACGGTCATTTTTCCATCGGGCCAGGTGATTGAGAGCGTATCAATGCGGTCGGTTTGGCCTATTCCAAAGTGTAGTAGATGATCTACCGAAGAGAGGTAACCCCGAGTGGGCATCATGTCTAGTCGCTGAAGTTGCCTCAGATAGTTGATTTCTACTTTTGCTCCTATGGCGTTCATGTTATTAGCCGGACCAGTCAGTTTGACCTTGACGAAATTGTTTTCCAGGCTATCGGCCGAAAGGTTTTCGTAGATCAGGGACGGCTCATTGAGGTTGTTAATAATCATATCCATATCACCGTCGCCATCCAGGTCAGCGTAAGCCGCCCCGTTGGAGTTAGTTGCCTCAGTGATGCCCCACTTTACACTCATGTCGCGAAATGTCAGGTCGCCTTGATTACGGAAAACTACGTTTTTGATGCTGGTTTGAGGAATCTCTCCCAGCAAATCGTCAAAGTAGCTTTGGTTGCTGCTACTGTCATATTGTTCCTTTTTGGCGAGAAAGTCGTTGTCGATGATGTCTCGGTAGATACCGTTAGTAACGAAGATATCTTTGTAGCCGTCATTATCCAGATCGACCAGTAGCGGGGCCCAACTCCAGTCGGTTTTGTCTACTCCTGACATCTGGGCTATTTCGGTAAAGCGCTGGTTCCCCAGATTCAAGTGCAGGGTGTTTACTGAGTAGGGGTAGTGGTAGCCCCGGCTTACTATCTTGTTGAAGTTCTCGGTACTCATGGAGCCCATGTTTCGTTTGGAGCGGACGTGCCCCTTCATGGCCATATCCACCACGTACAAGTCATTCAGACCGTCGTTGTTAATATCGGCGTAATCTGAACCCATTGAGTAAAAAGATGTGTGGCGGAAGTGTTGGGCTAACTGATCATGAAAGGCGAACTGTCCATTTTGATCACTACCCTGATTCACGAACAGATTATCGGGTTTGATAAAATCGTTGGCTATGTAAATATCGGGCCGGTTGTCTCCGGTGAAGTCGCCGACTGACGCGCTTAACCCCCAGTTACGGTTCAGTATTCCGGTTTCCCGCGTAATGTCTACAAACTTCTGATTGCCATCATTACGATATAGCTTATCCGAATATTCGTAGTAAAAGCCTTCCAAATTCTGCTCGCCGGTCATAATCTTGTTGATGTTCGCCCAATCTACCGGATGGTTCAGCAGGTACATGTCCAGGTCACCATCCTGGTCTATGTCGAAGAAATAGGCCTGATTAGAGAAGGAAGCATCGTCCAGACCGTAGGCAGCCGCCTGTTCAGTAAAGCCTAGCTGACCATTATTAATAAATAGTTGATTTCTCCGGTAACGCTCGCTTTGCTCCCCTGATTTACAGACGTAGATATCCAGGTAGCCGTCGTTGTTAATATCGATGAAACTAACCCCGGTGGTGATGCCGTAGTCGCCTTCTACTCCGGCAGTCGCCGTAATATCTTGAAATGTCAAATTTCCTTTATTTAGAAACAGTTTGTTTTCGCCTACGGTAGCAGCAAAATAGATGTCGGGCAAACCATCGTTGTTAATATCGCCAACTGCTACTCCGCTTCCGTTGTAGTAGTAGAGATAGTTAAGAATATTGATACGGCTATTTTCCACAATGGTGTTTTCAAAATCTACTCCCGATACTTCGGTGGGTAGTTCGCGAAGTAGTTGAAATTCTTCGGCCTGAAGCTGACGGTTCGGTTGCTTATCCGAACTACAGGCAATGAGCAGTACTCCAATCAGGAATGGTAGAGACTTCGTATACCAGTATACTGTTTTCATTTGCATGGCTAAGTGTTATTTCTCTTCAGAAAATAGCTTGAAATCACTTGCGATCATAAAAAAATCGGTAATCAGCCCTAGCAGACCGATTACCGATTCTATAAATAATTCAGTAATTCGCTAGTAAGCCGGGTCCTGGGTCAGCACGCCAGTTTGCAAATCAATTTGAACCTGAGGTATTGGCCAGTGGTCATCTTGTCCGTCGGTGAAAGTAGCTCCTTGCAGCCAGGGAAGTCGACCGTCCGCCAGTTCACTCGTTAAGTAGGTGTTCAGCGTTTCGGCTGCAATGCCCCAGCGAACCAGGTCAAAGAAGCGCATTCCCTCGAGGGCAAATTCTACGCGCATCTCGTGTCTCAGCGCCTTTCGGGCGTACTCCTGATCAGGGAAAGAAGGATACAACCCGAGTAGGTAGTTCGCGGCGGGCTGCGACTCATCAATCACGATTTCGTCTTCAGCCCCGAAAGTAGTGTTAGCTACTCTACCCATCACCAGGTCATCGGAAGCTCTCTCGCGAATCTGATTAACTAACGTGACCGCCGTTGCCAGATCATTTTCTTCAATGGCTACTTCTGCGCGCCATAGTATGATATGGCCCAGCCGAAGTACCCGGAAGTTGTCGCCATTTACTCCTTGCGCCCAGTAGGCAGACTGCGTAGAAATAACGTTTTCATTGCGTTGGTACCACATTGCCTTTTTATTTAGGAAAGGTCCCATGTTAGCTTGATCCAACATCCAATCACTTCCGCTCATTGGACCCCAATCTAGAAATGGGATGCCTCGTCGCCCTATCGTCCAGTCTACTCGAGGGTCTAGTAACTGATCGGTGGGGGTGAACGGCTCGGTGTCAAGTATGCCGTAATCTTCTAACAACAAATCATCCTGGAAACTATCTAGCAGTGGCAGTCCGTTGGCATCCACTTTGAAAGCATTAAATAGGTCAAACGAAGGAGCGCTGTACGCACAGCATAGCCCTACATCACCCCCGCGTGGGTACAAGGTTTGGTGATCAATTCCCGAGTTCGCTACGCCAGCTCCGTCATTTACTGAGTATTGAATTTCGAAAATACTTTCACCATTATTTTGATGCTCTTCATCAAAATTATTATAGAAGTGATCCTCCAATTGGAATGGCCCGTTATTGATAATATCATCCAGTAACGGTTTGGCCTCGTTATATTCGAGCTGGAACATATGGGTTCGTGCCTTGGCAGCTTTAGCCGCCCATTGAGAAGCCCGGCCTACTTCAGCAGGAGTAGGATCTAAATTTTCTACTCCGAACTGAAAATCAGCTTCAATGTCATCCCAAATCTCCCGGTCGTTAGCAACCGTAACTGGGTCAACGTCTTCGGTGATGTAGGGTACTTTCTCAAACTTAGTTCTTAGCTGAAAGTGGAACCAAGCTCGTAGAAAGCGGGCTTCAGCTTCAAATTGAGCTGCCTTTGCCGGATTGATATCTTCCGCATCTCTCAAGGCTTTCAGTGCATCATTAGCCCGGGATACTCCTTCAAAGTTTACCCCCCAAGCTCCGATGAGCCATTCATTATCGGGTTGCACTTCGTAGCGTTCAATATCATTGATTTGATTCCAGCCCCCGGTTTGGTCGCCACGATGCTTATCGTCCGAAGCAACATCTCCCCAAATCCAGTTAGTACCGGATGCTTCACCCTGAGCTCCACTGGGCGATTCACCCTGAGCATACCCATCTACTAGGGCGTAAGCTGCAATTAGCAAGGCATTCACCCCTTCTTCATTTTTCAGCAGTTCTTCACTTACTGCACCCATCGGTTGTTCATCCAGAAACTCTTCATTACAAGAATTTAGTACGAAGGTTCCGGCTATTGACAAACTTAGTATTACAATAAATTTTTTCATCACTAATTAACTTCTATGATTATAAAGTAATATTTAATCCGAACATGATCTGGCGAGAAATTGGCCAGGTACCTACGTCAATTCCCCGGTCTATTTCAAAACCAACTCCATTAGTACGCTTGGCCGTAATCTCCGGGTCTAAACCAGAGTAATTAGTAACCGTTAGTAGATTAGCGCCCATGACGTAAAAGCGCAGTGCGTTAATGTTAATAGCATCCAGAACGCTGGCAGGTACATTGTAGCCTAGCTGTAGGTTCTGTAAGCGCAAGAATGAGCCATCTTCAATGTATTCGGTAGAGGCATTCTGCTCAAACGATGTAGCCGTTGAAGCTTTAGGTAAGATAGCATCGGCATTATTATCTAAATATGGGCTACCCCATGAGCGGAACAATCGGTCAGGGCTATTCGGACCTTGAAATAAACCATACCGAATGAAGCGGCTAGTATAGTTGGCTATATCGTTGCCTACACTAGCGTAGAGGGTAGCGGATAAGTCAAAGCCTCGGTATTCTAATCCAGCTCGTAAACCTGCGGTAAAATCAGGGTGAGGGTTACCGATATAGGTACGATCATCAGGAGTAATGACCCCATCACCATCCACGTCACGGACAATTAGGTTACCGGGCTGATTGTAGGTTCCGTTAGTAGGGTGGGCGTCGGCTTCTTCCTGCGTTTGAAAAATACCATCTATCACGTAGCCAAAGTACTCTGGAAAAGAACGACCCACTTCAGTGCGGGTATACACCTGTCCGCGAGTAGCTGTTCCTTGAATAAACTCGTCCTTATTGTCGCTCAACTTGGTTACTTCATTTCGGTATTGAGTGAAATTCGCTGAGATATTATACTTTAACTCATCATTAAATACCGAGCCTCGGTAATCTAGCACGATATCAATACCTCGGTTTTCCATAGAACCAATATTCACTGCTGGAGCATTGGCACTACCCACTACTTGCGGAATAGCTACCGCAAAAAGCATATCGTCAGTGTTTTTCTGCCAGAAATCCACGCTAATATCTAACGAGCGAAACAGCGTAGCGTCAAAGGCAATATTACTGGATGTAGTTGTTTCCCACCTTGCATTTGGGTTACCAATAGCGGTTGATTGATACCCTAGGGTGATGGCATTATCGGCACCAGTGATGGCGTAGAAAGAGTTTCCTGGAGCAGAACCAAAGGTGGAGAAGCTGTTGTAGTTTCCGATCTGATCATTTCCAGACTGTCCCCAACTTCCCCGAAGTTTAAAATAACTTAACCAATTGCTGACACCGTTCATGAAATTTTCTTCTGATACTACCCAACCTAGAGAAGCAGCGGGAAATACTCCGAAGCGATTGTTTACCCCAAAGCGAGAAGAACCATCCCGACGAACTGTAAAGTCTACTAGGTACTTGCCTTTCAGGTCGTAGTGCAGTCGGCCAAAGTAGGAGAATAATGACCAGGCAAACCCGTTTCCGTTATTCAATTGGTTAGAAGCCCCAGCATCGAGAACTAAGAAATTTTCATCCGTAGAGAAATATTCTTGGCGAGAAGCCGAGATAAACCGGTTGGAAAACCGGGTGGCTTCCACTCCTACCAGCACATCAAAAGAGTGGATACCATCAATGGTTTTAGCGTAGCTGGCAGTATTACTCCAGTTCCATAGGGTGTTATTAACACTGTTTTCGTTCAGAGTAGTATTTCGCGCTCCGTTTACACTCTCAAAAGCTGGAAGATTAGGGAAGAAACCGTTGCTCAACCCTAGATCATAACCAAATAATGATTTGATGGTTAGCCCTTCAATTGGAGATACTTGGGCGTAAAAGTTACCAGTAATATCATAGTTTTTGTTTTTATTAACACCCGTACGATCTAAAAACGCCACAGGGTTTTGACCATCAAAGAGGTTGCCACCCACAACTCCTCCGGCGTAGTTACCCGCAATATCCCGAACGGGTAGTGCCGGACTAATTAGGTAGATTTGATTAAACAGATTTTCATGACTATTATTCCCGTTCCAGCCGTTGGTCTGACCAAAGGTTACTCCTAGGCGTTGACCAATCGTGAGCCAATCATTCAGCTCGGCATCTATATTGGAACGTAAACCTACCCGTTGAAAGGAAGTGTGCTTGAGCAATCCGTTTTGATCCAGGTAGTTGGCGTGGAAGGAGTACGTGGTCTTCTCTGAGCCTCCGGTTACCGCCAAATTAATATCGTGGATGGGGCTGTTTTGATAAATTTGATCTAGCCAGTCAGTACCTGCTTGGTTCGCTAGGGTAATGGGGTACGATTGCTGATCGTATAAATCAGGGTTTACGCCCGGGTCGCCCGATGATCCGCCATTGGGAAACAGATACTCACTTAACATAGGAGTAGCGCCACTACCGTAGTGAGGGTGGCTTGTAGGTAATCCGTCGTTCTGATATTCCAACCACCACATCTCACCTACCAATTGCGGATCGGTTTCCAAGTCATACTTAGCACTAGGGGCGTTAAAACCAGAACGTATACTTATATCTACTTTAGCCGGTTGGCCTTTTCTTCCGGTTTTAGTAGTAACGAGTACTACCCCATTGGCACCCCGGGCTCCGTAAATAGCAGTAGAGGCGGCATCTTTCAGAACTTGAATGGATTCAATCTGGTTGGGTGGCGGTGGATCAGCATTGAATACACCGTCTACCACCCATAGTGGACCGTTATTATTAATAGTACCCATACCTCGGATACGGACTTCGGCATTTTCGCCCGGAGTAGCCGAGCTAACTACAGTAACACCTGCCACGCTTCCCTGAAGCGCTTGAGATACATTGGCTACCGGTTGTTGCTCTAAGTAATCTGTATTTACCGTGCCAACCGAACCGGTTAAGTCGCCCTTCGTCCGAGTACCGTAGCCGATTACGACTACTTCATCCAGCGTTTCTTCGTCTAGTTGCATGACGACACTGATGGTGCTTTGCCCGTTCACCGGAACTTCCAAATTCTGGTAGCCGATGAAACTGAAGACGAGTGTACCATCTTCCGGGGCACTCAGACTGTAACTACCTTCGGCGTCCGTGACGGTTCCGGTAGCGGTTCCTTTTACGATAATATTTACCCCCGGCAGTGGCTCATTTATTTCGTCAGTAACGACTCCGGAAACAGTAATATCCGCAGCGAGGGTTTCAGCGGACAGATAAGTCGAGAATACCATGCCTTGGAGAAGAGAAGCACAGAGGGCGTACTTCTTCAGTAGACAAAGTAACGGTGGTTGTTTAAGTTTCATCATAGTATAGGTGTGTTGGTGAAAATACAGATTAACTAAAAAGCTAGAGAGGTAGCTTTCGAGCTTTTTCTGAAGGTATATATACCAGATGTTGAATCGAATTTTTGGGACTGTACTTAAACTAGACAGTACAGGTCTTTCTCTGAATAATGGTGAAGGAAATTACTAAAGTGATATTGCAGACCTCGGTTTGGTACTGTTATTTACATTTTTAGCATGAGTGGACACAATCATTATAAAAAATGAAATGCAGGAGAGGGCTAGGGATGAAAAGTGTGCTATTGAATGTCTCATACTCTCCAAATCTTCTGGTTTATTAGGCTAGGCAGAGTTCTAAAAAGTAGGCTTATATACATCTAGTCAGTAATGCCTAATATCGTGTCATTTGGGCAAAAAACTGGGGGCTGGGGAGTTAGTACTTTAATAAACAAGAAGAGCAATAGAATGGCCTAGAGAAGGTCGGCTTCTGGAGAAACTTCTTTAACTGCAAAATCACTAAATCTTGGCGATGAAGTCTTCCAGATTCACTTTGCGGTCTAGGCCGAGTTTTTTGCGTAGGCGGTAGCGGGTAGTGTGTACCGATTCTACTGAAATTCCTAACAACCGGGCCATATCTTTGGAAGAAAAATTTAGTTTGATGAGGGCACAAATCTTATGATCGTGCTGGCTTAACTCAGGAAAGCTTTCCTGAAGGCGTCCATAAAAGCCCTCGTTTACTGACAGAAACCTAAGCTCAAACTCCTCCCAGTTTTGGGAGTTACTCACGTTAATGTTGCTCACTAGCTTGCTGATCTTGCGGGGGTTAGGTTCCTGCTTTTGCTTTAGTAACTCGTCTTTTACTTCGGCCAATAGTTCTTCCCGGGCAATGGCTTGTAGCGCTGAAGCAGTTAATTCTCTATTTTTTACTTCAAGTACCTCATTGGCTTTTTGTATTTCCAACTCTTTCTGTTGCTGAAGCAAGCGCTTTTCGGCTTTATAGCGAGCCCTCAGATAGCGGTAAACTAGCAGACCAAGTATCAACAGAAATAGAATTGCCCCAAACAGAATAATCGCTTGCAGCGTACGGATTTTATTAGCCTGCTCTAACTGAAGCAGTCGCTGCTGTTGTATCAGGTCATTCTGCCTCTCCTTTTCAAGGCGGTAGGCATCTTTAATCTCCAGTAAACCCAGGTTAGGCTCACTGCGGCTGCCGAACTGAACTTCGCTTAATTCTTTCGCCGTCGCTAACGACTGGTGCGCCAGTTCGTACTGTTTTTTCTGGACGTAGAGGTTCGCCAGGCTCTCATAAATTTCAGGAATCAGATCGCGGTGGCTAGAGTACTCCTCGGAAATATCCAGCGCTTTGATATAATAGGATTCGCTTTCAGACAACTGGCCTAGTGAACGATAAACGTCGCCTAAAAACGGATATAAGATTACTAAGTAGGAGCTATCTTCTCTTTCAAAAACTTGTTTAACTTCTAGTAATGAGTCCAGGGCAGCCTGATACTTTTCTTCTTTATTGAGAATGTAGCCGTACTCGGCCTTAATAAACGCCCCATTTCCCTGCCCTTTATTCATAAGCCTGCGCATCATTCGGCAGCTATCAAGATATAGCCGGGCCATGGTAGTTTCATTGTCCTTTCTATACAGCGTGGCGAGGGCATAATAATCATCCAACAGCACCTGATAATTGATGCCATCTTCCTTTGCTTGTTCTTTGTATAGCTTTAGTGATAAATTGAAGTAGTCAATGGCGGTGGTTCGGCGTTTATAAAAACTGTACAACCAGCCCAAACGGTTATAGACTGCGGCAATGGCCTGTTTATCGTTCATTTGTTCTGCTAGTAGCAGAGCCTCCCAGTAGCCATCGTAAGAGCGACTATATTTGGCATTATGGGCGTATAAGTAAGAAAGTCCGATTAATCCCTGGATTGCCGTTAGCGTATCTCCAGTAACCAGTGATTTCTCAATTTCAGCTTCGTACAAGGCTATTGCACTGTCTGGATCGGTGAATCTTAAGTCTTCGGCGCTCACCAGAGGGTCGGAGAGGGTAGAAGAATTAGTTTCCCTATTTTGCCCAACTGCTGAGGATACAATGAGTAGCCCCAACAGAAGTAGCAAGTACCTAGTGGTAGTAAAACTTATAACGAGGCTATGTAGTAGAGAATTCAACAGTAAAGCAACCTTATGTTTTCTTCGATTTGTTCTGCTTGGTACATCTAGGCAAGATTATACGTTTGCCTAGTCCAAGTCTACCCATTTTTTTCAATAATTGAAATACAACTGAATACTTAATAGACTTCTTTATCAAATTAATAAAAGAGAGTCGTAATCTGTCGCCAGCTATTGTCACTTTATCCTTCAGTAGCTAAGATTTCATCGTTGCCGTTTCGAATCAAATGCTTTGGATAATTCTCAAAAGGGTCTGATTAGAATACAACTATAAAGGCCCTTTTTCGCTTTTTGATGGGGAATCTAGTTTTTGTCTAGTTCGTTTATCAGGTAATGTCGGAAATAAATTCAACATTTATGCATCTAAAAAGCGGCTGACCTAGATTAGCTGCTTGACTAAAATTAACAACCTACACTAAGCGACTAGCCTTTTATGTTGAAAGGAACTGTCTTTTTTTTACTGGTGGCGACTGTATTCCTAATCGCTCTGCTAGCTGACCAGCCGCCGGAAATTCTTAGCCGTGAAGCTGATTTTAATGCAGAATGGGAATTTGCTCTACTAGATTCTATTGGCCATAAATCCACCGACGAAGAACTAGCCTGGCGATCTGTCACACTTCCCCATGACTGGAGTATTGAAGCCTCATTTGATTCGGCCTATGAGGGGGCAACCGGTTATTTGCCTGGTGGCACGGGCTGGTACCGTAAAAAATTTGATTCTCCTGAGAGTACCGAGACCAAAACTTATCTGTACTTCGATGGAGTGTATAACAACGCTGAAGTGTGGCTCAACGGAAAGAAGTTGGGTTTTCATCCCTACGGATATTCTCCCTTTTACTACGATATCACACCTTATTTACACCAGGATAATTCAAGAAACTTGTTAGAAGTGAAAGTTGACCGTACCCGTTATGCCGACAGTCGTTGGTATACGGGTTCGGGAATCTACCGGGATGTAAAGCTTATCACCGTGCCAAAACTCCATATTCCAGTGTGGGGCACTTACCTTACTACTCCTAAAATTACTTCAGAAGAAGCTACCGTACATCTGGAGGTAAAGGTGAAAAATGCTGAATCCGAAAGCCAATCTTTTACCCTACAGACAGTACTGTACAATCCGGATGGGAATAAAGTAGCAGAACGTAGCGATGAATTCAGAGTGGCCTCCGGTGAAGAACAGGAATTTTCTCAGGAGCTAGCCGTCACTGACCCTCAGCTTTGGGATATCCAGAATACTCAGCAATACCGATCGGTAACTTCAATTCTGCAAGAAGGAAACGAGGTAGATCGTTACGAAACTCCCTTCGGCATCCGCAGTATCCGTTTTGATCCGGATCAGGGATTTTTCCTTAACGGAGAGCATACGCTAATCAAAGGAGTGTGTTTGCACCATGATGGCGGACTAGTGGGCGCTGCCGTGCCGAAAGGAGTGTGGCGCCGCCGATTGGAAAAACTGAAAGCCGCCGGCTGTAATGCTATCCGCATCTCCCATAATCCCGGATCGGCAGAGTTTTTGGATTTATGCGATGAGATGGGGTTCCTAGTGCAGAACGAATTCTTTGACGAGTGGGATAATCCCAAGGACAAGCGACTAAACCAACACGAGCGACACAATGATTACATTTCGCGGGGATATACCGAGTATTTTCAGGAGTGGGCTGAACGGGATTTAAAAAATACCATGCTACGGGATCGGAACCATCCATCTATCATTCAGTGGAGCATTGGTAACGAGATTGAGTGGTCGTATCCTCGCTACTCTCACGCTAGTGGCTACTTCAACATGGGTTGGCAAGGAAATTATTTCTGGGAACTGCCACCTATCACTTCGGCTGAGATAAAACAACGCTACCAGGAAAGCCCTGAGGAAGAGTATGTATTGAGCGAAACAGCGCATAAGCTAGCTAACTGGACCCGCGAAATGGACACTACCCGCGCGGTGGTGGCGAACTGTATTCTTCCTTCGGTAAGTCATGTATCGGGCTACACCGATGCCCTCGATGTAGTAGGCTACAGCTACCGCCGGGTGCTTTACGACTACGGTCACGAGCATTATCCGGATAAACCCATTATGGGAACCGAGAACCTGGGGCAGTGGCACGAATGGAAAAGCGTAATCGATCGCCCATTCATTGCGGGTACTTTCCTCTGGACAGGCATCGATTACATGGGCGAATCACACAATCAGTGGCCGCGAAAGAGTACTCCCAGTGGGTTGCTCAACACGGCTGGTTTTGAAAAGCCTTCGTACCACATGATGAAAACTCTGTGGAGCGATGAGCCTCATATCTACATTGCCACCCAAACCAAGGAAAAATCAATCTACAAAATAGACGAAGCCAGGGGCAACCCGGTGGAACGGAACCCCGGTGCTTGGGAAAAAGCACTATGGGTATGGCACGATGTAAACGAACACTGGAACTATCCCGAAAACTGCATGACCATCGTAGAAGTCTACTCTAATTGCGAGGAAGTAGAACTGCTACTGAATGACCAATCATTAGGAACCAAATACCTGGCTGACTTTGAAGACCGGATTTACAAGTGGGCGGTGCCCTTTACTGCCGGAACGCTGGAAGCCAGAGGCATTAAAGATGGAAAACCAGCTACTCTCAAACGGATCACTGCAGGCGAGCCAGCCGGAATTCAGCTCTCGACGTACGAAGAAACCATAGCTGCTGATGGAGAATCGGTTGCCCATATTGTAGCCCAGCTAGTAGATGAAATCGGAAACCCGGTGAAAAATCAAGAACGGGAAATTAGCTTTACACTGGCGGGTGATTATAAATTACTGGGAGTAGACAACGGATCTCCCGATAACGTGCAGGACTTTCAATCCAATAGCTTAGTCACTGATCAAGGTAGGGCGTTACTGATTTTACAATCTACCGAAGAACCTTCTACCATCACAATTAGTGCTGAGGGAGAAGGTCTTTCATCCGAAGAAACTACTATCATTACATACAAAGAATTATGAATAACTATAAACTTGTATTTCTCAGTCTGACCTGTCTCACCTGGGGTATGTTCGGCTGTGAACCATCTGATTCAACTTCAACTCAGCAAAATATGGAGGAAACCTCATCACAGTACCCCGACTCGGTGTACGATTATCTAGCTATTCCCAAAGATAAACCTCTTAGTGCAGCATCTAAGCGAGCACTGGAGCGTAACTACGGCCAGGGGCCGGAGTGGTTCGCAGAATTTACCATGCACGAACTGAAGGGTGACTTAGCCTATGAAGAAGGAGTAACCCGTCGCGACCCTAGTGATATTATCACGGTTGATGGTACCTACTACGTCTATTACTCCAAAGCTACTGGAAAAACCGTCGGCTTTGGTTCGGGCGACCCGGAGAACAAAGTGTTCCCCTGGGATAAGACCGAAATCTGGTACGCCACCTCCAAAGACGGCTGGACCTGGGATGAACAAGAACGAGTTGTTGCCCGGGGTGAAGCCGGAGCCTATGACGACCGTTCAGTGTTTACCCCTCAGATAATGGTACACGATGGCAAATACGTGCTGGTGTATCAAACCGTGAAAGCACCCTACGTAAACCGTGTGAAGAATCAGGTAGGTATGGCTATTGCCGACTCGCCTGACGGACCATTTGAAAAGCTAGATGCCCCCATTCTTTCGCCTAGCAATGATGGCGAGTGGCTAGGTGAAGAAGACACTCGTTTCAAAGTAAAAAAACAGGGTTCATTCGATAGTCATAAGGTACACGATCCTACGCTGCTTTATTACAACAATAAGTACTATCTGTATTACAAAGGCGAACGTATGGGCGAACAACTAACCTTTGGTGGCCGGGAAATTAAATGGGGGGTGGCTATTTCTGATAATCTTACTGGGCCTTACGTTAAGTCCGATTACAACCCAATTACTAACAGTGGTCATGAGCTGTGTGTTTGGGAGTATAACGGCGGTATCTCGGCACTTATCATCACTGACGGACCGGAGCGTAATACCATTCAGTGGTCGTCCGACGGCATTAACTTCGAGATTAAATCACATATTAAGTGGGGGCCTCCGGCGGCCGGGTTAGTTCGAGAACTTGATTTTGAAGAGTATCCGGCGGCAGCACTTGAATGGGGACTGACTCATCAATATGTCAGCTACGACTGGCAGAAAATTATGCGGTTTGAATACAAGCAACCTTTTGCTCCTTGATTTTTGAACCTGATAGGGGATGTCTACAACTAAAAATAACCTATACCTTATGGCTGTGTCCTTACCATATAACCTCCCCAAAAACAGACTTTTTGGATTGATACCTCTGCTAGTATTTGTTATCATAGGATGCCAATCCGAAAAAATGTCTGAAAACAATCAGTCAGCTATTTTTCCTTATGGAAATGTGCCTCCGGATAAACCCAATATGCCGTTGAGTGAAGCTATGAACCGGGTTTACGAAGGAAGCTATACCAGCAAGGAAGTAGAAACAAATGAATTGTTTTCTAACTTTAAGTATACGCCTCTGGAAGGTCTGGATTATCATGATGGCGACGGAACTATCTCCCGGCGAGATGTCTCCAAGGTTATTTTTGCTAATGGTAAATATTACGTCTGGTATACCCGACGGGAAACTTCAACTCCTCCTAGTGCAAAATACGGGAATGACACTATTCCATCAAGGGACTGGGATCTAGCGGAAATTTGGTATGCTACTAGTGAAGATGGCTTCACTTGGGAGGAACAGGGAGTAGCTGTTTCTCGAATGGAAAAACCCTACGCTGGATGGCGATCAGTCTCAACACCAGACATTCTGGTATGGAAAGGAAAATACTATCTCTATTATCAGGCTTATCTTTATATGCCCGGGGGGCCTGGTACTCAGGGAGACGACTGTCCGGTTTCAGTCTCCTGGTCTGATTCTCCTGATGGGCCCTGGACTCCATCGAATAAGATAGTAGTAGAGAATGGCCCATCGGGAACTTGGGATCAGTACGTAATTCATGATCCCTACCCGTTAATTTATCAAGGGAAAATTCATCTCTATTATAAAGGAGAAATGGGAGGTGACCCTAGAGTACGGGCGCAAGGATTAGCGATAGCCGAAGATCCGTTGGGGTCATTCGAGAAGCACCCGCTCAACCCGGTAATTAACTCGGGACACGAAACGGCGCTGTTTCCTTTTAAAGAAGGTGTTGCCGCTTTGGTAAGCCGACATGGCCTAGAACACAATACCATACAATACTCCCCTGATGGAGTTAATTTTCAGGTTGCCGCCATATCCAGTTTATTTCCGATTGCGCCCGGTGCTTATGTTCCTGATGCTTTTGAAGATACTGGAAACGGACGAGGAATTACCTGGGGGCTGTGCCACTTTCGGAATATAGGATTGGCTGAAGGTAAAAGCCATAGCATATTGGCCAGGTTTGAATGTGATCTTAGTCTAGATGTTCACGACCCCGAAATGAAGCAAAGCGATATTTTTAACCATCCTGATATTAACTTTCAGTTTGGATTGAGTGAACAGCAGCGTCGGCGTATTGACGCCAACCAACCCGTTGCAACTATCCAACAAGAATAAGAAAAACTGATATGCACGACTTAATTTAATAATCTTATGAAAGCAGCATTTTATCAGGAGAAACGAAGATTTAAGGTAGGGGAAACCGAACTCAAGAAACCTGGTAAGGGCGAAGTCCGGCTGGAAGTAGCTTACTGTGGAGTCTGTGGCACCGATGTGCATATCTACCACGGGGTCATGGATCAGCGAATTCAACCGCCCCAGATTGTCGGGCACGAAGCCTCCGCTACCGTAGCCGAAGTAGGAGCAGGAGTGGACAATATAAAAGTAGGTGATAAAGTAGCCGTGCGTCCGCTCAAATTTGGCGAAGCCCATCCGTTTGATAAAGGACACGCCCACGTAGGTAAAAATCTGAAGTTCATCGGTATTGATGCACCTGGGGCCTTTCAGAACAGCTGGGTAGTACCCGCTTACACCTTACATACTCTGCCCGAAGGTCTATCCCTGCGGCATGGGGCATTTATTGAGCCGCTGTCCGTAGCCTGTCACGATGTAAAAATTGGTCGGGTGAAAGCCGGTGAAAACTGTCTAGTCATCGGTGGTGGGCCCATCGGAACGCTGATCGCCTTTGTGTTGCGAGAAATAGGCGCGAATGCTATTGTGTCGGAAGTAAACGAGAAGCGACTGGAGATGCTATCGGGGTTTGGTTTTGAAGTGATCAACCCCCTTAAAGAAGATATTGTGGAGCGGGTTAGCAGACTGACCGATGAGGCACTGGCCGACTGTGTATTTGAAGTATCGGGTTCGGCGGCTGGAGTGAAAACCATGACTGAGCTAGTCAACGTTCGGGGGCGAATTGTGATGGTCGCCATTCACGGGGGTGGGCCAAGGGAGGTTGACCTCTTTAAATTCTTCTGGTCGGAGATTGAAATGCTGGGTGCCCGCCTCTACGAGGAAGAAGACTACGAAGAAGCTATCCGAATGGCGGCTTCCGGTAATATTCCTTTTGATGAGCTAATCACCCAGGAGAACCCGTTGGACGAGATTCAGCAGGTGTTCGAAGCCATTGATAATAACCCAGCCGGGATGAAGTACTTAATCAACTGCCAATCTTAACTTACAACACAACCTATGATATTAGACCAATTCAAACTAAACGGAAAAACAGCCTTAGTCACCGGATGCAAACGAGGGATCGGAAAAGCGATGGCAGTAGCCTTAGCCGAGGCTGGAGCCGAGATTATCGGGGTATCTGCCTCACTAGAATTGTCAGGCAGCGATGTTGAAAAAGAAGTCACTGAAAAAGGCGCGTCATTTAAAGCCTACCAATGCGATTTTTCCGACCGCCAGGCACTGTATCAGTTCATTGAACAAGTAAAATCGGATTACGACCAGATTGATATTCTGGTGAATAATGCCGGAACTATTCTACGGAAACCAGCGGCGGAACATCCCGATGAGATGTGGGACAAGGTGATTGAAGTCAATCAGAACGCCCAGTTTATTCTGACCCGCGAATTTGGGAAAGATATGGTGGAGCGCGGTAGCGGGAAGATCGTGTTTACTGCTTCCTTACTGACGTTTCAGGGTGGCATTACCGTTCCTGGCTACGCCGCCAGTAAAGGGGCTATCGGGCAGATGACGATGGCCTTCGCGAACGAGTGGGCCAGTAAAGGAGTGAACGTCAACGCCATTGCCCCCGGCTACATCAGCACCGATAATACCGAAGCCCTGCGTAATGATCCTGATCGATCTGAATCTATTCTATCCCGAATTCCAGCCGGACGTTGGGGTGAACCGGAAGATTTTGCCGGTCCGATTGTATTCCTTTGCTCACCTGCTGCCAACTATATGCACGGCACAACCATGCTCGTCGACGGAGGCTGGATGGGAAGATAATCAATGAGTAATGAATAATCATTCATCATTCATTGGTTGCTACACATTATTCATCAGCGGCCGCCGCGCGGTCATTAATCATTACTCATTATAGCGATGTCTGAAGTAAAACAATACCAACTTTTTATTGACGGTGAGTGGGTGGATTCCTATACCGGAGATCAGGAAAATATTACCAGCCCTACTGACGAATCAGTAGTAGGCTCAGTACAAATGGGGATAGAAGCTGATGCCCAACGGGCACTAGAAGCCGCCGCTCAAGCTCAGAAAGCCTGGAAGAAAGTTCCGGCCAAAAAACGAGCGGATATTATGCGAAAGTTCGCAGCTGAAATTCGTGCCCAAAAAAACTATCTGGCTCCTTTACTCGTCAGAGAACAAGGAAAACTGATTGGCGTAGCCCGAATGGAAGTAGAAGTGACTGCCACATTTATTGAATATGCCTGCGATTGGGCTCGTCAGATTGAAGGAGATATTATTCCTTCGGATAACCCGAACGAGCAGATTTGGATCAACAAAATTCCCCGGGGTGTGGTGGTAGCCATCACTGCCTGGAACTTTCCATTGGCACTGGCAGGACGAAAAATTGGCCCAGCTTTGGTAGCCGGAAATAGTGTAGTGGTAAAACCTACCCAGGAAACTCCACTGGCTACACTGGAGCTAGGAAATATCGCCCAAAAAGTAGGGTTGCCTCCTGGGCTACTCAACATTGTAACCGGAAAGGGTCGGGTGCTGGGAAATGCTTTAGTAGCCAACCCGATCACCAAAATGGTAACTATGACTGGCAGTACCCCTGCCGGACAGCAAATCTTCCGCACTGCGGCCGAAAACCTAACCTACGTGCAACTTGAATTAGGGGGGAAAGCACCCTGCATCGTGTTTCCTGACGCTGACCTTGATGCCGCGGTAGAAGGGGCCTTGCATTCCCGCTTTGATAACTGTGGTCAAGTGTGTACCTGCAACGAGCGGCTGTACTTGCACAAAGATATTTACGAGCCCTTCATGGAAAAATTCATGAAGAAAGTTGAAGCCCTAAAAATTGGTGATCCGTTGGATGAAGCTACTGAGCTGGGTCCTAAAGTGAATGGAAAAGAACTAGAACATATGGAGCATTTAGTAGCAACCAGCGTGGAAGAAGGAGCGACTCTGGCCTATGGTGGCAAACGTCCCGAAGGCTCGCAGTTCGAGAAAGGTCACTGGTTCGAGCCTACCATTCTAACCGATGTGAAGCAGGAAATGACCATTGTACATGAAGAATCGTTCGGGCCTATTCTGCCGGTAATAAAATTTAGAGCGTTTGATGAAGTAATGAACTACGCCAATGATTGTGAGTACGGATTAGCAGCGATGGTCTACACTAACGATTTAAGCACCATTATGCGCTGTAACGATGAGTTGGAGTTCGGAGAGATATACGTTAACCGAGGCCACGGTGAGCAGCATCAGGGATTCCATAACGGTTACAAACTAAGTGGAACCGGAGGTGAAGACGGAAAATATGGCTTTGAGCAGTACCTAGATAAGAAAACCTTTTATGTAAAATATCAGGCCTAATATGGGAAGTTCAATTGTTAGAGTCCAGCCCCGTTTATTTAACGTTCCACTGCCAGAGGTGCTAAGCGATGCTAAGCACGGCGACCATACCCACTTTGAACTGGTCACTGTTACGGTCACACTAGCGGATGGCAGCGAGGGTACTGGCTACACCTACACTGGGGGCAAAGGTGGTCACGCCATCAAAGCGGTAGTTGAGCACGATATTGCTCCCGCTTTAATTGGGCAAGACGGCGAAGACGTGGAAAGCATTTTTGATTTTATGGAGTGGCACATCCACTACGTGGGTAGAGGCGGGATTACCTCTTTTGCCATCTCCGCCGTTGATATTGCCCTGTGGGATATTCGCTGTAAAAAGGCCGAAAAGCCGCTATGGCAAGTTGCCGGAGCAGTAAATAATACCTGTAATGCCTACTGTGGAGGAATTGATCTGCAATTTCCTTTGGAAAAATTACTCAAGAATGTACAAGGTTACCTGGACTTAGGATTTAACGCAGTTAAGATCAAAATTGGCCGTCCGAAGTTGCAAGAAGACCTAGAACGGGTGAAAGCCGTGCGGGAGCTACTAGGCAACGACCGCCCCTTTATGGTAGATGCCAACTATTCCATGAATGTGGAACAGGCCATTAAGGCCGCTCAGGCGTTTGAACCTTATAACTTAAAATGGTTCGAGGAGCCGATTATTCCTGATAACTACTTGGGTTTTGCCCAAATTGCTGAAGCCACCGGTATGCCACTGGCGATGGGAGAGAATCTGCATACCCTCTACGAATTTGGTTACGCTTTTGAGCAAGCGAAGCTATCCTTTATTCAACCCGATGCCTCCAACTGCGGTGGAGTGAGCGGCTGGCTCAAAGTGGCCGAGATGTCGCGAAAGTACGGTATCCCGGTCTGTTCTCACGGTATGCAGGAGCTACACGTCAGTCTGGTATCGGCTCAATCTAATGCCGGCTGGCTAGAAGTACACAGCTTCCCGATAGATGAATATACCACTCGCCCACTGGTGGTTGAAAATCACCGAGCGGTAGCTCCCGATGAACCTGGCGTTGGGGTAACCTTCGATTGGGAGAAATTGATGGAATACGAGGTGGGTTACGCAATAAAAGTTTAGTAGCTTAAAAAATAGGAGATCAATCAGTTTATGAAAAAAGCTAATGAGTATACACTAACGCCAATTTTTCTACTACTACTTTTTGCTCCTTTTGCTTCCTTCTCACAACAAAAACCCAATATCGTTCTCATCATCTCTGATGATGCTGGATACGCAGATCTTGGTTTTCAGGGAAGCAATGTTATGAAAACGCCAAACCTGGATAGGTTAGCCCAACAGGGTATGAAATTTCAGCAGGCTTATATTACAGCAGCCGTCTGCGGGCCGTCCCGAGCGGGTATCTTAACTGGAAGATATCAACAACGCTTCGGATTTGAGGAAAATAACGTACCGGGTTACATGAGTCAGTCTGGACTGATGGGCGATGAAATGGGGCTGCCATTAGATCAGAAAACGATGGGAGACTACCTGAAGGAGCTAGGCTATAAAACAGCGATCTTCGGAAAATGGCATCAAGGGAATGCTGATCGTTATCACCCGACCAAACGGGGCTTCGATGAGTTTTACGGGTTCCGGGGTGGGGCTCGAAGTTATTTTCCATTTGATGATAATAATCTGAATAACCGACCGGAAGATCGATTAGAGCTAGGGTTCGGTAAATTTGTTGAACCGGAGGAGTATCTTACCGATGACTTGGCTAAAGAAACAGCGCGGTTTATAGAAAAAAATCAAGATACAGCTTTTTTTATCATGCTGGCATTCAATGCGGTGCATACCCCAATGGACGCGACGGAAGACGATTTGGCGGAGTTTTCCGACTTAACCGGTAAGCGGCAGAAACTAGCTGCTATGACCTTGGCACTAGATCGTGCCTGCGGAGGAGTATTAGATAAACTGACCGAGCTAGAATTAGAGGAAAATACGATTGTAGTTTTTACCAATGATAATGGTGGCCCTTCCGATACAAATGTGTCAGTGAATGATCCCTTGAGTGGTACCAAAGCCAATCACCTGGAGGGTGGTATTCGAGTTCCGTTTCTATTGCGATGGTCAGGCGTAATTCCCGAAAACTCAGTGTACGAATATCCCATTAGTACCCTTAATCTATTACCTACTTTTTACCTTGCAGGAGGAGGAAATATAGATTCCCTTGCCGAAATAGACGGGGTTGATTTGTTGCCATACCTGCTGGGACAGAACCCTGAGCGACCCCATCCGGTACTCTACTGGAAAAAAGAAAACCGGGGGGTAATTCGGGAAGGCGATTGGAAACTAATACGTTTTCCTGACCGTCCAGCCGAATTGTACAATATCAAAAATGATATATCAGAAATAGATAACTTAGCTGCCACGTATCCCGATCGGGTAAGAGAAATGTATAAAAAACTATTCGATTGGGAATTAACACTGGAGCGCCCGTTGTGGCAACTTCAACGAAAATACGAAGGTGCTGCTATGAAACGAATGGATAACTATCGTAAGCAAAAAAATTAATTCTTTAAAATCAATATTCTTTGTTTTATAGGATAACCACGTTAGTAATACTATGCCTACTGGTCAGTTTACCAAGTTACAGTACGTATAATGCTGATAGTCCACCCAACGTAATTTTAGTAATGACCGACGACCAGGGAATTGGTGATCTGGGTTGCCATGGAAATCCCTGGATAAAAACTCCTAACTTGGATAAGTTTTATAGCGAGTCCGTTCGATTGACTAATTTTCACGTCAGTCCGCTATGTACTCCCACCCGAGCAGCTATAATTACCGGACAATACCCTATTCATAACGGAGCCTGGGCTACTTTTAAGGGGCGAGCTTCTTTACACCATAATTCACCAACCATTGCTGAAGTATTTCAGCAGAATGGCTACACTACCGGGATGTTTGGCAAGTGGCACATGGGTGATAACTATCCGGCCCGTCCCACCGACTGTGGTTTTGACTATGCCGTACACCATAATTCTGGTGGAGTAGGAGAGATATCCGATTTTTGGGGCAACTCCTATTTTAACGATGTATATCTGGTCAATAATGAACTGACTCAGTTTGAAGGATACTGTACTGATATTTGGTTTGAAGAAGCCAGCCAGTTCATTCTTCAGCATCAGGAAGAGCCCTTTTTTGTCTATTTACCGACCAATGCTCCTCATGCGCCACTAATAGTTGCCGATAAATATTCTGAGCCTTACGAGCATTTGGAGGGTTCTCAAATTCCTAGTGTCGAATACTACGGGATGATTGCTAATATTGATGAAAACTTCGGGCGACTGGATAGCTTGCTACAAACAACCGGGTTGGCCAAAAATACTATCTTGATTTTTTGTTCAGACAACGGTACTCAATTTGGTTTCTACGAAGAAGAGCAGCTAGGCTTTAATCAGGGCTATCGAGGAAACAAGGGGGATAAATTGGAAGGAGGCCATCGGGTGCCCTTCTTTATCCGTTGGCCTCAGGCCGGAATTCAGGGGGGGCGAGATATCGATAACTTGCTCACCCACATTGACTTGTTTCCGACCTTAGCGAGTTTGTGTCAGATAAAGATGCCCGACGACTTATCGCTGGACGGCCTAGACTTTTCGGGCTTATTTACGGATACAACTACTAGCATACTGGATAGAACCGTATTTGTCCACCATCGGCAAGATTGGCGACCACCTAAGGATGTAGACCAGACTTGTATAATGAAGGATGACTGGCGACTAATAGATGGTCAGGCCTTGTACGACATTCAACAAGATCGAGCTCAGGAAAATAATTTGGTGGATCAACAGCCCAGAGTAGTAGAAAGTCTATTATCAGCTAACAAGACATTTGTCGCCGATGCCAAACAGCGCGAAGAATATCAGGAGCTTCCTTATACCATCATCGGTAGCGATCAGCAAAAAGTGGCCACATTTACCATTCAACATGCGGTAGGGGACGATGGACCGCTGTGGAAGCCTGAGCAAATCGCTCAGGGAGTAAAAAACAAAAATAACGCACACGCTATTGCCATCGCCCAACAGGGGAAGTACCGGATTAGCTGTAGACGCTGGCCGGAAGAATATCCGGGAGCCATCACAAGTACTCCGACCATACATCCTAAGCACGATTTTGCGTACGAAAGCATTTCTCCCGAGAAAGTTCGTATTGAGCTGTTTGACCAGGAATACGAAAAACCCATTCTGCCGGGTACCGAAGAAGTAGTTTTTGAGTTGGAGCTACCGAAAGGAAAAACGATGCTCAAAGCTGACTTCGTCGAGAATGGAGAGCGATACGGAGTATATTATCTTTACGCGGAAAGGATGAATAAATGAAATTACTCCCGCTCCATCTATTTACCCTACTCGCTACCCTTTTTGTTAGCTGCATAGGTACTGATTCTCAGGAACCAGAATTTCTGCTTCGGGCCAGCTTGCTTACCAACGAGCAGCATACCCAAACCAAAGCCTTTCAGTATTTTGAAGAGATATTGTGGGAACGTTCGGCTGGGCGCATCAAGCTAGAGACCTATCCGGCAGAACAAATGGCCAAGGAAATAGAGGCGATTCGCCTCATTCAGGCCGGGGTGATCGATATGGCCGTAACTGGCTCGTTGCTTAACAACTGGATTGAGATAGCCGCCTTTTGCGAATTACCGTTTCTGCTGCGGGACTCTGCCGATATGCAGACGCTGATCAACAGTCCGGTAGGAGAAAGAATTGAACAGGAAATACGGGAGAAAACCGGACTGCGGATTGTTGGCTACTTTGAAGCCGGAGCCCGCCACCTTACTTCCAATCGCCCTATTCGACACCCCGACGAATTGAACGGACTGATTGTGCGCGTACCCAGTGTACCTTCCTTTGTAACTGCCTGGCAGGCATTAGGAGCCAAACCTACTCCAATGGCCTATTCAGAAGTATTTATTTCACTTCAGCAGGGTACTATTGAAGCGATGGAAAATCCATTAGCAACCATCAAAGCCGGAGGGTTTTCTGAAGTGCAGCAGTACGTAAACCTTACAGCTCACGTTATTAGCTGGGTATATCCGGTCATTGGCGAAAAGCAATTTCAGCGTTTTCCTGATGATCTAAAGGAGGTCTTTCTGGAGGCTGCCTGGGATATGCAACAGTACGAGCATCAACTTTTTCTGGAAGGTAGCCGTAGCGTGAAGAATGAATTAGAAGCAGCCGGCATGGAATTTATTGAAGTAGATAAAACAGCCTTCATCGAGAAAGCGCGCGACGATATATACCGTAGTCTGTCTCCAGAAATGCAAACTGTCTACGACGAGGTTATCCACCAAATAAGATGAACCAAACTACTCGACTCATTACCTACCTACTTCGGTTAGGCACCCTACTGAGTGCGACCGGATTTATTGCTTCTACCCTGATTCAAATTTACGCACGCTTCTTTATGGAGAGTGCTCCCTCCTGGACTGAAGAAGTAGCCCGCTTTTTCTTCGTCTACGCCATGAGCTTTGCCGCCGGAATCGCGCTGAAAGACCACTACTACGTCAGTTTGGATGTGCTCTATAATCGCCTGAGTGTCCAGCAGAAAAGCAGACTGCGGCTAGGTATATCCGCCTGTACTTTCATTCTCTTCATGATCTTGACTATTTATTCGGTACAGTTTATTGTACTGGGTATTCCCGAAAAATCACCTAGCCTGGGATTAACGATGGCACTAGCTTTTGGTAGCCTGTTTATTATGGGAGCTTCGGTTAGTTTTTACGCCCTCATGGATACAGTCAACCTATTGAAGAAGCAACCATGATTGGAGTACTAATTATCGTATTCATCGTAGGGCTCATCTTACGCTTTCCTATTGCTTTTTCACTGGGGTTCTCCTGTCTGGTATACGTACTGTTGGCCGGTATTCCGCTGATTGTGTTGCCCATGAAAATGTACTCGGGCATTGATGTGTTTATTCTGCTGAGTATCCCTGGGTTTATTCTAGCCGGTAACCTGATGAATGCCGGAGGGCTAACCGAGAAAATTATCGGATTTTGTAATCATCTGTTAGGGCACATCCGGGGTGGTCTGGCACTGGCGAACATCGGAGCGTCTATGCTCTTTGCTGGTATCTCAGGCACGGCGGTTTCCGATACGGCCAGCATTGGGGCTATCCTGATTCCCGCTATGAAAAAAGAAGGTTACGATGCCGGGTTTTCCTGCTCCGTTACTGCTTCTTCATCCACGGTCGGACCCATCATCCCCCCCAGTGTTCCCATGATTATTGCCGCTACCCTTACGGGTTTATCCGTGGGAAGGTTATTCCTGGCCGGAGCGGTTCCGGGCTTACTGTTGGGCACGGGATTGATGGTGGTGGCCTACTACATCTCGGTCAAGAAGAATTTCCCCAAACATCCCCGCAGTAGCTTTCGCCAGATTGGCCGGGCGTTTATTGATACGTTCTGGGCATTGTTAATGACTTTTATCATTCTGTTCGGGATTATAGGGGGAGTATTTACTCCTACCGAAGCCTCTATTGTTGCGGTACTTTATGCGTTGCTGGTCGGCTGGCTGGTGTACAAGAAGCTCAATGCTAAAAATCTGCCCCAGATCGTACTGGACTCAATGAAAACCTCTGCTTCGCTCATGGTGCTGGTCGGGTTTGCCAATCTGTTCGGGTGGATTTTAATTACCGAGCGTTTCCCCCAACTTATCGCTAACGCTATTCTGGACTTTTCTACGAACAAGTACGTGGTGCTGCTGCTGATCAACCTGCTGCTGATCTTTGTAGGGACTTTCATGGAAACCATTGCGGCCTTGCTCATTCTGTTTCCTATTTTGCTAAAGGTGGCAATGGCGGTAGAAGTAGATCCCGTTCACTTTGCCGTCATTGCCGTACTCAACCTGATTATCGGACTCACCACCCCGCCGGTAGGGGTTTGTCTGTTTGTAGCATCCAGTATCGGTAAGGTTTCTTTGAGCAAGGTCAGTCGGGCCACACTTCCGTTCTTAGCCGTGAGCTTGCTCGTTCTGGTACTGGTCACTTTAGTCCCGGAGTTAGCGCTATTCTTGCCTGGCCTATTTATGGATTGATTACAGCTTTCTACTGTACGAGTACCTTTTAAAAGCGGTAATTCAGGCTCATTGGCACTAAGTCAGCCTAACTGAACCTTCTGTCTAGTTTAAGTCTATGTAGTTTCTTAGAGAAACCGCAAGAATATGCTTACCCTTGAGCAAGCTATTGAGGAATCGACAACAGACCTCAATCGTATTGTAATATCCTAAAGTTACACCTAACATTTACTACCCCGATGACAACAACCTATGAAAATCAACACTAAGCCATTTGGAGAATACCAGGGAGAACCAATCAATCAATATATGCTGACTAACGACCAGAATATGGTCGTGAAGATTATCAACTACGGAGCTACGATTACCTCCATCTCAGTACCGGATTCTTCGGGCAAAAGCGTGGAACTAGCCTGTGGGTTTGATACGCTGGAGAGTTATTTTTCGGAAGCCTACCGGCAAAATGCTCCCTACTTTGGCTGTACCGTAGGGCGCTATGCTTCTCGGATTAAAGACGGACAATTTAAGATCGATGGAAAGAAGTATTCGCTGGCAATTAACGACAACTCAAACCATTTACACGGCGGCATAGTAGGTCTCGATAAGCAAGTATGGTCGGCTGAAACCGTAGAGCAGGAGGATGCGGTTGGGGTGAAAATGTCGCTTACCAGCCCTGATGGCGACGAAGGCTATCCGGGCCAGGTAGATGTAACCGTAACTTTTCTACTAAACAACAAAAATCAACTATCAATCCGCTACTTCGCGGAAACTAACCAAACCACTCCACTTTCACTCACCAATCACACTTATTTTAATCTTTCGGGCTTTCAGGATACGATTGAGAACCATCGAGCTACCATTTACTCCGAGGCCTACCTAGCCCCAGATGAAACCAATGTTCCGGTAGGGGAGGTGGCTGCGGTTGAAAGAACTCCTGCCGATCTGCGAAGCGGAAAAATACTGAAAGAGGCCTTTCAGGAGCTGGAAACTGGTTTTGAACACTACTACCAATTTGAGAACACAGGCGCTCTGCAAAAAGTAGCGGAGTTTGCCGAACCAGCCAGTGGACGTACTCTGGAAGTAGCGACTACCGAACCGGGCATGTTATTCTATACCGGTTACTTTACTTCTGATCACTTACAGCGAGAAAATGGCAATCAGTACGGGCGGTACCTCGGGTTCTGCTGTGAGACTTCCCGTTATCCTAACGGCCCAAACCTGGAGGATTCGCCGGGTTCACTTACCTCACCGGGCAAACCCTACCGAAGCGAGACAATATTTACGATAAATACTAACAACTAACCTAACTATGACCGAAGGAGTTTTATGGGCGATCTTCGCCGGGCTGACGCTTGGTTTGTACGCCTTACCCGAGAAATTTACGAAGGATTTTAAGTACGAAAACACCTGGAGTCTTTTCTTCCTACTTACCATGTTCGTCGTACCCATTATCGCCTCACTGACGCTCATTGATGGCTTTAGCGAGGTGTTCACTTCTTTGCCAACCGATATTCTGATTAAGATGGCCCTAGCCAGTTTCTTGTGGGGTACTGGGGTAATGATGTGGAGTAAAGCCATCAACCATATTGGTCTTTCGTTAGGCTTTTCCCTCTTCATTGGCACCGTAATTCTGGTCGGTTCCTTGCTTCCCTTTTTGGTAGATGGCTTGCCTCCAACCAATGCTTTGCTAGTAATTTTGCTAGGTCTTTTCATCGTCTTGGCGGGCATCATTGCCAACGGCCGAGCAGGCCTGATGCGGGAGACTGAATCAGCCGATGACACTGAGAAAAGTTCTACCGGCTTAGGAATCCTGATTGCCGTGGGGGGTGGGTTACTGGCTACCGGTTTCAGCTACGCCAACGCCGTGGGACGACCGGTACTGCACGAAGCCAGTCAGCAGGCGGGAAACGCTGATTGGATTACCGCGGTAGTGGTGATGTTTCCTATTTTTATTAGCGGGGGGGTGGTCATGACCGCTTACTTTATCTGGCAACTTTCAGCTAAAGGAGCCTGGGGTAACTTCAGCACTCCCCACTTCAGCAAAAACTTCGGTTTGATTTCGGTGATGGCGGTGTTTCACTACGCTGCCTCGGCATTGTTTGCCTACGCCGCTTTCCGGCTGGGCGAAGCGGGTAACACCGTAGGTTACGCTATCTTCAATACCGCCAGTGTAGCCACGGCCATTGTCAGCGGACTGATTACGGGAGAGTGGGTGAATGCCTCCGCGAAAGCCCGCCGACTACTCTACTTTGGCCTGGGTTGCATGGTAGTAGGAATCATCCTCATTGCCATCGGAAACAGCTTGGTATAAACAATTAACAATGAGCAATGGACAGTTTACAGTTGATAATTGACAGTGGAAAATGGATAATGAAAAAGAATAACGAATAGAGACTATTGACCAAGGACAAATGACCATTTAGCAACCAACAATTGAACAATCGAACCTATGAAATATCCTTTATTAATCACATTTATCACCCTACTTATCTGCGATATTCAGGCGCAGCCTCAACCTACCGAAGCCTACCGGGAAAGTAGCCAGTTGATTCGGGACCTGAGCGGGCATCACTGGAAAATGAAGAAAATGTATCCAGGGCAAGGCGTTAAGGCAGGAATCCCGCAACTACCACCGGAAGATATCGAGACCCTGGTTTGGAATCCCGCCAGTGTACCGGGCGATGTGTATACTGATCTGTGGAAAGCCGGAGTGATTGATGATCCCTACTTTGGCCGGAACAGTGCTAAAGCTCAGTGGGTGATGTACGATGAATGGTGGTACGTAACGCAGTTCAACGTAACCGATGATCTGACCGATAAAGCAATCCGGCTGCACTTTGATGGAGTGGACTATAGCTGTGAGGTATGGCTCAATGGCGTACGCCTCGGCAGCCACGAGGGAGCTTTCTCCCCGTTCTCTTTTGATATTACTAAAGAAATCCGCGCTGCCCAAAACCGACTGGAGAGTCAGAATATCCTGGTTGTCAAATTAGATCCCCCACCGCAGGTCAACAATCAGGTGGTAGGTAGCAAAACTCCCTGGTTTAGCGACTACTGGCGCGATTTGGTGCCCTTCGGCATCTGGCGACCGATCAGAATTGAAGCCACCAGTGCGGTACGTATCGACGATCTGTACGTGCATTCCGATCTTGAAGAGAATAACGCAGCGAATGTGAATCTGGAAATAACCCTGGAAAATACCGGCAGCACAGCTCGCGAAGTAACGATAAGCACGTCTTTACAAGGACATAACTTCACATCTGAACCCATTGCGGTACAGATCACCGAAACCCTGCCTCCTGGCTTGCACACAATTAAGAAAACAGTACCCGTAGAGCAGCCTAAGCTGTGGTGGCCCTGGGATTTAGGCGATCCCAACTTATACAAAGCCCAGGTTACCGTGCACGAAGGCGATGCCTTCCAGGATAAGACCGAGACTACCTTCGGTATCCGAGAGATTGAAATGGAGTGGAATCCGGGGTTCACCAAAGACGAGGTAAGCTTCCCCCGAACGGTAAAGCTCAACGGGAAGAATCATTTCATACGTTCTGCATGTTGGGGCGGCCCTCCCGATATCTTTGTTGGCCGCACCTCGGTGGAAGAGTATCAGGAACTGATTCGGCTGGCGAAAGAGGCTAACATGAACAACATCCGGATATTTGGTTGGCATTCGCCCGAAATCCCGGAATTTTACCAGATGTGCAACGAAGCTGGCCTCACCGTCTGGCAGGACGTGATTCCCCTAGGTACGGGCAATATGCCTCGCGATCAGGAGTTTTTGGATGGGGTCATTGCCGAAGGCGTGGCGGTAATCAAAGAGCGACGCAATCATCCTTGCCTGATATTAATTGAGGGTGGGGAAGAGATGTTTCTACGAGCATCGAACCCTGAGTTCACGAACAATTTTCTACTACGCTTAGGTGATTCGTTGCAGCAGTACGTTGATTTACCCTACGTACCGGATTCACCGCTTACTTCGGAGACTGCGCTCAGCGTAGGCTACAAACCCAAAGAAGCAGTTCACGCTCTTATGTACTTTTACGGTATGGGTCACGCCCTGATGGAAGATTGGTTTAGCGCATTGGATTTCCCCATTGTACCCGAACTGGCGATTACCTCGGTTCCTTCGGTAGAAAGCCTGAAAAAATTTATCCCCGAAGAAGAAATGTGGCCTCCAGGCCTGAGTTGGGGCCACCACTGGGCTGACATCGACCGATTGCGAATTCAAAACTTTGATGCTTTTGGCGATGAACGTACCAGCTCGCTAGAGGAGTTTGTAAACGCCACCCAGGATGCTCAGGGAATTATCTTCCAGCTATCGGTAGAGCATTTTCGTCGGCAAAAGCCTCGGAACAGTGGCATTAGCCTCTGCCACTTCATCACTTACTGGCCGGATATGAAGTGGGGTATCGTCGACAATTACCAACAGCCTAAGCGCTCCTACAACTATGTGAAACGGGCGTACCAGCCTTTATTAGTCAGCCTGCAATTTGATAAGCGGCGGTGGAAAAACGACGAACCGTTTGCGGGCGAAATCTGGATCATTAATGATTTTTATAAAAAATATGAAGGAGGGGAGGTAAAACTTCGGATAGTAGGTGATGATGGCAGTACCCTTACTGAGGAAACAATTGCTGTAAACGAGATTACCGAAAATAGCTCAGTGAAACTGACGGATGTCAATCAGGATGTACTAGCAAAGGTAGATCAGAGCTTTACGGTTGAACTGGAATTGGTGGATAAGGACGGAGAGCAATTATCTACCAACGAATATATGCTGCTTATCGGTGACCAACAGCAAGCTTCAGTTCAGTTTAAGGAGATGGGCAAGGAAGTCAATCAGACCATCGGCAAATACACCTACGGAAATTACTACCGTTTCTTCCCCGAACTGAATGGCGAACAAGGATGGGACAGTGAAACCGAAATACCCCGAGCCAAAGGGTTTGAGCAATGAACAATGTGCAGTGAACAATTAACAATTTAACAACCAGCAATAAAAAATAAATAATGCCTCGACAAAAACAAGAGATCGTACTGATAACCATTATCGTTGCTTTGGGTGGTTTCCTGCTGGGGTTCGATGCTTCGGTAATATCCGGGGTAGTCAAATTTATTGAGCCGGAGTTCAATCTCAGCAAAATTGAGTTGGGGTGGGCCGTAAGTTCCATTACACTTACCGCGGCTCTGGGAACGCTGATAGCCGGGCCACTCAGTGATAATTTGGGCCGTCGACGCCTGTTGAGTTATGCCGCCGTTTTATTCACGGTTTCTGCTTTAGGTTCAGCCCTGGCGCCGACCTTCTTCTGGCTGATCGTTGCCCGTTTGATTGGTGGACTCGCGGTAGGAGTGGCTCTGATTATCGCTCCGGTTTATATTGCCGAGGTGGCTCCTCCTCGCTACCGCGGGTTATTGGTTTCTTTCAACCAACTGAACATCGTTATTGGTATTTCGATCGCTTTTTTCACCAACTATCTTATTCTTCAGTTTGGGCAATCCGATGCTGAATGGACGCAAGTGCTGGGGTTTGGAAAATGGAACTGGCGGTGGATGCTAGGGCTGGAAACGCTACCGGCCATATTCTACTTCCTGGGCCTATTCTTCGTTCCCAGGAGCCCTCGCTGGCTGATGATGAAGAATCAAGAAGAAGAGGCTATGAATGTAATGAGACGTTTTGGTTCGGAAGAAGGAATTGCCGAGCAGGTAAAAGAAATGAAGGACAGCTTGGCAGAAAGCAGAAAACGCAAACCAGTATCGCTCAATGATCTCTTCGCCCCGGAACTACGGTTCGTATTGACTGTGGGACTTGTCGTAGCCATTTTTCAGCAGGTTACTGGAATTAACTCGGTGCTATTCTACGCTCCAATGATCTTCGAGCAGACCGGTATCGGCACCGATAGCTCCTTCGTGCAGGCTATTTTGGTGGGGTTAACGAACCTAGTGGCTACCGTGCTGGCTATGGCGACCATTGACCGGCTAGGAAGAAAACCGTTGCTAATTGTCGGGATGGCCGGAATGGCTCTCTGCTTATTTGTCCTGACCTTTGGCTTCTATTCAGCTACCTACACCATTACCGATGAGGCATTGGCCAATTATCCCACCGAGGTTGACCGAACTGCTTTAGAAACGCTCAAAGGGCAACAGTTTGAGAGTGAAGGAGCGTTTAAACTTGCCCTTACCAATACACTTGGAGAAAAAACCGTAGAGCAGTTTACTACTACCTTGGTAAACGGAGCTATATCACTAAATACACTGGTGATTCTATTGGGTATTCTGGGTTTTGTGGCTGCCTATGCAGGTTCTATCGGGCCGGTAATGTGGGTACTATTCTCGGAATTGTTCCCCAATCGGGTGCGGGGGTTGGCTATCTCTTTTGTCGGGCTGGTTAACTTATCCATAGCCTTTGGTATTCAACTAATCTTCCCTTGGGAACTAGCTCGCTTGGGAAGCGGTACCACCTTTCTAATCTATGCTTTATTCGCCGTATTAGGGCTATTATTTATCGTCACTAAAGTACCGGAAACCAAAGGAAAAACCTTGGAGGAGCTGGAGGCCTTGCTGGTAAAAAGAGATGCTGAATTAACTACTACCAAAACCAGCACACCTATTTAGCGTGCGCGATCATTTTATCTTTAATGAACAAGTCTAAACAATCAGAAAAAATAATATTTGATTTAAGCGGCCACCAGTGGCAGTTTGAAGGCATATCCCCCGGCCGGGGGATAGAATTAGGGTTTAATGAATTGCCTCCGGATATCACGGGGGATGCCTTCAACTGGTCATTTGCTACGGTACCCGGCGACGTATATACCGATCTGTGGCGGGCAGGCTGGATCGATGATCCTCACTTCGGACGCAATAGCCTGAAAGCTAAATGGGTAGCCGAGCGGGAGTGGTGGTACAAGCGGCAGTTCGATGTCCCGTCCGGCATGGAAGGAAAGCGAATCTGGCTAGTATTTGAGGGAGTAGATTTCGGCTGCGATGTGTGGTTTAATGGCCAACTACTAGGCACGCACGAAGGCATGTTTTCCGCATTTAAGTTTGATGTGACCGAGCTGGTTCGCTTCGATAGTCTCCGCTTCGGTACCAATGTGCTGATGATTCGTCTGCATCCGGCCCCGCGCCGCTATAGTCAGGTAGCTGGTCGTAAGCCCGCTTGGCACGGCGATTACTGGGTAAGCCTACCTCCTACCGGCATCTGGCGTCCCATCCGACTAGAGGCTACGGGAGAAATTACTATCGAAGACACTTACGTTCAATCTACCATCAATCCTGACGGATCGGCTGATCTTGACGTTCAGGTTGAACTGGAAAATCCCGGCGAAACCGCTCGAGATGTGACGGTGGATGTGACGGTTACCGGAACAAATTTTGAGTCGGAAGAATATACGGCTCAGCTTAGCCATTCAGTCGAAGCCGGTGAAACTCAACTTAGTCTTTCGATATCTGTGCCCGATGCTCAATTGTGGTGGCCTTGGGATCGGGGCGAACAGCATTTGTATCAGGCTGAAGTAGTGGTGCGGGACGATAAGGAGAATTTTCAGGATCAGACCGAAACTAGCTTCGGGATTCGGGAGCTGAAAATGACACGAAACCCTGGTTTTAGTGAAGAGCAGGTAGAGAATCCCTGGACGGTAAATATTAATGGCCAACCCCACTTTATGCGATCCGGCACCTGGGGCGGCCCACCGGACATCTTTTTCGGGCGGGCTCATCCATCCAAGTATCGTGAACTAATCCGACTGGCGAAGGAAGCCAATCTTAATAATCTGCGAATTTTTGGTTGGCATCCCCCCGAGATACCCCTCTATTATCAGTTATGTGATGAAGCTGGAATCACCGTATGGCAGGATGTGGTGCCCTTGGCTAGTCTCTCCCTTCCTAAAGATGATGAGTTTAAACAGGCTGTGTTCGATGAAGCCATTCATTTGGTAAAAAAGCAGCGTAATCATCCTAGCTTAGTGCTGCTAGAAGGCTCAGAGGAGTTGTTTATGACGGCGGCTGACCCGGAATATAATTTACAATTTGTGAACGAGTTAGGTGAGGCTATCCGTCCGTATACCTCCCTGCATTTTCTGCCTTCTTCTCCCTTGAGCGATGAAGTGGGGTTGAAATTAGGTTTCAAACCGAACGAAAGCTTTCACGCCAATGACCTGTTCTACGGGGAAGGCGAGTTTACCATGGAAGAGTACTTTCCTAGTCTGGACTACGCCGTAATCCCGGAACTGGCCATCTCTTCCTGTCCCAATGTAGATAGCATTCGTAAGTTCATTCCCGAAGCAGAAATCTGGCCTCCCGGCCCTAGTTGGGGACACCACTGGACTGACTTTGACGTGCTTAAAACCCTCAATTTTGAAGTGTTGGGTGATGTCTCAATCGGCTCCTTAAATGATTTTGTGGAAGCCACTCAGATTACTCAGGGTACTATCTTCCAGTATGCGTTGGAGTACTACCGCACCCGTAAACCGCGAACCAGCGCGGTATGCATATGCCACTATATCACCTTCGCTCCCGATATGAAGTGGGGCATTGTAGACTACTATCAACAAACCAAGCGTTCCTACGACTATGTGCAGCGAGCTTATCAGCCTTTGCTGATCACGTTGCAGCACGACAGCCGCCGGTGGCAACCCGGAGAGACTTTTAAAGGAAATATCTGGGTAGTAAATGATTATTTCTTAACCTACACTCACTGTGCTGCTCATCTGCAATTTCTAGGTCAGAATCAGCAACTGCTAAGCGAGGAAAAATTTAGTGTAGCTACTATTGCGGAAGATAGTTCAGCATCGGTAGCCGAAGTAAGCTGCGAGGTTCCTGGGGCAATAGGTGATAAGTTCTTCGCCAAACTAACATTAAACAATGAGCACGGACAGGAGCTTTCGGCTAATGAATATACATTTTTAGTAGCTGATGAACCGGTGGATCGAGCGAAGCTCAAGGCACTAGGTGAGGAGGCTCGACGGATTAAGGATAAATTCGGCTGGGCGAATTACTTCCGCTACTTCCGGGGGTTGTCGGGGGAAGATGGTTCAACCGAAGCGGATGAGCAACGGCCTACAGCGAATGGGTTTTAGCGTCAAGTAATTTTCAACTGAAGAGAGTTAACCATGAGCAAATCCGGTACAAAAGTATTATTAAGCAAACAGCAGGGAGTCGGCATAATTACGCTAAATCACTCTCCGGCCAATGCTTACGATATTGACCTGATGACTCAGCTAGAGAAGCGGGTGATCGCTGCCAATGAAGATAAGGACGTGAAAACTGTTCTGCTAAACAGCGCACTGCCCAAGTTCTTCTGCGCCGGAGCCGACATTCGGGCGTTCGGCAAGAACGATACGGCTACCAATCAGGTACTGGTAAGCAAAGCTCGTCAGGTGGCGGAACGTATCAATAGTAGTAAGAAAATCTATATCGCCGTTCTTAGTGGGCATACGCTAGGCGGCGGACTAGAGTTAGCAATGGCATGTGACTTGCGCCTGGCGGCTGAAGGAAACTATCTACTCGGCCTGCCGGAAGTAAAACTGGGGCTTATTCCGGGTAACGGCGGCACGCAACGATTGCTCCGGTTGATCGGAGCTGCTAAAGCCCTGGAACTAATGATTACCGGAGAAAGCATCCATCCTTCGGAAGCCTTTCGCTTGGGACTAGTTAATCGACTTTATCCGGCCGATACAATTGCGGAAGAAGCTATGAAATATGCTCAGGCTCTGGCATCGGGGCCATCCCTAGCCATTGCAGCTATTAAGCGCAGCGTTTGCCTGGGGGAGGGAATGACTCTGAGTGTAGGATTAAAGCTAGAGGAAAGCCTGGGGAACCCTTTATACAACTCAGAAGATGCCGCGGAGGGGTACGCTGCTTATGCTGAAAAGAGACCACCTCAGTTTAAAGGAAAATAGAAGGTTTAAGTTCAGAGTTTAAAGTTCAAAGTTTTGAGATAGGAAGTTAGAAATAGTGACCAGTGACCAGTACACCTAAACACTATAACACCTTAACACCTAAAAGATATGGAAAATGTAAAGGCTAAAGAAGCAGTGAAAGATTATCGCTGCTACATCAACGGCGAGTGGGTTGACCCCTCCGGTGAATGGATAGAAGTACAAAACCCTGCTAACGAAGAGGTATTTTCCCGCGTAGCCATAAGCACCCCTGATCAGGTAAAGTACGCCCTGGAAACCTCCGAAAAGGCTCAGTTAGCCTGGCAAGCGTTACCGGCAATCCAACGGGGAAACTATATAATGAAGATCGTCGATCTTCTTAAGAGAGAGCGGGACTATTTCGCCCGTTTGTTGGTGATGGAGCAGGGCAAAACGTTAGCCGAGGCTTATGGAGAAGTTGACGATACCATGCGTTACTTGAGCTATTCGGCCGAAGCCGCTCGCCGATTAGAAGGAAGTATTTTCCCCTCGGATAACCCGTACGAGCAGTTATCCATCCATAAAGTGCCTTACGGAGTTACTATCGGTTTGTGTGCTTATAACTACCCATTAGCGTTGATCGGACGTAAAGTTGGCCCGGCCTTGGTAACTGGGAACAGTATGATTATCAAGCCCCACGAACTGACGCCGGTTACCGCATCTGAGTTTTGCCGATTAGCCGACGAAGCCGGATTTCCGGCCGGAGTACTGAATCTGGTAGTAGGAACCGGAGCCGACGTGGGCCGCATACTGGTAGAAAGCCCAATTACAAAACTGGTAAGCGTGACAGGTAGCATCCGGGCGGGACAGGAGATTTACAAGTCGGCGGCTCCCAATATCACCGCTCTCTCGCTGGAGTTAGGCGGAAAAGCACCCTTCATCGTACTAGATGATGCGGATATTGACAAAGCTGCTGAAGCCGCAGTAATCGCTCGCTACGCCAATTGCGGGCAGGTATGTATCTGTAGTGAAATGATCATGGTAGACAAGAAAATAGCCGATGAATTTACCGATAAAGTTCTGAAGCAAGTGGCGAAGTTGAAAGTAGGCAACCCGATGGAGGAGGTAGATATGGGGCCCGGAGTAAGTGCTGCCGATTTAGCTCGGGTAAACAATATTGTGCAGCAGAGCCTAGCGCAGGGAGCCGAGTTGGCCACCGGAGGCAAACGGCCTGAAGGTAAATACTTCGAGCGTGGCAACTGGTACGAACCAACCGTGTTGCTCAACGCTCAAAACGATCACGCTGCTATCGAACAGGAGATATTTGGTCCGGTGCTGCCCATTATGCGAATATCCGGCTACGAGGAGGCTCTGGCACTAACCAATGCCCGAGAGGAAGGACTTTCTGCTTATCTATACACTCAGGATTATACTCGTTTTATGCACGCCATCGATAACCTCCAGGTAGGTACGATCTTCATTAACCGGGGTATTGTGGGCTATATTCAAGGTTATCACTCCGGCCACAAGCATAGTGGCCTAGGCGGAGAAGATGGGGTCTACGGTATAGAAGGGTACCTGCAAAAGCGAACCATCTATCTGGATTACGGAAGATAGCTCTTAGTCCTTTGTCACTTGTTGAGGTATTTATGAGTTTTTTCTTCTTGACAAGGTGTAATCTGTATTTTGACCAATGACCAATGACCAATGACCAATGACCAATGACCAATGACTGCCAGTGTCCAAATGTGTTCTCAGAATAGTGTAGATACCCAACCATGAACCAACCGTCCATCACTCTTAAAGGAATTACCTGGAACCATACCCGAGGCTTTACCTCAATGGTGGCTACGGCTCAACGGTTTCACGAATTGCATCCGGAGGTGAAGATTGAGTGGAGCAAGCGATCGCTTCAGGCATTTGCCGACGAGCCGATTGATCAGTTAGCTCAGCGGTACGATCTGCTGGTGATTGACCATCCCTGGACCGGTTTCGCGGCTCGAACCGGAGTAATTCAACCCCTGAATGATCTAATGCCCGAAGGACTGCTTGAGAATTTAGCTGCTAACTCAGTTGGCAAATCGCACGAAAGTTACAGCTACAATAATCAGCAGTGGGCGTTGGCTATTGATGCGGCGACTCCGGTGGCTGCTAGCCGGCTTGATCTGCTGCGTAATTATGGTTATGAACTACCCCGAATCTGGGATAATCTATTGGCACTGGCAGAAAGCGGTATAGTAGCCATTCCCGGAATCCCTCAAGACACGTTGATGAGCTTTTATATGCTGTGTTCCACGCTGGGTGAAGACGTGTGTACCACTTCTGATTACGTAGTTTCGGAAAAGATAGGTAGTCAGGCCTTAGGGATGCTACGCGAATTGGGTAAGAACATCAATCAGGAGTGCTTCAACTGGAATCCGATTCAGGTTTACGAAGCAATGACGAGTGGTGATGACTACGTTTATTCTCCCTTCGCCTACGGTTATGCCAACTACGCTCAGGAGGGCTATGCCCGTAAACTGCTCATATTTCACGATACGGTTAGTATAGATGGGCAGAACCTAATCACTACTCTGGGCGGCACCGGACTGGCTATTTCTACACATTGCCAACATACGGAATGGGCTGCTCGTTACGCTGCCTACGTAGCCCACCCGAATATCCAAAAGACACTTTACGTGAATTTTGGCGGCCAGCCGGGTCATCGGGAAGCCTGGTTGGATGAAACGAACAACGCTAGGTTATCCAACTACTTCCGCAGTACGTTACCCACCTTAGACCGAGCGTTTTTGCGTCCCCGCTACGCGGGACACATGTATTTTCAGGATCGGGCGGGGGCACCTATCCGAGAGTTTATGATGCGGGGTGGAGATAGTCTGTTGTTATTGCAAGAATTAAATCAGCTTTATCGGGAATCGCTGGAGCAAACCCACTAGACTGAACAGATGAAGCTACTAGAGGGCATCACCGTATTAGAATTTTCTCAGTTCATGGCTGGCCCATCCGCCGGACTGAAAATGGCCGATTTGGGAGCCAGGGTTATCAAGATTGAACGCCCCAGCAGTGGTGAAGGTGGACGGCAAATTGTGATTAAGAATCTTTTCGTAGGTAATGACAGTCTGGTATTTCATACCATCAACCGAAATAAAGAGTCCTACGCAGCTAATTTGAAGGACGAAGAAGATCTAGCAAAAGTAAAGAAGCTGATCGCTCAGGCCGATGTTATGACCCATAATTTTCGTCCAGGGGTGATGGAAAAAATTGGTCTGGACTACGCTTCCGTCCAAAAAATTAATCCTCGGATTGTGTACGGAGAGGTGAGTGGTTACGGCAGCCAAGCCCCTTGGGCTACCAAACCCGGACAGGATTTACTAGTGCAGTCGGTGTCGGGTTTAACCTACCTTACTGGCAACAAAAACGATCCGCCCACCCCGATGGGTATGGCCGTGGTAGATATGCTCACTGGAGCGCATCTGGCTCAGGGCATACTAGCCACTTTGGTGCAAAGAGGAAAGACCGGGGAAGGAGCCAAGGTATCGGTAAGCCTACTAGAATCCGCCCTGGATTTTCAGTTTGAAGTGCTGACTGCCTACCTAAACAGCGAAAAGAAGCCGCCCCAACGGGCCGAATCTGGAAACGCTCACGCTTATTTGGGTGCCCCTTACGGTGTTTATCCTACCCAAGATGGTCACATTGCCATTGCGATGGTTCCATTGCCCAAGCTGACTGATTTTATGCAAATAGAACTACCGGAAGCATACCGAGAGCCTGATGCCTGGTTTGAGCAGCGGGACGAGATTATGAACTGGCTCGCAAGTCACTTTAGGCAGAAACCCATCCAGGAGTGGCTAAACACGCTGGAATCGGCGGGCGTATGGTGTGCTGAGGTGCTGAATTACGCTGAGCTGATGAACCACCCCGGGTACCAGGTTTTACAGATGGAACAGCAGGTTGAGACTTCTGATGGAACTGTCATTCATACTACCCGCTGCCCAATCCGGGTGGATGGCGAACGGATATTCTCCCGCAAATCTGCCCCTAAGGTAGGGGAGGATAACCAGCGTATTGAAGCAGAATTTAACCTAACCGACCTGCCCCGATGAAACCATTGCACGGTATTACGGTCGTAGACCTAAGCCAGTTTCTATCCGGCCCTTCAGCAAGCTTGCGGTTGGCTGATTTGGGAGCGAGAGTAATCAAAGTTGAGCATCCCGAACACGGTGATATTGGACGCGATCTGTATATGTCTAGCGTTCGCATCAACGATGAGTCTTCCTTCTTCTATGCCATCAACCGCAATAAGGAAAGCTACGCGGCCAACCTGAAAGATGAAAACGACCGATCAAAAGTGCTGAAGCTCATCGATCAGGCGGATGTAGTTATGCACAATTTCCGGCCCGGAGTAGCCGAGCGTTTAGGAATAGCCTACGAAACCATCAAGCAGCGAAAGCCCGGTATCGTTTACGGGCATATTTCCGGTTACGGTGCCGAAGGGCCTTGGGCAAAAAAGCCTGGTCAGGATTTGCTGGTGCAGTCTCTTTCGGGACTAACGTGGCTGAGTGGAAATGAGGACAATGGGTCGACCCCGATGGGGTTAGCCATTGCGGATATTTTTACTGGAGCGCATCTGGCTCAGGGCATTTTGGCTGCCTTAGTGCGTAAAGGAATGAATGGGGAGGGAGCATTGATCGAAGTAAACATGATGGAGTCTATCCTTGATCTCCAGTTTGAAGCTATTACAACCTACCTACAGGATAGAGGGGAACCGGTAAAGCGAACAGCTCACAACAACGCTCATGCCTATTTGGGCGCACCCTATGGAATTTACCAAACTAGCAATGGATACCTCGCCCTGGCAATGGGACAGATACCAGTTTTAGGAGAGTTATTAGACTGCCCTGATTTGTTGAAGTATCAAGAGAAAGAAAGTTGGTTCACCCAGCGAGATGAAATAAAAGCTGTTCTAGCGAAGCATCTTACCCGTCGAACAACCCAAGCTTGGCTGGAGGTACTGGAACCAGCCGATATCTGGTGCGCTGACGTACTTGATTGGGAGCGCTTACTGGCTCACGAGGGCTTTGAAGTGCTCAATATGATTCAATCAGTAACGATGAGCAGTGGTTTGTCTTACCAAACCACTCGTTGTCCGATAACGCTAAATGATGAACAGCTATTTTCCAATCGGGGAGCGCCTATTCTGGGAGAGCATAATTCTTCGTTAGATGAAGAGTTAAGGCTATGAAATATACCCACTGTCAACTAAACCAACCTAAATGAAATCAACCATAGCTAAGCCTGCTTCTGGAACCCGCTACCGTATGCTATTTATGGTGTTTTTCAGTGTGGTAATTAACTACATGGATCGGAGTAATATTTCTATTGCTGCTTTTGCCATTAGCGAGGATTTAGCACTGAGCAGTGTGCAAATGGGACTGATTTTCTCGGCTTTTGCCTGGACTTACGCCGGCTTGCAGATTCCGGGGGGGATGCTGGTTGACAAGGTAAGGCCTCGCATTCTTTACACCTTCATGATGGCTCTCTGGTCGATAGCTACATTGATTCAGGGGTTTGCTAGTTCACTGTTGACGTTCATTGGGATTCGGGCAAGTATGGGGGTTTTTGAAGCACCTAGTTATCCGGCTAATAATCGTATTGTCACCAGTTGGTTTCCCGAGAAAGAGCGGGCTTCGGCAATTGCCGTTTATACCTCGGGGCAGTATATCGGGTTGGCCTTTCTAACTCCCACGCTGGTAGCTATTCAGGATGCCCTCGGCTGGCGGGGCTTGTTTATTGTATCGGGTATTGTAGGGCTGCTATGGGCAGTAGTATGGTACATGTTCTACCGCGATCCCGCCCGGCATCAAACTGTGAGCCAGTCGGAGCTAGACTATATTTCTGAAGGAGGAGGACTGATTGGCATGGGAACGAGAGAGTCTGATCGTAAGAAAATCAATTGGGCCGACTTTGGGCAGGCTTTTCGCTACCGAAAGCTGTGGGGAATTTACATTGGGCAATTTTGTATCGGTTCGTTGGTGATCTTTTTCCTCACCTGGTTTCCTACCTATTTGGTAAAATACCGGGGAATGGATTTTCTGGAATCCGGGTTTCTGGCCTCTATTCCGTTTTTGGCAGCTTTCGTTGGGGTGTTGTTATCCGGCTTTCTCTCTGATTTCTTGCTGAAACGAGGTTTCTCAGCCGAAGTAGCCCGTAAAGCTCCGGTCTTATTTGGTATGTTACTGTCAGTTTCTATTATTGGAGCGAACTATGCTGAGAGTAATTGGCTCATTATAGCTTGTCTGGCAGTAGCCTTCTTCGGCAATGGACTGGCATCAATCACCTGGGTATTTGTTTCCTCTATTGCCCCTCAGCGTCTAATTGGCCTGATTGGCGGCGTATTTAACCTTATGGGAGGACTTTCAGCGGTAGTTATTCCGCTAGTTATCGGGGTGCTGGTGGAAGGAGGAGATTTCCGACCGGCATTGTTTTTTATTGGCATGCTAGCTTTACTGGGCTTCTTTAGCTACGTATTTTTAGTAGGAAAGGTCCAACGAATTACTTCATGAGTTCCAGATCACACCTAGTCATAAATCTTTAATTATGAAAATTACCAATATTAAATGCTTTCCGACCAGTATTGGTTACCGAAACCATCTTATCGTCAAGGTAGAAACTGATGTGGATATCTACGGCTGGGGGGCTTCGGGCTTATCGGGGCGGGAGCTAGCGGTGATGGGAGCTATTGAACACTACAAAGGTTTCTTATTCGGCAAAGACCCACGACGAATCGGGGCTATCTGGCAGGAGATGTACCGCAGTCAGTATTTTGAAGGAGGGCGGGTGCTTACTTCGGCTATTTCTGCTATTGATATTGCACTGTACGACATCAAGGGAAAAGCACTGGATGTACCGGTTTATGAGCTATTGGGGGGTAAGCAGCGCGACTATGTGGAGTGTTTTGCCTCTCTGTTATTTACCTCGCAGGAAGAACTAATTGAGAAGGCTCGTACTCTGTTAAAGGAGGGGTGGAATGTACTGAGGCTCGCCCCCGCCGAATACGAAGTATCGGACGAACCCAAAGTTTTTGAGCCTCGGGAGTCCATCGCCCTGATTGCCGAGTGGATTGTTCAGTTGCGGAAAGAAGTAGGTTTTCGGCCTACCATCGGTATCGATTATCACCATCGGCTGACCCCGACCGAAACTGTATCCTTTTTACACCGGATGCCAGTCGGCACACTGGATTTTATTGAAGAACCCATTCGAGACGAAACCCCGGAAGCCTACGAAAGTCTCCGCAAAATGGTATCGGTACCGTTTGCGATTGGCGAAGAGTTTGCCAGCAAGTGGCAGTTTTTGCCCTACTTGGAGAGAGGCATTACCCAGTTTGCTCGGGTAGATGTCTGCAATGTAGGTGGCATCACCGAATCTATGAAAGTAGCGTCTTTGGCCGAATCTCACTACATCGATCTGATGCCTCACAATCCTCTAGGACCAATCTGTACGGCGGCTTCTCTGCACGTGGCCGCAGCTAGCCCGAATATGAGTTGGCTGGAAGAGATAAATACCCCAGTAGGCCAAAGTGGGAACAATTCGCCCAAATTCTATCCGGTTCAGCCCAAATTAGAGAATGCCCGATATCCAGTACCAGATCTACCCGGTTTGGGGGTAGAATTCAACGAGGAATTAGCGAAAGAACAAACATTTATCCTTCAGGAAGTGCCACACCTTAAACGCCGCGATGGCTCATTTACCAATTGGTAATTGCTTGAGATACTCACCAGTGAAGAATCGCGCATTTGTTATAAGAATAAAGTATTCAAGTAGCACAGCTTCTAAACATTTCTTGACGGGGGGCGAACACTGCTTGACAGGCCTGGCGCTGGCTGACATGATGCTGCTGTATCATGTGCCGAACTAACTCCCGTTTTTGCCCAGACCTCAAAGCCGCTCTGGCTAACCCGATAGATTCACTGAGAAATGAATAGCGATTCTTCGCTACCTACCCGTTTTATGGTAGTCCTAAGAATGTAATGATAGATTATAATGCATAGCGACGAATCTGATTGCTTTGATGTGTCTATCTAGTTTCTTTGAAAAAGAAAGACTCAAGCGACCTAGTCGTGAGCAGCGTTGACGGAGCGTACAAAAGAATCTTTCTACGTGGTTAGTGTTTTTCTTGGTTTTTTCAAAGCAGTGTTGGTGCGCTGGAATAACCTGCTGGTAAGCTTGCCAGTCGTCGGTATAGAAGGTGGCTCGTCGCCGATAACGCTCAGGGATGGCTTGCCATAAACCCAAGGTTCCTTCCATACCTCTATCTCCAATAAAAAGAGCGACTACCTGGCGGCTGTTTCGGTCTAGGGCCAGCCATAGCCATTGTTTATTGGTCTTACAAGCGACAAAGCTCCATAATTCATCTGCTTCACCATATACTTCTACCAGATCAATTTGAGCCTCATCGGCAATAGAACAAGCCAAATCCTCAGGAACCTCCTCATACAACTCATCCATATAGCGATAAAGTTGATGCGGTTTGATTTCCATAATGCGACAGATAGCTTCCAGCGAAATACGCTCAGCCAGCATGAGCTCCGCACGACGTTTACACTCCTGAGAGTGGGGTGTGTGAACGCGTTTTTTAACAAACTGCCGTTGGCAACTTGTACATTTCAGGCGAGCTTTTCCATAATAGGTTGAGCCATTTTTTACTGCGCGGCAGCCGCTACCTTTGCTGAGCCACAGGCCGGACAGTCGTGTTGTTCAAACATGATAAAGTAGGTTTGAGCTTGGTAACCCAAAACTACGGCCTGTCTGTGGCTTTTTCCAGTCATCATTACTTTTTAAGGACTACCAAATAATTAATGGATTCACGAAGTTAGCTTTTATCTGTTCATCCTGTATTAAATAGCTAGCTTCTTCAATTTTATCAAATACGATCAGGGTAGGAGGTTTTAAAATTTAATTCCGAACCCGGGTCCATACGGTTATGGAATCGGTTCTCTATAGTTTTAAAGGCGAATAAATGCCAGGTTCTTATTAGACTCATATAGATGAAATAGCAAAGTTAGGATACAATAATTTGCACCAAAACCAACCAATCTGTATCTTAAAATTTGTTTTACCACATATACGAATTAGTTCAACTTCTTCTCATTGATCAGGTGAACTATTCGGTGAACTGGCAAAAATAGTTCTCATAAGATATTGAAATGCAGAGGGTTACTAGGCTGGTTCGAATCCAGTCATCCCGACTTCGTAAGGTATAAATGTCGGTAAAACCTCTCAAATTGTAAGATTTGATAGGTTTTCATTTTTCTTCCAATTAGCTACCCTCCCCTATATCACTGGATAAAATCCTGTATTTCTCTTTTGATTCGGATAAAATGCTGCTTCAAGCCTTCAAAATTCTCTTCCTGAATAAGTTGCTTATCAAGCAGCGAACTTCCCATACCTACTCCTATTACTCCCGCAGCAAAAAATGAGTGGATATTCTTGAGCGATACCCCACCGGTGGGAAGTAGCTTAATGTTATTCAGCGGTGCCAAAATATCTTTGATAAACTGTACTCCTAACTGAGTGGCTGGGAATACCTTTACTGCCGAAGCTCCCCACGACCAGGCGTGGTAGATTTCGGTAGGGGAGTACGCTCCTGGAAAAACAGGTACTTGCTGCGCCACGGTATGTTTAACAACTTGCTCATCCAAAATGGGAGTGACGATGAATTGCGCTCCAGCGTCAAGTGCTGAAGTGAGATCATGCATTGTGCAAACCGTTCCGGCTCCGATATTCATGTTGGGGAATTTCTCTCTGAGTAATGAGATGGTTTCCACAGCACTAGGCGTATTCATAGTGATTTCCAGCGTGTATAGTCCGGCCTCCTGATAAGTTTGAGTAATGGATAAAACGGTATCTGTTGGCAATCCTCGGATAATACCAACAATGGGAGCCTGGTAATAGCGGATCCAAGAGAATGAGGGGTTAGTTGCCATGCAATGCTAAGATTTTTTTTTGTCCAATCAATAATGCTTTTTCTAGCGTTTCACCTTCTAAAAGTAACAGTTGTTCAGGGGTAATAATTGATTCTAGTGCCTGCCGATAGAGGCTAAACACTGGCTCAGATGCTGCTAAAACTACGGGTGAATCTTGCTCTTTCAGATAAGACAATTCATCACCAATAAGCATCCCACTAAGTTGGTAGTAACTATCTTCCGGGCTACGATTGTCAATAATATGTCTGGCTCGGATGGAAAATAATTGAGCAGTAAGCTGCCCTGTGAAGCCTAGCTCTAGTCCGGCTTGAAAAGCATCGGCTCGCTTACTAAACCAAGGGGAGGGAACGACTGAACGAGAAAGAATACTCTTCTTGGCAATAATATCAAATAACTCTCCCGTCATAAACGTCTTGAAACTCTGAAATTGCTGATGGGCAAAGGTGATATGCTTACTGTGTGTGCCGGGCAGTAGTAAGATACCGCGGGCATAGGAGAGAAGATGTTCTTCCAGCCCTACTGCCTGAACCTCTTCGCCTCGCATAACTCCGTCAGCACTTTTCACCCCTGATATCAAGAGCAAATCCAGATTATCTTTCGTAATCTGTTTCCAGATTAACTGCTCACCATTTCGGTTGAATGGCAAATCGGCATAGGGTAACTCTTGCAAGGCTAGGTTGGAAGAAGCCATCCCGGCGGCCACAACCCGAAGATGTCGATGCTCTTGGGGAAGTTCCAGAATTTGGGTTTTAAGGTACTGGGCAAAGAACTGAAACTGACTACTCTCAGGTTGAACTAGATATTTTTCGTAGAGAGTTTTTACCCCTTGATCAGTTTTATGCTCAGCCAGAACTTCTAGTGAGTCAGTTTCTACTACTCGTAATCTGAAATTGGAAGTCCCCCAATCGCAGCTAATAAAATTCTCAGGAAGACTCATAATGTGCAGGCTAAAGCTGATGCTACTCGCTTTTTGATAAGATAGTCATCTAGGGCAAAGGTAGAATAATCGATGTCAATACGGCTATCCTTATGCCCGAATTTTGATGATTATAGTATCTCTTACTATCTTCTAACCTCAGTATTTTTCCGATGCTTATTCCAGGGCAACAATACTTTTTGCCGGAAAATAGCTACGAATTCTTCTCGGCTGGTAAGCCAGAAGTCTTGCATCTCTTTTCTTACTAGTAATTAAGTGAAATTAACATTACTTGATAAACCATTTTCGTCTATTTCTAATGTTAGATAGGCTTCAAAACAAGCGATTATCTGCGTGGCAGAGATAGCGAAATCTACTGAGCGGAGGATCTCACCCAATCTGGAGTGCCACGTGTCTTTACCTCAATAGGGAATTGCTGAACTTCTATTTACAATTTTAAATCCTCTATTTTTCGGGTACTTTTGAGAAACACTTATCACTTTGATATGCCTAAGCGCATTCTTTTCGCATCTTCACTCTTCTGGAGTATGATACTGTTTCCAAGTTTAACCACCTATGCACAACAGACACAACAAGACAGTACGAGCACACCTTTTCGTAAAGGGCGATGGCTCACAGGATTAGCTGGTAGCATTAGTTCAACTACTAGCGTCCTTGGCTCAGCTGGGGGTAGCGATTTTACTAGCCAGTACAGTTTCGATATTTCAAACGGAAAATTTGTAAGTGATCGCTGGCTGGTTGGAGTTCTTTTTTTTGCTAATCGAGATAACAGTGAAGGGCTAGTAAGCCGTGAATCGGAGACACTTTTCATTGGTCCATCCATAGCTCATTATCTTTCTAATCTGGAATACGGTTCAGTATTCGTAAAGGTCGCTCCAGGTTATGCTCAATTTCGCGAACGAGTGAGTACCGTTCAAAATGGAAGCACTACACAAAACCGAGTAGAAGGGAGCGGGATCGGGGGAGCACTCAGTTTAGGGTACTCATACGTGATTCATGACCGCATTGCTTTTGATTTGGGCGTAAATATAAACACCTTCTGGATTGGTGCAGAGCGATCTGTAGACCCGGATGGATTACGCAGTGATGAGACCATTAATGTGAGTGATATAGCCTTTTTTTTTGGTTTTAATGTATTACTTGATCGTTTCTTCTTCTAATGTATCGAAAAACTCTGTTTCTTCTGTTATACATTATGTGGATAACCCGGGGGTGGGCGCAGGAAGAGAAAGAGTCAATCTATGCCCTAGACTCGTTAGGGAATACCAAGAATGTCCGAATTATTGCCTTGCCATTGGCGTTCTACACCCCGGAGACCAATGTAGGCTTTGGAGGAGGTGCTCAGATATTTTTGCTAAAGCAGTCTAACGTATACAACGCCCGGCTTTCTAATATCATGCTCAGCGGGATTTATACATTGAATGAGCAACTCATGGTAGATATAAAGCCACAGATATTTTTTGGTGGCGGAGATTATTATCTAGACATGGCCTACCGATTCAAAGTTTTTCCTAATAGCTTTTGGGGCATAGGTAATACTACTCCTGCCATAAATGAGGAGAGCTACGATATGACCTCGAATGAATTGAGAATTGCTTTTCTAAAGCGTTTGCCCCCTGCGCTAAATTTTGGTTTTGAGTTTGTCTATCAAAATCATAATGTAACCGCCATACAAGAAGGCGGTTTACTGGAAAGTGAAGACATATTGGGTAGTGAATTAGCCATTATCAGTGGATTAGGAGTTGTGTTTAGTCTGGATAATCGCGACAATATAGCCTCGCCTAATTCAGGGCAATTACTTACACTGAACGCTCGATTCTCCAGTGAAAACTTTGGGGCTACGTCTAGTTTTAACAAGTTCATCTTCGATTGGCGAACATATTATTCGGTCGGACAAAAGGGCGTTTTCGCTTGGCAGGCCTATATGGAGAGTAGTTATGGCGAGGTTCCGTTTCAGGGACAAGCCTGGTTTGGAGGAGGTGATTATGCTCGAGGGTATTTCCGCGGGCGATTTATTGACAATCATCAGTACGTGGCGCAAATAGAATATCGGCATCGTTTTCTCCCTCGCTGGTCGGCTGCTGGATATGCATTAGTGGGTGAAGTAGCTGATGTGCCCAACAACTTTTTTAGTGACCTGAAGCCTGCGGTAGGTGGTGGAGTGAGGTTTAAATTGACGAAAGATCAAGATACTTTACTTCGTTTCGACATTGGATTTGGTAAGGACGATAACGGCGGTATTTACTTTGGAGTGAATGAAGCCTTTTAGATTCTTATTGCGTTTAGTATAGTTCCTCGCTAGGGTCACCTGTTAACCATTGTTTATCCTGCTGGAAATGATGACTGCTGACACTAAATTTTTGCTTGAGCTTTCCGTACTGAAGTAGTGAGCGGTAAGAAGTATAGTACTTGTATATGTTGCTTACGTATTGAACGGTTTCTCGTCCAATCTCTTTGGCCACCACCATTTCTACCTGGTCAAACCACTGGTTAGGATTCAAGCCTTGGTCTTTAGCTTGTTTTCGGAGTCGATTGATTCGAGCGGGGCCAGCATTGTAAGCGGCAATAGCAAACAAACGTTGGTTCAGTTCGTCAATGCTATCTTTGGTAAAATAACGATCCATTAGGAAGCGTAAGTACTTAGCTCCCGCGTGAATATTATTCTCTACTTTATCTACCCCCTCAATACTAATCGGATTTCCAGCAGCAGTGGTGGGCTTAATCTGCATAATACCTACGGCTCCTGTTGAACTTACTGCTTCTTGCTGTAATCGAGACTCTTGAAACCCCTGAGCCGCTAGCAATAGCCAATCCAGGTTATATTTATTACCATATTTCTGAAATAAGGCTTCAGTTTTTCGAAACCGCTCCATTGCGCTAGGGTTCATCGCATTTTGGATATACTTACTATTTTTCAAGTAACGATTATAGAGGATATTGCCCATCTTCGTGCCTTTGCGGTTTTCGCTAATGAAGCGATTAATCACCTCTTTCAACTGAGGGCTATTTTCCCGAATGGCACAAGCGTAGGCAGTATTAGCCCGAACAACTAACGAATCATGCACGGTAAGGCCATCTAATACTTTTGCCCAATGCTGAGCCAAGTTATCCTCCACGATTGTAAACGGAATCACTCCGGCGTGTACCATCTGTAGGGCGTCTTCGGTTTCCAGATATTCGGCCAGTATTTCAATTCTTACAGCCTCGTGGCCTGCCTTCACCAGTGAATCGCTTAGTAACCGGAGCGATTGACGGTAACTACTGGTAGCGTGTACATACACTGGCTGTCCGGCCAGATCCCGAAGCCCTTTTATCGTGGGAGAAGCTGGCCCACTGACGACTACTTCATTCATTCCAGTGATGGTAGGAATAGAAAAATCAATAACTTCTTCTCGTTCGGGGGTGACGGTCAGTCCCGAAAAAGCCAGGTCACCGTAGCCAGCCCTCAGTAATGGAATGAGTTGGTCATGACTTGTAGGAATAAACACCACTCGTACCTTCGGCACGCCAGCGGTAGTGCCTAATTCTTTATTCAGTTCAGCTTCAAACAGGTTCAACGCTTCAAATGCTAACCCTCGCCGTTCGGTTCCATCGATAAAGTAGTAAGTATGATTATAGGGTACCAAAGCCCGGATACGCCTTCGAGTGATCATACTATCTAGATCTCCGGTCCATACCTCCCCCAAGCCTAACAGTTCGTCTTCGGGGGCCAGCGTCGGTGGTTGAGGCACACCAACTAGCTCGGTTGGAGGTTCAATATCAATCGAGTCCTCCTTAGATATTGTATCCGCCTTACTTTTATCAGCATACCGACAACCCTGGCTCATGAATACCAATGCAAAGAATACGATATATATTAGATAAGTGTGCGTAAACATAAAAAAAACAGCGCATTTAGTTGTTTTCAGCTGTTAAATACACTGCATATCAGAAAACCATACTATGATTATCCTGTCAATTTAAAGCATTAAGAACACCAATTCAAAGGGTAGGTAACTTTGTTCAATGGCGAGGGCTTTTATCCAAACAAGCTCAGCAGGTATTTAATGATCAGTGCATTGGCGATATCAATAAAGAAAGCTCCTACTAGCGGTACGACAATAAATGCCCGGGGAGCCCCACCAAACTTCTGCGTAACAGCCGTCATGTTAGCAATAGCCGTTGGAGTAGCTCCTAATGCCAGCCCTGAGTATCCAGCAGACATTACCGCTGCATCATAATCTCTTCCCATTAGCCAGAAAACAACTAATATGACAAAGACAGTAATTACGGTTACCTGAGCAATAACAATGAATATGAGGGTTCCGGCCAAGTCTACTACGCTCCAAAGCTGTAAGCTCATCAGCGACATCGCCAGAAATAGTCCCAACGATAGGTCAGCAGCCATTGCTAACGAATTAGAGGCTTCCGGATTCCACTTTATCTTTTTAAACAAAACCGGGATAAGGTTAGTGACGACAATACCGCCAAAAAGTGAGGTAACAAACAAAGGAAGCTGTAGTCCTGCCAAGGCTAGAAGGTCTCGGAACATAATACCAACTCCCGCCGTAAAGAAGATGACAAAAATGGTATTGAGTGCTTTATTGTAGTCAATCTGGATATTTTCTTGCTCATGTTCTACTCCTACTGTCAGTGGTTTGCCTTCCTTAGGCTGCAACTTGTTGCGAGTAATTAAGAATTTAGCAATCGGTCCGCCAATCAGCCCTCCCATTACCAGGCCAAATGTAGCGCAGGCAATCCCAATCTCGGCTGCGTTCGTCAGCCCGTATTCTTGCTGGAAAATAGGTACCCAAGCAATGGTAGTGCCATGTCCGCCGCTAAAAGATATTGATCCCGTCAGAATACCCACTACTGGATCTAGCCCGGTCAGGTAAGCCACCCCAATACCGGTAAAGTTTTGGATGAACAAATACGCCACAGCTGCCACCAGAAGCACAACTAAAGCTTGGCCCCCTTTCAGTAAGGTTTGCAAGCGAGAGGAAAGGCCAATAGTAATAAAGAAGATAATCAGCAAAGCATCTCGTAGCTCGAGCGCAAACGAAGCTTCCAATCCGAAAATATAGTAGATGATCCCAAAGAAGATAGAAAACAGAACTCCACCGGTGACTGGCTCGGGAATGTTGTATTCACGAAAGAAAGCTACTTTGCCATTCAGATATTTGCCTAAAAAAAGAACTAAGCAGGCAATAACAACAGTTTCGCGGGCATCTAATTCCATTTTAATTATTTAGGTGCTATGCGTTTTTACTATGCTTCTTCTGTAGCTTGATGCTGACCAATGTATTTTCCCACCACGACGGCAGTGATAATGACCAGGTACATTTGCCCGACCAGACCAATCAGTACGGAAGAGTTTCGAGCTAAGTTGGTAACTGGTATAATATCACCGTACCCAATTGTTAGCAGGGTGATATAGCTATAGTAGATCAACTCCACAAATAGTTTTGGGTCACCACCTAGCCCTCGGAAGGATCCGGGGTTCGCCACTTCTACACTCATACAGATAAAGAAGCCAATTAAGCCCAGCGATAGATAACCACTAATGAGTCCGAGAATAACATTCTCATCGACTGAGACTGCTTTCCATACTTGCTTAATGATTTCTAAGCTTACAATCGCGTAGAACAAGAAAGAAGACCCCATCTCAATGAAGTTAATCATCTTTTGATCCATCCCCTTCAGCAAAGACAAGCTAAACATGGTGCCAGAAGCTATCAGTAAGATGACCAAAAGCCAAAACATTCGTTGCTTTTGAGCCAGAAACAGTATACCCGCCCCCAAATTGATTAACAGTAGCATGGGAGCCACTATAGCTTCATGCAAAGCGGCTGGAACGACCAGCGAGCTAAACAGTAGCGATACCTGACTAAAGAAAAAGATCTTAAATCGGTATGGATATAACTTCGCCAACATATCCGCTACTCTAGTAGGGCGGGATTAAACTGGTACTCTTTATAATCGACCTTGTACAGCACACTATAAAACGATGGAATGAAGAGTAGTGTGATCACTGTACCGAATAGCAACCCAACCATAATAGTCACAGCCATGGGCTCCCAGATCTCTCCACCTCCCAGGTAGAGTGGAATTAACCCTAGCACAGTGGTAAACGTAGCGAGCAAAATAGGGCGGAAACGCTGCAAGCAGGCGGCAATAATGGCATCCTGAGGTGTTCTTTTCAGCTCATTTTGCTCAATTTCAATGCGGTCAATCAGCACAATGGCGTTGTTAATCACAATACCTGCTAATGAAATTACTCCTAGAAATGCCATAAAACCAAAGGGAACTCCGAAGATGAGTAGGCCGATTACCATACCGATTACCCCAAGTGGAATCGTGCAGACGATCATAATCATCTTGCGGAAGGAGTTGAACTGGATAATAAGCAGCATCACGATGATGAATCCTGACAAAGGCAAATACTGGATCACAGCCCCCATGTTTTCGGCACTATCCTGGCTGTCGCCTCCAAGTTGATAAAAGTATCCATCTTCCCACTGAGCTGCTTGTTCTTCTAACCAGGGAGTAAGTTCGCCTACCACTTCCGATGCATTACCCTCAGCAGTCAGCTCACTGGAAACCTTTACCGTTCGGGTAATATCCAATCGCTTGATCTTAGAATATTGCCACTGTGGAACAATTTCGGCTACCTGGGATAGGGGGACACTGCGACCCGAATTCTGAGCAAACACATTCATCGTCTCTAACGCGCTAAGGGATAGTTGCTCATTGTCGTTACCAATCATCATGATCGGAATATTCTTATCGTCTTCTCGGTACTCACCCGCGCGGAAACCATCTAACTCGGCTTGCAGCGAGGTAGCAATATCCTGGTTGGTGACCCCCGACAATTGCGCTCGCCGTTGATCAATATCGATCACAAACTTTTTCCCCTTGGGCCCCCAGTCATCTTTAACATTTTTGGTGCCGGCAATGCCAGTGAGCTGAAATTTAATATCGGTGGCAATTTGAGAAAGTTTATCCGGATCATCGCCCGATACTTTGATCTCTACCGGTGATCCACCGCCGGCCGATCCTAAGCGGCCTACTTTAATATCTGCATCGGGAAAACTGGCAAAACTAAAACTGTCTATCCGAGCAATCATTTTGCCATTGACCAGATCCGACGTAGTATTGACCAGGATATGGGCATAGTTAGAGTTTGGTTCATCGGGGCTATAGCCCAGATCATACGAAGAGGGGCCTTCTCCAATAAAAGCCGACCAATTAACGACGCCTGTGGCTCGTTCCTCATTTATTTCCAACTCGTTGCCAATAAACTGCTCGATATCCAGTACCAGTTGCTCAGTGGTCTCGATACTAGTTCCTTCAGGTAGATTAATATCGACCGTAATCATGTTGCGATCACTATCCGGGAAGAAAACAATGGAGAGAAGAGTAAATCCAAAAAGTGACAATACAAATAACACGACAATACTTACCAGTACCAGCCGCTTCCCAGATAGGGCTAACAGAATCAGGCTTTTGTATTGTAGTTTCAGGTTGTTTATTGTACGATCCAGAAAACTAGGTTGATCCTGCTCCTTCTTTTTGATCTTCAGGAAAATGACACAGAATAGTGTGATGATACTTAATGAAATTATCCAAGAGGACAATAAAGCAATGGTAATTACGACAAAGATAGGGCCCATTAAGTCACCCATTACTGAGTCAGCTAAATAAAAGGAGAGAAAAGCAGCCGAAGTTGTCAGCGTAGAAATTAGTAGGGGAACGAATAATTCAGAACAAGAATCAATCGCTGCATTTTTTACATCTATACCCTGCTCTAACTTTACCAAAATAGATTCTGATACCACAATACCATTATCTACCATCATGCCTAATGCCATAATCAGAGCCGCCAAACTGATCTGATTAATACCGACCCCTAATACTCCCATAATCATCAGGGTGGTGATCGTGACAATTGGCACCAAGCTGGCCACAATCAGTCCAGTACGAAGACCCAGAAAAACTAGCATCACCGCTAAAACAATGACGACCGCCTGAAGTAGATTATTCACAAAGCTGCTTACTTTTGTATCAATATAAGCGTCTAGTGAGGAGATACGAAGAACTTCAAGACCAACCGGAAGCTTCTGCTCCCACTTAGCGAGTACTTGATCTACGTCTTGACCTAGTTTTAAAATGTTCGCGTCATCTTTTAGCGAAATATGCAGCGAAATGGCATCTCGCCCATTAATGCGGGCTTTCTGTTCCGGGGGATTAATGTAGCCTCGCTGGATAGTGGTAATATCTCCGAGCGTCACTACCTGCCCACCATCACCCAAGGGAATCAACATATTCCCAATATCGGTAACATTATTAAAGTTGCCCGTAGGCTCCAGGATGATGCTTTCTTCAAGCACGTTAATGTCACCCCCTGAATTTAAAATATTGGTAGTACTGATCAGATTGGAAAGACCATTGGCGGTCAATCCGTAGTTTCGCAATTGAGCATTATCGAAGGTAATAAATACCCGTTCTTGCTGATCACCGTTGATTTCTACTTTGGCCGCATCTTCTAACTTAATAAGGTCATCCCGTAAGTCATCGGCTTGCTCTTTCATTTCTTGAAAGGAGAAGCCATCGCTGGTCAAGGCTACGGCAATTCCAAATACTTCCCCCACACCGTCATCATCGAGCAGTGGATTCACGTTGCTAGGCAACCCTTCAATCGTGTTCAACTTACGACGTAAACGATCCCAAACACCTTGTAAGTCTTCAGGAGCCACATCCATCTGCAACTCAACCATTACTACCGATAATCCGGTACGAGAGGTGCTTGAGACTTCTTTGAGTTCGGGGAGTTCCTGAGCCACTTTTTCAACTTTATCAGTGACTAATTCTTCTACCCGCTCTGGGCTTGCTCCCGGAAAGGCGGTGATGATCGGAGCTACGCGAACGGTATAAGGAGGCATACTATCGCGAGGAAGTGACAGGTAAGATAAGATACCCGTCAATATCACGACGGTGAGAATGCTAAGAACTATTCTGTTCTTCTCAATAGAAAACTGTGTGATATTCATGGCTGCTGCAATCGTACTTTTTGTCCGTCAAGAAGCGTTTGTAATCCGGCGGTCGCTACCAGTTGACCTTCTTCCAGACCACTGTTAATGACAAAACCACCCGTAGCAATTGGCCCAATCTCTACGGGTTGCTTTTTCACCTGCCCAGTTTCCCCATCTTCTGACTCGATGATAAAGACAAAATTACCATTGCCATCTTCGCCTACGGCTTTGATAGGGATAACGAGTTGATTACTCTGCTGTTCTTCGCCATTACCAAGATCAAAGGTAACCCGCGCAGCCATACCAGACTTAATGGCTTCGGTAGCATCAGTGATCTCTACATCTATCGGATAAGTAGCGGTATTTTGACTGGTCACGGGTGAAACTTCAATCACATTGCCCTGGAATGTTTGTCCCGACAAAGCAGAAAAAGTAATAGTGGGTTCCATACCCACAGTGATTTGATTGATGACATTTTCTGGTAGATCTACCTCTACTTTCATCTGCTCGCCCGCATTTAAAATGGCAAATACGTGTCCGGCACTTACCCGCTCGTTTACCGATCCTTCGGTATCGGCGATCACCCCATCGCTGGGAGCGTAAATGTAGCCATAATCAATCTGGGTTTGCTGCAGGCTACGATTGCGTTGAGCCGACTCAAACTGGGCTAGCGCGTTTTGGTAGGCGTTTTTTGCCTGTTCATAGTCACTGAGCGAAACACTTTCTTGCTCATACAACGACTTAATCCGTTCTAACTCTTGTTGAGAAGTGGTCATCGCCGATTCAGCACCATTCAATGCTGAGACGGACTTTTCGTAAGCTAGGCTGGCTTCTACATTGTCCAATCGGGCAATCAGCGCTCCTTTTTTAACCTGCTGACCTGTTTCTACATTAGCCACCTCAATAATGCCTCCACTGCGAAAACTGAGTTCAATTTCGTTACCGGCTTTAGCGATTCCACTGAAGGTGCGTATGCGCTCTCCATCGCCCGCGCCAGCCACTTGATATTTTACCGGACGAAGTACTTCTTGTTTTGCTTCTTCTTTGCCCTGACAGGCTCCTAGAATAAGTGTTAATGCTAATGGTAGTAGGTAAATAGTATGTTTCATAAATCGGTAGAACAAAGGGTTAGTCACGTATGGTACATCATCATGTATTTTCATTCTGCTGCTTGCTTGTATTGGAAAAACCGATCTTCAAAGTCCGTCAATTGATTTTCTTCCGTAAACATCGAGAAGAAACCCACCGTGAACTCTAACTGAAGTTGGGCTTGTAAATAATCGTATATCGCCAACGCATAGCTAAGCTTTGCTTGGATAGCTGCTTGCTGGGCATCAATGAGTTGGGTGATATTGACGGTACCTTGGCGGTAATTATCCTGTACCAGGGTAAAATTGCGCTGGGCATTATCCGAAGCAATTTCACTAAAGCCAATGTTGGTGGTGGCATTTAATAGTTGAAGGACGCTACTGCGTACCGCCAGGGTCAGGTCTTGGTCGAGTTGCTGACGGGCGAAATCTAGCTGCTCTAACTGCACAATGGATCGTTGAAGATTAGCTTTTCGCAAATTGCCTTGAAAGATGGGGTAATTTAGGCCGATGCCTATCTGCCAGGTATTATCAATAAAACTAATGTCAGGTGGTTCCACTGAAGCTTCGCCACCTCGCCCCAGGATGCGTCCGGCTTGAGCCGTGAGGGCTACCTCGGGGATATAAAACAAGCGTTGATTCTGTAATCTTTGTCGTTCGGCCTGCCGAATATTCGCCAGTAAGAAGTTTTTATTGGGGTTGATTGCTAGCGCTTCCTGTACTAAAAATTCAGAAGCGATTGCCAGGTCAGCGGGGGTTCTGACCAGTTCAGAAATCGGCGATTTACTCAACTCCTGATAGAATGTGTCATCTATCGTAACGTCATCAATATCAAATTCTTGCTCCAGCGAGTTCGCCAGAAAGGTGTTTAATCTTAGCTTTGTAGCGAGTACCCCCGTTTGGGCATTAATGGCATTTTGCTTGGCTCTCGCTACTTCACTTTCCCAGCGGTAGACTTCCGCATTGGTAGCCGCACCAACATTCACCCGGACTCGCGCCAGTTCTAAATTCGTTTCGGAAATACTCAGGTTTTCTTCCTGAATCTGCGCATCGGTCTTGGCGGCTAACACCCGGAAGTACTCATTGTAGGTATCCAGTAATACCGATAACACATCGGCTTGGGTATCGTACTCCTGGGCTTCCTTGATGAATTTGGCAATTTTCACATTGGCTACCGCTTGCTCAGCGTAGATGAGTTGCTGAAAGTTGAGCGTTCCTGATAGCTGCCGTTCAGCCTGACCAAATAGGGCATTCGCCTGGTCTGGATTGATCTGAGAGCCACTAAGTGACAGCCCCAAATTAGGTAAAAGTGCTGACCGAGCGGCACGAATATCTTGCTCCGACAGCTCAATGTCTTGGTAGCTAATCGCAATGGCGAGGTTTTGTTCTAGAGCCCGCTCCATAATATCTTCCAGCGAGTAGATCGTTTTTCCATTTCGTTCGTCTTCACCAATGAGGCGAGCGGTAAAAAACAATTCAAAGGGAGGCGAAAACGCAATCGCCCGAGCCGTTGTCATATTCAGATAGAACCGTTCTTTAAAATTGATGGCCACGGACATTTCTGATAGGGGAGAGCCTCCTAGTGCATCATCTACCATAATGGACAGCTTCCGCAAGGCCTGGCCGAACCCATTTTCATCAGCAATACAGGCCAGAATTCCCTGATCCACAAACGACTTATCGGCAGAAAAAGAGGGAAGTTTTCGGGTTTTCAGCTCATCGGCAATTTGCCGGATTGCTGAGGGGGGCTTACCGACTAGACTCGAGAGGTAAACTGCATCAGTATTGGTGGGAATGGTCGATAATGAGCTAGCCACATCTTCCCCTACCGGAACAATGGTAATAACAGTAGAAAGAGCCTGGCTGATAGAATCGAGTGCTCGCTGTCCTTTCTGTTGATCAAACGTATTAACCGATTGGGAGTTTACTAAAATGGCCAAGCTATCAAACGAATACATGTCCTTGAACTGAGCTAGTTCCTCGGCTAGATTGATCGCTGACCAGATGTAACTAAAGTTTTCAACACCCGAAGCCCCGTCTTCTAAGGGAATATTTTGTAGGTAGGGATCAATCACTCCCAACCCAATAGTGGGTACGGGTAAAGGACCATCCGTAAGCGCTCCCTTAGTGCTTACATCACCTAGTAAAAGCATAAAGTCCACTTGCCCACTGAGCACATCATAGTTGTCTTTTGCTTTCGTGAAATCAGTACTGCCGTAGCGAACCCCTTCCGGGGCTAGTGTTACTTGTTTGCTAGTTCCGGTAGTACGGTTGATCTCACTCACGATAACTTGCAGGATAGAATCCAGTGCAGTTGATTGCTCAAAATCAGTAACGACTCCTAGGCTAGTATCTTGAGAAAATACCGGCTGGTAGGCCGTGAAAAGGATAAACGCCAGACAAGCACTAGTGATAGATCGAATCATATTGGGTTAGGAAGATAAGATAATAGTACGTTGGTAAATGCGGTAGTATTGGGCATGAGTATTACTCATAATCCGTAAAAACAGATAATGAATGCAAGTTTAATAAAATTTATACAAAACTTGCTATGTTTTCACCAGTAAACCTAATGATTGGTTTGATAAACAAATGGTGCTACGCGAGAGCCAGTTGGGGAGTGTAATTATCTCGTACAAACATAAGCAGACAAGGATGCTGCTCAGCATACTTCACTATTTTTTCACATTTGTGATCATCAATTAATACTTTCTCTGATTCTTATTAGATAAAAGACAAACATTATAAATTTACAAATTGTATCTATATATGTCGTTTAACGGAACAATATAACCTAACAATAGTGCAGCCAATAAGTATCTACATTGCCTGGGTCGGTACCGGACTCGCCTTTTTTACCCTCTACATTCTTAGCGTTGGTTATAGGAAAGAGTCTTCACTTACCCATAAGCTTCTTTGCTTGTTAGTCTTTTGTTGGGCCTGGACTATGCTGGTGACTACCAGCATTGCTAGTGGAATCATCATGGACTTTCCCCACCTGTTTCGGACAGCTATTCCTCTAGGATTTCTCATCGGACCAACGGCATTTCTATACATTCAAAATATCACCTATCCAGAAAAAAAGATTTCTGCCTTTAGCTGGTTATATTTCTTGCCTGCTGGGCTAGCATTTCTTGATTTATTGCCATTTTATTTAAGTAGTGCAGTCTCTAAACAAGAAGCCTACTTGGCCTATCTCTCTGATTCTTCTTTCAGAGTGTTTTCAGTAACGGAAGGTATCCTTCCGGCCAACGGTATCTTCTGGATTATGCTGATACTAGGGATTGGCTATGTTTTCGCTCAGGGGCGACTTTTATACCTTCGTGCCAAAGAAAATACCAATGCCAAAGGACTTAAAATTGATGATCGGCAATTGATTTGGCTGACTGCCTTAATTGTATTTCAGTTAATTGGCGCTCTAACGCTTGCTTGGACACTATCTTCCGTAGAGAAGGACATCAACGTGTTTTACACTTACACCACTACTTACACCCTCGGATTTGTCTTCCTTTCTTCAGTGCTTTATCGTTGCCCAGAAATACTCTACGGACAGGCAGTAGTTGAAGCTGTATTGCCAAAAGAAACAAAAAAGAATAGCTACGTTCCTATCTCTGACGAACAAATTGAAGAGTACGCCCAGCAGGTAAAAGCGTATATGCAAACCCACCAGCCGTATCTAAATCCTGAACTATCCCTAAATACCCTAGCGCAAGAACTAGCAATCTCGCGTAACCATCTTTCTATCGTTCTTAATAATGGCATGGGGGTAAAGTTTAACGACCTTATTAATCAACACCGCCTCTTACACTTGGCACATCAGTTTGAGACCATAAACTATCCACAACTCACCATTGAAGGTATTGCGTCTGAAGTGGGGTTTAAATCGCGGACTACTTTTATGCACTCAGTGAAAAAGATGACCGGGCTTACACCCTCCAAATTTATTGAGTCACTCAGGGAGAAAAAGCCATTGGAAATTAGTATTCCGAACTAAAAAGTCCTTAGTATTTCTTTGAAAGGCGGTTATTATGATAAGATTAAAGGTGCTTGTAGTGTACATTATCTGCCGCAAATAGCAGCCACGCCAAATCGTCAAGTTGATTAAATCGTCCCGATGAATCAAAATTAAGCGAGCTTTTAAGAAAAGCGATTGAGTGTGCCACTACCTTGCTGAGATAATAATGTGTAACTAATCTATTATGGACGTAGCCATTGACCTCATTAGTCAGTTGCCTAATTATCCGCTCAAAATAATGTTGCTCATATTTTCTTTTTCATTGTTCTTTCTACCCCTGATAGAAAGAGTACGACATTGGAAAAGCTCATCAGGCCGATTAAAGGATGCTAAGATGATGCTAGAGATGAGAAAGCTCATATTAGAGATTAGAGAAAAAACAATCAATGTATCACCATTGGCAGAAGACGGTAAATATCCTCTACAACTAGCTGCATCTACTCCCGATTCATTTTTGACTACTGAATTAAATGAAAGGGGAGAGGGGCTAAATGGTATTTCTTACTATCATAAAGTTCGTTATGCGTTGCCAGGTAGTCTATTTTTCTTTTTGATGATGGGTATTGTCACGCTGCTACGTTCTGAAAATGGCTTTTCCCATTGGCGAGACTATCTTGCTTTTGTATCTCAGGACTCGAGTTTCTGCCTAGCTTCAGCATTTATGGCTACCCTAATTCCCTGGGGTCATAAGACTATGTTTTTTGTTTATGGGTTCTTTATTCCAATTGCAATCTCTACGATCATCGTTATCATTTAAGTTATTAAACCTTATCCATAATATGAATAGAATTTATCTTCTCTGTTTATTGACCGGACTGATTGTTTCGTGCTATCCTGAACCTGATTTAAGTGGTCTGGATGACGAATTATTGGTCGTGACAAACTTTAATCCTCAGGCTGACTTTACCAATTACGCTACCTTTGCTATTCCCGACTCCATTGGTATTATTACTGATAATGAGGATGATGAAGAGTTTGTAGACGATGCTCGGGCAGCTACGGTACTTTCCTCAGTACGTACTAATATGCTCGCTGCGGGCTTTACTGAAGTAGATAAAGAAAATGACCCCGATTTGGGTATCAATGTGATTGTGTTAGAAAATCTGAATGTAGGCGGGGCGTTCTATCCGGGTTACTGGTGGGGATATCCTGGTTACTGGGATCCTTGCTACTGGGGGTACTGTGGGGGGTGGTTTCCTTGGTACGGTTGGGGTACAGTGTATACTTATAATACGGGTACACTGGTTATTGAATTTGTTGATCTAAAGAATGCAAATGATGGTAATCAGCGTCTAGATATTTTATGGACTGCCTGGATGGGTGAAGTATACTCGGCGCGTAATCCGGTACAAGAAGCCGTTACCGCTGTGGATCAGGCGTTTGCTCAGTCTCCCTATTTGTTTTCATCTAACGTTCAACCTTAATCTGTTATGTCTGTACGATTTATTATATGTATCTTATTAGTCACTTGGCCTACTGTTAGCTGGGGACAGAATAGTCTCATGGGATTATCCTGGAATATGAGCGTGCCAACGGGTTCTACTACCAATTTTGTGGGTGAAACCAGCCTACGAGGTGGGCAATTTGAATTTAGGGATTTTCTTCCAGCAGAGCGTAATATATCGCTCGGTTTATCTATTGGGTGGAATGGCTATCAGGAAGATGAACCGCGCCAGACGTACGCTATCGAGAACGGAGCGGTCACCACTGATTTAGTTAAATACACGTATACTCTGCCAATTTTGCTCAATGTACACCACTATTTTCCAATAGGAGAAAATGTGCTGCCTTACGTAGGGGCAGGTATCGGGGGAATGTATAGTGAGCACGAGATATTCTTTAATATATACAATATTGAAGAAAATGAGTGGGGCTTCGCTGTGCGTCCCGAGGTAGGAGCCATTTTTCCCTTCGGCAGAGCAGGACTGCTAATTGCTGCTGATTATCTGTGGGCTACTAATGAGAGCAGCACGTTGGGAATTGATAATTCTGCCTCTTTAAACTTTCGTCTAGGTATCGTTCTATTACGATAATTATTAGATAGTATACTGTGTATAAATACTATTTCTCAGTTATACACTACTGTTCGGCATTCGGCTCTTCCTTTCTCCTAGTACTATTGTTCTAACTTTAATATATTGCTTGAACTATGAAAAATAAGTTTTATCAACCGGTAATCAATGTACTGCTACTTTTGATTGGGCTTAGTTACGCTTGTTCGCCTATCCGCATTATTTCTAATGAATTGGATGCTGACGTGAATGTCGATACGTATCAGACCTATAATTTCTACGACCTAAAAGTAGATGCTCCCAACCCTGAACAGGTAAGCGAACAGAGAGTAAATATGCTGAAAAAGGCAATCCAACGTGAGATAGAAGCTATAGGACTAACCAAAGCTGAAAACCCTGATCTTTGGGTTAATATTGGAGTACTGGTAGAGGATAAAGTCCAAACCCGACAAACGGATATCCGCGAAGCTCCTATCTACCTTGGCCAGCGTAACTATCATTGGGAAAGCGAGGAAGTGGTAGTTGATGAATATCGACAAGGTACCGTAACAATAGATTTGATTGATGCCGAGGCCGATAGAATGGTGGGGCAGTCCGTAGCCAGTGGCGTAATTATTGAAAACGATGAAAAGCTGGAAAAACGCATTGACGAAGGAATGGCTCAGGTTTTTGAAGATCTTTGGGGTAGTCGCGAACCTTGACTTTCACAGGAATACAAACATTAGAGTTTTATTAGCTTACCTTTTGATACCTAAATCAATAATACTATGCCCCGAGTTTATGTGACATTACTAGCTACTATATTCGTACTGTTAAGTATCAGTGCTTTTTCGCAGCGGATAGTAAACCCTCGTGCTGGAAAAGCAGGTAGTTGGCGAGTAATTGGTACAACCCAGGCCAATTTTACTGCTGATCACGATGGTATTATTGTTAAAGGGCCATTTGATAACTTTCGGAGAATAAAATTTAAAGTGACCAATGCACCGTTGAACCTTCACCGTTTGGTAGTTACCTATGATAATGGAGCACCAGATAAAATTGAGGTTAGGCAAAACATTGCACAAGGCGGTGAGAGTCGGGTCATAGACTTAAGAGGGGTAGGTAAGAGAAGTATCCGAAGAATTGATTTCTGGTACGATACTAAAGGAATACTCAGGGGAAAAGCCAACATCACGGTCGTTGGAATGAAGTAGCCGGGTAGTTCTTAGATACTTATGTGCCTTGTAATTGAAGGCTCTGATTTTACAATTAAAAGCGCAGTTTAATGTAGTCCTCCAGTAGTAGTTCAATTAGCCTATATCATGAAAATCCTCTCAATTCCTATACTGATTCTAACGATAATGACATGTACCACTATCCAAAAAACCGATAGGCAGGTTGACCCTAAGCTACGACTGAATGATATATGGGTGCTAGAAACGTTAGAGGGAGAAAAGATAGAAGTAGCTCAGTTACAAAAGAACCCATATTTAGAATTTAATCTGGCTGAACAGCGAGTAATTGGTCACGATGGTTGTAATAGTCTTAGTGGCTCTATCAGGCAAGTAGATAGTACCTTGCTACTATTAAACCCTGTGGCGACTACCCGTATGATGTGTCTGGATATGAAAATTCCTAATCAGTTCGGTCGTCTACTCAGTCGGGTAAAGAACTACAAAATTGAAGACAAAATTTTGTATATTTATGATGAGCAAGCAAGCGAAATTATGACCTTTGGTAAAACTGACTAATTGCTCACCAATGCGCTAGAAAAAATTGATAATTACGCCCATTTACAATAATTAGTCAAAGGCTTTGAAGAAGAAATATCATCTAAAAAAAACGAATGTTATAAAGCTAAAATTAGATAGCCATGCGATGGTGGATTTGGGTTATTGGAATACTTATGGCGATATTGATCGCGGTTGTTCTTGTATTGCCCTACGGTCTGAAATGGTACGTTGAGAAAAACGATCAAAAACTCATTGGTCGGGAAGTACAGTTAGACGATATTGATCTTAACCTCTTCACGGGTAAGGTTAAACTAAAAGATGTTACATTATACGAACCCAATCAGCAGGACATTTTTTTGCAGGCCGATCGGTTAGGAATCCAAATTGCCTGGACTGAGCTATTTCAAGACAGAATTCACTTGGAAGAAGTGTTTGTGCAGTCACCTCAACTACGCGTTATCCAGCGAGGGAAGCAGTTCAATTTTGATGATCTTCTCGCGCTATCAGAAAGCGACAGCGCATCCTCGACGAATGATAAGACCTATACCTGGCAGATTGATACACTATGGCTCAACCCTGGCAAGTTGACGTACATAGATCAGTTAGTAGAAAGCCAACTAGTGCTCGATTCGGTGACCATTACTATTCCTAGCGTATCTGACCAAACCACGGTACTACCTGCCCACCTTAGCTTTCAGTCGGGAGAAGGAACGTGGAGCAATCAAATTTCCCTGGATCTGAACCACGAGACATACTCGCTACAAACGAATATCGCTGATTGGTCTCTTCAGCCGTTTACTCCGTACTTTACTTCCCACATTAATTTAACCGAATTTGATAGTAAACTAGGAGCTGCTTTTTCATTAGTCGGCAGCTACAGTCAAACCGATAGTTTGGCTCTATCGGGTACATTTAGCTTACAAGATTTGGTAATGACCGACTTGGAGCAAGATAGCTTACTGGCCTGGAACGAGCTGAACATAGCCATTGATAGCGCGAATACTGCTTCTCAGTACTACGATTTCGGAAATATTAAACTGACCCAACCTTATTTGCTGTTTGAACTCACCGCAGAGGGAGATAATTTTAGTCGTGCCCTTGCCTTATCTCAAGCCGATAGCGTAGTGCAACAGGAGCTGCAAGATTCTACTGAATTCACCAGTCCTTTTGAGTTCCTGGCTCTGTACCTCTACGACCTTACCCAGGCATATCTTTCTACGAGCTACGTAGCCGATACTATTTTGATTGATGGAGGTTCGCTAGATTACACCGATCAGACCTTAGCGAACCCGTTCAAGATGCAACTTAGTGAGTTATCGGCACTGGCAACTGATATTACTGAGCAAGATGAGTACGCTGATTTTGATATAAGTTCGAAGGTCAACGGTTCCGGCGACTTATCCGGTGATCTGCAAATTAGCCGGAGCGGCATTCGCAATATGGAATTGGATCTTGAGATCCAAAACTTATCAGTTAATGATTTAAATGCTTATACTACTCACTACATGGGTCATCCTTTTCAACAAGGCGATCTATTTTTTACTAGTAAAAATAGCATCGAGGATTACTACCTGAATAGTGAAAACAATCTGTTTGTAACTAGTATTGAGGTAGGTGACAAATCTAACAAAAACGCTTTATACAACGTACCCATGAAGTTGGCGGTGACCCTGCTACGCGACACTAAGGGAAACGTAGATTTGAAGGTGCCTATCAGTGGGAATTTAAACGATCCGGATTATTATTTAGGAAGGATTATTCTGAAAGTGCTAGTCAATGTTTTAGTAAAGGCGGCGACCTCGCCTTATCGCCTAATGGCCAATTTGGTGGGAGGGAAAGAAGAAGATTTCAAAAATATATCCTTTTCACCGCTATCCTATCAGCTCGAGAGCAAACAAAAACGTAAGCTCAATTATGTGGCTAAATTACTGAAGCAAAAGCCGGCATTGAAGGTGTTTCTCGAGTTTATTCCTGAAGATCAGGAAACTGAAGATATGATTGCTTTATCTGAGGTAAAAAAATCATACTGGTTTAGCCAGGGTCTGGTTAGTCAGGACTCAACCTGGCTGCTCCAAACAGATTTAACACCCGACGATTCTCTTTTCGTAGCATTTATGGAAAATTCTTTACCAATAATAGATTCTGTCACTGAGCAGAACTTTTTAGCGAGTTGTCGAGCAATTGTGGAACCGAAGACCATAGACTCAGTGCAACAACAGCTTTGGCAACGTCGCCAGGTGGCAGTAGACGCTTTTTTTAGCCAGCAAGAGAATATATCAGCAGAACAATGGGACTTCCAAGCACTTTCAGTAGACTCAACAGCCGTTGATTCTAGCAGTTATACCAGCTACCAGCTTAAATATCAATTACAATAGTATGAAACAATCCGATTCCGTTAGATTACCAGAAGACTGCTGAAGCCAAAAAAGAACAAAGCGATAGCAGTCACTACCGAAAAGCTTTATTTCTGTCCTCACTCGATTCAATATTAAGAGAGCAATAACCAAGATATTCGTGTAAGTAAACGAGGCATCATTTTGCTTCATTTGGTCAAATGCATCAATATACATTAGCAACTACATCTAAAAACCTGAACTATTACCGTATCTTTCGCTCAAGATTTTACACTACATCATGAAAACCACCTTCGTTTATCTGTTTTGTATCTTACTTCCATTGACAACCTATAGTCAGTCAGCGTCATCAGCAGATGCTACCCAAGCCGACTCAGTGGCTCTGATTATCCTGGATCGGATGAGTGCCGTAATTGGTGAATTAGCGTCTTGCAGCTACACGCTTCACACCTCGCGAGATTTGCAGGATAATACATTCTTCTTACCTGAAGAGGGACTAGGGCTAATTAAGCATTTCACCAAAGATGAGGTATATATGGTAGGGCCAGATAAGTTATTGGTCAATGCTAACGGCGACCGAGGTCACCAAGGTATCTGGTACAATGGCGAGCAATTAGCGTACTACTCGTACGATGAACATAACTACGCTCTACTTGATGCCCCGGCGACTATCTTAGAAACTATCTACGCTATTAATGCCACCTACGGAGTAGAGTTTCCGGCGGCTGACTTCTTCAATCCCTACTTCACCGATGATTTGCTAGCTCAGAGCGATAAGGTGCTATACTTGGGTATTTCTGAGATAAATGATAAGGAGTGCTTTCATATTGTAGCTGCGGGAAAAACAATGAGTGTGCAGCTCTGGATTTCTAACGATGCTCTTACCTTACCTCAGAAAATAGTCATTGTACACTTAGATCAGGAAAATAGCCCGCAGTACGAAGCTACTTTTACTGATTGGCAGCTAAACCCTAATCTGCCCGATGCCATCTTTAATTTTCTTCCACCTCCCGGTGCGTCTGAATTAAAACTTATCCCCCGAGATACTACCTTGAATAACTAGCTATGAAAGCAAAGATTACAAATACTCCGTTTATCTACTTTATAATTTTCAGTGTACTACTACTATTTCACGCTCCCGATGCCGAGAGCCAGCGCCTCAAACGTAATAGTTCTAGTGCGCGTGCCAAGTCCAGTACTCGTACGGCTAATCGCTCTATTAATGGCGGTAGTCGAAAAGCGGTGACTCGAAATACTACTCGGCCTACCACCCGTCCGTCAACCTCCAACCGGGATACCCGTAACCGAGTAAGCACCACCAATCGCGACCGAGTTTCCAATACTGTTAACCGAAATTCTGGGAATACAAATACTAGAAATAGGGTGAATGTTGATAACAGCCGAAGAAATGTCAATATCAATGTTAACAATAATATTAACGTCCGTAATAACCGCAATACAGTTGTAATACGTAACCCTCGTCCTTACCCGCGACCACCTCATCGGTACGGGGGCTTTAGTTTTTACGCTTATCGTCCCTATTATTATCACCCTTACCGGCCTTTTTACTGGGGTCCGGTGTGGCATCCTTGGGGCTTCTTTGTCACTACCTTAGCCGCAACCGCCATTGTTATTAGTATAGAAAATCAGCAGTATCATTACGACCAAGGAGTATATTACGTAGAAAGCGACGGAGGATACACCGTAGTACAAGCACCCGTGGGAGCCACTATTGAAGTATTACCCGAAGGTTCTGAAAAGATAGTCGTCAATGAAACGACGAATAATTACTACTACGGCGGAGCTTATTACGAAGAAGGCGAAGAAGGTTACACGGTAGTACCACCAACCTCAGGTACGGTTGTCGAGCATCTACCTGAGGGTGGAGAAGAAGTAAAAGTAGGAGAGGTTACTTACGTTAAGTACGGAGAAACCTACTATCAGCCCGTTCAGGTAGACGGTGAAAATATGTACGAAGTAGTTGACGTGCAGGAAGAAGAAACCGAGTAGTCTTACTATTTCATTATACACTATCAATTAATATGTTATCTAACCATCAACAGTTCAGTTTTATGAGAAAGTATTATTCCTATTCAGCTTTTTTGAGCCTTCTATTATCTGGTATTCTTTATGCCTGTGCTCCTTCCACCCAAATTACTGCTTCCTGGCACGATCCCGATACAGATGCTGAATACAACAACTTGTTGGTAGCCGCACTAACCCACAACCTGGAAGCAAAATCTACCGTGGAAGGTGAACTAGTTGTAGCTTTACAAAATGAAGAAGTTGGTGTGACTAACAGTGGAAAACTATTTGCGCCTAATTTCACCAAAGATATTGCCGAGGATAAAGAGAAGCTACTTGCCAAGATTCGCGAAAATGGTAATGACGCTATTCTGACTATCGCTTTATTAGACCAGAAGACAGAAACCCGCTACGTACCGGGGGCTGCTACGTATGCGCCTACGGTAAGCTTTGGTTTTTACGGTGGGTTTTACAATTACTACAACTACCGCTATCCCGCAGTATATGATCCGGGTTACTATACGCAAGACAAAACCTATTTCTTAGAAACCAATCTCTACGATGCTGAAACTGAGAAACTGCTCTGGTCAGCCCAATCGCGCACCTATAACCCAATTGATATCGATAGTTTTTCCGAGGAATTTGCAGGAATCATTGTAGCTCGCCTCAAAAAAGAGGGGCTAATCTAATGCACTAAGCTTACTCCAACTTGGATAAATAGCCATCTTATTATGTACTCTTTGCACTTATCAATCATTTTTAACTTATAATTTTTCGTACTATGAAGGCCGTATTTTCAGTAATTATCTTTCTGTTTTTAGTAGCTCCGGTAGCGGAAGCGCAGATGCAGGATATTAGTAGCGCGCTTACCCAAATTGCCGACGGAATAAAGCCCGAAGCTTTTAAAGGGAAGTTCAACAAAAACAAAGAAGAGTGGAAAGAGGAGGTTGCCTCAATGGATGCTTCTAATCTTTCGGCCGTAACTGACCAAGTAGGTGGATTACCAAAAGGCTTAAAAGGCAGTGCCTTAGCCGGAGTGGCTAAGAAAGAACTTCTTCAAAGTCTGCTTAGTGCGGGTAGTTTATCGGACATAGGCAGCATGCTAAGTTCTTTAGTGAAAGGACTTGACCCAAGTATGCTTACCGATTCATTTGCCAGCAACCGCGATACGCTGACCGATGCTCTGCAAATGCTGGGTAGTTAATATTTTTATTAAGTAATGGTAAAGAGAGAAGCTACGTCCTTCTCTCTTCTCTTCTTTATTCCTATCATTCTCTTCTTAGCTTGTTCACGGCGCTACAAGGTATTCCTATTGTTCTCAAAAGCTAGCGACTATTAACTTAGGTCCGGCGATACTACCTCCCTTGGTAATATGCCCGAGCCAGGAAACTAATCGAGGCGTAGTTTTTCAACCAGATACATATACTGCGGGTGAAAGTGGTGGGGAAATACTTTACTATCCTTGTAAGGGTTCCAAGCTGTATATTCTGCATCAGCTAACAGCACAATCGTGGACCCAGTTCGTACATAGTGATTACTATGGTAGTATTCAGGAGCTTTGAAACCAGGAATTACCTTCTCTACGTACTGAGAAGTGTAATCACCGAGTATCTTCTGATAATTTTTCTGAGCTTTGTGAGTGGGCTTGTAAAGTTTTTTATAAGCAGAGTTAAGCGCAACCCGAGCCAGTAGCTTTTGCTGACTGATAAGCCCTTGGATATTTTTAAATGGATTGACCTCATTAAAGTCGTCTAAGGTTTGAATAGACACGGGCACTTCAGGTACCCAGTCAGCAGAGTTTACTACACTATAAGCCCAACCTCCTTGGGTAACTGCTTCGTAATCGTATGCAAAGTAGAGATTACCAGGCTTAGGAGCTGCACTACAGTACGTTTTTAGCTGTATATCAGGGGGTAATTTGTCTTGCTGTTGCAGAGAGTGTAGATGAGCGGTAAGTAAATATGCAACACCGCCACCCTGGCTGTGACCAATTATGGAAAAATCGCGTATCCCAGCTTTGTAACAGGAATCTACTTTCGGTAAAATGTCTTCGGCTAAAAAGGCCATACTTACAAGCCACCCCACGTGTATTGCTGCCTGAGGGTGCGCAGCTAATTTATATTCAAAGGTTTGGTTTTCCCCAATGGTGAGCTCACCTTGAGCCGGTACCATGGCTGCGTATAGATTAGCTAGCCAACTTTCACTCTCTTTAGTAGTACCTCGTAAGCTGATAGTAGCTACTTGATCATCACTAATCCAAAGCTCCCACATGTTCTCCAAACCAACCGTGGGTGAACGATAAGCCAATTGGTATTTTTTTGGTACGGGAATACCCGATCGGTAAGCCGAATCACCGTACTGAGCAGATATTCTTATCAAGTCCAGATATTCTTCCTTATCAAAGCCGGGTTGGAGCTTCTGACAGTAGGAAAACTGGGTAACAAGAATACTACTAAGAAAAAGAAAGAAGATAATTAAGGTTTTAATACTCATAAAGGATAAGAGCATGTTTAAATTTTGAAAAGAGCAGGTCAGCTTGTAAACTTTGGGTTCA
>CAKZYA010000058.1 GCA_937883755.1 uncultured Flammeovirgaceae bacterium | reverse complement strand
ATCATTCTTAATCGTTTAAACGCATGACCAAACAGAATTTTTTAACATGCTCTTACTTGGTTACGGCGTATCCGTTATAATTTGTAAATTGTAAATTGATGAAAGAGTTTGATCTTATTTCTTTAACAGAGTCTTTTCCCGAATACGGTTTAGAAAAAGGGGATGTAGGCGCAATTGTGGCAGTGTACGATGAGGGAAAAGGCTACGAGATAGAATTTACTACCTACACAGGAGAAACCATTGCGGTAATTACGGTTCAACCTCACCAAATCCGCTCTCTCGGAGAAAAAGAGCTTATGAGTGCTCGTAGCATAGACTAATACCCTTTCCAAGTAGCTTGTAAGTAGTCAAACTTATCGGTGCGTAGGCCTGGCAAAATTGCGGAGGGCGCGTAAACTTGTGCGAGGTAGATATTTTGCCTTGATTTCTTTGGCCATCGTGGCGCGATTCGTTTCTTTATCAAGAAAGAAATGAACGAAGGAAGAGCTATTAGTATTGATTCAACTTGCTGAAGAACAGAAATAGTACAGTGCATAATACGCCTAGAATGGCTACCATCAATGCTTTTGTTATTCCTTAGTTAAAATCCCCCTTACCCCCTTTTTCTAAGGGGGAGAATGTTAATAACTATCTTTTTCATTTAATCCTTACCCACGTAAGGGACACTACAATCATGGTTTCAAAGTGCCCTAGCAACCCGCTAGCTTTAGGGACTCTTTTTGTCAAACTACCAATGTAGAAATCATGATTAACGTCAATATTGCCCTCGATGCTAAGTTGCAGACCTACCGTTCGTCACTAAGCAATGCGCTAAACTATCCCGCCTTGAAAAAGCCCTTGGCTACTTTCTCGTATGATCGCGCTAAGCTACTAAAAGGAGAAAAGCTACTGACAAACGTGCTGGCACTACAATCAACTAAAGATGATACCTACGGTGCCCAAAAAGCTGCTACCGATACCTTTAATAGCGAGCGGGAAACCGTGCGTAAGCAGTTTGGCGAACATCGGCAACTGGCTAAGCTTGCCTTCAAAGGGCAACGCGATGTAGAAGCTCAGTTACAGTTAAACACTCGGGTAAAAACCACTTTCAAGGGTTGGGTAAGTCAAGCGACCGCCTTTTACGAGAAAATTAGTCAGCATAGCGACGGGATGATCCGCTACGGGGTTACCGAAGCGGCTTTACAGGCCAACCAAGCCAAGTTATCCACCCTAATCGCCTTAGCTGACCAACAGACTCAACGCCGAGCTGAAGCTCAAGATAATACTGAGCAGCGCAATAAAGCGATGAAAGAATTAGATGAGTGGATGCGGGATTTTTACCAGGTAGCCAAAATCGCCCTAAAAGACAACCCCCAATTGCTAGAAACCCTGGGTATTGTAGTGCCTACTCAGGCGTAATTGAGATATACCAACAAATTCGGTGAGTACCTATACTAATTCAAAATGGATAATGGACAGTTGAAAATGGGTAAATATTTGGCTATCAATACTCTATTATTTAAACAATACGCAATTCTGAATCTATATCAGTATTAGATCTATTGAAGCTGACGTTGTTGCAATCGCGCTACGATGATCGAGATACAAAAGAGGTAATTCCTATATATGAGGGAGATCACTTCCCCCGGCTCGGGGTCGCGATGACGTGCTTTATGAGAGTTTTGTACCGTTACTTGCCTATAGCGAGTAGCTTAAACAAGCAGTTAAGAACGTTCTTCCTCAAAATCATCCCCTGTATCTAGCTTTTTAGTATCGGATGAGCCTCCGAAAATTTGGGTAGGAATAATTTTCTTAATAAAGGAAGAAGCACCCTGATCAGACTTTTCTATTTCAGCTTCAGCTTCGCGTAGGGCACGTTGCCACATGGGAGCAAACCCTTGGGCGCTTTCGGTCATTATACCGATTGCTTTTTGGTACACATGCATATTCATAACTTCCCTTCTACCCGGTTTCTGAGCCAATGATTGGTTGGTAATCCGTAGGTTCTCGTTTTCTTTCTTCAGGCGCTCTACTTCTTTACGACGATTTTCGGTCGCTTCGGCTTCAATTTCCATCTTGTTTTGCAAATGGTTTTTGAGGGTTTTTATCTCGCTTTTCAAGGTGCTACGCTTGGAGCGTTCGCCAATGTAGACAATGAGGAGTAGAACCAGTCCCACTCCAAGACCAATCAGGAAAGGTTGAATATATACGCCGAGATCTTCCATAGTAGTTTTATTTGATGCTAATAAAGGTACTAATCATTATCGTACTTTTAACCGTTTTGCCGCCACATAGTTTGTTTCTTCTCTACCAGCCATTGGTTTACTATATTTCCATTTTGCTTGAAATACGCTACTTTCATAGTACCAACTACCTAAACTCCTTATGAAACGTATTCAGCTATTTGAGTTTGAAGACCTTCCCTGGTTTCCGCACTGGGTAAGAAAGTGTATGACCCGCTATATTGTAGCTATCCATAAGCTGATGGATACTCCCAATACTTTAGCCAAGCTGATTGACCGAGTTTTGACCCAAACGGATTCTCACCATATTCTTGATTTATGCTCAGGTAGCGGTGGCCCTATGTTAAAAGCCGCTAAAATTCTTAGAAGCGAATATGGACACCAAAAACTGTCCCTTACCCTAAGCGATCTCTACCCCAATCAGGAAACTGCTAAACAACTAGAGAACGATAGCAACCCAAACACCAATTATCTCACCGAACCCATAGATGCTGCTAATATTGGTAAAACCCAGCCCGGCCTACGAACCATGATTTGCAGTATGCACCATATGCCTCCCAATGTTGCCCGTAACATTCTAAAAGACGCCCAACAAGCCCAGCAGCCTATTTGCATTTACGAAATCAGTGATAACTCTGTGCCCAAAGCCATTTGGTGGTTAGCCATTCCTATCAGCTTTATCATGGTACTGTTTATTACCCCACTAGTACGACCTATGACTTGGCAACAACTGGTTTTCACCTACCTTATTCCCATTTTACCCCTATTTATTGCCTGGGACGGAGCCGTTTCTAATATTCGCACCTATACGTTGGAGGACTTAGATACATTGTTAGATGGGCTGGAATCAGAACAATATCATTGGGAAAAAACGACTATTAAAGGCAAAGGTGGACCGAAACTGTATTTACTAGGACTACCCGGAGCCCCGGAAGCGCAGCCTACCATATCTTCAGCCGAAAGCGAACCCATGACCAGCTAGTTTGCCTCTATTATTCAGTACCTTACTAACACCAACCAAACCTCTACTGATTTTGCTATACTTAGAAAAAGCCTTTCTCATGCTCCTGATTTTCTCAACTACTACTGCCTGCTCACAGCTAGTTTCTTTATTCAACGGGGAAAATCTGGATGGTTGGCACGTAGATGTCCCGGAAATGGATGAAGATGATAGTGCTATCAATCCCTTTATTGTGCGGGACGGTATGTTGGTGAGTCTAGGTACTCCTAACGGACATCTCATTACTGATAAAACCTACCAGGACTATCGGCTGGAAGTTGAATATCGTTTTGCGGGCGAACCAGGTAATTGCGGGATACTAGTTCATGCTTCTACTCCCCGCTCCCTGTATGAGATGTTTCCAAAGTCACTAGAAGTACAAATGATGCACGAAAACGCCGGAGACTTTTGGTGTATTGTAGAAAATATAGAAGTACCCGATATGGAAGCCCGTCGGGGACCAAAAGAAGAGTGGGGCATTACCGAAGGCAAAGGACGAAGAATATTAAACCTCACCGACGGGTCCGAAAACCCACTAGGCGAATGGAACCGAATGGTCATTGAGTGCCTAAACGATCAGATCAAGGTTTGGGTAAATGATGATCTGGTGAATTACGGAACGAGTTGTACTACGCAACAAGGACAGATTGCGGTGCAAGCCGAAGGTGCCGAGGTAGAATTTCGTAAATTATTACTCACACCAATTACTCAATTAAGCGCTCAAGCCCCTTAAAGTCCTTTTCAATATTTTACATTAGTATGAGGCATTTTTGTACCATCTGCTGCTTTCTCATTAGTCTTTGTAGTTATTCTCAAACCCCTGAATCCAATACTCAGCTATTCAATGATTTGAATCAACTTGCGTGGGAACCAAAATGGTCACCTCTTGACAATACAAGCTGGCGAGAGTACTGGACATTGGATGGTTATCGGGCTGAAGTAGAGGGGACTGCAAAAGGAATGCTGTTTTGTGCTGGTCCAGTGGCTTATGACAATGGCTCTCACGCTGTTCTCTGGACTAAGGAAAGTTTTGACGGAGCAATCAAAATTGAGTTTGACTATACTCGGATAGATGATATATCCCGCTTTGTAAATATTATCTACATCCAGGCCACGGGCATTGGTACTCCTCCTTTTGTGGAAGACATTGGAGAATGGAACTCATTGCGGATGGTGCCTACTATGTCGACCTATTTTAGGCACATGAATACGTACCACATTAGTTTTGCAGCCTTTGGGGTTAATAATGAGGACTCGGACAAAGATTATGTCCGGGCTAGACGGTATCCGGTATCCCCTGGCGGGAAATTTTCTACTGAAACTGCTTTGGAACCTGATTACTATAATACTGGCTTATTTAAACCAGGAGTGCAGTATCATATGACGATCATCAAGAAAGACAATCACTTGATTATGCAGGTCAAGTCCAATGACGCTGAAAAGGTCTTTTATTGGGATACATTCCAGTTTCCGCCAATCAAGTTAGGAAAAGTAGGACTTCGGCATATGTACACCCGCTGTGCTATTTACGATAACTTTACGATCTATCGTTTGCCCAACGATGACTGATTGACAAACACCCTAGCCAGAGCTTGGATTTACCGAATCGCTGTTTACTGGTCTACGCCACAGTCGACGAAGTTTCTTAAAGAAAAAGACTACTGCCACCAGTAATCCAATTACAATAATAGCTGCCAGCGGCCATAAGAAAACTGACAGGGCTGATAATCCGGCAGAAGCAGCCGTTTCTGCCGTAGTCACTACCGGATTAGCTAGTCCGCCGGTGGTAGCCGTTGACGCAAGACGAGTATTAACACTTACACCTTTTATCAACCCGGCAGTTCCTCCTCCGGCAATAATCGCTAACGCCCACTGCCACAGTGGATCGAGTTCTGCTATGGTGGAAGCCATCACGGCGGTTCCGGCTAAGGTAGCCGTTGGTAAAGCAATCGTGTCTAACAGGTTATCAAACCAGGGAATAAAATACGCCAGCGTTTCCAATAGCGTAGCGGCCCCCAAGGCAATCATTGCCGGAGGTGTACCAATCCACTCGAAGGATTCACTAACGGGAATTACATCAAAGTAATTAGCGATACTCAATGCTAATAAAGGCAGAAATATTCGGAAACCCAACGAGGCAGCTAACCCCAGCCCAATAAAAAATGAAGCAATTAGTTCAGTCATGGCACACTAGTGTTTCAGTGTTACTGTGCTAAGTGTTACAGTCATAGTAAGTCAAGTAACAAGAATGCTCAAAATAGAGAATCCATCTTTAACACCATAACACTACGCACTATAATACCATCCTAAACATTTTGTATATTCGTCTATCACCAATACAACCAACCTATGTATCGACTATTAACCCTGGGCTTGCTACTAGCTGCCTGTAACTCCTCTCCTTCCCAAGAAATAATACCGAATGATGCTATAGTTATCTCTAGTGTCAACGTAATTAATGTGCGGGATGGAAGTACGGATCCGGATAAGACCGTGATAATTAGTGACGGGAAGATTAGTGAAATTCTGGATGAGATACCAGAGCTACCGAATGGGGTCAGTCAAATCGATGGCGAAGGAAAGTATTTAATGCCTGGCCTAACCGAAATGCACGCCCACATTCCTTCACCCGAGTGGGGACGTAACCGTACCGAAGAAACGCTGTTTCTATATCTTTCTAACGGAGTAACTACTATCCGAGGAATGCTCGGTCACCCGGTTCACTTAGAGCTACGCGAACAGGCCAAGCACAACGAAATTCTTAGTCCCCGCATTTTTACTTCTAGTCCTTCCCTCAATGGAAATACGGTGCCCACTCCTGAAGAAGCCCGCGAGAAAGTGACTGCCTACCAGCAAGATGGATACGACTTTCTAAAAATACATCCAGGTATTCCGTTAGATGCATTTGACGAGTTAGTTAAAACCGCTAATGAAGTAGGAATCAATTTTGCCGGGCACGTTCCGGTAGATGTAGGCATTCGTCACGCGCTAGAAAGCGGTTACGCTTCAGTAGATCACGTGGATGGTTTTCTGGAAGGACTAGTACCCGAAAGTGCGCATGTGCAGCCTGATCAAAATGGGTTTTTCGGCTATAACTTCACTGATTTAGCTGATGAATCTAAAATTGATGAGCTGGTGCAGATGACCAATGAATATAACGTGTGGGTAGTGCCTACCCAAAGTTTGTTTGACCGTTGGTTCTCACCCGAAGATGCAAATGCCCTAGCACGGACTAATGAGATGCAGTATATGCCAGCTTCCACGATTGAAAACTGGGTATCCAGCAAGCAAAACCTGGTAAATAATGATGGCTACTCGGCTGACCAATGGGAGACGTTTAACATTATCCGTCAGAAACTGATTTATCAGCTACATCATAATGGACACGGCCTACTTCTGGGGTCAGACGCTCCACAAGTGTTTAACGTACCCGGTTTCTCAATTCATCACGAACTACGGGGTATGCTAGATGCGGGTCTCACTCCGTTGGAAGCCATCCAGATTGGCACACTCAACCCTGCTAAGTACTTTGGAATAGAAGGAGAGTTTGGAGAAGTTATTCCTGGTGCCAGCGCCGATCTAATTCTACTGAATGCTAACCCTCTGGATAATATTGAGGCATTACAAGGTAAAACTGGAGTAATGGTCAGAGGCCGATGGCTCAGCCAGGAAGAAATCGATCGCCGATTGTCCGAAATCGCCAAAGTATCCGCTCAGCTTTAAAAGCTGGATGCTAGGAGTGTAGTACTGGGGGTTGAATATTTTTACCCCTAGCTCTCTGCCCCTCGCGCTCGGCTAGTTTTAATCAAAATTTTTGTACTATTAACTGTATGACTAACTACCAATCGCTTATCTTACTCGCTCTCTGTATTCTTTTTGCCACCTGCCAGCCTGCTGAAGAACCGGAGGAAATCCGTCGCCCCAACGTGGTATTTATCCTAGCTGATGATCTGGGTTACCACGATCTGAGTTGCACAGGTAGCAAATACTACGAAACTCCTAATATTGATCGCATTGCCCAACGGGGTATACAATTCACGCAAGGATATGCCGCCTGCCAGGTATGCAGCCCATCCCGCGCCAGTATCATGTCGGGAAAGTTTCCAGCCCGCCACGGCATTACCGACTGGATTGGCGCAAAGACAGGCACTGAATGGAGCGACCTTGATCGTCATACCAAACTATTGCCACCGGAGTACGTGCATAAACTCCCTCAGGAATATATCACAATGCCCGAAGCATTTCAGGAAGCCGGATACACCACCTTTTTCTCGGGTAAGTGGCATATTGGCAGCAAAGGTTCCTACCCCGAAGATCACGGCTTTGATATTAATGTAGGCGGTTGGGAGAAGGGGAGTCCAATGGGAGGTTTTTTCGCCCCGCATAACAACCCTAAGCTAGAAGCGAAAGAACCTGGGGAAAGCTTGACACTTCGCTTAGCTGAGGAAACTGTTGACTTTTTAAAATCTCATCAAGATTCATCATTCTTTGCTTTTTTATCATTTTATGCGGTACACGCCCCACTGGAAACTACACAGGAGAAATGGGCAAAGTATCGGCAAAAAGCACAAGAGCAGGGAGTGGAAGATATAGGATTTGTAATGGAACGGCGACTGCCCATCCGAATGGTGCAGGATAATCCAGTATACGCCGGACTTGTCTCTACTATGGACGACGCCGTAGGTATGGTACTGGATGCCTTGGAAGAGTTGGGGTTAGATGATAATACCATTGTTGTGTTCACTTCGGATAATGGCGGAGTAGCCTCTGGCGACGCTTACGCTACCACAAACTTACCTCTGCGCGGCGGTAAAGGTTATCAGTGGGAAGGCGGTATTCGTGAACCCTACTTTATTACAGTACCCTGGATGAATACCGTAGAGAAGCAGAGCAATATTCCCGTTTCGGGAGTGGACTTCTACCCTACCCTGCTGGATTTAGCCGGATTAGATTTAAAACCTAGCGAACATACCGATGGCGTAAGTTTACTTCCCCTGCTGCAAGGAGATTCCATTGAAGAACGACCGCTCTATTGGCATTATCCACACTATGGTAACCAGGGGGGCGACCCATCTTCCATTATCCGCTTTGGCGACTGGAAACTCATCCATTACTGGGAAGATGGCAACCGGGAGCTCTATAACCTAAAAGACGATCCCCAAGAAGCCACCAACGTAATCGAGCAAAACCCCGAAGTAGCTGAACGGCTAGGCCAGCAGTTAGAGCAGTTCTTACAAGAAACCCAGGCAAATACTCCCGAACCTGACCCCGAATATAATGAGCAGTTAGCCCAAGAACGGCAGGAACGTATTGTCAACGAACGCTTACCCCAACTAGAGCAACAACGAGCAGATTTTCTGAAAGAAGGTTGGCAACCAAATGAAGATTGGTGGGGTAGTCAAGTAGATTCAAGCAGTCAGCAGAACCTTACAACTATAGAATAAATTGTTTGATGCTAATGAAGGCAAATGATATAAATCACTTCTTATTTATCAGTAAGCTCTATACAGTTGTAGTGCTGAAATATTAAGTATTCTTGTAGCATCTTGAAGAATCCATGAATCTTAGTAGGCTATTTTATAGTAAAGATCAGCGAATTCGGGTATTATGGAGGCTACTGATCTTTACTAGCTGCCTCTTTCTCAGTGTCACACCTTTATTCCTTCTCAATAATTCAATCGTACAGTTCTTTGGTGCTGCCCTAGTATTAATCTTTGCGCTCTACCTCAATGCAAAATATTTAGATAAAAGAAGGTTTTCCGAATATGGACTGAGGTTTGAGAAAAAAACAGTGGTCTACTTAATTGTTGGCAGTTTAATAAGTGTTTTTACTGTCGTTCTATTATTAATCATTGGAAAGTTTTCTGGAATATTAGCTATCTCTCGCATACCAGTCAATCCTGGGCTAAGCCTAATACTCCTTTTCGGACTAAAAATGTTTTTGGTAGCAGTTGTAGAAGAAGTTTTTTTCCGAGGATATCTTTTTACTAATCTATATCAAGGATTTCTATTAGAAAATTTTTCAGATAATACATCCCTTATCATTGCCACTGTACTATCTTCTATTTTCTTTGGACTAGCTCATCTTAACAATGCCAATGCCTCACTGCTTTCAATTGGATTCCTTACGATGAATGGTATCGTCTGGTGCATCCCTTTCATTATGACTAAGAATCTAGGATTGTCAATCGGACTACATACTTTATGGAACTTCACTCAATCTCAATTAGGATTTACTATGAGCGGTAACAAGGCAAAACATTCTTTAGTAAGTATTGAAAATATAGGTTCTAACCTATGGACGGGGGGAGAATATGGCCCTGAGGCTGGACTTTTAGGAGTTATAGGATTTATATTGATGCTTCTACTGACTCTGTTCTATCTGAAACTTAATCAATCTGTACAGCAACATGTATGATGATGTCTCAATCTAATTACTTTTGGTACTAGCCTAGAACGTTTGATATCTGACAAACTCAGTTTTCATTTATTTAAGCAGCAACCAAAAGAAAACGCTATCAAACATATTGAATTAGTAAAATCAGTTGCTAATAGTGACCACGAGGCCTTTCGTCAGCTTTATAAGCTGTTTTCTGATAACAGACCCCCACATCGACCGGGACAAGCTGGACAACGTGCCATTGACATAATGCAACTAGACGATGAGCAGTACGACTTTTTCTTACAGAATACAGAGCAGCACAAACAACAAATGGGCCGTTTCAATGATCAGAAACGCGATCTACTCCAAATCTACTTTAGTAGTCTTCTTGACTCAACTAATATCGCTAACCTCGATTCCCTTGTTATGCTAGTGCAAGTCTTGGAACGTAAAAAAATTGAAGGTCCTTACCAACATTTTCAAGATATGCATTCCATCCTAAGACCTGAGCAACAATCTGGTTTTGAGTCATTTGTGAATCAGGCTATGCAAAGAATTCTTACAGGTAACAAAAATAATCCACCTCCCCCGAAGGATTCTTGAAGCATGACTGTCTAAAAGAGAAATTAGATGATATACTATGCAGTCTTTAGCAATTTCTCTTTTGATCCTACTAGGGTTAACTTCTTTCTTTTTCACTTGCAACAAAGTCTCTGAGAAAAGCAGCCGGGTAGAAACCTTACCCTTCTATGACGACGCGACTTTCACGCCTCGCTGGATAGACCCTAATCATGCAGTACTAGAAACATTCCATCAGATCTCGCCTTTTGAGCTGATTAATCAGGAAGGCGATACCGTTACTGAAAAAACCTTTGAAGGAAAGATATACGTTGCTGATTTTTTCTTCACGACGTGCCCTGGAATTTGCCCGAAAATGACCGCCAACATGTCGGTGTTACAAGAAGCGTTTTTGGATGATGATGAAGTCATGCTACTCTCTCACTCAGTCACTCCCGAAACCGACTCAGTACCACTACTAAACAGCTACGCTGAAAAAAAAGGAGTTAATTCAAACAAGTGGCACCTAGTAACTGGCGACCGGCAATTGATCTATCAACTGGGAAGGAAGAATTATTTTGTAGAAGAAGACTTAGGATTAGCAAAAAGCCTAGACGAATTTCTTCATACCGAAAACTTCGTACTGATCGATAAAAATCGTCACATCCGAGGAATCTACAATGGCTTGAATACTGCATCTATCAACCAACTGATTACTGATATCAAAACCTTGAAAGAGGAATAGTGACCTCTAGATTCCTCCGTAATTTCTAGTGCGTTTCCCGCCAAATTCTATCAGAAGACTGCTCCAGTCCTGAGCCTGTACAGCAATCCGTCAGCAAATAAATCACTCACCTCCGAAGGGTTTCAGAATATCTGTAGTCTAAAAAGGAAATTAAACGATACATTATGAAATATTTATCATTCTCTCTTCTGACGCTCATTATATTAACGTCTTGTATCTCATTCTGTAATCAAGATGATGATCCTGATTCTTCGGATACTTCTGAAGTGGTTAAAGATGTAGAAGTGGCTCTTTTTCTAACTGATGGTGCCAATTTTACCATCACCACTGTCGATTGCACTCTTTCCAACGGCACTAACACTACCTGCTATCAGATTACAACCAATGGGGTGCCTCCCGACCACCAGATGGGCCCTTGGTGTCCCGATAATATTACCGATGGAGCCGATCAAGGTGGTATTTGGCTTGAAGGAGGTGAAGTATACGACGTGGATGGTGCCTTTATCCAAAACTTGGCAACATTCTACAATGACGATACCTGGCTGATGTATGATAGCAACGGGGATATTTACACCACCGACACCGAGGGCGATTGCGCTAACGCGGCTAATCCGAACGTTGGGGTAGAGTACGAAAATTTTTGTGTAGAGTGTCTGCCTTCTTACGTAGCTAATCTAACTCATACCTACCTAATTCCTGTGACTCCAGTTAGACTGGACAGCCCAGTACAATTTGGCATGATGGGTCCTCCCGGTAGAGGCAACGACGGCCCAACAAACCGAGGAATTGCTTTCAATGGAGTCCTGTTTGATGCTCCCGCGCCAACTGATGCTATATTGGGCGCCTATACCTTAGCTCCTTTTGACGATGCAGGCGGACATATTAATCTAGCGGCTGGCTATCATTATCATGCAGTAACTGGGGTAAGTACTGAAATTCCGCAAAATGATGGTCACGCTCCCATGATAGGATACGCAATGGACGGTCACGGCATTTATGCCCGATTAGATGAAAGCGGTAATGAACCTACTGATTTAGATGATTGCCGGGGACACTACGACGATGTGCGAGGATACCATTATCACGTAGATGCTGCGGGCAATAACAATTTTATTAACTGTTTGGGTGGGGCTTATGTCAACTAAAAGTATGAAGAAGTTTGTAAAATCAACCATTGTGAACAGATGGCTTTTAACTGCTCTGTTGGGTTTAAGTACGTTGCTTGCAAAAGCGCATCAGCCTGATATTTCATCTACCATGCTTATTGAACACGCACCGAATGAGTGGGTACTGCAAGTCAGGGTAGCGCTAACTGCTCTAGAGTATGAGGTCAAAGTTCAGTTTGGCGATAGTGCTTACGCTACCCCCGAAGAATTTGAAGCCCTAGTCATTGAGCACCTGAAGAATAACCTATCGGTACAGTTCAATGGTGAAGAACCGAGCGTATTGCAAAGTAAGCAGGTTAGATTAGGGCACGAAACCAGTATTATCTTTAAGGTTTCAGAGGTACCTGCAGCCATAGAGTCTATCTCCGTAACAAATAGTAGTTTCGGAGAAATCCAACGCAGCCAGAGTGCCTTAATAGTATTTAAAAATGGATTCGCCAAGAATCAATTTCTGCTAAATGCTGATAATCATTATACAGCCAACCTGTTAGCTGATGACTCCAAGTTTACGCTGCTTAACAAAGCTAAACCTACCAATATATCTATTTTACCATCCAACTTAACTTTAGTTGCAGCTATAGTTGTCCTTATCGGAGTAGCTTTATTTCTCTGGGTGAGATTGAGAGCCAATCGCAGTGTGCCCAAAGCACTAAGAGTAGTAGATTTCCCGAAATAAAGACTTGGAAAAGCCACAGCAGTTTAATCTACTTAGCGACGTTTACTATTTGGCAGAAATTAATCCGGTTTCCCTCCACAGACACACCGTCTGTTTATTAAAGTATTAATTCAAAGTAGTGCTCGTATGTCTTTACGCGGGTGGCGCAGGTAGTAATAACACTTTAGAGAAGACACAGACCACAATCTTAAGTCTTTCGTTATTTATCCTGCTCTTGCTCTGCATTCTTAGCACCGGGATTATCATATTCTTGTATTTTCACGGCGGAGGTGCTAAGTCTTACTGGTGGCAACTACTTCCTGTGGTAGGTTTGATTTTGTATCTTATTTACTTGTTTAGAGCAATCTAGCCTTTTACCTTAATTTTTATTTTGCTAACGAATCCTGCTTTAAATCTTTACAGGGTATTTTTTGGTCGGTGATAAACTATATTTGACCAGTTAAAGCACGATTTGTAATGAGACTGTTTGAACTGCTTTCTTTACTGGGACTAATCCAAGGCATAATAATCGCTTTGCTTATACTAAGAAGCAAAGTGTTTCAAAACGATGCTAATCAATATTTTGCCTATTTTCTCTTGGTGCTTTCCGTTATTGGGCTGGATTCATTACTAAGTCCTTACTACGAAAACTTGTCCCGGTTTTGGTATGTCTTCTTCGATATCGTTGGCGACGATATTCCGTGGGTGATGATGTTCTACTTGCCTCTCTTTACTTTTTTTCTCAAGTCTACCAAAGTTGAGACTAGTGTCCCGATAGGATACTTTTACACGCCATTCTGGCTGTTTGTCGTCATCAATTTTTTCATTGACTTAGATTTGGAATTCCACCTCATTTCTGTTCCCGCACTGACTGAGAATCGTCTCATTTTTTATGAGCTTGAAGATTACATTGCTTTATTACTGACTATTTCGCTACACGCTTTTGTTTATGTGCGGGTAGCTAGAAACTTCGGTAATCAATGGATTCGAAAGTTATGGTGGTACAGTAGTGTTATTATCCTCGTTTGGATTATCTTACTCATAGACCTCGCTTTTTTCGATAGCCAAAATATTGATAGTTTCATCAATATGCTTTGGATATCTGTATCCATCTTTATCTATTGGTTGATGTACTCCGGCTTACTTCAATTCAACTTATCTAATAACCGAAGTATTTTGAAGAAAAAGTTAATGGAAGATACTGATACCCAAAAAGGAAAACCAAAACCAGGCTCTAAATCTGACCAGCATTACCAAGCACTGCAAGAATTAATGGTAAACGGGCATCTCTATCGTAATCCTGATTTAGGAAGAGAGGATGTTGCTTCTGAGCTAGGCATTAGCTCCAGTTATCTTACCCAATTACTAAAGGAAAATACCAGAAAAAATTTCACTTCATTTGTAAATGAATACCGGGTTAAAGCCGTCGAGCAAATGCTGCTTGATCCTTCATTCGAACCCTTTGACGTTTTGTCAATTGGGCTAGAGGCTGGCTTCAAATCTAAATCAGCTTATTACTCTACCTTTAAGAGTATTAATGGCCTAACCCCCGCTCAATTTAAGCGCGCAAAGTCCTAATTTCTCTAAAGTAGCGATTTCAGCACTTCAGAACTCACTGTTTTTTGCACTTTGCCACTAAGTTCAAAACAGTGTTCCCCATGCAATTTAAGTTACTAGTAGTTTCTGTTATCTTTTATCTCGGCATTTCATTGAGAGCAGAAGCCCAGAACCCAAAGATTAAATATCTTTCGGTTTCAGTCATGACCGAGTCAATTTCCTTTCCCTTTACTCGACTGTCGCCCTTGCATCCGGGAGTTGAATTGGGAGTTACCTTTCATGAATGGAACCGTGTCCACTCTTCATCGAAGCTGAATACCTACTTAGGTTGGTTTTATCATCAAGAAGTAGATCAAGGTTTTTACTTGCGGGGCGAATATGAATATGCTTTTAGGATAAAAAATACTGTCTCCATTGGCTTACCCATTGGGTTAGGCTACTTGCACACATTCCATACCGGACCGGTATACGAACAGCGCGAAGACGGAAGTTTTACTGCTATTACCCAAACCGGAAGACCGCACGCTATTCTTAATCTGGGTTTAGGAGTAACCTACTTAAGGCTAGGAAACTTTCAACCATTCATCCGCTACGAAATGATGGTGCAAAGCCCGTTTGTAGCTACCGTACCAGTAGTATCCCGAAGCTTTTTAAAAGTGGGGATAAACAAAAAATTCTAGTATCATGAGAAGAATAACAATATTTATAATTGGCCTTATCGGCCTCACTTGGTTGCGCTGCACCGAACCAGAAGTTTTACCAAGTACCTACTACGATCAACCCTCTTCGTTTGCCGATTCCAGTGCTGGGCACCCCAAGGCAGCAGTTTATCAAAGTATTTTAGAACAACATCAACAACGGGGATTAGTAGGAGCCACACTGCTGGTAAAAGACCAGGATGGATTATGGGTTGGGGCTTCCGGTTATTCCGATATTGCCAGCGATGTGCCTATGGCACCTGATCACGTATTCTTTATTGCTAGTATTAGCAAGCTGTTTACAGCTTCAGCAACCTACCGATATATTGACCAGGGATTACTCTCCTTTAACGACAAAATCAGTCAGTGGCTAAGCGACGAGGTAGTCGACAATGTGGAAAATGCCGACCAGGCTACTATTGCCCACCTATTATCTCACCGGAGTGGTATTCTCGATTTTTACACCACCCAACTTGATCTTGACCGATTAAATGCTGATCAAGAATGGACTAAAGAAGAGGTATTAACCTACGTATACGGGAAGTCAGCTGATTTTGACGTAGACACTGATTATAGCTATTCCAACACTAATTTTCTCCTGCTTTCTATGATCCTAGAGCAGGTATCGGGGAAACCTTTTGAGGAGGTGTATCAAGAAGAAGTATTCATCCCTTTAAACCTGACATCCGCTTACTACAGCGAAGATCAAATTATTCCCGAAGGAGTAGTGAAAGGGTACGTAGACATGTACGATAATAATCAGTTTGTTGAATCATCCTTTTTGTACGAAGAAGAATTAGGGATTGGTGGCGACGGCGGAGTAGCAATCAACGCTTATCACTTATCGGTATTTCTTGAAAATTTAGTCAACGATGATTTCATCTCTGCTTCCTCTCAAGCACTTATGACCGACTGGTTTGCGTTACCGGAAGATTATCATTGGGAAGAGTACGGTCAGACCGAAAATGGGTACGGACTTGAGCGCTTCAATACCAAATACGAATCAGCTATCGGGCATACCGGGGGCATTGATGGGTTTACTACTTATGGCTTTTATTTTCCGGAATCAGATATGACCTACGTGTTATTGTGTAATTCAGCCGCCCTCTCTGGAGCCAATATACAATCATCCTTATTTGAGGAAGTATTAGATCTGATGTTTAGCCGTCAATAAGATTAATAGTTAATGACGGATGACTGAAAGTTACTCATTCCTCATCTGCGCCACACGGTCGGCGCGGCGGCGCGACGCCCGCAATCATTACTCACCAATCAAGCCGGAACTACAATGCCTAGCACCCAGCAGTTGGTGGTCATCTTTGAGTGCCATCTTGGCAACCCGGATGAATTCCTACTACCAGGTACATAACTCTCTATGGAACACTACTACCGACTAACGTAGGCTTCTACTAAGCTTTCTTTTGTACCTACCTATATCTAGTAAAGCTAGAGATCTAATTTATATGCTAGAGTGTAGCCCATAGGTTAGTATATTGATAGCAATCAAACAGGAAAAAATTAGTATATACTCAGATAAAAACCGATAGCGTACTACCTACAAGAAAAGTAACAGTAACGAGTCTACGTTACCCACCAATATCAAATGTATAGCGAAGATATTGCCGATATGAATTAGTCGTATTTCATTGTAAATTCCCAATTATGAAATTAAAGCAAGTAATAATTATGTTCTTGGTCATACTTACGTGCTGCAATCCAACACAAGAATCAATTTTGGTCGATTCAGATGGCAACAATTATTTAGTAAAGAAGTATGGAGAAACTTTTTGGATGACAGAGAATCTGAAGATTAAGCAAGATAAATCTGGAAACCCAATAAAATACTCTTTCCCAAATAACGACTCAACCAACATCGAAACGTTTGGATTATTATATGATTTTGAAACGGCGTGTAAGATTTGTCCTAGTGGATGGGCACTCCCAACAAATGAAGATTGGGAAAGACTATTTGAATCAAGCGGAGGTAATGTTGCGAGCATCTATAAGGATAGCCAATATTGGGAAGGTGAAATAAATTCTAATAGTAGCATCTTTTCAGCAAGACCTACAGGATCTGGAAACAATGGAGAATACGAGAATCATTTCAATGCTAAAACATTATTTTGGTCTAAAACAAAAGAGGACGATCACTTTGTTTGGACGTATATTCTAGAAGTTGGTAAGGACTCTATCAGGATGGCGTCTCAACATCCGACTTACGCTTTTTCAGTGAGATGTGTTAAGTCAAAAAGCCGATAAAAACAAAATACAACAAACATTAAAAATGAATATGCGAATTGAGCATTTTGACGGGACAATACAAAAATGCAACTTAAGTATATTTAACAAGTGGATCGCATACTCATTTTAGTTGGGCGTTATAACCTATACTCAACTCCATATGATGTTATTTGCAACTAGCCTACTGAAGTTTTTTATCGAACTCATCGGAGTAGTGGGAACAATTATCTTCTTAGTTCTTTAAACGTTTAAACGAACAAGAACAGGCAAACTACAGTATGCCGGAATAATGTTCTTAACGACATTCACTCTAATTCTTGTCATAACGGAACTGGAAATTCTGATGTATCCGACGAACGGAAAACTAGATCAACTTGTGCTAACCGGATTCAGAGAAGCACCATTGGGGGCATACTGGTTAGGACTCTATGAAGATTCAACTGGGGAACTCTTCACGAGAAATTGAAGTAAGAGGAACCTACACAATTTCCGGTGACACCTTACATTTAAAAACCCTCGGAGGAACAGCCTTCTATAATGGTAATACTCGAAGCTCATTTCTAATATCCGATGACAATCTAATTGAAGTAGAGAACACTGGAATTAGAGGGTTGAAAATCGGATTGAACAAACTAAACGGGCTGTAAAAGACACTAATCGGGCATATTTCATAGTGCCATTTGAAGGCTCAAATTCAACTTGCTAGATTAGTGTTACTCTGAAGCTATTGGACATACCCCGATAGCTGGTTGTCAACAGAAATAATCAAATGACACGCTTAAGCATTGGTTTCGTTAATCAAAAAATCGGGTAACTTAGTAAACTAAATACCTAACCTATGACAAAGTCCATTCCTCATATATTTCTAGCTATTTTTCTTCTCGGTTGTACTGATTCTACTGTAGATACCAATTCTATGATTGTCAGCAATATTGATTCATTGATGAACTACACGTATGAAAATGGATTGTTTAATGGAACTGTGCTAGTCTCTCAGAATAATGAAGTCATCTATCGTAACTCCTTTGGCTACGCTGATTTTGATAAAAAGGAATTGCTGGCTCCTGAATCTTCGTTCTATTTGGCTTCGGTTTCAAAACAGTTTACTACCATGGCGGTAATGATTCTGAAAGAAAGGGGTAAGTTATCTTATGATGACAAGCTTTCAGATTATTTTCCAGACTTTCCGGATTACGCAGATTCGATAACCATCAGACACATGATGACCCACACATCCGGAATACCCGATCATTATCGACTTAACGCCTACAAAGCTGGTTTGAACAACGATGATGTTTACGATATCCTGGTCAAGCAAAAGAAATTAGATTTTGAACCGGGCAGTCAATACTCCTACAGTAACGGGGGTTACGTATTGCTTTCCATGATTGTGGCAAAGGTCTCTGGTCAACCTTTTCATGAGTTTATGAAGACCAACATTTTCACCCCACTCGGAATGGATAATACTCTCGTTTACGACCGTTCAGAACCGGAGGTGACCAACCGAGCTATCGGATATAATGCCAATGGAAAATTGGATGACTACGAAATATTCACCACTGGAGCAGGAGGGCTTTACTCGAATATAGATGACCTATTCAAATGGGATCAGGCACTAAATAATGACCAATTAGTTTCGGCTGAAACACTTAATGAAGCCTATCAGTCAACTTTGCTTTCTTCAGGGGATACATCCTACTACGGGTTTGGTTGGGGAATGGATCAAGAGAAGAAGTGGGTTGGGCATTCAGGTGGATTGTCCGGGTTTAGAACCTATATCAGGCGATACCTTGATACAGGTGACGCATTTGTTCTCTTGACCAATAAAGGTGATGCTGTTGATATAGACGGCATTAATACCGCCCTTGAAAATATATTGGTTAATGAAGACTTTGAGTTTCCCAAAACTCGGCTTTCAAACAAACTAACTGACCTGATCGAGAGCGATGGAATAGACCAAGCGATAGAGGCCGTTAAAGAACTTCTTTCGCAAAACCCTGATCAGTATGAGTACGATGAGTATGGAATTAATTCACTGGGCTATTCCTATCTGCAAAGTGATGACGTTGATACTGCCATGAAACTATTTAAGCTGAATACTGAGAATAGACCCAATTCTGGCAATGCTTATGATAGTTATGCTGAGGCATTATTAGCCAATGGAGACACTAGCGCATCCATAGAAAATTACATCACTTCAGTGAAAACGAATCCTAATAATCAAAATGGAATTGATATTTTAAAGTCTCTCGGAGTTGATATTAATGAAGTTCTCCCCCAAGTCCAGTTATCAGAGGAATTATTGGATGCTTTCGTTGGAAAGTATGAGTTGAATCCTGATTTTATTTTAGATATTGAGAGAGAAGGAGACCAGCTTTATATTCATCCCACTGGTCAAAACAAAAGTGAGTTGTTTGCTGCAACCGATTCTAAATTCTATAGTAAGACCGTAGACGCTCAAATAACTTTTAATAAGGATGAATCCGGAAAAGTAGTAAGCCTAACTTTACATCAAGCAGGAGATCATGAAGCTCCTAAGATTAACTAATGAAAATACTTTTACTGGGAGCTACGGGCAGAACAGGAAAATTAGTCTTGAGAAGGGCTCTCGATGGTGGCTATCAGGTACATTGTCTTTCCAGAAATTCCCAGCGGATTGAGAAGCACGACGGACTGACTATCTTTGAAGGAAACCCAAATAATCCAACTGATCTGGGAAATGCTCTCTCCGAGTGCTCTGCAATCATCAGTGTTTTAAACATTTCAAGAAACTCAGACTTTCCCTGGTCGGGTGTGAGAACTCCCAAAACGTACCTCTCTGATGTAATGAAACTCCTGTTGCCAATAGCTGAGAAACAAAACGTTAGAAGAATTTCGGTATGTTCGGCCTGGGGAGTTGCCGATTCAAGAAATGATATACCGAAGTGGTTCAAATGGTTTATTGACAACAGCAATATTGGAGTTGCCTACCAAGACCACGAAAGGCAGAAACGGATTATTTCACAATCGAGTTTAGAATGGACGATTGTCCGTCCCGTTGGACTCACCAATTCCAAGCGCAAAGAGAGCATTCAAGAGACCTACGATAATGCACCAAAACCAAGCCTTTTAATCAGCCGACAAAGTGTAGCGGAATATCTGGTAGACAGTTTGAAACGAGCCGACCTGATCGGCAAAAAAGTAGTGATATCAAAGGGATAACACTAGACTTAACGCCACACTTGCTTTAGATGCAGCAAGTCTACTAACAACTAGTGATTTACCATTTCTGGTTTTCTCCGAAAGAGATGTAACAAAGTAGGTACTAAGGCCAATCCACCGAAAACGCCCACCATCACTAGAAGATTAGTTGAAGTAGCGAAGAAATCACTGGCGGTGCAAATTCCCAAAATCAGTACTGTAGAAAACGGAAGAGAGCAGGCCAGAATGTTCATGGCAAACTCCAGATTGAAGGTGGGGTTGTCAGAACGGTCGTTAATTTCTTCCATACCCCCTACCGCTGACATGTGGGCAAACGGCCAGAAGCTACAAGCACTCTGTGGGAAGATCACAATTAACAAAGCCATACCAATGCTCTGAACTGGAAGAACGATTAGTAAAATAGCACTAATCAAAAACGCAATACTAGAACGCAGTAGCAACAAGGAAAAGATCGTGCGGAATTGATGCCAGTCAAGCTTTACCGAAATACCGATAAAGAGTAACACCAAAGGTGTCATCATCAGACTGAGACGCTGAGCACTCATCTGGAAAAATTCGGGTAGCGAGCTAAAAGAAAACCCGAACGCCAACATGCCCAGTGCCACTAGCAACACCATATTTATGGGTTCTTTTACCAGCGAAAGAAGCATTCCTTTTACCTTAGCACCTACTGGCTGATTTTCCATCTGATGACGACTGTAGTACCAGCGCATGGCAATCAGATAAAGAAGAATCAGCCCAAATACCTTGTTTCCCACATCAGCTAGGGCAGCCATTGCTAGTGGTTCTTCACCGAAGTATTCTAGTATAAACGGGAAAGCTGATAGGCCGGGAGCCAACGAAGGAATTAACATCTGCATAGTGCGATGGTTGGCCGAACCAGCTTCTATACCGGGCTGAACCAGGTACATTTTACCCGCTAACCAGAACATGGTTAAATTAAAACCTAGGGCTAAAAGAGGGACAATCGCCATCTCCCAACTAAACTCAATTTTGAGAAGGGCTATGAAGATGGTGGCAGGTAAAGCAATGCTAAGAATAACAGTTTTTAAACCAGCCTTTTGCTCTTTCCCTTTAATCTTAGATTGGAGCGAATACCCCAACAAGATCAACACAACTAATGATATGGTCTTAACAACAGCAGGATTCATAAGTAGACATAAAAATAGCAGGGAACTACCCAACAGTTAGTTCCAGTGAGATTAATCGATGGCTTTTTGGGAGGGGAAGGGAAATTAATGATCGATGACTAATGACTGATGAATAATTAATACTCATTAGTCATTAACCATCATTCATTAATACAGGTTATTTACCTCCGGCCTGTACAGTTCCTTTATCGTGAACCAGGGCGAGAGCTGCGGTAAATTTCTTTACCTCTTCCATAGTACCCATACTCACGCGGCAGTGAGGTTTATCAAAAATATTGTACGTTCGGATACCAATTCCCTTATCCACCATTGCCATCATGAACTTATCAGTTGGCATGTCTATTGGGAAGAGAATGAAGCTAGTATACGAAGGATATGGTTCAAACCCTTGGCTTTTCAGTTCACCCATTACGTACTCGCGGCATTCCTGGTTTAACGTCATAGTTTTTTCCTGGAACTCATTATCCGCTAAACTGGCCATAGCACCTTCCATAGAGGTTACGCTAATACCCATTTCGGTGCGCACCATTTCTTTGATAGACTGTACCCGCTCGGGTTGCGCTACCATATAACCAATTCGCAAACCAGCCATACCGTGCAGCTTGGAGAAAGTACGGGCAATGATTACATCTTTACCCTCTTGTACCAACCCAACCGCTGAAGTTATTTTGGGATCCATTGCCAACTCAATATAGGCCTCATCAATAAAGACTGGAACTTTATCGGCTACGGTACGGCCAAATGCCATAATATCTTCAGAAGGCGTGATTGTACCCGTAGGGTTATTAGGATTACATATATATACCAGCTTGGTATCGCCATCTACCGCCGCAGCCATTGCGTCTAAGTCGTGAGCGTAATCAGCTTTAAGCGGAATATTTTTCCAGGTAGCTCCTACTGCCTGAGAAGTCTTTACCAATGACATATACGCCGGGTCAGCCGAAATGACGTTACCACCGTTCATGCACTGTACAATAGCCGTTTTCTCCAGAATATCGGTAGAGCCAGGAGCTAGCAGAATATTTTCAGGTTTTACTCCTTCTTTCTCGGCTAATAACTCCTCCATTTTGCGAGAGCTACTATATACGTAGCGGTTTCCCTTACTAGCACTCTCAGCAATTGCTTGAATCGCTTTGGGAGATGGGCCGTAAGGATTCTCGTTGGCGAGCAGTCGCACTTTGATTTTAGAAAAATCGGGGGGAGCAACGTGGTACTCTTTCAAATTGTACGCTCCCTGGTAAGGAGTCATACCGAAGGCAGGCTTGGAGAGTATTGCTGGCGCGCTAACTAATCCTCCTGCGAAAAGAGCACCTTGTTTTAACCAATTTCTACGAGACGTTGTCAAATTATTACTCATTGTTAAGGTATTATTATTATTTGTTAGTCAAAAATAAGCATTAACGCTCTAAATCAAAATTTTATTACTCTTTAAAGCGTTAATACCTACTACAAATTCTGCTTATTGGGCGCACTAGTTACTGAAATCGGAATTTCACCCCCTTATATTCGCCCACCCAAGCTAAATCACCCAGATCTTGTACCGTAATAGCACCACTGGCATCAGTTGTAAAAGTTCCGAGTGAAGCATTGCTTGAAAATACCTCAATACTCAAGTTAGGAATTGGAATAGAATCAATACCGATATTTTGGTCAAGAATTCCACTTTTATCTAGTTCGTAGAAAGTAGCTTGGATATCGTCAGTTCCTACCGGATCAGTTACTAGTAATACTGGTGAAGCTACCCGGTCAAAGGCCATGTCAGGTTCTTCTTCGCAGCTAGTTAGTATTAGTAGAGCGACTACCGCCGTTAATGCTAATTGATATATTTTTTTCATGATATTATAATTTCAAATGGCAGATTACAAATTGCGTTGGTTTGTAATTAAAAGGAGGGTGAGGACTTGCCCCACCCTATCGTCTATTTTCTTATTCTACCCACCAAAGTGGAGTTTTCATATTATCGGCTCCACCTAGTAGGCCTAAAGCAGATTCTACGTTCGCTCCATTAAGTGAGTACTCTGTGTTAGGATACTGCAAGCGAGTGGGAAGCACTCCGTCATTCTCAAACTGAGCCTGAGGATCAGCGGCTGGCATTACAGGGAACCCAGTACGACGAAGCTCCGTCCAGGCCTCTATTCCCTGACCAAACAGTGCTAACCACTTCTGAGTCATAATATTCTCCTTAGATACTGCGCCTAATTGAGCTATGTAGCCATCGGGAACCATAAGACCGTACTGATCAAAGGCGGCGGTAATGCCTTCTTCAAACAGTGCTTGAGCATCGCCCGCAATATCGCCCTCTAAGGCGGCCTCAGCCATCACAAACTTCAGTTCGGCGTAACTCATGAGTACTGCCGGAGAGTTAAGCTGAGCGAACACATCCTGATTAATGGTAGCACTGAACCCTAAGAAATTCGTTGCCACTGCTGCAGGTAATCCACTGGGGTGCCCACTAAATTCCCCTTCCGCTAAATTGCCGGGCGTTGCATAAACTTCCAGGCGCGGATCGTTCAGACTTTGTAGCTTTTCTACCAATATACTATTAATATTCCAGTCAGTACGTCCCTGCTGTACCAGAATATCATTCCAGGGATTATTGGTAGGAAGAGCTCCGTACACCAATTTGGCAATTTCGTCGTTACTCTCCATCATCGGGTACGTAGCTGGGTCAGCTAGCATCGCTTGCATCTCGGCCGATGATGATCCTACGATGTGAGCCTGACGGTTTAGTAGTTTAAATCGGGTGGAGTTGATAAACTTCTTCCACATCATAATGTCACCGTTGAACATGATATCCCCCGCAATAGAGGGTCCGTCAGGGTTTAGCTTTTCGTTGGCGACTTTCAATTGTTCAATAATTCCAGCGTATACTGCTTCTTGAGCTTCGTAAGCCGGTGAGAAGATTGGCTCTTCCGCCGTTCCAGATAGGGCTTCATTGTACGGAACAGCTCCCCACACATCTGTAATTATTGAGCATACCCAAGCCTGCATCCCTAGACCAACTCCTTCAAAGTTCGGGTTAGGATTTTCTGAATCGGCATCCGAAAATTCTATGACCTTCTGGAAGTTAATTAATCCATCGGTGTAGAATACTTCCCAGTTGGTAATGTTTACTGAAGGCTGCACATTGTAATTGTCGCCTTCGTTTTCATATATGTTTCGGGTAAGATAACCGGCCCACGACATAGCGTGGTCAAAGTTCAATCGCTCATTACGGGTCTTATTGCCCCAGTAGTTATCAATCGAAGTCTGAATAGCCTGCGGTAGCAAATACTGAGGGTCAACCGTGGTAGGTTTATTAGGATTGGAGTTTAATTCCTCAAAATCATCGGTACAGGCTCCGGCTACAATCAGTATGCCCGCAAACATCCAGGTTTTTATTAGTAATTTCATTGATTAGTAATTTTTATAAATCTCCCTACCCTCCTTTTGCAAAGGGGGGGTAGCTTGGTATTTAAAATTTCACGTTTAGGTTAAAGCCAATGCTTCGAGTACTAGGTAGCTGTCCGTAGTTATAGCCCAGATCAGCACTGCTGATTTCAGGATCAATATGCGGATTGTTACGGAAGAGAATTGCTAAGTTACGACCTATTACCGATAGTCGGGCTGACTGCAAGAAGTTATTATCAAACCACTTGCTAGGCAGTTGGTATGATACTGATGCTTCACGAAGTTTTACGTAGCTTCCGTCAAATACGGCAGCTTCGTGGAACTGACGACCACTGTAACGACCGTAGAAGGTACGAGCTTCAGCTACTACGTCGTTGGTAACGTACTCCGGATTTTCAGCGGTGCCAATATTCTTCACCCCCTGACCAATCACTCCTTCTTCCCGACCCAGAGCCGTTTCTTCCAGTACACCAGTCACCCGGGCAATACTGGTTCCCATATCGTAGATATCACCACCCATACGTACATCAATTAGCGCACTAACAGAGAGACCTTTATAGTTTAGGGTATTCTGAATACCACCAATCCAGTCGGGTTGGATATTTCCAATCACATGCTGTCCGTCTAAAGTAGTTGGCAAACCGTTTTCAAAGATTACTTGCCCATCGTCAGTTCGGGCAAATTTGTTACCGTAAAGGTTACCATAAGCCTCTCCTACCCGAGCCTCCAGTGAAGCACCTCGGATACTCCAAAGTGTTAAGGATTCTAGCCCATCAGCTAGTTCTACTACCTCATTACGATTACGGGCAAAGTTTACAGCAGCATCCCAGGATAGTCCGCTCGGTAACTGAAAGATAGTTCCGTTCAACACTACCTCTATACCTCGGTTGGTAATCTCTCCAGCATTAAGCACCCGGCTTTCGTAACCCGAAGCCCGAGAAATATCTACTGCCAGAATCTGATCGCGAGTAGACTGATCGTAGTAAGTTACATCCAGTCCCAAACGACCATTTAGGAAGCGTAGATCGGCTCCCAACTCAATACCAGTAGTGATTTCTGGCTTGAGAGTAGCATTGGCAATTTGCTCGCTTTCACCAAACTTAGGTACACTACCATCCCAAAGTCCTTCCGGCTCAAATACTTGCTGTAGTAAATACGGATCAGCATCATTACCTACCTGCGCCCAACTACCTCGAATTTTAGCAAACGAAAGAATACTGCTCTGTATATCCAGCATATCGGTAATCACTGCACTTAGTGATACCGACGGATAGAAGTAGGAGTTGTTATCGGACGGTAGGGTACTTGACCAGTCATTGCGGGCAGTTACATCCAAGAACAGGTAGTTCTTAAAGCCAAACTGCGCCGAACCGAATACGCTATTCACCTCCGATTCTTCAATCAGGCTTTCATCAGTGTTAGGGCTGGCATTATTCCCTAAATTGTACACTCCATCAATAGTCAATTCATTAACCTGAGAGTAGTTGCGCTTATAAAAATTAGTACGATTAATACCGCCTACTTGAGCTACTACGTTAAAGTCGCCAAAACCCTTATCGAAGGTAAGAATAAAGTCAGAGTTGGACTCTTGACGACGAAGCACCTCTTCGTTGTAGCGACCAGCTCGAAAAGCAAAGCGAGTACGGGCGTAGCGAGTAACGTTGACTCGGGTATCCGTCCAAACATCGGTACCAGTACGTACCATCAGGCTCAACCAATCGTTGAATTCATAATTCAGTCGGATATTACCTAAGAATCGATCCTTTTCGTTAGGTGATACCATTGTCTGCTGCCAGAAGTACGGATTGGTAAAGAAGGTATGTTGCCAGTTTGGTGGCTCGTCGTTTCCGTCAGGCTGGATGTGCACACCTTCAAATGCCCGATAGTTTTCTAACTGATCAAAGTTCGCCTGGCGATGGTGCCATATAAAGTAGCTAGACCGCAGAAAATTCCGGTTTTCAGCCCCAGACTTGACATACTCACCAAAAGCAGACACGGTTAACTTGTCAGTGAATTTATATTCCGAGTTTAGGCGAAAGTTGTTACGGTAGTAATCAGTATTATGAGCGATACCTTCTTGCTCAGTGCGGCCAATTGATAGGCGTATTGAGCCGTTTTCATTACCGGCACTTAGCGCTACACTTCCGTTGAGGGTACTTCCGGTTTCCCACCATTGTTCCCAGTTATCAGGCTCAGGAAGCAATGGAGCAGTTTCAGTACCTGACCACCAGTGACGCACCTGACGACCATCCATAGGTGCGCCCCAGCTTTCGTCGGTTCCTGCCGTTCCTTTGAATCCATCTACTGTACCACTCCAGCCATCGGCGTACCAAGTGCGGTAACCGCTACCTCCAGCGTAAGTATTCTGAAAGTTAGGCTTCACCAAAGGTCGTTCAAACGTAGTACTGAGGTTTACGTCAACCCCAATGCCTTCCGCTCCTCGACCATTTTTAGTAGTAACCAAGATTACCCCATTGGCCGCCCTCGAGCCGTAGAGAGCAGCTGCGTTAGGACCTTTAAGAACACTGATTTCGGCGATATTATTGGGGTCAATTTCTGATAGACCACCACCATATCGCTGGTTATCAGACCTTTCATCGTTTGTACTATTGATCGTTTGCTGCATGGGAACCCCGTCTACTACCACTAATGGTTGGTTATTACCGGCTACCGAAGAAAATCCCCGGATGACAAACTCAGGGGCACCACCCGCGCCACTGTTACCAGAAACTTGTAGTCCGGCAACTCGACCCGATAGGTTATTTACGACACTTTGGTTAGGAACCTGAGCCAGCTGCTCGCCGCCAACTTCCTGTACGGAGTAGCCCAGAGCTTTCTTTTCGCGCTCTAGACCAAAAGCAGTAACCACTACTTCAGACAGTTGCTCAATGTTAGCCGTCATAGCTACATCAATGGTAGACTGGTTGCCAATTTCTACCTCTTTAGTTTCTAAACCGATAAAGGAGAAAACTAAGATTTCGGCATCATCAGCAACAGCCAGCGAGTAAGTGCCATTAATATCTGTGATCGTTCCCGTGGTTGTTCCTTTCACTACCACGTTCACACCAGGAAGCAATGCCTGATCGTCAGCGGAAGATACTTTTCCACTAAGAACTCGGTCTTGTGCCCAGACATTACTAGATAATAGAAAGATCATTATCCCCCAACTTATTCCAGCCTGGAATAAGCGAGGATAATGAGTAAAAGTTGTAAAATTAATCCTCATAATTCATTAATTAAGGTAAGTGATGAATTGATTTGAATAGTCTCATTAGAATAGATAGGTGAGAAAAAACAGAACATTATACTGTCGATACATATGTATTCAGCATAATAATTCATTAATAAGCTTGAAGCCCAAATCTAAACGAATATATTTTTAATATCAAAACATAATTTTGATTTTATCGTTACTTCTAGAATAAAAATTTGCCATCAATGGCATATATAAAATTATAACGAGATATAGTCTTCCATTTTGCATTTTTACTAATACAAATCCATATTATTTGAAAATACTTCAAAGAATATATTTTTCTCTTTTGGTAAATATTTTTTGGTGGTAGCCAGACCAAATCTAATCTAACTGATTACATTAACTTGGGAGAGGATAGGAAATAAAAAGTACTAAAAAGAGTCGGATGTCTAACCACATTACGTAATTAGGTCAAGGTATCACAATGTTGACCACTAACCCTCTGGCTATATGCTGGATTTTCTTTTCTGGGCTTTAAAAAAAGTTATCGGTCAGTAGAGTGAGGATTATAACAATGAATAAGGCAGGTAGCATGTTGGTGATTCGGAGCGATTTTATTTCTAATAAGTTAATCCCTAGCCCCAAGATGATAACACCTCCGGTAGCTGACATCTGGTCAATAACTACCTCGGACAAAAATGGCTGAAGCCACTCGGCTGATAAAGTAATTGAAGACTGAAAAACCAGTAGCGGTAACGCCGCAAACAGTACTCCTATTCCGTAGGTTGAGGCTAGTACCATAGATGAGAAACCATCTAACATCGACTTAGTATAGATCAAAGAGGGATCGTTATTCAGCCCTTCTTCCAATGCACCAACAATGGTGAGAGAGCCTACACAAAATAAAAGAAACGCCGTGATTAACCCTTCGGTAAACTTCTCATTTCCCATATTAATTTTAGCTTTAATGGTATCACCTAACTGGATAAAGCGATCGTGAAGTTTCAGCCCCTCTCCTAACGCTCCACCTATGAGAACACTGAAAATTAGTATCAAAATATTTTGAACCTGCAATGCCATTTGCATTCCAATTAGCAATGTACACAGGCCAATTCCTTGAAAACTGATCTCCCGAATTTTGGGTGGAAACCGACTTTGTAATAGTAGTCCGACCGTGCTTCCGGCGATAACGGCTATAGTATTGATGAGGGTTCCGGTGGGTAAATTCACAATAGTAGAGAATTAAGTAGTACGGTAAAGATAGTAGTTATTCTGAATGCTACGTCTTGATAGCCTCCGGAAGTATAAGGTCTTTCATTAACCACTGGTTACTTTTTTTTCAGTTTGTTTACCAACTAGTAATCGCACCAAAACTTATCTCTATGAGACTCAATCTTTTACTCTTGCTATTTTCATTAGTAGCTAGCACGTTACTTAAAGCTCACCCTATTGAGGAGAAAAAAATTGATAGTCTTAAGCAAATATTGCAGACAAGTTCCCTAGACTCAATCCATTTCAGAGCACTATGCGACCTGAGTTGGGAATATATCATTTCCGACCAATTTGACTCAGCCGAATACTATGCCACTCACGTACAACAACTAGCTAAGCAGACCGACAATCAGAGCCGACTGGCACTGGGAGAATATTATTTAGGGTGTATTGCCCGACACCGTGGAAAATTCCAAGAATCGCTGAAGCACCTAGATAAGTATATCGCGTGGCATGAGCAATCTGGCGACTCACTTCGACTAGCCTATGGTTTATTTCAGATGGGATCTGTTCATTCCTCGTTAGGAAATTACGAAGAAAGTTTATCTGCTTCATACCGTATTTTAAAAATATACGAAGCAGAGGAGAAGTATTTTAGCATCGGGTATACTCTCAATGGAATAGGTATTGTCTACAAAAATTTACAACAATACGAGAATGCTATTGACACCTACCAAAAAGCCCTAGCCATTTACGATACTCTTGATGCCCCAGAAGATAAGGGAAATGTATTGGTCAATTTAGCTAATGTGTACGCTATCACTGAAGAATACGACCAGGCGAAGTATTATTATCAACATGCTCTGACTGTTATGAAGTCGGTTGAGCTGGAAGAAGCTGTAGCTTTTGTTCTTGAAAATATCGGGGAACTATACAAAATAAGGACAAAATACGATAGTGCTCTGCTGTATCAATCTCAGGCGTTGGCTATCCGCGAACGGTCACCTAACAAGAGTGAACACGCCGCTACATTACAGCAAGTAGGCAATACCAATTATCTACTCCAAAATTATTCAGTTGCCAAGGCTCAGTTAGAAAAAGCATTGAAATTAGCCTTAGAAACTAACTCAAAGCCAGTTATACGAGATACTTATGCTTCATTAGTAGCTATTTACGAAAAGGAAGATGATTACCAACAAGCGTTTGAAAACCAGAAATTATGGATCGCTATTAAAGATAGCCTTTTCAATACTGAAATTAATAAGCAGCTTAGTGAGCTACAAACCAAGTACGAAACTGAGGAGAAAGAAAAGAAAATTATTTTACTAGCCCAGGAAAAAGAACAGCAAAAAAGTGCCAAGCAAGCGTTCATCGGCGGACTTATTTTCGTCATCATCTTGGCTGGCTCTTTACTTCTTATGCTTAAACAAAGAATCAAGAATCAGCGAACGATAGCCACCAAAAACGAAGAAATTAAACAGGCACGTTTCAAACAACAGCTTAGCGAACTAGAAATGAAGGCATTACGTGCCCAGATGAATCCGCATTTTATTTTCAACTGTATCAATTCTATTAACCGAATGGTGCTTAGTGGTGAAAACTCTTGTGCATCTCGCTACCTTACTAAGTTTGCTAAACTCATCCGAATGATGCTAGAGAACTCAGAGAATCCTATGGTTTCATTGGAAGACGAGTTAGCTATGCTTAAAAGCTATCTACAGCTAGAAACCCTGCGATTCAAAGAAAGGTTACGCTATCAACTGGAAGTAGATGATCGCATTGACCAGGAAAACACCCGTCTCCCTTCTATGGTATTACAGCCCTTTATTGAAAATGCTATCTGGCACGGTCTGATGCCAAAAAAGGGTAACGGTTTGATTAAGATCAATATTAAAGAAGATAAGGGAGTACTGAAGTGCGTTATAGAAGATAATGGAGTAGGCAGAGAGAAGGCGATTTCTCTAACCAAGTCTAAAGTACTCAAAAAGAATTCGTTAGGATTAAAAATTACGGAGGATCGTCTAAAACTACTAAGCAGAGAACGGCTTAAGGAGTTGATTAGAATCACTGACTTGAAAGACTCTATGAACCGCGCCCTTGGCACTCGGGTAGATGTCTATATTCCAATTACTCAAGCATGATTGAGGCCCTAATTATCGATGACGAGGAGGATGCGCAAGAAGCGCTCCGGCTAACGGTAGAGCAGTACTGTCCCGAAGTAGATTTAGTAGCGGTATGTTCATCTGCCAATGAAGGAATACGAGCTGTTAGAAAGTTGCAGCCAGAACTGGTATTTCTGGATATACAGATGCCTACTATGTCGGGTTTTGAACTTCTACAACAGCTTAGTCCGACAAATTTTGAAGTAATTTTTGCCACTGCTCACGATCAGTATGCCATTAAGGCAATCCGGTTTTCAGCACTGGACTATTTACTCAAACCGGTAGACGTAGATGACCTGATCCATGCCATCAGTAAAGTGAAGAAGCGTTTGCAGAATAAAAATAGTGCTCACCAGTATCAGTCGGTACTAAACAATATACAGTACCGGGCTCGAAAAATTGAACGGTTAGCCATACCTACTCTAGAAGGCATTGAGTTTTTTCGTACCGATGACATCATCTACTGTCAAGCTGATGGTAACTATACCAAGCTTTTTGTTCGTAACCAACCTAGTCAGTTAGTCTCTCGTAACTTGAAAGACTTTGAAAGTCTGTTGAGCGAATCCGACTTTTGTCGAGTACACCACTCTTCGCTTATCAATTTATCACATATCCAAAGATATGTGAAGGGTGAAGGTGGTTACGTCATTCTCTCCGAAAATCATCACGTAGACATTTCTCGTCGTAAAAAAGAAGAGTTTCTGAATATGCTAACTAGGCTTTAACCCCGTATGATGCTCTAACTTACAGCAGCTCTATTGCCAACCATCAGAACACTCAGTCGCTTTTAGCTAGCCTCCAGTTATTGCTCATTTACTACCACTTATAAACTCAAAGCAACCTACGGCATAAAGCAGATTCTGTTTTTTTCGTATCCATCTACCTTTGGAGTTCAAATTTTATTCACTAACCATCAAATTAAACGCTCATGAAAGAAATGCAGAAAATTGCGCTCATGTTAACTGTTGTGTTTACAGCCACAGTAGTAATCACCTCTTGTGAACAGGAATCTGACTTGGTATCTCAAGATTTTTCATCGACTCCTCTTCTCAATTCTAACAGGTTAGGTGAAACTACGGCGTCTAACAGCCTTCTAAAAGAGGAGTTGGATAAGTATGCTTTTGAAGCTTATGCAGGCTTTTTTACAATAGAACTATCCCCTAGTAAAAGTAAACTCATTGACAGCGAGACTCTTTCCGCCTGGATTAAAGAAAATGAAAAAAACAAGAACCCTGAAATCAACCATCTGAACCATAAAGCACTTGCCAAGATGAAGAACCCCGTTGCTTTATTGATTCAGGCACCAACAGGTTCGCCTTTTCTGTGGTCCGTTTTTATAACTGATCCATTGTCTTCGGCCACTCTTATTATTACCGATATCAGAGTTCCAGAAGGAGAGATTCAAATAGTGAAAAGAGGCTTTGGTTTTAGAGGGAGTATAAATATTGGTGTAAGAACAGTTTACTGCCGCTGCTTTGAGGAGTACGTACCGGTTTCAATTGGACAAACTTATTCTGAATGTGGTGAATGCAACAGACAACGAAGAAGATTTCTTGGCATATAATTTATGGTAAAGCAGGATAGGGCATATCTAACTCAGGTATGCCTCTTTTTATTAGCTTTCTTAGTAAAAATACCCGCTTTACCTGTTCGCCAGTAGTAGTTGAAATATCGCAGAGAATTGTGCTGATTTTTTGAAAGTAATTATACAGCGACAACTAAGTCAGTAGTAAAGATTGAGAGGTTTCACTAAAAAATCCGGCTGACCTAATCAGAACCTAAAGCCACCCCTATCACTGAAAAAAGAATTTTAGCACCTACTAAATACGCAGGTTATTATCGTTCAACCAGCATTAAAAATGACACTCTCTATATAGGTCACCTTACTTAAACCGACTGTTTGTTGAAACTTACCACTTATTTATTCTATCCAACCACTTGTGAAAAGTTGGTTCATCGGGACAATGGAGCCACTTATCTTTAGGTAATTCAAATTTATTACTAACCCATAATTAAAAAGTCATGGAAAAGATGATCAAATTAATGTTCTCCGCAGTACTATCATTTAGTTTGGTAGTCGCCGTTTTTTCTTGCGAACAAGAGAATGATGTGTTGTCTAAAGAACAGACTACCCAAGTAGCCTTCTCATCAAAACAGGCATCAGCAAAAGTCACCAAGCTCCAATTAAAGAAAGTAAGCATGAGTACTATTAACAAGCTCTCTCTCGCTACTTTAAAGAAAAATCGACCTAAACTATATGGTAAGTTGGTCTTAAAAGACAGTTTGCTTTTTGAAAGTCCAGATTATATACTTTACCAAGGTGGGCTGATAACCGTCATAATTCCTGCAGACGATGTAGATGACACACCTCCTCAGACGGAATTGTACATATCTGGCTACGAAAAGATCCCTATTGATATTATCGGTGACTTAGTGTTGTGGGCAGTATGTCAATGCGAGCAAGGCAGCGATGACTGTAAGTTTGAAAGAGATGATCAGGGCAATTTAGGTGAATGTACCGGCGGGGTATGTGGTGATTGCCGAGGCGGATTTGAGTTAAGTGGCCCGGCAGGTGGAACTTTGGAAGTACAGGCCTCCTTCTAGGTAGCTGCTTACTCAACGCCTCCTTTAGCAGAAGAAACCACTCAATACTGTTCGCTTATTAGAAGTAAAAAGGATGTTTCCAGAAATAAGGAAGCATCCTTCCTCATTCAACTCTCCCGGTAAAATACTCGCTTTACCCGCTCACCAATGCTCGTCAGAATCTCGTAGGGAATTGTATCTATTTTTTGCGCTAAACTTTCCACAGAAACCTCCGAACCAATAACGACCACTTCATCACCTTCCCTAGCATCAACTCCGGTAATGTCAATCATGGTCATATCCATACAAATGCTACCTATTGTTGATGCTAATTGACCGTTGATCAAAACCTGAGCATTCCCGTTACCGAAGCCACGATTAAAACCGTCGGCGTAGCCGATCGCCACCGTGGCCATGGTCATATCCCGATCAGCAACTCCTCGTCGTCCATAGCCTACCGTCTCTCCTTTCTTCAAATGCTTAATTTGAGAAATTACCGTTTTGAGCGTTCCTACCGTTTGTAAACGTTCCGGCTGCTTCCCAGAAGAATCTACTCCGTACAAACCAATTCCTAAGCGAACCATCTCAAACTGATACTGAGGAAAACGGATAATTCCGGCTGAATTTAGAATATGACGAATCGGCTGATAGCCTAGACTATCAGCAATTTGCTCGTAACCCTGCTGAAACTGCTGAATTTGCTGTTGAGTAAAGGTGTCATGCTGAGTTTCATCAGCTGCTGCCAAATGGCTGAGAATGCTACCCACCTTTAATTGATGCTGTTTTAGTAGACTTATTAACTGAGGAATTTCATCGGAAGTAAAGCCTAAGCGATGCATTCCTGTATCTAGCTTCAAATGAATTGGGATATGTCTTGCTTGTTCACCAAGGTAATCTACCAATTGGTTAAGCAGTCTAGTACTGTATATTTCAGGCCCGAGCTGATAAGCCAACATTGTTTCAAAGGCTTCGGGTGCAGGGTTGAGCACCAAAATTGGAGTGCGAATACCGTGTTCTCGCAATCGTACTCCCTCATCAGCATAGGCCACTCCCAAATAATCTACCTGATGAAATTGTAACAGATTTGCAATCTCAAACGCCGCCCCACCGTAGGAGAAGGCCTTCACCATCACCATAATTTTCGTCGACGTATCAAGCTTACTTCTGTACTGATTCAGATTATGCGTGATAGCATCCAGATTAATCTCTAGTACCGTACTGTGAATCTTTTGCTGTAATCGGTGCACAATGCGCTCAAAGTGGAAAGTACGTGCCCCTTTAATCAGTATATTTTCATGAAGAAATTGATTCGAAGAAAAAGCCTTAAGGAACGCATCAGTATCTAGAAAAAACGTTGTATCAATGGAAAGAGACCGAAACTGATCTTGCTGTTGATATATTTCCGACCCAATACCAATCAGCCGATTAATACCTTTTTGTAACAGTAAATCAGCCAGTTTTTGGTACAAAACTGATGGGCTTTCACCACTCTGTAGAATATCTGATAGTATGATAGTAAACTTTTTATTCTGTGATTGTTGCTTTAGAAAATCTAAGGCTAATTGTAAGCTGACCAGATCGTTACTATAACTATCATCGACCAAATAACACTGATTAATCCCCTGTTTCCATTCTAGACGCATTGAAACAGGGCGTAACTGTCTAATTACATTTCGCCATTTTTCTGTATCATACTGATGATGAATACCAAAAACTAGGGCGTGAGTTATATTTTCCAGAGAAGCCTCATCACGAAATGGTACTAAGAAATTCCAAGACTCCTGATTAGTTTTATTTTCAACTATTATTTCTGTATCAGTTTTATCCTTGTTCCACCGTACATAATATTTAGCTTGCTTATCAAAGTCTATCGACCAAGAGCAAAGTTTCCCTTCTTTGTATTTTTCTTTTAAAACTTCATCAATTAGCAGATAATCCTCACGGTAGATAATCGTATCGGCTGAAGTAAATAGTAGAGATTTTTCTTCAACTTTCTGTTTACGACTAGCAAAACCTTCATCGTGGGGCGGACCAATGTTGGTAAATATCCCTATCGTTGGCTGGAGCACTTTTGCTAATTTCTTCATCTCTCCCGCCTGAGAGATTCCCGCCTCAAATACTCCGATAGTATGGGAATCGTCCATTGCCCAAACCGATAAGGGTACTCCAATCTGAGAATTATAACTTTTCGGATTGCGAACAACTCGCTCGGTCGTTAGCAGTAACTGACTCAGCCACTCTTTCACAATAGTTTTCCCATTACTCCCGGTAATCCCTACAACCGGAAATGAAAATTGCTGCCGATGATAAGCCACTATTTGTTGTAGAGCAGTTATTGTGTTCGGAACGACCAGTATATTGGCTTCAGGAAAAGCATTTTCTGGAAGTTGCTCCACTACAAATTGTCGAACACCTCTTGCGTAAAGCTCATTAATGTACCTATGTCCATCATGCCGTTCCCCACAGATAGCAAAAAATAAAGATGCTCTATTTTGAATACCACTCCGACTATCAGTCAGCAGATACTGTATCGGGCAACTTGGGTTAAAGGCTTGATTAACTTCCCCTTGAGTAATGGGTAAAAAATCTTTGAAATTCATCTTATTATCCACAACGTTACTCTAAGTAATTTGATTATTCGCCTTATCGTCCTCTTCTGGAAAATTAACTAATGAATGACTGTCCGAAATTGAACAATGTTGTTCATATCCGCACATTTCAAAAGCAGAAATACTTTTATAAGATACTAACTATCAGACACTTATCATACTGGCACTTTACTTGAAAAGTATTAGACAATTACAAATAAACCAAAGAAACCATGAAATCAATCCAACTAACCCTATGTCTATCACTAGCTTTTTTAGCTACGTTAGCCTCAGCCAAAACGGTTGACCAAGATCCCTACCTCTCCAAAACATTTACTGTCAATGGGCGAGGCGACCTGATGGTTCGCACCTCAGGTGGCAGTATTGAAGTAACCGGGCAAAGTGGCAACCAAGTAGAGGTTGATATGTATGTGCGAAAAAATGGCTCTTGGGGCGGCTGGTTCGGCAGCGACGATGATAATGAAGATCTAGCTGAATACCTGGAAGATTACGATATTGATATTAGCCAGAGTGGAAATGAAATCACAGCGACCGCTAAACGTAAAGGCAGCGGATGGGGCAATAACAAGGTAAGCATCTCCTTTAAAGTACGAGTACCTAAAGATATGTCCACAGACCTATCTACCAGCGGCGGTTCTATTGCTGTAGCAAATGTAAGCGGAAGCCACGATGTGAGCACTAGCGGAGGCAGCCTGAACTTTGAGGACGTAACCGGAACAACTGAAGCCCGCACTTCTGGCGGCAGCATTAATGTAGAAGACTACAGTGGAACACTAGATGCCAAGACCAGCGGCGGCTCTATCCGAGTGCGCGATTCGGAAGGGCAGATTGCCGTAAACACTTCGGGTGGAGGAATTACCATTGATGATGTACGAGGTAGCGTAGAGGCTTACACCAGCGGCGGTAGTATCCGAGCCGATATTCGTTCGCTAGAAGATCAACTAACACTAAAAACTAGTGGTGGTAGTATTAACGCTATCATCCCCTCTGGACTTGGTTTAGACCTAGATTTATCGGGTAACCGAGTGAATACTGAACTACAAAATTTCTCTGGAAAATCTGAAAAGAACAGTATTCAAGGTAGTATGAACGGCGGTGGCATTGAAGTAACCATGCGTACTTCTGGCGGCTCAGTCAACCTAGACTACCATTCGGGAAGCTAAATTACATCAGATTTTCAAAGTGAAAGGAGACCTTTGGTCTCCTTTCTTATTTTCTAAACTCCTAATAGCTTTTTCTCAAATAAGAACATCTATCGAAGGCGGATATTATACTGTCTCAGAATTTTTCTCGTGACTTTCGTCAATAGTTTTAACAAGCTCATCAATAATGTCTGTCTGTGGGTCAAACCCCACAAATTTCTTTATGATTGTACCATTCTTATCGATCAAAAAAGAGGTTGGCATAGCTTGTACTCCATACTGAGTCTTTACCTTTCCACTACCTCCCTTAAGATCGGACACATTATGCCACAAAATACTGTCTTGCTCAGATGCCTTTACCCAAGCTGTAACTCCCTTGTCGAGTGAAAAACTGACGATTGCTAAATCTTCTGGTACCCTCTCAAAATTCTCGCTAAAGAATTTATTTTCCATACGGCACGGACCGCATCCAGCACTCCAAAAGCTTAAGTAAATATGCTTCCCTCTCAAAGAAGACAACATAAAATTTTTCTCGTCTAGCGTTTTTGCATTAAAATCAATAAATGGTTTTCCCTCAGCGGCGATTTCTTCATAGAGAAAGACTCTTAATCCTTCTGCATTGGAAGCTGTTTTAAGTGATGGAGGTAGCCCTTCAAAAAGGGTGATTAAAGAGTCCCGAGCAATACTTTGCCGATTTCGGTAGATGATATCTAGTCCAAGATATGAATCTGCGTGCCTTTTTCCGAAGTCAATGTAAATTTGCTGAGATGCTGCCTGGGCAGTATTGAATCTATCAATGAGTTGGCGTTTTTCCTCTTCAGTCGCATACTTTTCACCAACCAAACTATCATAGGCTGCTAAGTAGGCTACGTCATACGGTCGTTGAAGCTCTTGAAGCTTATTCTGCAACCGTTGCTCTTCTCCTCCAGTGATCTTACAATTAATATTCATATTTTCAATGGGCGAGGTGAAGGTCATCTCTAAATTCTCTACCTGAATATTTGCGTATTCATTGCCACATCGTAGCCAGTAACCAGTAGGTTGCTCAACGTTTCCCTGAAGAACAAACTTTCCATTTTTAGAGAAAGCCGAATAAATATTCATTTGTTGTTCGACATCGTATAGGATTACCAGAGTACTGTCTTCAACACCTTCAATCTGCCCATTAATTACAAATCCATCGTGTTTAGTTTGACAGCTTAGGAAAAGAGCTGTAAGAAGAACAACTAGTACTCGCATGGTGAATTTTGGGTTAGATTGTTAAGAACCTGCTCTACGGAAATACACATCACCACTAATAGACTCTAATTCTACTTTGCTTCCACCTCCAGCTATGGTAGCTTCTATCTCCCAGCCTACCGGGCTTCGGCGGTTCTTCTCAGAATCTGCCTCATCAATCAGCAAATCTAGGTTCGTATATACTTCTCCGGTGGTTGATTTCATAGATACCGTTGCCCCTTGTTGTGCCAGCCAGTCAACATCCACGAAGCCGCTGAGCGATTTGGCGTAGAGTGGAGAGATTACGCCCTGAATAGTCATATTACCGCTTAACGTTTCTACCCGTATCGCTGCTGAGGTAGGCACAAAAATACTATACTCAATTTGGCTGCATATGCTCCGGTTGTTGGTCGAGTAATTTCTACCTGAGCAATCACCGCAGTAATTTCCATCTGGGAAATCTATATCAGATGATACTTGAATTTTATTATCAGTTGTAGTAGTCGTTGAGCTCCAGCTATCATTTAGCTCGTCGTTGTTGATAGAGATACTTACTCGCAGGGAAACTTCTGGTTTATCCCAGGTTTTAATTTGAATATCCTGAGCATACTTTAAATTAAGAGTAATTTCTTGCCCAGATTTCCAGGGTATATTTTGTTCCTCCAGCCGCTGACTCCAACTATTCAGGCTTATTACTAATAGCAGAGATAGTGCTAATAACCGTTTCATAACCAATTATTTAGAGTATTGAAAGATAGTAGAAAAGAATAGCTATTCGCTCTTGCGTAGGTAAATGTTACCACTCACAGTTTTTACCTGCATATCTACGCCCCCGTCATTAATTGTACCCTTAATTGGTTTGCCCATTCCTATTCGCACCAGCCCTAAGTCTCCACCTTCTTGATTATCCATCGCAATATCAAAGTTGGTATATACTTCGCCACTTACTGAGCCTAGCTTCAGGTTGGCGGGGGTTTGAGACGGGAGCGTAATGTCCACATCCCCACTGACGATAGTGATGGAGCAAGGCTTTTGCTGATTTACCTGACTGAAGTTTATCTCAACATCTCCGCTAACGCTATTGGCAACAATTGGCCCAGTCACATTATCCAGTTCTATATCCGAAGAAGTGGTTTTCACTTCAATTTCACCTGATAAGTTCTTCATCTTCAGGTCTTCTCCTGAGAAGTTCAATTCCTCGACAATTACCATAGTGCTTTTAGGGATTTTAAACGCATAGTCTACGTCGTTGCGTCCTACTTTAAGTACAGTAATCTCATCGCCTTTTTCGTTGATCGATAGACCAATGCCGGAGTTATCAGTTCCGCCACTGTACAACGGGCGTAAGCCGTCAGCTCGTTTAGGCGGAGCTTCGTAGCCTCGAGCGGTTACAATGAGTTCATCTCCATCGTAGCCCTCTACACTTACTTCAGTATTATGTAAGATGAGGTGAAGTGTATTAGCCGACATAGCCGTGCGGTACTCCTGAGAGTAGGCTAGCGAACCAGCCAGCAAAAAGGTTAAAATTCCTACTAATGTTTTCATGTTTCTTAAATATTAAAATAATGGGTTAATGTCTTTAGTGATGACTGATGACTGATGACTGATGACTGATAATTATTCATTACTCATCAATCACTAGTCATTACAGTAATAGTTGACTGATGCCGATTTCGGCTTGTTGTTTTACAATTTCTTCTACTGCATCGCTCTGAACCAGCTTTTGTAGTTCTGGCACCGCCCCTTTTTCACCCCAACTTACTAGTTGATTAATAATTGCGATCTGTACCAACGGGTGCTCCTGCTCGTTCAGAATCTGCGCTAGTGCTGTGCGTACCGTGCCTTCTTCTGAGTAAGTGTTCAGGGCTTCAATAGCCGCCAGCCGAACGTTTACATTAGGATCAGTACCAACCGTAAGCAGTAAGGCTTCGCTGACTTCCTGATTATTTGGCTCTGATGTTTGGCTAGCTTGGATTGCCTGAATACGTTCACTAGCTGATGCCTGCTGTAATTGGGTTAGCAACATTGTATGGCGCATATTTTGAAACTCCTCCCGTAGGGCTACTACCTCATTAGAAGTTTTTTCCTGTCCGTACCAAATTCCGCCCAGAAAACCTACCAGACCGATGGCAATGCTAGCAGCAATGCGTCCGCCCCAGAGTTTCAGACGATGCTGGCGAGACTCTGAAACTTCTTCTTCCGCATCAATTTTTTGAAACAGATGATCGTAGCCTAGTTGGTTACCAGGGTCTTCGGTTCGCAAATCCGCGAAAGCCAGTATCTGGTCACGATCGGCTATCAAATCAACCGGAACCTCTTCCTCCACAAAATAGGCGTGCAGTTGCTTCTCTTCTACCAAGGTAGTTTCGCCTTCGTAGTATCGTTCTAGCAGTTTTCTGATTTCTTTAGCTTCCATACGCATTGATTTTAGTATACATTTCCCGAACACTACGCCGTGCTCGAGAGAGAGTAACCCGAATATTATTGACTGATAGCCCGGTCACCTGCTCAATTTCTTCGTAAGAATATTCCTCCACATCCCGTAGGTGAATCACTAACCGCTGCTGCTCGGGAAGTTGTCCTATCAGCTCCCGCAATATTCCCGCAGTATTCGCCAGTTCAGCTTTACGGTAGGGCGTAGCATCGTCAGCCGTGTTTGCCGTTGATGTGAGCGGTATAATCTTTTTTCGATAGCTGGATTTGAGCTTATCCAAGCAGAGGTTTTTGGTGACGACCATTGCCAACGCCTCAATACTTTTGTAACTGGTTAGGTTATTCCGACTGAGCCAAAGCTTCAACAACGCTTCCTGCACAGTATCTTCAGCTTCTTCGTTATCGTGCAGCATGGTTTTAGCAAACCGATAGAGTTTTGCCTGCACCGGAAAGACATTGCTTTTGAAGGTTTTTATGTTCATTACATCCCGAAGACGAGTATCTTCCGATTTCATTACAACGGTTATCTAGTTTTTTTTAATTTTTTATAAATCTGGCAATTTATCAGCTTTTTCTATTCGTGTAATAATGCTGGAAAATCTGTTTCTCTATGGCTGGGCAACCCTCTATCTTTAAGTATGCCGAAAAATTCAAATTCAACGGACAAACTGAGGTGTAAGATTCGAGATAATTATCATCTCAACCTTACCTCACCTATTTCTTTAGGGATGAAAAAGTGGGTCATAATTGCGTTAATTGGCAGTTTTGGGCTAAGTTCCTGCCGAAGTAGTGCTCTACCCTGCCCAAAAATAGCCGCTAAGCAACAGCAAAAAGGTTTATTTTCTAAACAAGGAAATGGCCCAAAATACGACAAAAATGGTCGCGTTAAGCAGTAAGACCTTAAAGTTATTAAATCTCCGTTAAGTACTATATGCTAGGGAATTATCACAAAAGTACGGTAGTCTACTCCTTTTGCCTTATCGTTTTGGTAATGGTACTCGGGCTGGGGTCTGCCCCTATTGCCCTGGCTCAAAGTAAAAATAGCACTTTACCTACCATTAAACATCGCAAAACTAAAAAGAAGGTAAAAGTACCCAAAACCCGTCGTCAACCTCAGCAAGTAAAGGATAAAACCGGGCGTAACCGCACTACTAAACGCAAAGCCCGTGCCCGGGATACTTACCAACGTCCCGCGAGTAAATCAGCCCGAAAACCAGTATTTGACCGCTATCAACGCCCGGCAAGTAAATCAGGACGCAAACCAATTTTTGACCGCTACCAGCAGCCCAAAACCAAAACATCTTCGGGGAAAGTATTTGATACCTATCAACGTCCAGCTTCTAAAGCTGCCTCTGGGGTTGTACGTGATCGTTATCAGCGGCCTAAGACTAAGACAAGATCAGGCGTTGTACATGACCGCTATCAACGACCAAAGACTGCCAGCAAGCGCCAGAAGGTGCGTGATAATTACCAACGGCCACCTACAATTTCTTCTTCGGGAATGGTAAAAGACCGTTACCAGATTCCCAAATCCGCTACCAGATCAGGAGAAGGAAATATAAAAGATCGATATGAACGACCGAAGACCATCTCTGCCTCAGGCAAAGTAAAGGTCACTAATAGACGAGAAGCACCACCTTTGGAAGAAGGTCAAAATTCTCCGTGGCTACCGTTAGGCAATCGTATTTTTAGTAACCAGCGGCTGCTAAAGAAGAAAGAAAAGGCTTTACAAAAAGCATCAGCTCAGACAGCAGGTTACCAAGGGAGTCAGAAGCGAAGAATATTTTACAGTAAAGAGCGGCAGTATAAGCAAGCCGATCGCCGCCAAATGGACGTAGGGGAATACCGCGCCCCACATAAATTTCAGCAAAAGAAAATTGAGGAAAACTACTCCAAGTATGTGCATCAGCACCGAGGGTTCTGGCGCGGAATGACTGCTAAAGCCAAGTCTCGCTATTTTGAGAAACTATCCCGTAGGGTGCACCAGTACAACGGCGATATTAAGCGTCCCCGACGCGGAAAAGACATGCACCCTAGTGTTGACTATTTAACAGCTCGTCAAAAAAATACGCATAAAAAGAAGGAAAAGTACCGTAGACGACGAATCTGGTTATCGCATATCTTTAAATCCAAAGATCAGCCTAAACATTTAAAGGAAAATACCCGTAAGCCAAGATACGATAAGAAGGAGGCTGAAATCTGGAATTATTAAGCTTATGGAATGGAAATCACTAACCACACTGGAGCAAATTCGGCAAATTAAAGAAGATTCTGCCCAGCATCCAGTCGTCATCTACAAACACAGTACGCGCTGCGGGATCAGTAGTATGGTACTCAACCGCCTGGAACGAGCCTGGAACCCTACAGAGTTAAAATCAACAGCTGTCTACTTTTTAGACCTAATCCGCTACCGAGATATTTCTCAGGAGGTAGCTGCGGCCTTTAACGTGCCGCACGAATCACCTCAGGTTTTACTAATCAATCAGGGAGAATGTGTGTATGATGCATCTCATATGATGGTATCGTACCCTACTATTAAGCAACAGGTGCTGGAGCTGTCTGCTTCTTAATTAGAAGTCAAAAGAAACATCTTGCTCAATAGTCGGGTTAATACTCAGTGCTACCGGACAAGTGAGTGCTGCTTCTTTCAACATATTAATCTGATCAGGAGTAGCATTCGTGCCTTGAAGAGTGAAGTTGATTCGTATTTTGGAGATTTGGCGGGGAGGAGTAGCTGACATAATCTTGGTAACTTCGGCCTCGAGGCCTTCCAGCGTAATCTGATGTTTGTTAGCGCGAATGCCCATGATGGTTATCATACAACTGCTGAGGGCAGCGCATACTAAGTCAGTAGGAGAAAAAGCCTCGCCCTTGCCGTGGTTATCAGTAGGGGCATCCGTAATAATACGGTTAGATGATTTAAGGTGAATGTCTTCAGTGCGAAGTTCGCCCAAGTAAGAAGATTTTATGTGAGACATACTAAATTGATTATTTTTACTTTGTACATTTATAGATATATAGATAAGAGAATTCTACGATTTGGCCAATGAGCAGGAAAATTACCAAAAATACCCTTAGCTTCATACTTCTAACTGCCCTTATTGGATTTAGCCAAATGGGTATTGCCCAGGAACGAGGCGCATATAATTACTCCCGCGAATACATCTGGGGAATTAGCAAAAACACCAACTCTGGACTTATTGCTGGCTTAGCGGGTAAATTCAGCCGAACGATCGGTGATAATAAGTTTCAGTCATTTGGACTAGAAATTGTGAATGTGAAACACCCTAAGGAGCTACGCCGGGTTTCACGTATCAGCGGCAATACTTTTCTATTAGGAAAAACCAATTACTTGTTTTCTATAAGACCTCAGTACGGTCGCGAGTGGGTAGTGTTCAAAAAAGCCCCTCAGCAAGGAGTACAGGTAAACGCCATTCTAGCGGGCGGCCCTACTATCGGTATATTAATGCCATATTATATTCAGTTTGCCGAGAACAATAATCGGGTTACTACTGTACCTTACGACCCTGAAACGCACAGAAACAGTAGTAGTATTGTTGGATCGGGTCCCTTCCTTCGTGGTATTGGCGAATCTAAAATTAGACCGGGGCTCAATATTAAGGCCTCTTTAGCTTTTGAGTTTGGCACCTTTAAAAATGATGTCACCGGATTTGAGGCAGGGTTTCAGCTAGAGGGCTTCACTGAAGAAATTGAGATAGTTGGTGGTCCTGGAGCTAATAACCGCCAGATTTTCCCCTCAGCCTTCATTATGCTTTTCTACGGAGGCCGTAAGTAGTCTTTTCTCTACCTAATAATCACCGGGAATCAATCGTTAGATTCCTATGTTGTTCAGATGCAGTTTTAATTCCAAACAACAGTATTTGTCTTTCACCTTCTTATGATTGAATTACCTGTAATCTCTAAAGAGAAACCTCAACGTACCCCTAAGCCTAACTGGCTTCGGGTAAAACTCCCAGTAGGGAAAGAATATGCCCGGGTACGCAAACTGGTTGACCAATATAAACTTCATACAATCTGTGAGAGTGGTAACTGCCCGAATATGGGTGAGTGCTGGGGAGCTGGCACGGCTACTTTTATGATTTTAGGTAACGTCTGCACCCGAAGTTGTACCTTTTGTGCTGTTGCCACCGGACGCCCGCCGGAATACGACACTGACGAACCCCGCCGGGTAGCTGAAGCCATTAAGTTGATGGAGGTAAAACACGCTGTAATTACCTCGGTAAACCGGGACGAACTGAAGGATCGAGGGGCAGAGATCTGGTACCAAACTGTACGAGCAGTCAAAGAATTCTCGCCTACCACGACTATTGAAACGCTTATTCCTGATGTGAAGGGCAACTGGGCAGCTTTGTACCGCATGATTGAAGCTGAGCAAGAAGTAGTCTCCCATAATATGGAAACCGTAGAGCGACTCTACCGCCGGGTGCGACCCCAGGCAAAGTATAACCGCAGCTTAGAGCAAATTAAACTCACCAAGGAAGCCGGAAAGCGTACTAAGTCGGGTGTAATGCTAGGGCTAGGTGAAACTGATGATGAGGTTTATAAAGTAATGGATGATTTAGTAGCCCACGGCTTAGACATTCTTACCTTAGGTCAGTATCTACAGCCTACTAAAATGCACATTGAAGTAGCAGAGTTCGTTCACCCTGATAAATTTGAACACTTCAAAGAAGAGGGTTTAGCACGCGGGTTAAAATACGTAGAATCAGGGCCACTGGTACGATCCTCTTATCACGCTGAACGTCACGTTAACGTGTAGTCAATCTATTAACCAGTATTTCAGCGAATTTGAATCAGTCTATCTTTGCTCCAGCAAAGCAATCCTCTAAGGCACTACAATTTGCAGCAGGCTTCTTATTGGTAGCACATGTAGCGGGTATTACTGGGCTAACTTGGTCATTAACCCGTCCTTACTTTCAATGGGCTACTCCTATCAACTTAGTGGTATCAGCCCTACTATTATTGCTTTTTCATCGCCAATGGAACCGTGCCTTTATCTTCTTTTTGGTATTCACCTATGTACTAGGGTACGGCATTGAAGTAATTGGAGTACATTCCGAGGTAATTTTTGGATCTTACCAGTACGGTAGGACGTTGGGAATAAAAGTCATGGATGTGCCTCTGGTGATTGGGGTTAACTGGTTTATTCTCTCCTATTGTATTGGTTCCATCTGTGCTGGTCTCTCAGTTCATCCTGTAGTTAAAAGTCTTCTGGCAGCCATCCTCATGGTCCTTCTGGATTTTTTCATTGAGCCAGTGGCTATTCACTTCGATTTCTGGCACTGGAAAAATGAAGTCGTTCCCCTCCGTAACTTTCTTGGTTGGTTTGCAGTGGCATGGATAATCCAAATTTTTTGGGTGTACCTACCTTTCTCTAAGCAAAATCACCTAGCAGCTTATTTACTTATAGCTCAAACCATATTTTTTTTGATTTTATATAGTATTGTTTAATCTTGTGAACTTTTTATTGAATGAAAGGTTAACAAAAAAAACAATATGTTCGGCTTTAGTCTAATTATTGTCGGTTTCTTAGGGATGGAATTTTTCTCATGGGCTATCCACAAGTATCTGATGCATGGAGTACTTTGGTCGATTCATAAAACCCACCATCGGAAACAATCGGGATATTTTGAGCTGAATGACTTGTTTTCTCTATTTTTTGGCAGTGTCGCCATATTGTTAATCATCTTTGGTTTTGAGAATTTAGACTACCGCTTCTGGATAGGATGCGGAATTACACTATACGGATTTGTTTACTTTGTCTTACACGACATTTTAATACATCGTCGGGTAAAAAAATGGAGACGTCCGGCAGGGTATTATCTTGACGGAATTACCCAAGCGCATCGCGCTCACCATAAGTCAGATCAACGAGACGACTCTGTTTCGTTTGGTTTACTGATTGTACCCCGTCGCTACTTCAAACATAACCGAAGCAACAAATAAATTGATAACCTTTTAAGCTGTCAGCTTGTGAGCCATTATTCAATCAAAGACATAGAGCAACTTTCAGGCATCAAAGCCCATACCTTACGCATCTGGGAACAACGTTACCAGTTTATTCTTCCTAAGCGAACTGACACCAATATTCGCTACTACGATGATGATGATCTAAAACTAGTGCTCAACATTGCCCTATTGAAGGATAATGGGCACAAAATATCCAAGATTGCTCAAATGAATCATCAAGAAATGCGGGAAGAAGTGCTAAGCATTACCGAAAAAAATCTGCGCTACCCTGATCAGATCAATGCCCTTATTTTAGCCATGGTTGACCTGGATGAAGATCGTTTTGAGAAGATTATGGCAACCAATATTCTTAAGCTTGGCTTTGAGAGTACCATGATTAATGTAGTGTACCCTTTCCTTTCTAAAATTGGTATTCTTTGGCAGACTGGAGCAATTAACCCTGCCCAAGAGCACTTTATCACTAACCTTATCCGGCAAAAGCTCATTGTTGCTATTGACGGTCAATACGTAAATATGAGCAGCAATACTAATAAATACTTACTCTACCTACCCGAAGGTGAGCTACACGAAATCACACTACTCTTTATTTGCTACTTAATTAAAGCTCGCCAGCAAAAGGTCGTGTACTTTGGTCAAAACCTTCCCTTCAATGACCTAAAGTCTATCTATGACATTCATCAGCCTGATTACATCTTAACAATGATCACCACTAGCCCTCCAGCCGCTGAAGTGCAGCAATACGTTGACAAGCTTTCTAGTACTTTTCCTGAGGCACAAATACTGCTGAGTGGCTATCAAGTAATTGGACAAGATGTTTCTACCGCTGATAACACCCATATTTTTACTCGTATTGAGCACTTCGTCTCATTTGTTGAAGAGAAAACTTTAGAAAGATCAGCCTAAGTATATCTCTCTTCTCTTCCTGATTTAGTCCGGAGACACTAATTTGTTTCAGTTTGATGCAGAAAAATTAAACGGTTCTGGATAATATCCGTATACAATACTGCTTAGCGATAGTCACTTCCTCATTAGAAGCACTTTTTAGTTATGTGAAATAGACTTTTTCATGCTCACAACCTCAGTCTATTGCGAATTCTCAAATATTTTGTATAACTTACTTCCTACGGAGAATAAACAAATTATTTTTATCCGTCTGTAAGCCCTTATTACAACTTTTTCTTTTAATAAACACACTTCACTCTGCATTAAGCATCTAATCAGAAAAAAATATCTTTTTGTTTAACTATTTTTTAGAATAAGTAAACATTTTTATATATACTTGTTTAACAATTAACTATATTTTTTTAACAAACTAAAGAATAGCCTTATGACTGCATTAGAATTTAGCTACTCATTAGACAAGATGTCAAAATCTTTGAAGCCGTTTGCGCTTAAATTGACAAAGGACGTGGAAGAAGCTAATGATTTACTCCAAGAAACCATTTTAAAGGCATTTACCAATCGAGATAAGTTTACAGATGGCACCAATCTTAAAGCGTGGCTCTACACAATTATGAAGAATACCTTCATTACCAATTATCAGCGTATGGTGCGCCGGAATACTTTTATTGATACCACTGATAATTTGCATTACATCAACAGTACCAGTAATATTACAGAGAACCTGGCTTATGCTACCTTCACGATGAAAGACATTACCCAGGCTATTGTAAAACTGGATGATGCTTACAAAACCCCATTCATGATGCATTATCGGGGCTTTAAATATCATGAGATCGCTGATCGGTTAAATATTCCTATCGGTACTGTAAAAAACCGTATTCATATTGCCCGGAAAGAGCTGAAAGCTGTACTTAAAAATTATTCAGTTAAAGATTAATGCCAAAAAATGTTGTTATTATTGGCGCGGGCTTCTCAGGGCTTTCTGCGGCGTCTTATCTAGCTCAAGCTGGATTTAATGTAACCGTCGTAGAAAAGCATGAAATTGCTGGCGGGCGAGCCCGATTTTTTCAAGAACAAGGGTTCACTTTTGATATGGGGCCTAGCTGGTACTGGATGCCTGATGTATTTGACCGCTACTTCGCCTCTTTCGGTAAAAAAGTGTCTGACTATTATGAGTTAGTACGCCTTGATCCTTCTTATAGCGTAGTGTTTGGGGAAGAACAATTTCTCAACTTGCCTGCCTCCTTAGACCAATTGAAGCAGCTTTTTGAGACACTTGAGGAAGGAAGTAGCCAAATGTTGGACAAATTTCTGGAGCAAGCGGCTTACAAGTACCAAGTAGGAATGAACCAGCTTGTCTATAAGCCTGGCCGTTCTCTTACTGAGTTTGTTAGTGCTCGTTTGCTGTACGACATTCTGCGGATGGATGTTTTTAAGTCCTTCCATAAGCACATTCGCTCATTTTTCAGCCACGATAAGATTATTCGCATCATGGAGTTTCCGATTTTGTTGCTCGGAGCACTCCCTCAAAACACGCCTGCACTTTACAGTTTGATGAATTACGCTGATATTCAGTTGGGTACTTGGTATCCGATGGGGGGCATGCACAAAATTGTAGCAGGTATGCAACAGCTGGCTGAGGACTTAGGAGTAAAGTTTGAATTTGGGCAAAATGTAACTTCTTTCGGCTTCGAGGGCGGGAAAGTATCCGAAGTTATCACGGAGAGCAACTCTTTCTCAGCTGATATTGTCGTAGGAAGTGCCGATTATCACTTTATTGAAACACAGCTACTGCCACCCACTTACCGTAATTATAGCGATACTTACTGGGATCAACGGGCGATGGCTCCATCTTCTCTACTTTACTATCTGGGCATAAATAAAAAATTAGAGAACCTTCATCACCACAATTTATTTTTCGACGAAGATTTCACCCCTCACGCTAAAGCAATTTATAGTGATCCTAAATGGCCGGATAACCCGTTGTTTTACGTCTCTGTTACTTCCAAAACAGATCCATCGGTTGCCCCTGAGAATTATGAAAATGTATTTATTCTCATTCCGGTTGCTCCTGATCTAGAAGATACTTCTGAGATTCGGGAGCACTACTACAACCTAGTCATGAATCGCCTCGAGTCGCTCACGGGACAGTCTATTCGTGACTCAGTGGTTGTAAAGCGAAGTTATGCTCATCGTGATTTTGTGGAAGATTACAACGCCTTCAAAGGCAATGCGTATGGTTTGGCTAACACACTGATGCAAACAGCCATTTTAAAACCTAGTCTTAAGAGTAGTAAGCTAAAAAATTTGTATTATACAGGACAATTAACTGTACCTGGTCCCGGTGTTCCTCCCTCGCTCATCTCAGGAAAGGTAGTCGCCACTGAGATCGCCAAAGAACACCGTAGTGCCATTAATACCTAAAGTAGGCCTCATTTTACGTTTATGGAACTTTTTGATATAACTACCTTTAAGTGTAGTAAACTTATTACCCAGCATTACAGCACTTCATTCACTTTAGGAATCCGAACGTTGCACCAGCGTTTTCACTATCCTATCTACGCCGTTTATGGCTTTGTACGCTACGCTGACGAAATTGTCGATACCTTTCACGATCATGATAAAACTACTCTCTTAGATCGTTTTGAAAAAGATACCTACCAAGCCATTGAGGAAAAAATTAGTTTAAACCCAGTACTACATTCCTTCCAGAGTGTAGTTAACAAATATCACATACAACCAGATTTGATCGACGCCTTCTTGCGAAGTATGCGCATGGACTTAGATCAACAGACTTACAACGATCCGCTGTACCACGAATATATTTATGGTTCAGCCGAGGTAGTTGGCCTTATGTGCTTACGCGTTTTTTGCGAGGGTGATGATGCACTTTATCAATCCCTAGAAGAGCCTGCTCGTAAATTGGGCGCAGCTTTCCAAAAAGTGAATTTTCTGCGAGATATTAAGAGTGATTACGACGAGCGAGGACGGGTCTACTTTCCTGATGTTGATTTTAATGATTTTACGCAAACTGCCAAGCAAAAGATCGAACAGGATATTCAGCAAGATTTTGATGAAGCCTACCAAGGTATCTTGCGCCTGCCGAGCGGTTCTAAACTGGGGGTTTATCTGGCGTATGTCTACTATCTAAATTTGTTTAAGAAAATTAAGCAGTGCTCGGCGGCTCGAATTGCTCAAGAGCGCATTCGTATTCCCGATAATCGCAAAATTGCTTTGCTGATTGGCACGTACTTTCGGCATCGGTTCAATTATTTGTAGTCGCATTTTTTTTAACTAACTCTCACCACAATGTTACAGTTAGATGTTGCAATTGATCATAACTCAGGGTTCTGCTTTGGCGTAGTGTACGCTATAGAAATGGCTGAAGATATTCTGGATGAATACGGCTACCTCTATTGCCTGGGCGATATTGTTCATAATGATGAAGAGGTTAATCGCTTGGAAAAGAAAGGGTTACGCATCATTAACCATGATAATTTACAGCAATTATACGGTGAGCGTGTACTCATTCGGGCACACGGCGAACCCCCCAGTACCTACCGAATAGCAGCTGAGAACGACTTACAGCTGATTGATGCTTCGTGTCCGGTAGTGCTAAAGCTTCAGCACCGTATTAAGAAATCTTACGATAAGCAGGAAAAAATTTATATCTACGGCAAGCACGGCCATGCAGAAGTGGAAGGTCTACTAGGACAAACCAATCAGGAGGCAGTGGTCTTCCAAAACCTAGAAGAGTTAAACCTGGCTGAGGTACCCAGTAACATGACCTTGTATAGCCAAACCACCAAGAGCACTGATAAGTTTTATGAAATCACCGATACTCTCCGGCAATCAGGTATTGAGGTAAATGCTAACGATACTATCTGCCGGCAGGTATCTAATCGTGACAAAGAATTACGAGATTTTGCCGGACGCTTCAATAAAATTTTATTTGTCTCAGGTACTAAATCTTCCAACGGGAAGGTTCTTTACCAAGTGTGTAAAAACCAAAACGAAAACACGTACTTCGTTTCTCGTAAAGAAGAAGTGCAATTGAACTGGTTTTCTCCTAATGACACAGTGGGTATCTGCGGTGCTACTTCTACTCCCATGTGGCTCATGGAAGAAGTTCGCGATACCTTATTGGAACTTTAGCCAACCTTCTTGCCTTTGTCTAGCATGAAGCCCTGGTATCAAGAAAAAGGAATCTGGATTGCCTTTGCCATCATCAGCTTGTGGTTTTTATCCCTCGGATGGTTGCTGAGCAGCTACACCGTAGATTTTACCAACCCAATTACTTACGGATTCATGTTATTGCAAGCCCATTTATATACTGGGCTATTCATTACTGCCCACGACGCTATGCACGGCAGTGTTGCAAAAAATAAAGGATGGAATAATACGTTAGGCACTATTGCGTCTACCCTATTTGCTTACAATTCCTACAAAAAACTCTTTCCTAAGCATCACCAACATCATCGGTTTGTAGCTACCGATCAAGACCCTGACTACCACAATGGGGGATTTATACCTTGGTACATCAAATTTGCCCGAGAGTATGTGAGTATCTGGCAAATTTTGCTGATGGCCGTTACTTACGAGGTGTTGATCCGACTTTTCCCCAAGCCCAATGTGATCTTGTTTTATATTATCCCATCAATACTTTCAACCCTTCAGCTTTTCTACTTCGGAACGTATTTACCTCACCGAGGCGAGCACGATAATAAACATCAATCGAGAAGTCAGCGAAAGAACCACATATGGGCATTTATAAGCTGCTACTTCTTTGGTTACCACTATGAGCATCACCATGCTCCGGGTGTACCTTGGTGGCAACTATATAAAGAAAAGGAAATGCAAGAGAAGTCTTCTTAGTAAGAAAGCACCTATTTACTTTCTTTACCAAAGGCAACGACTAGAGATACTCCGGAAAAAAACCAGAACAGAGCCATAATCACCATCCAGCTATTATCAAACATGGGTGGGAAGCGACCCATACTCATTTCGTTGAATAGGGAAAGAACGGATAAAACCAGAGCGACTGCCCCAACCAATGTCATAACAATTCCGGCCATTCTCATAAGTGACGAGGTTTTGTGAGGCTACAAAGTAAAGCAACTTTACCACTACTTACAACAGAAAATGATGGGAATATTACTCAGGTACTATGGCGTCAGAGTGTTATCGAGAGCTTTGAGTTTACTATTTGAATCTACTCTCACACCCTAACACCATAAAACTAAGTGGTTTACTCAAAAATATCATTGACGAATTGAGTATCAAATAATTCATCCAGGTACCCGTTGCGGGTAAATTGATTGTAGTTATCGCGGCAAGAACCTGTACCACTTCGCATAATACTAGAGCATACGCCCCCGCGATCGGTAGCCTCTCGGTGCCCTCGGTTCAGAAAGCAGTGGCCTAACTCGTGAAAAACCACAAACTCTCGTCCTCGATCACTACTGCGATCCCAGAAAGTTTCATCAATGGTTATTCGGTTAGAGTCAAACCGACGAAAACCAAAATTACATTGTCCCAGGACGCGGTTTTCGTCAATTTCATCAATTCGCCCGGTGATGTTAGCAGTACGTAAATTTATGTTGATTCCCCGACTAAAAGCTTCTTCCTCAAATCGGTCAAAGTAAACCCAAAGGGCTTCTTCCACTCCTGGGTAGCCAACCTCTCTCGGCTCTATTTCTTCAATAACTTCTTCATCTTCTTGGCAGGCAGAAAATATTACCAAACATATGACAGTAAATGTGATAGAAAATACCACGTTGGGTATTCTATAAGCAGACTTTTTCATACTCCTGTTGTTTATTTCTTCTTGATACTTGTTTTCTTAATAACTACCAAGAAGTCAAAACATTGTAAGATCTGTCCTAAAATGATTTAATTGTCTGCTAACTAACCTTTGCTCTTAAGGATAAAACCTTATTGATTCAGCTATAAAAATTCCTTCGTCGGAGTTAAGGTTGATCTACCTACTGAAGTACCAAAACCTTGAATCAATCAAATTGATTAATTACAATCGCTCTGTTTATATTAGGTTTCGTTAACTGCAGTATTAGTACACTGAATTAATCGGTAACAGAACTTGCCTGCATTTCGTCACCGTGTAAGGTTGAAAGGAAGCTTACGATATTGCGGATTTCTTTCTTCGTCAGGTAACTCGTCATATTAGGCATACTAGAGGGTGCCGTAGTCTGCTCTTCAATCTCTGACTTGGCAATTGCTTTCTCTGGTTGATTACCCACTTTAATGGTCACTTCGCTATCGTTTTCCTTTTGTAGAATACCACTTATTGTTTCACCATCTTTCAGTTTTAGGGTAACTATACCATAGCCAGGGGCAATTCGGGCACTAGGATTTACGATGGCTTCCAGAATCTGTTCTCGGCTAAGATGGCCGGCAATGCCGTTGAGGCGTGGTCCTGCATTTCCACCGTAATCATCGTAGGCATGGCACTTCATGCATTGAGCGGTAGAGTGACGAAATACTAACTGTTGCCCCTGCTCGGGATCTCCACCGTATAAACAATCTTGGTACGATGCCAATAGCGAAACTGAATCAGAGGAACCGACCTGAGCCTGCTCTAAGCGGGTTAGTAATTCCTCCGATTTCGTGCTGTCAATGGCATCGGTTAGCTCTAGTCGGATTTCAGGCGGTAAAGTTCCCTTCTCTAATTTAGCCAACAGCTTATCAAACGTACTTTTGGTGCTTTCTACGGGTAGTGTTCCTAGAGTGAGCATGGCTGCTTGCTTTTCCTCAGGAGTTTTAGAATCTATTACTTCCGAAAGCAACGAAACCATCAAATCCTGCGGAATATCCATCTTCTTCATCAAATCAAGGCCAACAATTCTAACACTTTTCTCTTGATCAGCGAGTGCTATTTTGATAGCCTCATCAACCTGGCTATCCTCGAGACTAGCTAGGGCTTCTAAAGCGTTGGCACGCACTTTCGGATCAGTATCCCCTTTGAGCCGAGCGAGTAACTGAGGGGCTGCCTCCGAAAAACCTAGTTGCCCAATGGCTTTCACTGCTTCGTAACGAACCGAAGCGGGCGAATTAGCAGACAATCTAATCAAAGGCTGCATCGATGCATCTTGAATCTTAGCCGGATCGCGTTTTACTTCACCCCGATAGCGTCCGTCTACCCGGTCTAGTACCGAGGGCTCCGTCCAAGTTCCCAGAGCAGCTACTGCTTCTGCCCTCAGCTCTCCCGGATTTTGTTGATTCATAGCGTAATCCAGCAGATTTTGCAGTGCTTCATCGCTACCAACTCTCAGGTTAGCATTGATCGCCCGACGCACCAGAGCTTCGTTGCTAAAACGATTTTGCTGTAATACATTGCCTAGAGCCGGTAGCGCTTCTTCAATGGAGTAATCATCGTTAATAGCTCGAGCCGCTTCGGTCACAATGTATTCATCCTCATCGTTTAAAAACTCAGCCACTCTCGGCTCTTCCATTCGGCGAAGGGCTACTACCGCTCCAATTCGCACCGCTCGGGAAGGGTGATTGGATAGGGCTACCACCGGCTCCGCTTTTCCAATTCGAGCCAGCGCCAAACTAGCCGCGTGGCGAATGTAAGCATCTTCATCGTTGTTAGCCTCGAGTAAATCAATCAGAGGTTTGACGGCTGGTTCGTAAGCGATTCTTCCCAAGGCTTCAGCAGCGAAGAAACGGGTTCGATCGTACTCATCACTCAGCATCGGAACCAGCGCTTCTGCTGCGGAAGCGTAACGCATATCGCCTAACCACTTAGCGACTTGCGCCCGAATTTCAGGATCACTATCTTCTAGCAAGGGAAGTAAGTTTTCTGCATAAGCAGAATCTCGGCGGGCTAGCTGGCTGATGCCCCAAATGCTATGCACTCGAGCCAGCTGGTTCTCAGTCTGACTAAGCATTTGCTGAAATACTTCAGCACCATCGTCACCCCGTTTGGCTAATTCAAATTGGGCTTTTTGACGAACGCGCATGTCTGGATTTTTCAATAAGTCACCTATAGCTCCATCATCTTTTTCAGTAAAGTCAGCAGCTAGTAGTTCCTGGGTTTGTTTTCTTGCTGACCAGTCGCTGCCACTGGGCGCATCTAGCTTCCAGATACGTCCTTCCTCTTTAGGAGTCCAGCCATCAATCCAGTCGGCAAAATACATCGCTCCATCGGGACCAAAGTCCATACCAGTAGCGAGTACTCCGCCCATTACTTGTTCGGTTTCACCTAATTCAAAAGAAGCCCCCTTCGGATTCAATTTGAACGCATGAATACCTGACTTGGTAGGATTACCCACAAAGCTGGCTACGAAGAAATTATCCTTCCACTTCGGGCCCAGAGCAGTTCCAGGATTATACAGAAAACCTGTTGGCCCATTCACGTAATTAATAATACAGGGAGTAATGTAAGCCGCTTGCCCCTCAAAACGAGGCTTATACATGCCTTCGTCCATCCAGACTTTATATTCATTATTCTTCTCGTCTTTGTACTTTCCAAATTGCCAGTTGATGCGCCAGCCCGTGTCGGAACCATTCACAATGTATACTAGGCGTTCGCTCTCCCCTTTGTGGTCGCCATCGTTATCTTGACCAATGATATTACCGTATTTGTCAAAAGTAAACTCGTGGGTATTGCGGAGTCCCATCGCGAAAACTTCAAAATCGCTACCATCAGGATTAGCGCGAACGAGTACTCCGCGATTGGGATATTTCCACTCTTTTCCATCGGAGCCGACACCATTGAATCCAATATCGCCAATGCCCCAGTAGATTTTTCCGTCGGGTCCCATTTCCAACCCGGACATTCCGTGACCACCGAAGCCAATATGCACGCCGTAGCCGTGGGAAATAGACGTTTGCTCGTCAGCAATGCCATCCCCGTTTTTGTCCTTGATTCGCCACAGATTGGGGGCAACTCCGGCAAATAGGTCATCACCATCTACCAAGACAGCACCCAACACATCGTCTATTTCTTCACTGAAGCCTTCTACCACTAACTGGGTTTTATCCGCTAAACCATCGCCCGAAGCATCTTCTACCCGGTAGATTTTCTCCTGCTCAATGGTCAGATCCCGCCAATCGCGAGAACCATCTTCATTTAAATCAGGAAGCCAGTCATTTTTATTGCTGTTTTCCGGTGATAGGGTTTCTCGTAAGAAGTTTCGCCGATCTTCCACGTGCTGAAGTTGAATGGATTGAATTTCCCAATCCTGGTGACGCCGAATATCAAACTCTGAATATAGCCCTCGTTGGGTACGAGTGTAATACACCCGCCCTTGGTTATCAATATCTACTGCGATAGGATCGTCTACTAAAGAATCTACCGCCCAAAGACTAAGGGTGAGCCCCTCCGCTAATTCGGGAGATACAGTAGCCTCGATGGATTTTGCTAATTCAGCCACTCGTTCGGGGGGCATCTCTTTAATTCGTAAATCTACGGGTTCTTCGCTCTTACAACCAACCATTAGAACCGCGTACCCAAAAAGCAAGAAAACAACCTTTTCTAAAGTTCTCATAAATCGTCTCGTGAAATTCTGATTATCAATCATACGGCTGAAAATACAACATTTCTGTTATACTGCCATCGTTGAAAATGTATTAATCTGAACCGTTTGAGAGACTTAACTTTTTGATAAATGTAAAAGTTATCTTAAGCAGCAGTATTTTGCTGAAGTAGTGGATTGATCCGTTTTTGATATCGCTCAGTAATAAAGCTATGCTGCAAATACATAGGTAGCTCGGATAACCACTGCTCGTAATTTTCTATGCCTGCTGCTTGGGCAACGTAGGCTTCGTGAATGAAGTTGATATAGCTAATTACTTTCAGTAGACACTGGTGAAATAGTTTCGTATCAATATCGGCTACCACAAAGCGTTCAATCTCTCGGTTAGAAGTGGAGATGACTAACCGTTGTAGTAAATGAAACACGGTAGTATAACCTGTTCGCCAAGCTAGCTGCTTCCAGTGCTGGCGATTGAACCGGCGAAGTATCTCACCTGTTCGCTCTGATCGTATTGCCGTTTTCGGATTTCCCTGTACCCAGGCACGAACCCACTGGGAACGCTGACGGTGCGTAGTACGCAAAAACTGCCGCAACTGACTTTGTACTTCTCGTTTATCTTGCGCCAGAGTTAAGGTAGGTTTTGCCCAACGCCCAGCCGGAAGACCATATACCGACGGATGATGCGCTTCCCCAAAGGCATAGAATGAGATCGGCTGCGGATAAAATTTTTGTTTTATTAACCTTCCCACTTCGGAAAGTATCCGAGGAGAAGCACTACTACTTCCGTTTACACGGAGCATCGCCCGCAGACTTTCTTCTACACTATAGTAGGCTTGGGGAAACGTCCAGTGAAGAGCGTGTTGCTGGTAGTCAACGTCGCCTAAAGCGGCGGTTTGCCGAATGGTATATTCCGTATTCCAGCTATTGATTAAATGCCTTCGCACTGAGGCTAGATCAGTTTCCGTAAGCTTAGTTTTTCGGTCAGAAAAATGCGAGATTTTAGGCAACTCATATGCTTCATCGCTCTGCTGTATATGCGAGTTCAGCGCGTGAAAGTAGTTTAGAAAAACTTGAGCCGGAAGCGAACGCTGCCAGCGTTGGTAATCCTGTTCAGTCACTGATGACTGAGGAGTTTCGGTATCATTCATAAGCAAATATTCTTTTTATAAGAACATTTAACACCGCAAAAACGTTCTTTTAACGCAAATAATTGCACTATCGAGAAGAATTTTTTCTTATTTTAAGAATCTAGTTCTGCCACTACTTTTTCGGCAAAGATTTGCTGTAAGAAATGAAATGAGATGAGGTAGGTTGGTTTTATTCCATCTAGACCTAAGCTACCCGATGCCAGCGTACTTCCCGTCTCCAATGGATTATCCGAAGCATAGTAGGCGTAGCGCAATTTTACTTCAGGATTAATGCTACTCCGAATTCTAGAAGCTGCCTGAATAGCTTTTTGGTAATGAGCCCCTTCCATTTCTAGCCCAATTGCTTGCCAAGAAGATCGTAAGAAGTAGCGTAGCACATCTTTATTTTGCAGGGAAGTACCCAACACCGTAATCATTGGTCCCGTACATACCGCCAATCCGTGTCCGGCCAGCGCATCAGCGTCCACGTCATTATTAATGGGATAGTTATCAGCGGTTCCTTCAAATACATGAGCCGTCGGAATCATAATATCTCCTTTTTGACCTTCTAGAATACCCGCTTTCCCCATAATTGATATAGATTCTATCCGCAGTGGGTAGCCATCTTCCTCATCGTACGGTTTGAGTAACTCATCCATACACTCGTAGGCCTGTTCGCCAAAAGCATAATCCATGATTAGCAGTACGGGTGACTGATCTTTATCCACATCAGGCTGAAGAATACCCGGTGCAATGTACCCGTTGGAAAGCTGAGCGGTATCGATGATTTGTACGGCAATGTTGGTTCCCGACTGATCAACTACTTCGGTAAGACCGTTCTTCAGCGCAAACTCCCGAATTTGCTTCACTAACTTTGGCTGCTTATTCTGACTGATTTCCACTGCTAACTGCTCGAGAGATGCGTAGTTGGATCGGCCTAGCGCATGATAGCCGTAGATGGTATTGATAAAACTGTGTAGATTAGCGCTGATCACATGAATTGGACGGGTAATCAGATCTTTTTCAGCTAGGATTGCTTTGATATTATTAGCCCACAGCTCCCCGTAGATATGATGACCGATGCGTTCCCGCAACGTATTAGAAAACATCACCTCTCGATCGTCTTTGCCTTGCGCCTCTTCAATGGAGAGCTTACCCAGATAATATACAATGCGAAAGAGACTATGGCGAGTTGGGTCAGTAGCAAAGCGTTCGTAGGCTTCTCGAGTCTCTTCATACGTACGGCTTAGCACATTAGAGAGGTAAGAATAAGCCGCTTCCAAGTCGCACTCTTCTTCCCGCTCTTCTTTCTCAACTAACTCCCTTAGTTTGAACCAGTCGGGGGTTTCCCTTCCTTTATGATCTAAAGCATTATTGCGAATTTTCTCAGCTTCGTTGTATAGAAAAGTCAAATGCGTGAGAATATCATAAATATCACTGCGTCCCCGGGTCATCTCTACGTACATCTGCATATCATCTACCCGGTAGCAGTTTCGGCGGCGTTTGGCAGGAACGATATTCTCAAAGCTAGAGTTTTCGTAGCCTTCTCGAGAAATGAGTTTGATATACCGACATTCTTCAATACCTCGGGGCAGACGATCCAGCACATAAAGTAAGCCATTAAGTTCTACCCGCTCGGGATCATTAATCAACCCGTAGATTTCGGGTTGAAGTACGTGAAGTGCCTGAATTAATGATTCACCCGATACGCCCAAGGGCTTGTAGCTTCCCCGGATGAAGAGGTGACGCATGGTAATGTACAGTTTTTCAATAGCAGCACGAGACTCTTGGGCACGCGATCGGATCATAATTATTACAGCGTTTGATTGCGAGCAAAGGTAATAGGTTTACCTAATTATTCTATCTGCAAATAACTCCCCACACCTACTCAGCAGAGAGGATTATCCGCCGATAGGCTAATAAATTCGGCTCACCCGTATCTTTTACTTCCAGGATAATATGAATCTCTCCATTACCAATATCAGTAGGTACTGAGACAGATTGGGCGGAGGACTGAGGTTGAGGTAGGGAAAAGTCTTGAGAATAACTACTGGCTTCGGGATAGTAGAACCAAGAAAAAGTAATGTCTTCCCTGTCAGGATCATAAGAAGCTGAAGCGTCTAGCCCTATAGTTTCGCCTGGTTCTGCTAAAATCGTCATAACCTGATGACTACTGTCTTGATTCACCACTACAACCGGATTATGATTAACTTCCTCCGGTTCGTTGATTGAATAATCCAAGCGGTTCATAAAGTCATTCTTCACCGCATCTTTCCACCGCATTAGCTGCTCCACATCCACTCCGCAGGTGTGGTAATATCCTTCAGGAAAGTCATCGCCCATTGATTGAAACAATCCACCCCAACTGCCCTGCTCAGGTTTTAGCGGGTCGTTTAATCCTAGAGTTGCACTAATCAAATAAAGAAAGGATGGGGTGTCCCCTTCCCCGCCGTTGTCATAAATATTAGACATTGGTCCGTGACCATTTACTTCTTCTGGTAAAGTGGGTTTTATGTTAGGCTGGCCAGGGCAACAGTACTGCCAAAAATGACCACCGTCGTGCAACAGCCAACGAGGTGTAAACCGCTCGCCATTATAAGTCGACTGGGTAGTACCAAATCTGGTGCAGTCTAAGGCTTTTACCTTGTCAAGGTCAATCAAATAATCGAAAGTAATGTCTTGTAACAGAATACCGAAAACATGCAATTTGCTGAGTAGCTTCTGAAATTTATCATCGCCCTGCCGCTGGCGATAGCGATACAGCGCCTGAATAAAAGTAATGGAGCCACCCCACATTTGCACAAAAATGGGTCGGTCGTCATCTTCATCAAAAACAGTCTGCAAATACTCGCTACCCTCTGAGTCTTTAGACTCTCCGTTCGGATTATCACCTTCCCCAATCCAATCGGCAAAACGAATGTCACCCCACTCACTTTCCATATGGCGGTCGCCAATTGGCCCACTAAATTTCTTTTCATTTGTGAGCCAGATGATAGGCAAAGCCCCTCTACCCGGCTTGGTTACATCAGATAATTGTTGATAAGTTGGATAGTCAGTATGATGCTTGGCAAGCTGAGCGTATTCTTGTTGGTAAGCTTGTAGAATCTGCTGTCCCTTATTCCAGGGCGTAGGGTCATCGTGGTAATAATCGGGCAGTTGATTAGTAATGATAATAGCCTCAGTATCAAACAAGTGAGAGTAATACAGATAGCGGATTAATGAGTTACCATCGTCGTGGGTCATGTCCGTCATGATGATAACTCGATATTTTTCTTGAGCCAGTGCTGGCTGCAGCACCATTAAGCAGCCGATAACACAAATTAATGCCTGAGCGATGCGCCTTACCCTTAGCATAATGCGGTAAATTTGATTGTTTCTAGTGGATCAGCAAGATAGCTATTTTTACCACTGGTAAAGTTAATAGGTTTACATGCAGTATCAACCTTAGAAGTCAGAGTAAAAGCATACTCGCTACTCAAACTACTGCTCTTGCCTTAAAAAATGTGTAGCTAAAGACCCCATCACTTTCCGCAGTTCTTAACAGCCCCCGGATACCTTCCTGTAAGTCAGACTTGGTAAGTACCTCTTCGGAAAGAATATCCTCCGACATACCTTGAATCATCGCTGTAAACGTATTCTTAATAAATCCTTCTAATAACTTTGGCTTAGAGCCATCTACGTATATCTGTCTAGGGCTTACTGCTATATTTTTGTAGCCAGCTTCACTCAGCAAAGGGTATAACTGTCTACCGATGTTAGCATTCCCGCCTCGCTTTCGCTGCAACGCAACTTGGGCGTCAACTGCCTTTTGAGCAAATACATTATTCGGATGAAAGAATGTTGAACCATGATCACCTTCAATAACGGTAATCGTTCCCTGGGGCTTAATTAAATGCTTTAAAGCTTTTAGTAGCTCAACCGGATTACTCAGATGCTCCAAAAGAAAACAGACGAATACATGATCAAAAAGACCGTCTTTTTCTTTCCTCATTTTTCTGGCATCCTGCAACCGGAATTCAACATTCTTGATCTGCTGTTCTTCAATTTTTGCCTGGGCAATCTCTAGAGAGTTTGCTGATATATCAATTGAGACGAACTTTGACTTAGGATTTGCTTGAGCGATGATCTCGGTCTGAGCCCCTACTCCACACCCAACTTCTAATATTCTTGACCCATCTTCCCAGATTGAATCATAATGTAGATACTCAGCTACCGTGCTGGCCTGATTAGCCAGCCGCTGCGCTTCTTGCTGGCTATACCCGTGCACATACCGCTTAAGCTGACTTTCTTTGATCTCTTGCATTCTCAACTCAAGAGCTTCAAACTCAGCCATCATAGGCTTGGCCTTATCCCTCAGCTCTTTACCTGCTTCAGTAAATAACAACTGATTTCCCACCCGATGAAAAATACTGACCCCCAGATAATCTTCTAGATTTTTTAGCTGATGACTTAGTGCGGATTGCGTTAAATTTAATTCCTGTGACGCTCGACTGAGCGATCCTAGTTGATCAATCTCAATAATTAATTTCAAATGCCTAGCATCAATCATAGTATCTTGTTTTTAAGCAAAGCTAGGGCTTTCACTAATTTTTCTACTGATAAAAGGCTTGATACTTTTTACTACTCAGTATTAGAAAAATTCATAGTAATGAACCGATTAAATAGCCGAATATTCATCAAGCAACCGTGCCGAATGTGCCTACTTGAGAAAGATGCGTGTTTTACGATCTGTAAAGTGGGATCGAAGCATCAAGTTTGATAGAAATTGGGGTAATGAACCCTAAATAAGAATAAGTATTTTACCAGTTTTCTAAAAAACGATATGGTCATTGCAATTTTATCCTCAGAATTAGAGGTTTCATTCTTCTTTGCTACAAATATTTTCTAACATCTATATTGCTACCGACAGTCAGATAGCTCTAGAGCCATAACAAACTATACCTTAATTCTATAGTTCTTATTTTTCCGCAAAAATCAGTCGGAAAGCTTTCGGTCATATATCAATCTTTCAATCTTCCCACTCTTATCTTGGATATGCTACCCGCTAGTTTTTGGAGCAACTCTCTAAGGAAGCTTCTACTTTCTAACTTGCTAATTCTAACACTAGGTTCCCTATTTTATGTCCGGTTTGCGCGTGCTCATGAGCATTGCTAATATCAGAAAATGAATACCTTCGGTCTACAACAACTCTCAGTTGTCCTTTTTCAACTAGTTGAATCACGAACCGGAGATCTTCTGGAGTCATCTTGGCAATGGCGGTAATCAACTTCTTCTTTCCTACCCAAGAGGCTACTACCGATTGAAGAAGTAAAGGGATACTCATCGCTACAGTGAGGAATATACCTTGCTTACGCAACACTTTTTTACTTTTGTTGTACGACGCTTTTCCTACCGCATCAAAAATAACGTGGTACTGCTCAGGGTTATTGGTGAAGTCATACTGGGTATAATCAATCACGTTATCAGCACCCAACGAACGAACAAGTTCTACATTTCTTGTACTGCAAACAGCCGTTACTTCTGCTCCGAAGTATTTGGCAAGTTGCACCGCATAGGTTCCTACGCTGCCTGAAGCCCCATTGATAAGAACCTTTTGCCCTGGTTGAATATTCGCTTGCTTAAGAAAGAACAGAGCCGTCATGGCGCCGTTGGGCAAAGCAGCAGCGGTAGCATCAGAAATACTCGCTGGTTTAGGGGCTACGGTACCATCGGCGGGAACCACTACGTACTCCGCGTGGGCTCCAGCTTCACCTCCGGCTAGCCCAAAAACGGGGTCACCCGATTTAAAATGTTTCACATCTTTACCAACCGAATCTACTACCCCCGAAAATTCATGCCCGAGAATGGTGCGTTTGGGGGCAAAAAGGCCATTATATAATCGGATGGCGAAAGGGTCGCCCGCTCGCATACGCCAATCGCCCGATGTTACAGTGGTAGTATGTACTTTTACCAGAATTTCATTGTCTTTCGGCAGTGGCTTAGTTGCTTCTTGTATTTTTACTACTTCGGGGGTTCCGTACTGAGAATATACTGCAGCTTTCATAATAAATAATAGTTTTGGTTTACTAATGTGGAATCATACATTTCCACAGGTCTAATTTGATTGATGAACAGAACGAAGGTAGGACGAACCATAGCGGTAATCGTTCCGAATTTCAGTGAGCGGTTCGTGTTTATAAATCCGAACTACTTGGGCGGAGGAGAAGTGATTAAACTGGCAAAAACTGCCTGTGGTTGTGGCATGTCTACCTTTACACTATGCTATGAGCTTTTTTGCCTTTTCAGAATTTTGACAATTCTACTATTTATGATTTCTGACAAGTTCCAATTGTACAGTTTAGGATCGGTTGTACTGTAGAACTCAATAACAACCGCATCAATATCTTTGTGATATTTTGCAAAGCTTTGGTATCCCGGAACCCAACCGCCGTGTTCATACTCATAAATGGAAGCATATATTTCCTGTTCTCCCGGTTCAAATAATGACCCATCATTCAATGCCCTCAGGAAAGTACCCACATCTTCTGCTGTGGCATGCATACCATAATCGTTTGTTTTTAAATCATCAGAGTATCCTACATGATAGCCACTCATCACATCCTCTATATTCACTTCACTTAGCGAACTGAAGGTGTTGTTAAGGTTTAACGGTATTAAAATTTCTTCCTGAATGAATTGAAAGTTACCATATCCCAGTTCATCGTCCATTATCTTATTGATTAACAGATAGTTTGTGTTACAATATTCATAGTCTTCACCGGGTTCAAAGTTGGCCGGCTTGTCCAGAATCAATGCAAGACTTTCTTCATAGGTCTCGGTTGGAGCTACCCAAAAATTCGGAGCGTCCGTAAAATTGGGAATACCACTACGATGCTGTATCATCAACCTCAAGGTAATTTTCTCAGCGTTTTCAATTCTTCCCACAAGCTCCGGTAAATAATCAGCGATTGTTTTATCCAAAGAAAGTCGTCCATCATTTACCAATTTGGTGACAGCCACAGCGTCATATAGCTTGCTGATGCTGGCGATCTTAAATAGGGCTTGAGGTTTGGCAGGTATCTTGGATTCTCGATTATGCCAACCGGAAGTAAAATACTGAGGTGGTTGACCCGATTGGTCTACATAAACGATCATTCCGTCAAATCCATGACCAATGGCTTCATCTACCTGTTCTTGAACCGTATCCGGTAGCGGAAGTATCCAGGACTTTACCAGCAACCACGGGACGAAATACAAAGAGCCAATGGAAGCGACAATAAAAACTATTCTGAATATTCCTTTTGTTTGTTTCTTAGTCATAGGTGTGTTTTTTTCCTTTGATCAGTAAATAGAAGGTGAATGATAGTTCGCCAATCGCCGCGGTAACACCGACGATTAAAGCGGTATATTCCTCGTAGCCTGGCATGCTGAAGTTACCAAAAGTTTCGATGAGATAACCTACTCCCGAACCGATTAAAAGCCCTCCGAAAATATAGGGAACCGTGTTGGACTTATAAATGGAAACACCTAAAAGCAGACAGTGCAGCCCAAAGAAGCCCCCGGCAATAAGATAACCGCTGCGGTGAGCATCCATAAAAAGCAAACTGAACGATTGCCGTTGGACCTCATCAAAAGCGGTCAGAAACTCAGTGTCACCTAAGATATGGTAGGCGAGATAGTGGTTGAGCAGATTCAGGCTACCAATAGCCGGATGAGCAATTAGTCGGAGGGTAGCGGATGTCATTGCCAATGTTTTACCAAACGGCTTAAACATCTGATACAACAGTACCGAGACGATAGCATCGGTAATGAACGCAATCAGATCAAGCGATAAACCCAGCCGAAATAAGGCTTCGTTTTGTACGATATTGCTAGCGGTAACCACTGCATCTTCCGGTACGACGATGCTTCCTCGAATATATCCCTGGCTAAATCCTGCACAAATGATGATAAGCAAGTACAGGAATCCGGTCAGTCTATAAGTTTTCTTTTCCATAGCTTAAAAATTTAAGCGGTTAGAACGACTACATTCCCTCGTTTGTGACCACCTTCAACGTATCGGTGTGCTGCTACCATTTCTTCTAATGGATACACTCGGTCTATTACTGGCTTGAGTTTCCCTTGTTCAACTAATTTCTTCAGCATCAAAAAAGCTGTTTTGGGTGTTGTGGGCGTTCCTTGGTCAATAGAAAGGTACTTCCCCCCTTTGTTGATCGCCTGTTTACTCTTTGCTTTGAGCACCGACGATTTGCTGTTGCCAACTGCATCTATCACATACTGGTATGTTTCCAATTGAGACTCAGCATTGCTGGCGGTATAATCAATCACCTCATCGCTTCCCAGTGATTTTACTAGCTCAAAGTTCTTACGGCTGCATACACTGGTGACAATAGCTCCCGCATCTTTTGCCATTTGTAAAGCCATCGTTCCAATACTTCCAGACGCTCCGTAAATCAGCACTTTATCACCTTTTGTAATGTTGGTCTTCTTCATCAAATGAGCCGCCAGTAAGCCCCCGTAGGGAATTGCCGCGGCTTCTTCAAAGCTAATGTTGGTTGGTTTTAGGGCAAGATTCCAATCTTGCGGTAAACAGATGTACTCCGCATAAGAACCAAAACGATGTTTCATTGGTGACATGGAACAGTACGCAAACACCTCATCACCCGGATTAAACTTAGTGACATTTTTTCCTTTACCGGCAATAGTACCGGACACCACCATACCTAAAATGGGGTTTCTGGGCTTACCAAAGCCAAATGCAAGTTGAACAATTAGCTTATAGATCAGTGGTGCATTCAAACCGCGAATAAGAATATCGCTGGCAGTTACTGAAGTGGCGTGTATCTTGATTAACACCTCATTTTTATTGGGTTGCGGTTTGTTAACTTTTCGGAGTTGTAGCACTTCAGGAGAACCGTATCCGGTGGCTACTACTGCTTTCATTTTGTTGGTCATGGCTTAAAAATTTAAGTTCATGACAAAGAAAGTTGACTTAGGAGAGGCATTCGTTCGGATTATTGGAAAGTGGTTCGGGTTTATAAACCCGAACCCCCTAGTTTCTGAACAGAGCAGAGGTTGCTAGGCTTTTAAAAACTGTTTGGGAGTCATACCAACCTCTTTTTTAAAGTAGGTATTGAATACGGTCTTGGAATTGAACCCACTATCGTAAGCCAAACCCAAAATAGTAACATGCGCGTTATCGGGGTCTTTCGCCAGCTTTTTAAAGGTTTCCACCCGATAGTGGTTAATAAACTCATTGAAGTTACTACCCAAACTTTCGTTGAGCAACCACGAGAGTTGGTTGGGGTGGATATCTATTTGGTTGGCTAATGAACGTAGCGAAAGGTCAGAGTCTAGGTAGGGCTTTTCGCTTTCAATATGGCTTAGTAGCCTTTTCCGATAATTTGTAAGCGACTTTTCGTCTAACAGAGACTTCTTTTTTCTGCTAGTGTTACTGGAATTAAACGCCTCAGGTGGGAAGAGCTTCTGCTGAAATGTAGTGTAGCGGGCATCACTTCTGAGAGAGTCTACCAGCGGGTCAGCGTAGCGAATCAGCAACAAAGGGGAGCGATTTTCTGTGGCCTGTTCAATCCAACGAAAGGCCGCATCTACTTGAGAAGTCTGACAGTAGTACAGAAACAGGTATACGTCTGCGGTGAACCCGTCTTCGCTATTGATCGCTCGTTGTAGCTTAGCCAAGTACTCATCAGCTTGTTTTTGATCACTTTTAAGGACGAAGGCTAACAACTCTGAACCAATCTTCTCCGCAGGAATAACTATTTCCAGAGGAAGGCTATCGTAGTACGTAATGACCTGATCAAATCGCGCTAACATCAGTAAACAAGCTGCCTTGATTGTGTGACTAGGGATACTCTTTGGGTTTTGATCTAAACAAGCATCTAGCTGAACAATAGCTTGGTCAAAATCCCGCTGCATGTAGTAAAAATACCCCCGGTAAAACTGGGTTTCCGCCGACATAGGATCAACGCTACGAACTGCATCCAGATGCTGACGGGCAGTATCTTCTTTATCGGCGTATAGGCAGAGCAGGCATATCAGTTGTAGCGACTCCACATGGTTCGGATTTATATCCAGCGCGCACTCAACCAGCGAAAGTGCTTTACTAAAATCTCCTTCGGTGAAAAAAGCCAGGTTGGCAAGTTGATAATACGCGGCGGGCAAGCGATTATCAATTTCAAGAGCCTGCTGCGTTAGTTGGGCACATTTCCCCCAACCCTCCTGATAAGAAATAAATCCGCAAGTAGCTAAGAAGCTGTAGCTGTCAGCTAGCCCTACCAGCGAGTTAGCATGTTTAGGATCAATAGTCAGCGCTTGTTGATAGTATTCTATCGCCTGCTGTACATCTTCGGGATTCCATCGGTTGAAGTAGTAGCGACCTTTTAGAAACAGCGTATAGGCATCCAGATCTTTTGTCTGCGTATTTACCAGATGCTCATTGATTTCGAAGTGTCCTACCTGTTCGCGCAGCTTTTCGGCAATCAGTAAGCTAATCTCATCCTGAACGGCAAAGATATCGTCGAGTTGTCGATCCCAGGTTTCAGACCACAGATGAAAGTCGCCTTCGGCCTGAATTAGTTGAGCAGTAATTCTAACCGCTTTTCCTGACAAACGCACGCTGCCCTCCAAGAGGATCGCCACGTTGAGTTGCTTACTGATTTGGGTAATCTGAACATCCTTTCCTTTGAAGAAGAACGCGGAAGTGCGAGAAGTAACTTTAAGACTATCAATTTTAGCCAGTGCATTGATAATCTCTTCGGTCAGGCCGTCGCTGAAGTATTCGTTTTCAACGTCAGCACTAAGATTAACAAAAGGTAGTACGGCAATAGAGTTTTCGGTCATAGTATCAGACAACGTTGATGCTAATCAGATTAGCCGATGTACTGTCATCAGTCCTTGAGGTGCGCACTGATGACTATTGCCGAAAATAATCAGAAAAAGTGAAATTTTTTAGGTTGGGAGATGTTCGTAAAAGGTTTTAGGTGAATCTATGTGATCAATTATTTTACTTATAATGAAGCGTTGCGCCCTAGAGGTACGAAGTTTACCTCTAAGGAAGTAGCGAGAAAAATTAGAGCCAAAATCTTCGGCGGGGAGGAGCCCTTGAGTCTCCTCACCATCACATGAACCCATCTAGAATCTTCTTATTCTGGTTTGGATTCTATTGATTTTCAAGGGTTTTCGTATTATGGTTGGTGAATTGATACAAAAACGTCCGCAATTTCATTTCAGGACGATTGCCCTACCCTGCTACGCTATGTTTGTAGTGTCAACTCAATAAAACAAAGCAAGTAATCACCGGATGAAAATTCCTTTCTCGTTCTGCCGATAATAAGGAGTGCTCAATGTAAATCTCTATAACTATTTATTTCACCACTAAAAATTTTCAAAAATGAAAACCCTATTAATTGCCATTTTAACGCTTGTTACGTTCAGTGCTTTTGCTCAAAGCAACCAAAAACTAGGTAAAGAAGCCGTAGTAGCTCATAAGTATCGGGTTAGTTTACCAGTGATTATTTTACCTCAGCTAGCAGAAAAATCTTGGAACGATAGAACACATACCCGGCATATAGAACTTCATGTTAAACGTAACTTAGATGATAAAAACATCATTGGGATAAAATTTGCCACTTGGCGACTATTTCAACCCATGGGAATTGTTTGGTGGGACGGACTATTGGATAAGGTAAAATCTGAAAGCGAATTCTACCCCGGACATGTGCGTGAAACAGGCTTAGGAATAACTTATCAACGCATGTTATGGAAAGGGCTATTTGCAACAGTTGAAGTCTTACCTCAATTTAAAACCTACTTAGATGAGGGTGGTTCAAAAATTCAAAATGGGTTCAAACTGTACAATTCTTTTCATCTGGGGTATCATTTTGCTTTTGGGAAGAAAAAACGCTTTTTCATAGAACCTCAAGTTCATTCTCAATTTTGGGTTTTTGATACCAATACACCGGATAAGTTTAAGACATTAGACGATAAGTGGAGAAACTATTTTCTCTTTGAACCCAATCTTTACTTCGGGATAAATTTCTAAATAACAATATCATGGAATCGCTATTCAACCCTAACCTCGCTGGTAACACCCTACTCATTATACTGGGGTTGCTCATTGTCTTTCATTTGCTAGTTATAGCTGGTATTATTCCTTACGGTATCGTTTGGGTCGGTAAAATTAATAACCGTACCCAGTTGCTCCGAATGGAATCTATTTCTTTGGTAGTATTGGTCTTGGCTATCCTTTTGGTAGCATCAAAAATGGGCTACCTGACTTTCCTCAATTATCCGTCAGTGATCAACGGTGGTATGTGGGTACTATTCGCCTTCTTCTTACTCAACACTTTAGGAAATTTAACGGCTAAAAGCCCTATTGAGAAATATGGCTTTGGTACGCTGACTCTACTGATGTCGCTGTGTTACTTGGTATTGGCTATTAGTTGAAAAAAGTCTAACATGACGTTGATAAGGTGTTTGCCCCTATATAATCATTCGTTTTTACGTTTTGTTATTTATCTTGGAGCTGCAATCTCAATACACTACTTGTGGTTCAGCCCAAATCTATTGCCGTACTACCTTTTGTCAACCTAAGTACTGATCCGGAGAATGAGTACTTCAGCGATGGAATTACCGAAGAGATTATCAATGCATTGACTAAAATTGATAGTCTCAAAGTCACGGCCCGCACTTCCTCTTTTGCCTTTAAAGGAAAAGATCAGGACATACGGGAAATTGCTCGAACGTTAGGGGTCGCTAACGTACTGGAAGGAAGCGTTCGAAAAGCAGGAAAGCGAGTGCGGATTACCGCCCAACTTATCCAGGCCAGTGATGGTTTTCATCTGTGGTCACGCAACTTTGACCGCGAACTGGCTGATATTTTTGCTTTGCAAGACGAAATCAGCCTGTTGATTGCCGATCAGATAAGGGAGAACTTTGGGCACATAGAAATTAAAGACCAACTAGTAGACCAGCCTACCCGCAACGTAGAAGCCTATCAGCAATTTCTGAAAGGTAGATTCTATCAACTCAACTGGAAGTTGGAGGATTTTTACCGGGCTATTGATTTTTATAAACTAAGTATTCGGCTCGATCCGGCGTACTATCAGCCTTATTTCGGGCTGGTGCAGTGCTACGGTATTCTGGCTTCCTGGAATTTTATGGATAAGGATGAAGCTCTGAAGGAAGCTGGAAAATTTATGGATGAAGGCATGGCGATAAAGGCCGACAGCCCTGAAGGCTTTTTCGCCCTAGCCACCCAAAGCTTTTGGATCAACTGGCAGGTGGATCAAGCATTAGCCCATTTGCGTAATGCCCTTCGCGTTTCGCCTCACGATGCGGAAGCTTTAGAGTCCTGTGCTGAATGTTATACCGCTGTCGGTCAGTTTAACGAGGCCATGAGCTGTATTGATCAGGCACTAGAGTATAATCCGTTATCAGCCAATCATCATTATACCAAGGGAAATATCTATTATTTGAGCGGCCAATACAATCAGGCTACCGATTGGATGAATAAAGCCTTAGCGATTGATCCTAAGTGGGACTTAGCCTGGCAGGTGAAAGCCTGTTGTACTATCCTCATAAATGATAAAGACGCCCTTTACGACATACTGGATCGACACCCAGATATTGACAATAAATCAGACTTTGTGCTGCTCTTTGAAGTCCGCAATGAAGGGAGAGAAGCTCAGGCAACTGACTTTCTTCGCGATCATACGGGATACTTACCCTGGGATGTATACATTCCACTCTACTTAGGTGATACGCAAGAATCAGTGGTTGCCCTCAGAAATGGAATAGACCAGCGTTTAGGGCAGTATATCAACTTTATGCACGATCCTCTGCTACAGGCCCTGAAAGGAAATACAGAATATAAGGCACTATGTAATTCCACCTTTTCCATCCAGTCAGATACCAATATTGTAGTAAAAGACGAGGCAGCCACGCAATCTAAACTGACGGCTAAAGAGATCACTGCATTTACTGATGCATTGAAAGAGGTAATGAGCGAAGAACAACTCTATTTAAATTCTAGTCTCACACTTAGATCACTCGCGGATGCTATTGCACTACATCCTAATAAACTTTCTTGGCTATTGAATGACAAAATTGGAAAAAGCTTCAATGATTTCATCAATGAATATCGAGTTCAGGCTTTTCAGGCTCGCGCATTAGACCCTGCCAGCCAGCACCTTAGCCTATTGGGCATCGCCTACGAAAGCGGCTTCAATTCCAAGTCGGTGTTTAATAAATTTTTCAAACAATCTACCGGCACTACGCCCAAAGCCTGGATCAAGTCCCACAAAAAAGAAATATAGAGAATCGTGTGGGATTATTAAATTAGGGGTTGGTTTTACGCAAACCTAAGTATGCCTCTTCGTCTCACTCCCAAATCTAAAAGAAACATTGCCAGAATCATTCCCTTCGGAGTTATTTGGCTCGTGATGTCCTGGGTGTTTCTGATCAGCGATTTAACGTTGACCCGTAGTCAAAATATTAACCCCGATACCGATATTACTCTCACCCTTCCGGTATTCATATTCGCTAGCGTGGCTGTCGCTATTGTAGGATTAATGGTCGGTACTTTTGAAATGGTGGTACTGGAAAAGCGCTTCAGTCACTTGTCGCTGACGAAGAAGATCGTATACAAATTTGCGATTTATCTACTCTTTACGCTGCTGATTATCTCCGTAGCCTACCCCATTGCCGCTAGCATTGAGGCCCGCACCCCAATTTATGATCTCGAAGTATGGCAGAAGATGGGTCGATTTTTCATCAGCGCTACGTTCGTTAACACCTTGGTTCAACTGGCTTTTTCCCTCCTGTTAAGTGTGTTTTATGCGACGGTAAGCGAGAACTTGGGCTATAATGTACTACGTAACTTAGTTACCGGAAGGTACCATACACCTACGGTGGAAGAACGTATTTTCATGTTTCTGGATATGAAAGACTCTACCGCCATTGCCGAGCAGTTAGGGCACGTTCGGTACTTTGAGCTATTGAGAGCGTACTACGATCTGATGTCGGATGCCATTATCAACAGCCAGGGGGAAGTATATCAGTACATAGGAGACGAGGTAGTGATTACCTGGAAGGCCCGACAGGGCTTTCGGGAAAACAATTGTATCAATTGTTTTCTCGGTATTAAACAGAGTCTGGAACGCCGCCGGAATGATTTTTTAACCAAATTCGGAGCATTGCCAGACTTTAAAGCGGGCCTGCACGTAGGCGAGGTTACTACCGGTGAAGTAGGTGCACTGAAGCGCGAGATTGTTTTCACTGGCGATGTACTAAACACCGCAGCCCGACTGCAAAGCCTGTGTAAAAAGTACAGCAAAGACCTGATCATCTCTAGCGAGATATATAAGAATCTGGAAGATCAGAACGCTTTTGAAGTACAAGCACTAGGAGACTTTACGCTCAAGGGAAAATCCAAGTCTACTGGCCTCTACGCAGTTGAACAATAGCGCAGATTATAGCTTTCTTATCGTGCTAAAATGTCCGGAATCTCATAGTAGGTTCACTTTTATAACTAGGGACGATCCGACCTGAAGGTTTCGGCATCTTTGTTTCGTTGTTTAACTTTTTAAAACCCAACAAAGATGAAAAACCCGATAATCATTCCCGGCTTTTTACACGAAATCCACGGCGAACGTAGCAATTGGTTTGACCTGGCTCTTACCCACTTCATTGCTTTAGCCACCACCCTGGCCATACTTACGCTAACCGATGGATTTGATTTTGCCGATTGGCAACGCTGGACGCTTATTGCCCTCACCTATGACTTGGCAGGTGGTATCATTGCTAACTTTAGCTACGGAACCAGTGACTATTACGCGCAAAGTAATAAAAGAAGGTTGTGGTTTATCAGCCTGCACTTTTTGCAACCGCTATTCATGAGCATTCTTTTTCCCGAATTCGGGATGACGATTGCCATCGTTTCCGGCTACGTGATTGCTACCTCACTCGTAGTCAATATTATCAAAGATACATCACAACAGGCCACCGTAGGCTCACTGCTAGCGGTGGGCGGCATTGTTGCCTTACAGGTTTTCCTACCGGAAACCAATGCGATACTAGAGCTGCTGCTCACTATGTTTTTGCTGAAGCTGCCGCTGGCCTTTGCCGTTCGCTGGCATCACACTAACCCAAAGGAAGTGGCCAAAAAGCAGTTCGCCTAGCCAGATTTTATAGAGAATTGCCCGTCTGGGGCGAAAGGAGATAGCGCTTGTAACGGCTATCTCCTTTTCCAATTTTAGAAGTCTTACTATATTCGGGGCATTGTTTTGTTGAGCGATGGTGTGAAAGTATGAATTACATCTCGGTTAGTCTGTACAAAAAAGTTGCTAATCACGCAATCCGTGAGGGATTAGATCCTGAAGCTATTCCACCGATCTCGCCAATCAATAGCCCATCCAAGGGCCCCCAGGTAGTACCGGCCGATTCATTCTTTGCTCTTCACGAAATCGTTGATCAAGCCTTACCACCGGGCTACGCACTGAGGGTAGGGCAAGCGATGGAAATGGATGATTACGGAGTACTGGGACTTTCGTGGAAAACATGCTCCCAAGCTCGGGATCTGTTTGATCGTAGTGTACGCTACTTCATGCTACTGACTGATACGTACGTCTTCAAAGTTCAGGATGAGGATGATGTCACCAAAATTTATCTGCACCGGGATGCTTACCGAAAGGGAGTAGCCCTATCGAACGAAGCTACTTTTTCGGCTACCGTAACCGTATTACAATTAATTACTGAGAAAGATTTCTTTCCGGTAGAGGTCTGTTTCTGCCATCCTTTTCACAGCGATATGAGCGTGTACGAAAGTCGTTTCCAGTGTCCGGTTCACTTTAGCCGTCCTCACAACTACATCGCCTTTAAAACGGTCGATCTTAATACGCGTACCGCTAAAGCCGACTTAAGTATCAACGCCTTTCTGAACGAGCGTATTGAGGAGGAAGCCAGTGGAATAGAAGTGAACGGTAACAAACTAGTGACAGATATTAAGGCTTTGATCGTAGATGCTCTGCCCAGTGGGATTCCCAGTATTCATCAGGTAGGCGAACATATTGGTATGAGTAGCCGCACCCTCACCCGAAGATTATCCGAGAGCGGATTCAGCTTCCGAGAACTAGTTAGCAATACCCAGCGGGAAATCTCTATGAGCCTTCTTCAAGAATCGACTTACTCCATCGGCGAGATCGCCTTCCAGACCGGCTTCTCTGAACAGAGTGCCTTCAACCGGGCTTTCAAGCGATGGACCGGTCAATCCCCTATTATTTTCCGAAAAAACTAGTCAAAAATCCATTTTGGCGTAAAGTGTCAAATACTTGGCTGATAGTGTCAAGTTTTTGGCTTGGCTTACAGCTAGGTTTGTATCATCAAGCAACCATTAATCATCTGTGAGCTATGACAATATTTATTACACTTTTCATCACCATAGGATTTTTATCCCTCAACGAAACTCCAACTACTGAAGAAGTTCAGGCAACTCTGCCACGGGCAATACACGATGATACAAGCGCTAGAGCCTTGGAAGTACTCCAAACCAAGTGCAACGTCTGTCACGTAAGGCAAAATCCGTGCAAGGTCTTTACCCGAGAAAATATGGACGGCTTCGCTCCCAAGATTCATCGGCAGGTCTTCATTAAAAAGAGAATGCCGAGGGGAAGAAAAATCAAACTCACTGCGGAAGAATATCAAATATTATTAACCTGGATCACCTCCACTAACCCCCAATAACGATGGAACTAACACTGAAAACAACGGTACTAATTTTAGGCATTTTGTTCACTGGTCTCACTGCCGGACTATGCTTCACCTGGTCTAATGCCGTCACCCCGGGCATTGGCCGACTAGATAACCTAAGCTATTTACAATCATTTCAGGCCATGAATCGAGCCATTATCAATCGGAGCTTTCTAATCGTCTTTTTCGGCCCAGTACTACTACTATTTCTTAATGCTTTTCTACATAGAAATGCCCAACCCAGCACATTTTGGCTATTTCTGGTTGCAGCGATCCTCTTTTTTGTAGGAGTAGGGTTGATAACGGTCTTCCGAAATGTGCCACTTAATGAAGTACTAGACAAAACAGTATTAGAATCCCTTTCAGCCACTGAGCTTAAGGCATTGAGAACTAAATTTGAAGCCCCCTGGAACCGCTGGCATATACAGCGCACCATTGCTTCCTTCACCTCATTTGCCCTTTTACTAACCGGGCTTCTATACATGAAATAATATCTGCTAACACGCGGCTTAAAAGCGTGAAATCAGTAAGTCTCACACATATTTATTCACTCTTAAATACATTATATTATGAAAATGGAAAACATCTTAGTTATCGGCGGCACGGGAAAAACCGGCCGCAAAGTAGCCCAGCAATTACAAGCATTGGGGCAAAACGTTAGAATCGGCTCTCGCAGTGCCAGCCCCGCTTTTGACTGGCATAATCCCAGTACTTGGCCAGCCGCCCTGGAAGGTATGGACAAAGTATACGTCACCTTCCAACCCGACCTGGCCTTTCCCGGAGCCCGGGATGCTATTGAGGCCTTGGTACGACAGGCTCAGCAAAGCAACGTCAAGAAGATGGTGCTACTTTCGGGAAAAGGCGAACGAGAAGCCGAACTATGCGAGCAGATCGTCATAAATTCAGCCTTGGATTACACGATTGTACGAGCCAGTTGGTTCAACCAGAATTTTAGTGAGAACTTCTTCTTAGAACCTATTTTGGCGGGTCATGTAGCCTTACCCCAAGCCGAAGCTAAAATACCCTACGTGGATACCGATGATATTGCTGATGTAGTGGTAGAGTCACTAACTAATGACCAGCATAACGGACAGATTTATGAATTGACTGGCCCCGAATTGCTGACCTTTCCTGAAGTGATTGATGAGATCGCTCGGGTTACGGGTAGAAATATTCAGTTTACTCCTATCTCGCAGAAGGACTATGATCAGATGTTAGAAGAATATAATCTACCGAAAGATTACATTTGGTTGATCAATTATTTGTTTACCGAAGTACTCGGTAATCCTGACATCCATAATGTGACTCACGATATTGAGCAGGTGCTGGGAAGAAAGCCCAAGAGCTTCGCTCAGTACGCATCGGAAACGGCGGCCACAGGAGTGTGGCAACCCCAGGTATCCACTTTTGTCTAATCTTCACTAGAGGCTGCCTATTCACCGGGTAGCCTCTCACTTTCTTTTCAACCAAAAAATTCTACTAACATGAATACCAAGCGAGCCATTGTTTCCGGAATAGTCACCTGGGTATTAGGTGTTTTTGCGTATAGTGCTCCTTACTTACTCCCTTTTATCGAGAATTCTGAACGGTATATAAATATAGTATTCCCGCTTGCCGTCGTTCCGGCGGTCATTGTGGGTGCTTATTTTTATTACCGTACCGGGTATCGCCATACCGGGTATCGCCGTACCGGGTACCAAACGAATGGCTTTAAACTAGGGGTAATTATGGTTCTGGTAGCTATTGTACTGGACGCGCTCATTACTGTACCCCTATTTATCATTCCTGAAGGCGGTAACCATTTTTCGTTTTTTACCGATCCCAGCTTCTGGCTGATTGCTGCCGAATTTGTCGTAGTAACCGCTATTTATTGGCGTTGGAAAGTGCTACCTAATAGTACCAAATCTCAGCCTGTGTAGGCTGTTCTAGATTCCTGTTTTTAATACCACAAGTTTTTCTTCAGAAGAAAAAATAGCTATTCTTAGGTTTGTCTAAACCTGTGTGCGCTATGGCTTACCCCGACAAGGATCAAACCTTCCCACTGAAGCATTACGATCGTCTGTGCTTTCTGAAAAACATCATTCAGAACCCCAATATCATTGTAGGCGACTACACGTACTACGATGACTTTGAGGATGTTCATGATTTTGAGAAGAATGTAAAGTATCACTTTGATTTTGTGGGGGACAAGCTCATTATCGGTAAGTTCTGTATGATCGCCTCCGGGGCAACCTTCATCATGAACGGAGCTAACCATCTGTCGCAGGCAATATCTACCTACCCCTTCGCCATATTTTCGGGTTGGGAACACGCAATGGAGGGCAAAGGCTATCCAGTGAAGACCGATACCGTAATCGGAAACGATGTGTGGATTGGGCATAATGTTACCATCATGCCCGGAGTGCAGGTAGGCGATGGGGCAATCATTGCAACTAACGCCACTGTTACCAAAGATGTAGATCCGTATACCATCGTAGGTGGCAACCCCGCCCAGCTGATTAAAAAGCGTTTTGACGATGCCACTATTGAGAAGCTTCTCAATATCCGCTGGTGGGATTGGGATATTGAAAAGATCAGCCAGCACGTGGATAAGCTCACTGGACTAGACCTAAATTCCTTACTGAGTTAACTCTCTTCATAGAAAGTTAATCTGTTCAATTTTCTAGTACGAATTGACTGAAATGGCTATTTATAAAAACCGCCATTGGTTCTAGTTCCTGTTGATCAGCCTCCCACTTCTTGATGCTTTTATCCCTTAGTCGTACGGCACGTTCGGTAGCACAACTACCTAAGAGCAAAACCCCAGTGACTAAAATAGCGATACAATTGACAACTTTTAGTCGTCTTTTTCCTGAAGAATGACTCTTGAATATTATTAATCGCATGATAGATTTATTAAGTAAAAGCTTAAATCAGTTCGCCCTTAAGCTGTGAATTATGATTCCTACCTTCTTTATAAATAAGTCACCGCTTACCCTACCTCTTTGCGTAGGTAGCCTCTTGCTGCTCAAGCAGATAGCTAATTCGCTGTTCTATTCGTTGAATTTGCTGCTGGTATCGTTTTCTTTTGTACTCTATCCCCTGAATTTGCATCGGAGCAGGACTGCGGGTTAGGTCGTTCATTGCAAACTGTAGCACCTTCCGCTGATATAGCAGTTGGCTAAGTTCTGCCAGCACCGGATTAGTTTCTAGTATAGCTTCTTCGGAGCTACCCAGAGGCTGAGTAGCCAGTTCTGTCTCTAGTAGCTGTTGATAACGAGCTCCTAGGGTAATGCTACTGTCGTACCCTAGTTGCGTTATCATTACGGCCAATACGATAATACTAGTAGCTACTACTAACACTAGCTTCAGTCCTTCTTTCAATGTTGGGGGTAGATTGAAGCCGAGCTTTTTTTGGTGGTGGGGCAAGGCTGCTTTAATAGTTGGGTGATTCATAGTTTTCATGGGGTTTACTTTTTAAGTGGTGCCCCAAAACTAGTTAGCCCGAATCGCGCCTAAAACTGATATCCGACGGATAACTATATAATCTGATGAAGTGACCGCAGGTAATTCGTCGGCTTATATTGCAGTTGAGCGATTTTCACTTGCGTCTCGTCGTAACTTTCTTCAATATTGGTTTACTAAAATCTTTGGCTTTTGTATGCACCCTTTACACTCCAAAATAAAATCATCCGAGATAGCACTCATTGTATCATTCTATGTATTCATGATGATCAACTACTATCTTGTCTTGTCTATAGACACGGGTATCGTTCGGGTATATCGGGTAGTTATGCTAAACCACTTGTTCAAAGCACTTCTTTCGTTGCCTATTTGGTGGCTTTTTTTTCGATATCTGGATAATCGCCCTCTGTGGGTGAAAATTATTGCCCATCTCGTAGCACTTCCGATCTTCTGTTTTTCATGGATAATAGTTTATTATGCAGTGTGCGATTACTTTGGTTTCATCCGCCTTCAGGGGGTAAAGATCGCTTGGGATGTGTACCATACTGCCCTATTTTATGTCGTTCAATTTATTGGCTTTCATTTGTACGATTATTACACAAAGCATAAACGACAAGAGCTTTTTGCTTTAGAGCTTCGTGAACTGGCGTTGCAAAGTGAATTAACCGCGCTAAAAGCCCAGCTCAACCCTCACTTTCTTTACAATGTGTTCAATACAATCAATGCTGCTATACCCGCAAAGGCTGAGAAAACCAGAAACATGGTGGCTAAGCTGTCAGACTTGTTCAGGTATCAGCTTAAAGCATCAAAAGAGGAACTCGTAACTGTAAAAGAAGAATTAGATTTTGTAACAAAATACCTGGATCTGGAAAAGGAACGCTTTGGTGAACGCCTCCAGTATCATCTTGAGATAAACGACGAAACTTTACAGCATGCAATTCCTCCTATCCTGATTCAGCCTCTAGTAGAAAACTCCATAAAACATGGTATCAGTCCCTTAATTGATGGTGGCAAAATTACACTATCAATACAAACGACAGCTAATCAGCTCAATATTTCAATTACTGATACTGGAGTAGGTCTTCAGAATGGTTCTAAAGAAAGTGCTCTTAAAAAAGGAATTGGATTATCCAATTCCCACGAACGGCTCGTAAAAATGTACGATTCAGGCTTGCAACTTATCAGTAAAGAACCCCGTGGCTTAGAAGTTAGGTTTTCGATACCAATAATAAAACAATCATGAAAAAAGTGATTATTGTAGACGACGAAGCCCCAGCTCGTTCTTTAGTGAAAGAATACCTTCAAGAATACGAAGAGTTTGTTCTCATTGAAGAATGCAATAATGGAGTAGATGCGGTCAAGGCTATCAATACCTTCCGTCCTGATTTGGTTTTTATGGATATTCAGATGCCGGGATTATCTGGCTTTGAAGTGCTTCAGCATTTAGAGGAGATGCCCAATATTATCTTTGCTACTGCCTACGACCAATACGCACTACAAGCATTTGAAGTACATGCCCTCGATTATCTGCTAAAACCCTATACCCGTACGCGATTTGCCGATGCTATGCAGAAAGCAACCACCACCTCAGTGGATTATATTTCCCGAATTCAAGAGTTAGTGAGTTCACTCAATGAGAAGGAAACGTATCTGGAAAATGTGCTCGTCTCAACAAAAAATAAGTTAATCAGCATTCAGACTACTGATATCATTTGGATTGAGGCAAGCGGTGATTATGCCAAATTGATTCTCAAGGATCGCTATTACCTCAGCAAATACGGAATCTCTCAGTTAGAGAAGAAAATAAACCCTCAGTTATTTACCAAAGTCCATAGGTCAGCCATAATCAATGTAAACAGGGTCAGAGAAGTATACAAGTACCCATCAGGATACGAAATCGTCATGATTAACGGCGACCAGGTAAAAGTTAGTAGGTCGTACCTAGATAATATAAGGGGTTTGATCGTTTAGCAGTAAGAGATTAGTCTAAAATTAGCAATTAAATAATTCACCTCAGACTGCACAGCCTTTTCATACATATTCATTTAGGGGAAGGAGATACTGGGGCATTAGCCTGAAAATTCAGCTATTGTGGTGCGACGGGGTCTCCCAAATAAAGATAAACAGGCAATAGTAGACATTTTTGGTATCACATGTTTTTTATGAAAAACCCCTGTTCATCGCTATCCGCCCACTCATTTTTACCTTTTGTTATTTATCTTAGTACTGCAATCTCAATACACAACTTGTGGTTCAGCCCAAATCTATTGCCGTACTACCCTTTGTCAACCTAAGTACTGATCCTGAAAATGAGTACTTCAGCGATGGAATGACCGAAGAAATTATCAATGCGCTCACCAAAGTGGAAAGCCTGAAAGTGACCGCTCGTACTTCTTCGTTTGCATTCAAAGGAAAAGATCAAGACATCCGGGAGATAGCCCGAGTTCTGGGTGTAGCCAATATTTTGGAAGGTAGTGTCCGCAAAGCGGGTAACCGGGTCAGAATTACCGCTCAACTCATTCAGGCTAGCGATGGTTTTCATCTGTGGTCGCGCAACTTCGACCGCGAACTGGCCGATATTTTCACGTTGCAAGATGACATTAGTCTGCTGATTGCTGACCAAATACGAGAGAACTTCGGGCACTTTGAACTACAGGAGCACCTGGTAGAACCGCCAACGACTAGCGTTGAAGCTTACAGTTCGTACCTGAAAGGACGATATCACCAACTAAAATGGAATAATGACGATCTCCATAAATCTGTCGACTGTTTCAAAAGAAGCGTAGATTTAGACCCGACTTATGCTTTAGCTTACTTTGGACTGGTGCAATCTTACGGAATTATGGCTACCTGGGCGTTTACCGAACCAACGCTGGCTATACAAATGGCAGGGGAACATTTAGAGAAAGGAATGCGCTACCAACCTGACCTGCCGGAAGGACATTATACCTTAGCTTCGGTAGAGTTCTGGAACTTCTGGAATTTTGAGAAAGGACACGAGCATTATTCCCGGGCATTGGAGTTAAACCCGGCATACACCGACGCCCACGTTGGTATAGCAGAATTATATACGGCAGCAGGAGAATTTGATTTGGCACTGATGCACGCCGAAAAGGCACTGGCGCTTAACCCACTAGCAGCTACTCACCTCTTTACAAAAGGAAACATTTTTTATTATAGCGGTCAATACGCTGAAGCTGTGGCTTACATGTACAAGATTCTTGAGATTGATCCTCAATGGAAATTAACTTTTCCGGTCAGGATAGGCTCTTACGTCTTACTAAAAGATAAGCAATCGCTAGATAATCTGCTGGAAGCACATCCGGATATACCTATCGCTCACCATGTTCGGACTCTGTACGACTGCTTCCATTACGGAACGCAGAAATGGCACTACGAAACCGACAAAAACCTACCGCTGTATTATCCCTGGGAACTATACTCATATATTTACAGTGGTCAGGAAGAGCAAGCGATGCAAAATCTCAAACAAGGAATCAGGGATCGAAAAGGCCCCTATGTCAACTTTAACGTAGACCCCTTCCTCCAACCTCTCAGAAAGCGACCTGATTTTCAGCAACTGGTTCAAGACTTCTACGGAAAACTGTCATTAACTTCAGCACTTCCTGTACCAGTAACTGATACGTCAAAGGTGGAGGCTAGCAAGCGCGACAATTACCGGGAAAAATTAGACCAGGCCATGGAGGAAGGAGCGCTATATCTAGATGCTAATCTATCGCTCAAAAAGCTGGCTGATCATATTGATTTACACTCCAATAAGCTATCCTGGCTATTAAATGAGTATGTAGGTAAGAATTTCAATGAGTACGTGAATGGTTATCGCTTAGAAGCCTTCAAAACGAAAGCCCTAAGTCCAGATTATCAGCATCTCACGTTGCTGGGTATTGCCTACGAGAGTGGTTTCAATTCCAAATCGGTGTTTAACCACTTCTTCAAACAATCTACCGGAACTACACCCCGCCAATGGCTGAAGCAAAAGCGCTCTGAGCATTAGTAGTCGTTGATTGAAGTAGCTGAAAAAGTCCGAAATCTCATCCATTCGTCCGAAATCATAATCCGGAACGATTATCCTTTCGTCATCCCGCACCTTTGTCTCATCATCCTAATGAAAGCAGCCGATCCGGATGAGCCTGCTGAAGAGCGATGAGAAATTTTAACCCAAACATCCACATTTAACCAATCAAAAAAATGAAAGCTCTAATAATTATCATTCTTGCCCTCTTTGCCCTGAATGTTCAAGCGCAAACCGATCAACCCCGTAACCAAATTACGCTGATGGCTGGTTTTGGTGGTGGGCAGTGGGAAGATCAGTTTTATTCACCTCTCAGCTACGATGTGAGCAGCGCACTTTGGCAATTCGGCTGGGAACGATCCACCCAGCGGGGTCATATCTTCGTACTGGAAACCCAAAGTATCGCTGCTAAGCTCACTCCTAAAACTGGCGACCAACTAGAAAGCGAAATGATCGGTTTTGAACTGCAATCTGCTTGGCTGTGGAAACTTCGTGAAACTACTCGTTGGCAATTTCACCTCGGCCCTGAGTACAGCATTGGCTCGCAAGTGACTACGTTAGAAGACGGAAATAACCTAAGTTCAGACTATACCTACCTGAGTACGAACGGTCTTTCGGTTACGGGACGAGCCAAGTATCAGCTAGACCGATGGAATTTAACTGGACAAGTAAGCCTGCCTGTGCTGATGTATACTTCCCGCCCGCCTCATTCTAGCATAACCGACGCTACCGAAGCCAGTGACCTGCTGTTTCGTATGAACGATGGTGATTGGCAAAGTCTGGACAACTACGTGGCTCCAGAAGTGCGAGTACAAGCCGAGTACGAACTCCGACGATGGATAGGTTTAGCCGCTCAGTACCACTTCGCTTACCAAGATTTAGAGACAAGTCAGCGTCTGTCTTCTTCGGTTCACAACGTTCAGATTGGTGTAAACTTCAAATTCTGATACCGTGAAAACCCTACTTCCAATTATCACGATTATTGCTTTTTCGATCAGCCTAGTTAGCTGCGAAGAATCCTGGCTACGGGAAGAACCCACTAATAATGCTACTGAGATTTTTGATATCGTCTGGAATGATCTGGACGAACACTACAGTGGATTCGCTCTCCAAGCTAAAGATTGGGATAGCCTCTACCAGGTATATCGACCTAAAATTACCACTCAAAGCTCAGCAGATGAGCTTTGGGTGGTTCTCACCAAGATGCTAGAAGAACTGGATGACGAACACGTGAAGCTATTTGATGAAGATAATGAGCGAGTCTTTGCTTCAGGTCTTGACCGAGTGGAAGAGGCTCAGACCGAGTTTGATCTCGAGCTAACGGCTTCTACCTACCTGGAAGACATCGGAGCGGTGAACAACTACCTTCTCTACGGACGAATAGCCGATACCAACATCGGGTATATCTACCTGGCGGCCTTACTGGATGAAAACCCCGAAGTGATGGCTCAAGCCCTAAACGCTTTATCCAATATAGAGGCTGACCAAGCCTTGGTTGTAGATGTACGTCACTGCATTGGTGGCTATGATGGGCTAGCCGCTCAGTACGCTGCCTATTTTTCGGATGGCGAACACCATCTGTATAATTCCCAGTTTCGTAGTGGTCCAGCTCATCAGCAATTGACCGAAGCGGTAGCGTATCGTAGCCACGCTCCGGTTACGCAAAACTTTCAGGCTCCGGTGGTACTACTAACGGATGCCATTACTGCTAGCGAGGGAGAGATTTTCGCCTTAAATTTACGTTCTTTTTCCTACGTGACCCACTTAGGTGATACGACTGCCGGAGCTCTGTCGCTGGTAAGCCCTACTCGCTTTCTTCCCAATGGTTGGCGTTATGAATACAGCATTCAATTAATCACTAACCCGGACGGCAGCAGCTACGAAGGACAAGGTATCCCACCCGAACACTGGGTACGTAACCAAGCCGGCGACATTGCCGCTGGGCGTGACCGGGTGCTAGAAGAAGCTTTAAATTATTTAATAGCTGAAACCAAATAGAAAGATGAACTCACTAGTGAACTTCTTAATTATTTTACCCTTTATGCCAGCGTTTCTTTCTCAAATAAGCTATGCCCAGCCGATAAGTAAACTGAAGAAACAGTTTGATAAAGTACTGGAGCAAGAAGACATTCACAGTGGATTCTTCTTAGTACATTCCGATCAACTAGGTATTCATGAGCAGTGGATAGGTGGGCAATTCGCTGATGGTGAGGCCGTGACTGCTCGAACGCCTTTCCATACTGCCAGTTTGGGTAAAACTTTTACCGCAACCACCATTGCGATGCTGGCTGATGAAGGAAAGTTGGATTTTAAAGACCCAGCGGCTGACTACCTTCCGGCAGAGACTATACAAGGTTTGCACGTAATTGATGGAACGGATTACGGCAATCAGATCACCATTAGTCATCTGCTCAAGCACCGTTCGGGCCTGCCCGATTACTTTGAAGATCAACCCACATCGGGCGAAAACATGATGAGCCTACTTTTCTCCCAACCGGAGCACTACTGGGAGCCGGGAGAACTAATCGAGTTTACCAAACAGCATTTTCAGGCAAGGTTCGAACCCGGCACCGACTATCACTACACCGATACCGAATACATCTTACTAGGGCTGATCATCGAGCAACTGGAAGGCAAGCCGTTGCACCAAGTATTCGCCGAATGCATCTTTCAACCGCTAGATATGGATCTAACTAGTATGCATCTCCGCTCTGAACCGATAATCACTCCCAACCACCCGATGGCTGAACTATACGCTGAAACCTATGAGATTAGCGGGCTGAAGAGTTTAAGCGCTGACTGGGCTGGGGGCGGTCTATTAAGTACCTCCGAAGATTTGTACCGCTTTATAAAAGCACTTCGGGAGGGGAAACTAGTACAGCCAGCTACTTACCAGAAAATGCAGCAGTGGACGGGTGAGAGTCAGGGAACCTACTACGGCTATGGATTACGTAAATGGGAGTTATCGGAACTATCCCCTAGCCTGCCTGAACTAACCCTGATCGGTCACTCCGGTTCAACAAGCTCTTTTATGTATTACTGCCCCGAATTAGACACTTACCTAACTGGCTCATTCAACCAAACGAATTTCAAGAAAGGTCACATAGAATTTCTGATTACGATACTATCTAGCCTTGATAATTACAACCAACAAAACAAATAATAATCCTATGAAAACGAATAATAAAATCGCACTAGCCGGAGCTACTGGCTACCTAGGCCGTCACATTGTACAACAGTTACAGTTCAATCAGTACAACTTCGTAGCCCTCGCCCGAAACATCAATAAGCTGAAAGCATTAGGCCTGTCCGAATCGCAGCTCGCCGAAGTACAAGTCACTGATCCTGATACGCTGACCGGCGTGTTTGAGGGCGTAGATACGGTAATCTCTACTGTAGGCATTACCCGGCAGAAGGATGGACTCACTTATATGGATGTAGACTATCAGGCCAATGTAAACCTGCTGAATGAAGCCCTAAACGCTGGAGTACGCAAGTTTATCTACGTTTCGGCAGTCAACGGTCAGCAGTTCCGGCATTTGAAGATTATGGAAGCCAAGGAGAAATTCGTTGATGTCCTTCAAGCCTCAGGCTTGGAATATACCGTCCTACGCCCTAACGGCTTCTTTTCCGATATGCAAGACTTTCTGGATATGGCTCGGGGCGGTCGGGTATATCTGTTTGGCAACGGTGAGTTCAAACTAAACCCCATTCACGGAGAAGACTTAGCCAAGGTCTGCTTGCAAGCCATTGAAACCAATCAACCAGAAATCAGTGTGGGTGGCCCAGATATACTCACTCAAAATGAGATTGGTGCACTGGCACTGACAACCCAATCCAAGCCAGTAAATATTACACACATTCCTGACTGGGTAAGAAAAGTTACCATCATACTACTAAGAACCTTCACCTCCTCCAAAACCTACGGCCCTATTGAGTTTTTCCTGACGATGATGGGACAAGATAATGTAGCTCCTCGCCATGGCCGTCATCGGTTAGCTGATTTCTTTTGGCAACAGAATAAAAATGCTAAAGAAGTAACAGTCTAATTTGTTTTTTAAATAGACTGTACTTTAGAAGTTCTAATGTTGTCTAGATACCAAGCACCGCAAAAATATTGAGTGATATGAAGAGTTCAGAAATAAAAACCCCTCAAATCGTAAAATTTGAGGGATTATAATGGTAGATGAATATAAAATACGGAGGAGACTGGAAGCTGAATTTGTAGGTCGTTTCTTTAATATCCATCTCGGTGTTTCTAAGAAGGCGTTTGAACCACTCCATACGCCGCGATACCGACTGTAACTCAGATTAAACGATTGCACCAGTTGTTGAAAATCAATTCTATTCGCTAGATTCTGGTTAATATATTCAACGGTTCTCTCTACTAAGAACGAATCACGACGGTTATGAGTTTTCCCTCAATAGGTACAGTGAAGTAAGCAATAATTTGAAGCAAACAGCCTAGTAGCACTCTAAAGGAAATGCTCCTTCTTGCTTTTCCTTTGCACGGGAATCAATTTCTCGATATGTTACCAGAACTTGACAGCTTCTAAGATTATTGCTCTCCTCGTTGAAAAGTTCTTCTTTCGGTGATCAGTCCTTCATCGTTTAGTTCAAATACGGTGATGCCGTTTTGCGTAATGGGTATGGGAGATGGCAAACGATCACTCGTTGCAAAATCAATCACCAGATTACCCGTACCCGTCCATTCTTCTACTACCGTATTTCCTTCTACTACCAAGGAAAAGGTTACTTGCAGATCAGGAATGGCATTATTGATTACATCAAAATGGAACCTTAGACCCTCTGAACCCGCCGGCTGATCTGGGAAGGCGTCTCCATCGACAAAGTTTGGTGCCGCTAACTCAAGAGCGATATCCGAGTTTTTGTTATTTAACCCCTCGTTAATCAAGCGGGTAACAACTTCTCGATTTCTGGCTTCTCGGTCAGCAGAGGGATCATCATCTTCATCGGTGCAAGAACCTACTACCAACATCAGTACTGACGACGTGAATACTACTGTAAATAATACGTGAAATGCTCGCTTTTTCATGATTCAATTGATTTAGGTTTCACTTACATCACAAAGCAAGCATTTCACTAGCACTCAGAAGTTGCCAAATGGCAAGAATGGCTTAAAGCGAAATTTTTTTTCTGAGCCGACTTAAGGAAGTAGGGGTAATTCCTAGATAAGAGGCCAAATATTTCTGAGGAATCATTTGTAAATAATCTGGATCTTGAATTAGCTCCAGGTAACGTTGCTCAGCGGTTTGGAACTGAAACGCAGTGAGGCGGTCAATAATATTGACAATAGTTTCTTCCCATATTTTCCGAACCACAATCTGCCACTCCGGTGACTCCGATAATAACCGTTCAAAGGCTACTTTAGAAATTGAGAGATACTGAGTGTCTTCAATAGCCTCTACGTAAAATTTAGAAGGTTCACCAGATATAAAACTCTGAATTTCAGATCCCACATTATCAGGAAAGCCAAACCATACGGTTACCTCTTTCTCAACTGGAATGTAAAATAGGCGGGTGCAGCCAGAGGTTATTAGCGCAAATTGGCGGCAGGTTTCACCCGCTCGCAAGAGATACTCACCTCGCTTAGCTCGTTTGGGTTTGGTTACGCGGAAAATTTCCTCGAGCAAGCCATCCGAAGTATCGGTATAATCCGAGATAAATTTCTTAAAATGCTCAATCATCTCTTCTAGTCAAGCTTATCTGAAATGAGAAGCGGCAAAACGAGGGGTGAAAAGGAGTATCAGAATAAGTAGGTACGCGACATACTCGGCTCCCATCGCCAGATACTTAGTCTCACTAGTCATATAGCCAAAAGTCTCTATCACGCAAACTAACGCCATAATTCCGTAAGCTACCGTCATTAATTGTGGGGTTTTATCCCACCTAGTAAAATAGCCGGACAAAAAACCGACAGCGGCGAATAAAACCGAACCCCAATGGATGAACAACAGCCAATCCGGAAATTCAGGATTCGTAAAGGGCTTCCAGGGAACGTTCTTCAGTACCATCTCAATGAACCCCCCGGTGGCCCATACTCCTAAAAACAGGTGCACAACTACCAGTAAGTAACCGATGATTTTAAACATATTTTTGTTCTTTCTACTATTTATCCATTTTACAGAAACTCTTCTTTTCTCAGCTAAAATATCCTTTGATACTTAATACAATGCCTATCAGCAGTAGCAATCCGATTACACCGTAGGTAGCCGGGCTTTTGTCAAGCTGTTGAGCCTCGGGCGCAAACATCCGATACAACCCAGCGAGCAGAGTAAGCCAAGCAATCAGGGTAATTAATACTGACCAATTGGCTACCCAGTAGTTATGAGCCCGCATTACGGCGAGTCCAGCAATAAACAAAAGCAGGCCATTTAAGTAGGTAACCGTAGGAGGCACCTTAGCCCATATGTGAAGGTTCAACGCCTCGGAGATGGAAAGGGCGATGAGTACAGGACCAATGAGTCCCGCTAACTGAATAGATTTTTCCATGGTAATGCTAGGCTAAAGTCAAACGTCTACCTAAAAAGTCTTTTACCACCTGATTGAAATCTTCGGAATTGTCAAAGTTCGCATTGTGGGCGGCTTCGGTGATCTCCACGAGCGGGAATCCACTCCTTTCTGCCCACTGCTGGTTATATGCCCGCACTAGTCCCGTGGTGTCATGTTCACCGATGACCAGCAGAACCGGACAGCTAAACTCAGTATCCGTTTGAATCCGTAGGAAATCGGAATAAACCTGTTTGGTTGCTTTCAACATGGCTGCTTTTCCCAGTTTGACAAGGGCTTGGTAAAAATTTTGCCGGGCGGCTTCGGTGTGCGTGGCAACTTTGGCCGCGGCTCGGCAGTACCAACGGTAGGGGTACCATCTGGCAATCGTGCTAAAGTGCTTGAGCCAGAAGAGGTCTGACTTTTTGTAATTTTTCGCCCCCAGAGGAGTAGTACCAATACCAATAAATGCACTGACCATTTTAGGATACTCCCGAATGAATACCTGACTCACGTAGCCACCCGCTGACTGGCCGATTAAGATGCACTTCTCAATTTTTTCAGCGGCTAATATTACTTTTAGCTCGGCAGCAGCGTGACCCAAGGTGAAGTTCTCGTAAGGTCTTGACTTACCGTGCAGCGGCATATCCCAAGTAATAATGGTATAGGCGGTACTCCAAAAGTCAATCTGCTGGTCAAATAAGGTATGATCCGCCGTAAGCCCATGACTGAAAACTACACAGTCAGTGGAAGGATTGGTCTCATTTCTTTTGATCCAATAATGCGTTTTTCCTCTGGCTGAGGTAACGTACTTCTCATTCATTTTTGCGGTATCTTCGGTAAGCATCTACATCAATGTGTGGGTAGTACTTCAGCCCCATTGCTGGGTTAATCTAGTTCTTTTTTCATCACCACTGAGGTGTCGGTCTCGATAACAATCTCGCAACCCATTTTTTTATAAAGCTCATACGCTCGGTTTTTCTTATCAACACTAAGCGATAGTGCCTTGACGCCCAATTTTTGGTAGGCTTTGCCGATCTCCCGGATTAGCCTAGTACCGATACCTTCGCCCCTTCGTTCCTCTTTCAAAGCCATACTCAGTTCGGGTGTTTCCTCGTCGATAAATCCAAAAGCAGGATTGTCTTGGGTAAACTTTCGCCCCCAAATAGCTCCAATCAACTTGCCGTCTTCTTCAGCGACCAAAGCAATGTCTAACGCATTGTTACCCCAATCGTCAATGTACTTGGCTAATGCCGGGTCTTGAAGAATTTCTTGGGGGAACTTATCATGGCCTTCCGGAACAAATAGGGCTTCGTAGAGCATCTCGGCCAGAAATTCCTGTTCGCCATCGCGTAGTTTTCGTATCGTCACCATCTTTAAATTACTTTTCGATTTCATAGCTTAAATAATAACTACCTGAGCTGGGTCACTTATTTACCCGATCAAAAAAATTTAGCGTCTCTTCCCGAACTTCTTCCCCCTCCGACCCCCACCACACAAAGTGCCCTCCCGCTCGGACAAACCTAACCTCGCCATTCACGAGGTTAGTACTTAAACGATCAAAATGATCTTGGGACACGTCTTTATCGACCGGAGAAGCGTAGGCCAGCACTGGAATATCGATTTTGCTCCAGTCAAAGTGGTGTTCTTGCGCGGCCTTTTCTAGTTCATCCATCATTCCCGGATAAATCTGGCTCATAGGAGCCAACGAATGTACAAACTGAATCAAGCGACGCTTTTCATCATCATCTTGCACCACTGACTTAGCGATCTCCTCAATTTCTCTTTTGTCCAGCTTGGCTTCCGCATTGAGAAGACTCGCCACTATGGCCTTCGGGAACAGATTCACCGAACGGGTCGTGAGCCAGGAAATCATATCTTTGGCTTTGTCGGACATAATCAATTTACCCAGCGGCGAGTTTACGGCTTCTTGGTTGGGATGATATTCTCCAGTAACCGGACACCACAGTACCATAGATTTGGTGGGGTACGACTGAGCGTAGTAAAGTGACGATAATCCACCCATAGACACCCCGAATACATTCACCTCCTTAACTCCTAAGTACGTTATCACTTCGTGGTAGATCGCCGCGTGTCCCTCTATAGAGTCTACCGCATCGACAGGCAAATCATAATAACCAGGACGATTTACTGCAATCATTCGGTATCCGGCATTGACTAACCAATCAAACATCTCTACCAAATCTATTCCCGCTCCCCCACCGGTAGAGAAGAGAATCACTGGTCCATCTTTAGGGCCAATATCTACGTATTTCACTTTTCCGTACTTCGTATCCGCTTCTGAAAAGGAGTTGAAAACCGCTTTCCGTTGTTTCACGAAGCGTCGGTAGTCTAGAGTACCAGCTACTCCTATTGCCAGTGGGGCGATTAATACAAGTGGGTTCATATCATAAATCTTACTAGTAGACTTTTATCTGTTTATCCTCTAAATGGTTGTACGTGAAAATACTTGCTGGAGATGAAATTTACACTAGTTTTCACAAACGCAATGGCCTAGTTGAGCTGTACCCGCCACACAAAGTCTAAACTTATTAAGTGCTCGTACACTAGCGTTGGGTTTGTATTGAATCTTAGAAAAGTGGGGCGATACACGACTCCAATCATGAACTGTTCACCGAGCTGCACGTAAGCGGGCACTACCGCACCCAGTGCATGACTGGTTTTGGTGACCGGTTCACGGGTAGGTGGCGGTGCGTTAAAACGGTCATGGTAGCGTAGTTGCCAGGTGTTGATCGCATAAGAAAGTCCGTAGCCTAGATGGAAGCGACTGATCCGATGATTGTTCGCTAAGTTAAAGTAAACCGAAAACATAGATTCTTCCTCGCCTACCCTTTCGTAGGGCATCAAAATGGGCGCATCAAAATCGGTTACTGCACCTACCGTAAGGTTGAGATATTGCTGTGGTGAGTGATATTGATCTAAGCCCAAGCTGATTCCCCAAAAGCCCGTGTTGATTTTATCGGACTCGTTAGCGGGGGTGAGTCTGAAATGATTAACGTAGGGAATGGATACCCGTACGTAGCGTGGGTTGCCGTACCGATTATAAGTCGGCGGTGTCTTGGCAAGGTCGAGGTAAATTCGACGAGGGTAGGCGTAACGTTCGGGTCGGTCATTGTCTACCAGCATACCTAATCCTCCACTATAAAAGATGTTCAAGTAATAGGCAAGAGCGTTCTTAGAAGGGATGTTAATGGATTGATAAAGGCTATCCTGCTTTACTGACAACACTACCGGTTCCGGGCTTCGGTCAACCAAGATGGCACATCGGTTACGGTGATCGGTGTAAAGCGTATCCGATTGGTAAATGATGGCTGTTGGCTCTGAGGTATGCAGAGCAATATTAGTGATTGGTCGGTTAAGCAACGTAGCGCACCCACTGCATAGCAGGCTCACTAGCAATACAAATAAGAGTTTTATTTTCATGCGGTCATGTTATTGAATCCAGTCCTCACACTTAATCAATCTTCCCACTGTTTCACAAGTTCAGCTCCAGCTTGTGAAGTCGCCTCCTCGACCTGAATCCCTATTCGTCTTAAATCAGCGAATAATTTCGTTTCGTCTACTACCTGCCCCATTAGATAAAGACCCGGCTCAACCAAAACACCATTGAAGTACTGATTCAGTCCAGCCAGAACAACGAGGGAGGTAAGATTAAATGCATCGTCGGAGACCACAGTTAGCGTAACTGTTCTTTTCTTGCCATTTTTGGTACCTTCTGCGTCTAACCTAAACTCAACTTTCGGACGGTTTTTACGATAATCTTTGGTACTCATGTGCAGCAGCTTACTAGCTATTCGTTGACTCGCCCTTTTACTGACGAAACCGATCAGCATAGCCAGCGGAAAAACGAAATTATCGATAAACGGGCTGAATCCAGAAGCATATACTCCCGCTTGGCGTAGCCCGAATTCTTCCTCCAACCCGTATATCTCCCGTATTTGTAGTGGAAAACACTTTTTAGCTCCAAAATTTTTGGAAAACTGTACAGTTAAGGCATCATGATAGGTAGCTTTTCTCCACCTTCCATCTTCAAGAATTTGAGCATCTTGGTGAACCAATTCATACATGATTTCGTGGATGGCAGTTGGATTCTCAAAAATAGCATCCATTGCTATCACTACGTTAGCCGTTTGGTAATCATCAAAGTATGGCTCAGCTAGGCGAACAAGAGGAGTAGCCAGTCCCGGATGAAAACCAGCCTGGGTAATAAACCGCCTGCCACTACTGACAATCGCCTCGCGGTGTTTGCTTAGCTTACCTACCACATCACCCCTCACCAGGATATCAATAATATCGGTGTCGGTTTGTAATGCCGCTTTCGCAACATCCTCCATTAAATTAGGAATAGTTGCAGTAATGATTACTAGGTCGACAGACTGAAAAGTAGTGATTAAACTAGCTTTTTCACTGGCATCGGCATAGCAGGCTTGGATGTCCCGAGATGGAAACTGCTGCTTCAGTTCAGCAGCGAAAGCTTTCGCTTTTTTTGTATCCCTTCCTGCTATCAGCAAAGCACAATTTGTGTACTTTAACAGATTACGAGATATAGATTTCCCTACTCCTCCGTATCCTCCCAAAATCATGATAGCTCGTTCCATTTTACCTTCGTTTCATGTCAAGTCCCAACCCAAACAATTATGAGATTAAGTACTTATGATTGCCACCATAAATAATTGTTCTACATAAAATACTTGAACTCGCTGAGGTAGATTCGCAGCTCAATAGCTTCTACTACGGTATCCCAAAGAATCAATCTAGCCTGTAATGTTTCCTCTACCACCTGGCGGCAGTCATGCCACTTCTGGGTGTCATCACCACAGAGATTTTCCGTGATGAATAAAAGATCCGGGAAATTTTTATTTACCGTTTTTTGACATGCTAAGTAGTCCATAAAACTTTTCCAAGAGTCAGCATCTCGGCCACTAACTTCATGAACCAATGAGATGAGGGTATCAGGAATCAGATTTTCGTGTCCCCAGTATAAGATCGCCGCCATTTCGTGAGATTTATCTCGGTTGATTAGCCGAGAAACAACTTCTAAAAATTGACTAATTTCCACAGGTAAATCTATTTCATGGAAGGCCTCTACCGGAGAGCGCCCTTGTTGAGTCAACAAAAGAAAATGATCCAGGGGTGCTGTATCGGTGCCCGCAGCTTGCATAGCACGATAATACTGCTTGAAATACTGCGCCATTGGTCGCAACCTAATGGGGCTCTTATCGTCTTCGCCCAGCCTCTTATTCACCAATACGGAAGCATCATCTGGCATAATTGGTGGTGCTAACCGATTCAGTTTTTGTTGAAGGCAGGTTGTCAAAGCCAGCGAACTCCAAACGGTATACACCTGAAACTCCATAAATAGGTGAAGGTCAACAGTGGTCTTCATCATTTGGTAGACCGGATGATTGATCAACCGATGCTGTAACGGAGCGAGCGTGTCCGTCATTTTTTGAATTTGAGTATGCCGCTCGGTACATTGGTTCACTGATAACTTTTGCATGATACAATGAAACTTAGTGATTAGGACAATTGAACTCTAAGAGCATGATTGGGTGCAGGTTTTAAGATAAGAATGAGGCTGTCGGTTATTTTAACGACACACTCCCTTATCCCAGTCCATGGCAAAGCGGGTTCTCCCTACTTTCCAGCCGCCTTCCAGAATTTTTTCCAGTTCATACTCCCAGGTATACCCTTCATCGAACTGGAGAATCAGCATAGACTGACCGTTGACCTCAGTGATACCCCAGGTGCCACTCGTCAGGCCATTACTGGCGGCATACACTCCGGTGACTCGCTCACCATTATAATTTGTTGGCCCACCCTCAACGATTAGTGAAGTCTCGAAGAAGCGCATGAAGTGTCCGTTTGGGCAAAAGTCGACCTTATGATAGGATGAGTGGCTATTTTCGGACCAGGGGCTAGAACTCGTGAAGATATGAAAAGCTGATCCGGCAATTCTATCTACCGCATTATTAGGATTGTTCGGGTCAACATCTTCCGGATCACAGGCAAAAAGGGCGGTTAGTACGATTAATAATGATAAGGTTTTCATGATTGCAGATTTTGGGTGAAAATTGGGTTGTGTTTTGCTATATATCCCTCCTAAAAGGGAAAGGTTAATGATGTTAGCTAGTTGATTCCACAGTAATTTTCTCGCAAAAGAGCTCGCTGCCTTGGTGACAATCCGGAGTGACTACTCTCAAACAAATATCATAGTCACCAGGACCTCCTCCTGTGGCGGCATCTGGGTCAATCAGAAAGTCGTAGGAAAAGGAGCTACTTCCGGTATCTCCGGCCAGTATTCCGTTGATATACCAGTAATAGAGTGCACGTTCTTCAAAATCAGCAGTAAATGTAAATCGATCGGAGGAATTCTGTTCCGTAGTAAAATTGGCTGAGGGGCAGTTGGCTGCTGCGGCTATTTCTAGAAGTTCGCACGCAAACTCAGTACCTTCCGGGCACTCGGGGATAACTACTTCCAGACAGACTTCGTAATTGCCTGGCCCGCTTTGGGTGGGTTTTCCGGAACCGAGGGTAAAGTCATACGCCCACTGGCTCAGCGTAGTTGTATCTACCGCTACGCTATCGATATACCAATAATAAAGCGCATCTTTGGCGTCTAAGCTGGAAGTCAAGGTAAAGATAGTAGGCTGGTTTTTTTGTGCCGTAAGACTCACCTCAGGGCAAACATTGGGTGAAGCTACTGTTACTGTTTCGCAAAATGGTGTGGTGCCTTCTGGACAATCCGGAGTGAGTGTTCGCAAACAAATTTCGTATTCACCCGCTCCCCCCGGTACGCTTCCGTCTAATACAGTCCAAAAGTCATACGCAAATGTTCGGTTGTCTGAGCTTCCTACTAGGGTATCGTTAATATACCAATGGCACAGTATCGCATTCTCCTGAGGTTCGGCTACAAAAGTACGTATACCGGAGGCTGGAGTTGCTTCCGTCGTGAAGCGACCCGCCGGGCACTGGTTTGGATCACTCGTTTCCAGTGGCTCCTGCTGCTCTTTACAAGACGCAGCTACCAAGAGCACCACGCTTATCACAAGATAAACCGTTAACTTCTTCATATTACTTATATTACTTATATTACTTCCTCTTAACTATCTTTTCAAGAAAGCCAGCCCCGTATCAACTCCGTCCGCTAGCTCGGATATGCAGGTGCTTTCCAACATATTCTTCAGATCATTCCGAATGGTGGCAAACTTATTATGGACCGGACAGGGTTTTAGCGCATTGCATCCGGGTAGCCCGAGCGCACAGCGTCGGTAAATATCCGGCCCATCTATCGCTTCCACTATTTGACTAAGCCTTGTTTGACCACGTTGCACCTCGTGCATCTCAAATCCACCATTCACCCCCATCACCGAACGAATAATTTCGTGTTTGGTCAGTTGTTGCAGGATTTTAGCAGTAAACGCTACGGGCGAATCAACTTCATAAGCAATTTGCTTTAAGCTCACCCGATGACCTTGCCGAGATTGTTGCGCTACGTACACCGTAGCCCGAATGCCGTATTCACAGGCTTTTGAAAACATAATTACTGACTGAATAACTTACTAAAGATAGTACTTACTCAATGTCGGACAAATTTATCCTACATCAGCATGTAGGCTCATCGTTCTTTCGTACGAGCGGGATAAGAAAGACTGTAAAAAGAGCCAGTGTATTCGCTGAATGAGTCAGTGGTATATTCTGATGAGCAACTTGCGAGCATCAAAAATTTTTCGTACCAGCTAATTATTCGCTCTAAACCTGTCTCGGGAAAATATCTTACGTTAATTACTCATTAGAAGTGACATTTTGGATACTAGATCAAGGGATCGGCTCATTCGTAGGTAAAATCAAGCTTTCACCCCTATCTTTAGTACATGAAATGGTTTACGACCCAGCTCATATCGTCACTTTTGGCATGCAGCGCAGCAATGTTCGGTATAGCGATACCTGATATTGCGATGCTTAGTACTGCAACGCCTGACACTAAATCATCAGCACTTATTCACCAAAAACCAGCAACAAAGCTCAGTGTTACTGACAGTGTATCGGCAAAAAGTAACTCTTTGGTCATACAACCTATTACTTACCTTACCGACACAGGCTGTACCATGACGTTGGATCAAGTTTTATCTCTCAAAAGTCGCTTCGTACCATTTCCTGGTAACTACAGTACTTATCAAGGTCACTACTGCCATTGGTTCCGGTCGGACATTATCAACGAGAGTTCTCAAGCTCAGTCAACGATACTGACCACGGGCTACCATCAATACTCTGAGCTTTACCTTATGCTAGACGGAAAGTTAGTGGAAGTCCGTCAGGCAGGTAATGCCTTACCCTTGGATGAGCGAGACGTAACTAGCGTCTGGAGGTCTACCTACGTAAACACTTTCCGCTTACGCTTCCCGCCACGAAGTACCACGACGGTCTACGTGAAAACCCACAGTCCTTACGGCCCCAATATCTACGGAAAGAATACGCAAATGCTCTTCCGAGCCATTTCAGTATCTACGATTGAGAAAAGTGCTCATCAGCATACTTTGCTCACGGGGTTTGTGCAGGGGGCGCTCTGGTTTGTTTTCTTTTTTCATCTAATACAGTACGTTATCTCCCCCTCTCGGCCACTACTGTGGTACTGTATTTTTCTGGCGTCCATCACGCTCTATTTACTCGATAAAGAATTTCTACTGCTTCAGATATTCCCTGGTTATGTGTACGTTCAAGATTATGTATTCCTGATAGCAGTTGGCCTGAGTTATACCAGCTTTTTTCAATTCTCCCGAAAGATCATTTCCCTATTTGCCGAAGACCTAATAGCCGATGCTGTCCTACGTAGTTTTATCATAGCAAATCTGATATTCTTTGGCAGTTGGCTCGGAGTATACACGCTTAGTCGTCACCTAGAAGCTGCGGGAAGCTTAGTTAATGCCCTAGCGGTTTTTCCAGATGCTTTTCGCGTGCTGTCTCTGATAGAGTTTATCGGCATTATTATCCTAAATATAAAATTGGTACTGACGTATCGCACGAAAGTCATCAAGTATTACGTAGCTGCCAATAGCTTCATTTTGGTGATGATGATCTTGTACTTCGCCTACGCTTTTTCTATTTCCTGGCAGAACCGCTTTATTACGAATGTGTACGCCGCGCTGGGCGGTCCTGCTTACTTTGTAGAAGTTGGAATACTAGGCCAGGTGCTATTATTCGCCATCACCCTGGGCTACCTAACCCGCGCCCGCGAAAAGAAAGTAGAGCAGGACTTTGCCCGCCGAACAGCGGCTTTGAAAATGACTGCTCTGCGCTCTCAGATGAATCCTCACTTCTTATTTAACAGTCTGAATTCTATCAACTGGTTTGTGCTTAAAAAGCAAACGGAAAAAGCATCAGACTATCTCACCAAGTTTTCTCACCTAATCAGAATGATTTTACAAAACTCTGATCTTCAGACAATTCCTTTGTCAGACGAGCTAACTGCCCTGCGCCTCTACATCGAGATGGAAAGTCTACGATTTGAGCATAAATTCACGTACGAGATCAGCGTAGATGATTCTATTGATTCAAGATTTGTCAGCGTCCCCCCTATGATTTTACAACCTTACGTCGAGAATGCGATCTGGCACGGACTGTTACACAAACCGCAGGACGACGGTCATTTGAGCGTCACGATACATAAACAAGAAAACGGGAGCAAACTGAAAGTTGTGATTGAAGATAACGGAGTAGGAAGGCCACTATCCGGGCGTCGTCACGCCGAGCATCGTCACGCAGAACAGCTACCAAGCAGAACGGCCACAAAAAAGAAATCGATGGGCAGCAAAATTGCGGCGGATCGCATTAAGGCTTTAGCTAAGCTTTTGGGTCAAAAAGCTGATATTCAACTGATAGATTTAGTCGATACGGATAATTTAGCCGCTGGAACCCGAGTTATAGTAGAAATCCCCATTGCCCACTAAGCCTATGCCCAACTCCATTATAAAATCCAATCCGCTTACGGCTATTTTGGTAGACGATGAATTGCACTGCCTGGAAACCCTTCAGTGGCAGCTGACGCGCTACTGCCCTTCGGTGAAAGTAATCGGTCGCTATCGCTCTGCTCAAGAAGCACTAACTGCCCTGAGTAAACAAAAGCCAGACATTGCTTTCGTAGATATTGAAATGCCCCATACGAATGCTTTTGAGATGTTAGGAGCACTAGCCCCCATCGATTTTCAACTCATTTTTACTACTGCCTACGATGAGTATGCCGTCAAGGCGTTCAAGGTGAATGCCGTCGACTACCTGCTTAAACCTATCGACAAAGATGAGCTGATTACCGCCGTACAAAAAGTAGAGCGCAACCCTATTCACAAACAGCAATATCAAGCACTTAAGCAATTTTTACAAAGCCAGCACCTTGAAGACGAGCGAATTACTTTTTCTACCCAGGAAGGGTTAGAGGTAGTGGCTATCCAAGACATTATTCGCTGCCAATCGGACAGTAATTATTCGGATATTCTGCTGGTAGACGAACGAAAAATAACCATTTCGCGCACGCTCAAAGAAGTAGAGGAAATGCTCAAAGCCTACTCCTTCTTTCGGGTACACCACTCTCATTTGGTTAACCTTCGACATGTTCGTAAGTACCTGAGAGGCGATGGCGGAGCCGTAGTCATGAGCGATCAGTCTCAAGTGAGTGTAGCCCGCAGCCGTAAAGAACAATTACTCAGCTTACTGACCCAATCAATCTGAGTGCGCTCTTGGTACGTCAAGAGTTCCTCATTCATAATCTCTGCACCGATAGATTTGCTCAACACGAAAATTCCGTTGCCTAGCCTCCCGATCAAGGCTCAGAAACATATGAAATCCATTAGCTTTATTTAAGAGCTCTGTGGACTTCTGCTCAATCTCATTTTTTCATTAAGTACCGAATGGGGATCATAAGTTATAGGCGTTCAAGAATAATATGGTTATCCTAAAAAAGTAAAACCCCTCAAATCCTACAATTTAAGGGGTTTTGGTGTTGAATGAATGTAAGATGCAGAGAGTGAGGCTCTATAATTTTAGATATAAATTATTGATTTTCAGTTATTTGTAATATGGCACGTAGGCTCGGGCGCCGAATAGGAAACCGAATATTTTGATATCTTACTTTAGAATTTTTACTCACTCATTTTACTTAACAAAAACAGCTTTGCAAAACTTTTTGGATCGTCCTCAGAATCGTTGTAACCGGGTATTTTAACCTCTGTTCTACCTTTTATTTAGACAATATCTGAAACGTTCCGGACTGCGTAGGCAAAACTGTATTATCCTATCCGACTTAAGAAAAAAGCTGTTAAGATGGTCGCTTGAAATATGAGCAATTGAAAAACATATTTTTCCCTTTCCAGGTACCCTTCACAAAAAACAAGAGCAGACGTAAAAGAAATATGAGCAGTAAATCAGCAAAAAACTTTACCAAAGCGAGCTTCTCAAAAATGTACAAAATCATACCATCTGTAAAGCCCGCAAATTTGACAGCCTATGACAAGTGTATTCATTATCGGTCATCCTAACTGACTATTGCACAAATGTCGTACACCCACCAAGCGTCTAGACTAATAATCCTTATATTAGAAGATACAAGATCACGTATATAAAGAAATCATGAATCCTCTAATTGAATCAACCTTACCTACCAAATATGGAACCTTTCAGGTAATAGCCTACAAGTATCAGGTAGATGATCTTCCCAATCTCGTGCTTCACACAGATCGTCTGGATGTATCAAAACCCGTGTATGTACGGATTCATTCAGAATGTATGACCGGAGACGTGTTTGGTTCTTCTAAGTGTGATTGCGGAGAGCAATTAGATTATTCAATGAAATGGGTGCAGCAGCATGGTGGAGTCATCATCTACCTTAGGCAGGAAGGTAGGGGTATTGGACTTATCAATAAACTGAAGGCATACAACTTACAAAATGAAGGATTTGATACTAAAGACGCTAACTTGGAACTGGGTTTTCATGAGGATTCTCGAGAATATACGCCAGCAGTAGAAATTTTAGAAGATATGGGAATTAATCGCATCAGACTACTTACCAACAATCCTGAGAAAATTAGTGCCTTCGCTGATACAGATATAGAAGTAGTGGAGCGCGTATCTATTGAGATCGCTCCTCAAAGTGACAACCTTGGGTATTTACTGACGAAAAAGCAGCGAATGGGACATTTATTAAATCTCAAAGCAATTGGATGAGTTGATAAACAATCAAAATAGGCGACTTGTATCCATGAAAGATCCAGAAGCTATAAGAAATGCATTTTACAAGCTGATGGACAGCCCATTTTCAGCGGATCCAACAACTGTTCAACAGTTTTTGTGGGAAAAGACCTATACCCAATATGCCAAGGTATTTGCAGATGTATAGTGCAGTCTTTATACTGGTCATCTACGTTTCTTTCGTGATCGATTTTGTGATCATTCCCATACCTAGTGAGGCATCAACTTCCTCACTTTTGAGCAAAGCGTCTGACAATAGTTCACTCTACAGACTGGCATCGCTCCTTCTCTTCTTAATTAATCTGATACTATATCTGGCACCTGCAGTTTATGCCATTGTTAGTTTTTCTACAGAATTAAAACTTGCCCTACACACGAGTTGGACATTTGTCTTAGGGGTATTATTGGCTTTGTTTGGAAGATTTATCACCCTTAGAGGCGCTGTAGTGCTAAGAAGTAGATTAGCAACGGTTGTGAAACAAGACATTTTCAGATGGAGCAGAAACCCTATTGCACTCGGTATGCACTTTACATTACTAGGTCTCATATTATGCACTGAGCAATGGTATTTGATTTTGGGACTTATTTTTACCATTTGGAACATTAACAAGAAAATCAAAATAGAAGAACAGTATTTAATCGATCGATATGGTGCTCCTTATGTCGATTACATGCAAAAAACCCCTCGATATTTATGGATGTACTAGCAGAACAGGCCTCTGTCAAATCGTGGTTTGACGAAATCTACAAAAAAAAGAAATTCAAATACCTACGGTCACAAAACGCATACGAACTATTCCCGACACTTCTACAAGTACAACCTGGTGAGAAGCACCTGGATGTTGCATGTGGCTTAGGTCTTATGATGAGATCAATGACAAAGCGAGGCTTGGAGAGTTATGGCGTAGACTTGTCTGATGAGGCCGTTAGACAAGGTAAATTGTATTGTCCTGACGGTAACTTACAGGTAGGGAATGCGGAAGCCTTGCCTTTTGAAGATGAGTCGTTTGATCATATCACTTGCCTTGGATCCTTAGAAAGGATGTTAAACCGACCAAAAGCGTTACAAGAACAAGTTCGGGTGGGGACAAAGGATGCGAAGTATTGCTTCATGGTTAGAAATTCGGAGCACTTTATCTGGCGGTTTTTCCTGAAGCCACTTGGTTTGGACAATAAGAAAGGGCACCAGGATGCACTTAATTTGGAGCAATGGACGGCTCTGTTTGAGTCTTGCGGACTCAAAACCCGAAAAGTCTATCGAGACCACTGGCCATTCTATCGATCAATCAGTTTCATATGGCCATTTAATATCGATTACAGTAAAGAGCGAAGATTTTTCTTGCCACTCAGATGGGCGTATGAGTACATTTTCGTTTTGGAAAAAGCTGAATAAGATGACTGAGATTACTCATCAGCGCCCCAAGCTGCAGTCTATTTATGATGCACTCTTTTCTTTTGAATCAAAGAATAGGAAAGCACCTTATCCAATTCACAAGGGTGTATCTATAGAAGGTAAGAGGCTGTTGGATTGGCTTGCTCCGCAGCTAAATATCACAGCATCTACACGGATACTAGATGCCGGGTGTGGTACTGGAAACACTCTTTTTCAACTGCATGAAAAGCACGGGAGTACGGGCGTAGGACTATCAATTAGCAGTAAAGAGATCACCTTTGCTAATCAGTATGCAGAGGCAAATGAGCTTCAAAATCAGCTGCAGTTTTTCCAAAGAGATTTTACCCATTCCATTGATGATTTGGGTAAGTTCGATCTCATCGTAGCTATTGAGTCGCTTAGACACTGTGAGGATCCAATTGGGGTGGTTTTCGAGCTTCACGATTTGCTAAACCCTGGCGGTCAACTGGTGATTGTGGATGATTTTATCGTTGAAGAAGGAACAAAAAAAGATATTCAAAAGCATAAAGAGGCTTGGGACGCACCGGGATTTATTGCTTATGAATCATTAGAAAGCCATTTACTAGAGCGGGCTATCCCCTTTCAAAAAATGGATTTAACCTCTTATGTGCCATTAAAAAGCAAAAACCGTTTGAAGGTGCTACTTACTACACTAAGGTTGGCTGAAGTCTTCGCTCTTGGCTCTCAGAGGATGGCCCGAAATTTTAAGACGTACTACGGGGCCTTGCTCCTTGAGTATCTCTATCTCTCAAATGGAGTCAAATACTGTTCTTACCTGATTGAGCGAAGCTAAGGAAAAACTATAATCGAAGAGCTTTACTGCTAAGTTTTCTAAGGTCTCCCGGCAATAAGACGTCTTTACTGATACACAAAAAATTAATGGTGAACCGGTAGATAGCGTATTTTTCTGAGAATATATTCCAAAAGTCTTGAACGTCTTTACTATTAAGGTGAGTCTGCTCAAAAAATATAATCTTAGGGCGATGCTTTTCTAAATCAAGTTGTTTTAGAATTAACCAATCGTATCCTTCTGCATCTAATAGCAACGCATCAAAATGGTTAATTTCGTATAAATCCAGAAGTTGAATTAAAGAATAACTTTGCACTTCAATAGGGGCGATGAATTTACGTAATCTTTCACCCCCAAGACTGATAAGATGCTGTTTGTCAAAAGACCCAATCTGTTCATAATCTCTGGATAAGTTTGGTATCTCCTGATAAGCTTTTTGGTCAATTACGTAGAATGATTGTGAGCCACCGTCTTCATTGATAGCAGCATTTACATAAGTAACACGTACAGTATTACCATAATTATTTTTCAACTGATCAAATAGATGCAGTACGGGTTCCACAAGTAGTAGTTTCCAATTTTCATGCTTTTGTGCCATATCAAATAAAGGATCACCACTCACACCATCATTGGCACCAATTTGAATAATATAACTCCGACCATCTGAGAGATACTTTTCTATCCAATAAGTAGCATTTTTGTATTTGTTCTTCCTATTTATCCACCATGAAACAATAGGGCCTATGACAGGTAGAGATTTGATTATCTTTTTAAACCGCTTGATCATAAGAATTCAATTCAATGTTTTATATCCCTCAGGTACATTCGCCTCTATTTCATTCTTAGTATGCAGTAGTTGATGCTTCACGAAAGTCTTTAAGCGATTCTTCCAATGCTGATACTTCTTTCGGAAGCCCCATTGAAAAAACAACCTGCGTTGATATTGCCATGGAATCCTTCCTTTCCATAGGCCGAAAGCGGATATACTAAACCTGTTCAGCTGCTCAGGGTTAGCCAGGTTGACCTCCCTTAGTGTCCTTTTCCAATCAATGAGGTGTAGGTAATTTCCCTTAAGTCCCCAGCGATTATGTATTTTACCCTTCTCCCAAATCCAGATACCAGGATGTCTATGTAATTCACCTCTATCGATACAATTCCGTTTTTCCCAATAGGGCTTTATATTCAATCGTCCACTTTTTACTTCATTAAATATATGGTAGGAATAAAAACCCTCATCAAATCCCTGGTAATTAGGTTTGATAAAAGCTTTGTGATATTGTGGAACTGATTGATAAAATACCTTTAGTGCTTCCATATTTCTATATAGCGTAAAATGGCCACTGATGGCATGTGGCCTTGAGGAAACGAGATCAAATTGCTCAAAGCCCATCTTGAACAGAAAGTGATCCATATCTCCCCAAATAACGTCCATATCACAATGTCCCCAAAATTGATAATCGACAAGATAATCCTCGAATATGTGTCCATACAACGGCTTAAAATCGCATAGCTTATGGGGATTTTCTAATGCATGGTGTATCCCGGTTTTTTGCTTAATCAACTCAGACAATCCTTCCTTTTCCAGGTGGAAAAATTGAACATTATCGGGCTGGTACATGGGTTTCTCCAGATCCGAGAAGATTAGCCAGGTCAAGGAAGGATTGTACGCGCAAGATCGAAGGAATGCATTCATCCATATCGGGTAGGACCCATAATAGGGTAAGATGAGTGCACTTTTAGAAAGCATGCTGTAGTGATTTAAAGGCTGAGCGGTTTTTACCTAAAAACCAGATTAATCCAAAAGCCCCAGTCACCAAAATCAATATAGATAACCAGACCGACAACTCACCCAAATATTGAAAAAGAGCTCCGAAAAAGGTCAGAAAAAGCATTAGCAATAAGATGCGAAATGGCCCGGAACGTAAGTATGAAGAATTAAGACCCTTTGAAGCTTTGAGTGTCACCACATAATTATAAAGACTACCAACTCCCAGTGCAATCACCGCAGCAAGAATACCCATAGTATCAACCAGAAGAGTGAGGATCACCAATTGGATAAGCGTAGACTGAAAAGTATAGATGAGTATAAGCTTGGTTTTTTCCGCATACATTAATCGCAGATGATGAAAGTAAAGCAGTGAACCGGGCAGGGAGGCAAGCACTCCCATATACATATAGTTACCTACTTGAATATATTTAGGGTGACTGGTCAATAACCCTAGATTCGTGCCCAATAAGATCGCCATTAAGTAGACCATGCTAATCAGAATAAAGTAGAGATATTCTACATCCTTTATAACACCTGCCTTACTCTCTCCCATCAACTCCAACACCCTCGGTCTGATCGCTCCTATGAGCGCATTGACGAGCATAGCCGGAACACCCAGGAGTGTGATCAGTAGTGCGTACTGTCCTATCTCCTCCAAAGAAACATACCTTTCCAATACCAAACGATCACCAAATCGTTGAGCCTGATGCAACAAAACAGTAGGTACAAACGGTAAGCTATATTTGAGTGCATCAACGAAGTATCTTCTTGTTTTCTTTTGCAGGATATGATTGGCTCTGGTACCGAATATCCACTGCCTAAAATGGAAGACCATGATCGTAGTGAACAAGGACTTGGCGATGAGATCACCATACACAATCCCATGGATACCTTGGTTGAACTGAGTGATTAATAACACTTGTAGACCCACAGAGCTTACTAAGAGTCCGATAGAGTACCGGGCTAAAACACCAATCTGATATTCATTTTTTAGGAATACACTTATAAGGGTTTGGACACTTCCTAAGAAGGTATTCAAAAGCACACAGACACCGAGCGGATAAAAAGCCACCTTGCTTTGCAATGCTCCAAAAAAGAGAGGACCGATCGTAAAGAAGCTACAGAAGGTCACCAGCAAAAGGAGAATCCCTCCGGAAACAGTGGCTACACGAAAGCTCGACTTATCTACATCCTTCGCAAAGTACTGTACACCTCCGGCGATATTTAGCTGGGCAATGGCAAAAGCACCAAACAAGGTTCCAAATAGATTGACAAGTGCTAAATATCCATATTCTTCAGCCGTGATATATCGGAGATACAATGGCAACAGAAAAACATTAATAGCCATTGGAAGGACGCTTAATACCACGTACAAAGTAGAAGCTTTCAGGTATTTTGACTTGAACAAACTCAAAACGCGGGATATTATGATGCGGGTCTAAAAGATCGTTTTATCATAGAAGTGAAGCTTGATCATGTAGGTGTCTCTTAAATTTTTCTTTTAAGATGTGAGCTGGTTCAATTAATCGTTATTGTCCAATTATTTCTAATCCGAACGATAGCAATATCAATCCCCCAGCTATACTAGTCAGATAGTGGGGCCAATCATCGGGTAGCACAAATGCAAACAGAAGACTTACAAAAAACACCACGGCAATAGTTGCCCTAAACATCCTCGTGGTGACCTCGGCAATGGTGTTCCTAAACATTCTCGAGGGGCTCTCTTTGGTCATGGCAAAGTAGGTTAAGATCCCTACAAGAAATCGCATCAAAGCAGGGAGAAGAATCCACTGCGGGATTGTCTGCTCCTGCACATGATAAAGCGTAAGCAACATGACCAAGAATGCATCGGTTTCCATATCGATTCTCGCCCCAAAATCAGAGTGATGCTTGAATTTTCTGGCCAGATAACCATCTAGTCCATCTAAGGCAATAGCAAATGCAAACAAAGAAAAGAGCACGTAACTGTTCAGCACTTCCAGCAAAAACCCTAACACAAAAAGTAGTAAAAGCCGAAAAATGGTCACCCAACTGGCATACCCTATAAAAGCCGGGAAATTAATAAGGTATATTCTCATTTGTGAAATAAAATAAGAAAACGAACAGATGTTGAGGGCAAGCCAGAGCAAAATACTTCCTTGCCAGACAGCGTATCCTACGCCCAACACATTGAGGATAGAGTGAAGCAACAACCAATTTTTGTACAGCCGATCAGAGTTTAATTCCTTCGGGCTCATATTCAGGTATATTTTTAGGGTTGCCGGAGAATTGATTCGCAAAAGCATTTAGAAATATAGAATAAAATGCCTCATGTTTAATTGTTGGGTCTTTAGCCTCTATAAGGTCTTTAGTAAAGCCATATTTATGGAACTCGGATAGGAACTCATCATTTTGACTGATAATATGAACCGGGGTAGTTAATCCATGCTGCTCCTTATTTGCTAAGATCGGTGGCTGATGGTCTCCCATCACAATGAAGATATCTTCTTGTTTACCATAGTCCTTTATAAACTGACGTATTATATCAAATTCATACTTGATGGCATTCTGATAATCTTCGGGGCTTGGGTTTTTAAAAAACCCTTCATGAATGTGCCGTTGTTTTTCCCCTGATTTATTCAAGTCTTTCCAATTATCCACAACAGGAGGAGCGATAAATGGTGTGTGTGAGTTTTTGGTTAAGTAAAACAAGGTATAGGGTGATTGTTCGTCGCGTTGGATCATCTCCATTGCTTTATTTAAGCTATATTGGTCAGGTGCACACTGTCCAAACCCATATTGGTCACCTGAATAATCAATGTCATCTGCCAAGAACCAGGTATCTATTGCGTACAAGGAACGCATTTCATCGTAGGGCACATGCAGCCCGACAATGGGAGTAATAGGATTTAGGTTGTAATTGTGGTAGCCTAATGATTGCAAAAACTGTAACAAACCTTTGCTTTTGCGAAAGTTCTCGTCATTCAAATGATTCTCGAAGAGCGTATTATTATCGATCCTGTATCCGAATAGCATAGAAGTATAGGTGAGCCATGATTGACCACCAATGGTGGTAGATTCAGAAAAGGCAGAAACACATTTATAGCCATTCTCAACCAAATCTTTTTCAAAATTCCTCAACGTTTCAAATGAAACCTCTTTTCCGCTATTGTTTTTATAGAAGTAGGAGCCATATGACTCTACAAGCAAAAAATACAGGTTCGGTAGTTGATGAATGGGTTCTATGGTGATGCCAGCCCGGCTATCCTGGTATTTCTGACCCACTTTTAACTTACTCATCTGATAGTGCTCCCAACTCCTTTTGAGGTTCATAAAAGACTCAACTAAGATGTAATGGTATCTCAAAAAGATATCTTTTGGGTATTCTTTATAAAGTCCTTTGAACTTATAAATACTGTAAACCACCATAACTAGCCATAGACTAGAAATCACATAAAACACATCAGAGGTGCCTAAATCATTAAAAAAAGTAAAAAACCATTGAAAAAACTGGTAAATGCCTACCGTAATGACCAGTATACTAGGTATCGCTATGATCAATCTTGATTTACTCTCAGACCAAACGATGACAAAAGCGTTTTTGATAAGCTTAAGATCATTAAACAGAAAGGGATCTGTATAGTAGACTTTCCGTATGGCATACTGATAAAGATTAAAGACTAGTAGAAATACATATAAGATTGTCGCCACAGAAGCTAGCATTGGATGAAACCAAACGCGACATACAAGCAAGAGTACCGATAGTTCAACACAATATCGGAAAGGATCCAAATTCTCACTTGCTACTAGTCCGAGTTTCTGTTGCAACTTCCATGTTGAAATATATGGCCAGAAGGATGCTTTTTCGTCTCTATGAAGGATATATACAATGCTGTATGCTATAGCATTTATGCCGATAAAAAATACCCAAAACAAAAACTCATAAACAATATCCAGCATTACTTTATGTTCATATTTGAATACTCAGTAAGATAAGCTATTACTCAACAAACTATTGACAACACTTAGATGAGAGCAATGATTAATCTATAGTTGTGTCAATCAAAACTAGGATAAACGAACGAAAATAACATTTTTCTTTCACTATCAGTAACATGATATCGCTCAGTTCCACTGCGACTACCTTCCCATTGAGGTTCGGACTGCGAGGCCGGATATACACATGCCTAATTCCCAAATCTTCGCAATGCCACCGCATTGGCGGACTGAATGATCCGCTTTTGCCCTAAATGATAGGTCTTCCGTAAGTGGATAATTATCTCCTCTATGGGAAGCAGCGTTCTGAGCTTGGGGTTTTCAGGACAAGGCTTGCTGTTGATTAATCCTTCTTCATCTTTTTCTTTGTAAGCCCGTTTCCATCGCTTTTAGCTTATTCGGTGCCCTACTAAGAAATCAAGAAATGGGGCTCATAAGTTACGAGAATCCATGAATAATATGGTTATCCTAAAAAAGTAAAACCCCTCAAATCCTGAAATTTAAGGGGTTTTAGTGTTGGATGAATGTAAGATGCAGAGGGTGAGGGACTTGAACTTATGCATTCCAGTGCACTATGATGTATTCGCATGTCCCTTGATTGACCAAATTCCCTGTTTTTTAGTGTGTAGAGATTCATCATTATTCACTGAAGTGTATTTTTTTGTTACCCCAAGTGTTACCCCATTATAGTTTTTGCTAACTTTAGTGAAACTCATCATTATGGCTACTTCGATCCTAATCTTAAAAAGACCTTCAGCAACTTCAACTAGAGTTGTATGCGTTATCCGAGATGGCAAGAATGTTTACATTAAACTGTATACTCGTGTATCAATTAACCCAAAACATTGGAGTAAAAGAACTCAAACCGTGCTATCAGCCAATCCAAATGCGATATTACTCAATAGATATTTAAGGGCATATAAGAAGAAGGCTTTAGATGTATATTTAAATGCGTTATCCCAGGGCATCAAACCAGATAGTAATTATTTAAAGGCTAAGTTACTTCCTAGAAAAATACCAAAGGCTAAGAACAATTTCTGGGATAGTTGGAGAAAATATTTGACCGCTAAGAAAAATCATTTTGCGAAAAGGAGTTTTGTAAAGTACAATGCTTTAGAAAACCACTTACGATCATTTGAAAAACATCAAAATCAGCCCTTTCATCTAGATGAAATTGATTCCCGCTGCTTGAATTCCCTTCAATCCTGGTTTTATGAGTACGCAAATATAAATACTCAGACTACTGCTAAGTACATAGATAATTTCAAATCTTTTTTGAATTGGTGTGTGAAATTTAAACTTAGAAGTGATTTAAACTTTTGGTATTAGATTCATAGGAATAGCTTCATACTCAGTAAGTTTAAGTGATACAAAGTATAGCATAAATTGTATCAAAAGCTGAGCAAATTATTCGTTTTAATGAATTGAAAATCAAAGCTTTAGCATAAATATTCTCTAAAAAGTTTAAATCACTTTTTACTGATAATACTGATTACAAACATTTTACACCCATTCAACAACCTGATGATATTAAAGTAGTAATGTCAGACGCAGATCTTAACAACCTCCGGAATTATGAAGCAAAAGGCTATCTCTATAATGTCAGACAACTATTCCTATTATCCTGCTTGACCGGTTTACGCTATTCAGATTACAGTCGGATTAAATCTGAGCACTTAAAGAAAGACCATGAGGGCAATCCTTTAATTCACATTCGTCAAGAAAAAACAGGTGAGTTTGTAGATATTCCTCTAACAAGCGAAGCAAATGAGATTACAAGTCAACTATTGTCAAAGGAAATTCATCCTATCACAAATCAAAAAATGAATCTGTATGTGAAAGAACTATGTAGACAAGTAGGGATAAATGAACCATTCGAAGTAAACAAATATAAGGGGAAAGCAAAAACCACTCATACTTTTCCAAAATTTCAACTCATTACCACCCATACTGGCCGACGTACATTTGCCACGAATTTACTATTAAAAGGTGTTCCTGCTGAGGTAGTAATGCAATTTACCGGTCATAAAGACTATCGGAGTTTTTCAAAATACGTCAATATTCCAAAGGTATCCCAAATGGCTCTTGTTAGGAAGGCTTTAGTAGGCTAACGTGACTATATTTTAGAAACAATGAATTTAACAATATTCAAAGAGCTGAAGGATTGCTACTGGATTTACTATAATTATAGAGTTAGCAGAATCACCACGTCAGGCACTGCTTTTCCAATTATGAATAAAGACGCGGAGCTTCAGAATAGTGTCTCAGTAAAGTCAGAAGAGCTAAAGGAGGATTTAGCAAATCAACTAGGTAAAAACCCTGAAATCGCCCCTGCTTTCTTAGGTCTCATTCAGTCATTTTTAAATGATACTTTTAGAAGTATAGACCACGACTCTAAAGCAGAAATATCTATTCACTTAACTAATGATGAAACTAGGCATTATCCAGCCGGTACCGCAGTCATTATTCATGAGTCATTACAACCCCTGCAATGGTTTATAAAAACACTTGCGAAAGCACATGATGTTAATTTAGATATTTACTCGCCTGAAAATGAAGATAATACTTGGACGCCATTAAATTTCTTAAAAAATAGAGGTCTGGGAAGTTTTAAAGAAGAAAATTCAGAAAATAAGTTGGAAATTATCGAGCAACTCTTTATTAGCGGTGAGAATAAGACTCTCGTAGATCAAGCTATTAGACATTTTAATTTACAAGATGAAAAAGGAAGATGTATTGCGGATAAAGGTACAATTCGGGGGTTTGTACTAGCTGCTGTTGAGCGAGGATTATTTAATCAAAATCTTAAGAAAGGAAAAAGAATGCTGCTTTTTCAGCAATATATTAACGATCCCGAGCCAACTAGAAATCATACTGACTCAAAAAGATCAGATGAGATCATGAGAAAGGCGTTGAAATATTTTTCAGAACATATGAAATCGTGATTATACATATTCTTATTTCGCAGGAGACCCCTACATTTTACTACAGTCTCCTACAATTTCGCTGCGAAAACATATCCCTTACTCACCTCTAAATGCATTATTCCCCCTTTTCATAGCGACTTTATGACATGTCGCTATTTGTAATGGAATGTAGGATTTTTCTTCTGTGATTTGTGATAATCAACACAATTTACTCAGATGCAAAGAGAAATTATAACACGTATGGATGAGTCAGAATTAAAGGCAATGATTTACGATTGCATATTCAACGCATTGGAAGATTACCAAGGGGTTCTTAGTGAAAAATTATACGACTCTGACGAAAACACACACTGCACAATTTCTCAAGCACAGAAAAAACTTCAGTGCAGTAAGGGGCATGTTCACAAACTCATGCGGGAAGGAAATCTTAGTTATGCTAAATCTGGACGAAAGACGCTGATTGAAAAAGCTTCTATTGAGCGGTATCTTAATGATAATACTCCGAATGGATCAGTATAATTAATATCTCGTTTTTCAAATACAGCATTCTGAAAAAACAGAAGAGTTCACGACACTAGCATGCATAAAAAAGCGAATAAGCTGGGCAAAGCTTATTCGCGGTTACATTCTAAAATAAGATCATTTTATGTTTGACAATTTACAAAAAACCTTTGGATTTATTCCTAATGGGACTAGTCTAAATAACCACAGTCCTTCTATTCCAGAAGAAGTTGAAGAACATTTTCGTAATAACAGACCAGAACTAAAAGTCAATTCTCTACCTGAGGTTCTACCTATGACTTTAGAGATGATTCCAATACCTCTACGAGAATGGGTTTCAGACGAGGCAAAACGGATGGAAGTACCACTAGACTTTATTGCAGTTCCAGCCATAGTTGCTATTGGATCATTAATTGGTACTCGCTGTGAGATACGCCCGAAGCAACGCGATAACTTCTCGATCATACCAAACCTCTACGGAGGCATTGTCGCCGCACCATCTAGGTTAAAAAGCCCAGCAATGAAAGTTGCTTTAAATCCACTTGTACGGCTTGAAACCATAGAAAGGGAAAGCTACAAAAAAAAACAACAGGACTATTCAATAGAAAAAACAATCTACGAAGACAGTTGTAAGAAGGTAGACACTGAGCTTAAAAAAGGTAAGATTAATAAAATTGCATATCGATGTAAATTAGAACAGCTACATGAAGAAGAACCAGAAGAGCCTACTGAAAAAAGGTTTATTATAATGGATTCAACGATGGAGAAGATCATCATGATAGCTAAGGAAAACCCTCAGGGCTTCATTGTTATTCGTGATGAGTTGGATGGCCTATTACGTAGCTTTGACAAGTCAGGGCGCGAAGAAGATAGAGCCGCCTACCTGACTGGTTGGAATGGTAATAGCGATTACAGAAGAGATCGGGTCAGCGGTGGTTCTCTATTTGTGAAAAGTTTCTGTTTATCTCTTTTTGGAACAATTCAACCTGATAAACTAGCCAAGTTATTTTTTAGTGCAATCAAAGGAAACAACGATGGATTAATTCAAAGGCTTCAATTACTAATCTATCCGGATTATTTTCGCAGGACGGGAAGAATGGACAAAGAGGTAAATAAACAGGCAAAAGAAGATGCTTTTAAGCTTTATCAAAAAATTGCTGAAGCTGACTATGGAAGATTAGGGGCGGTAACTGATCAGTACGAAAGTACGCCATACTTCAGGTTTGATAAAAATATTCAATCGAGCTATCTTGATTGGGCTGAAGCGTTAGAGATTAAACTTGAGAGTCCAGATTTGAGTCCTATCCAACAAGAACATTTCGGCAAATACCGAAGCCTTTTGCCTAGTCTTGCTCTAATTTTTCATATCATAGATATTGCCGAAAGTGAGGCTTCTGGGCCAGTAAGTCCAAGTGCCTTTTATATGGCGAAAGAATGGTGTGAATATCTAGAAAGTCACGCTACGAGGATTTATGAGGGTCTCGGGCAAGGTCAACAAGCCACCACCGTATTAAGCCGAAAAATTTTAAAACAAGACCTACCCAATCCCTTTAAGCTACGGGATGTGGTACGAAAAAATTACAGCATGCTACAGCAGGACAAAAATACTATTCAGGCAGCACTAGACAAACTTTGTGAGTTAAACTGGTTGTACGAATACGAACCCGAACGGACTGCCTCAAGTGGACGCAATCCTAGCTTTGAATATCATATCAACCCTCAGCTTTTTTTAAGCTAGTACCTGAATATTCAGTTGACAAAATTGACTTTAATGATATATGTCAATTTTGTCAATTACTAATAAGTATTCTTACATAATTATACTGATGCGATGAACAATATTTTTGATGTTTCGGTCAGCCTCTTCGAGAACTGCTTCTGCAATAATCCAGCAGATCAAATAACTCTAGCTGAGTGGTTAACTACAAGTGAGTTTAAAACTCAAGTAGACAAAATACGAAATGTAGAGGGCGACCAGAAACGCAAAGAGGCAAAAAAAATACTACCATGTATTACGCCTAGTGGCGTCTTTTCTCAGCGAAAAGCATCTTCATTAGTTCGGCACAGTGGTTTTATAGCTGTGGATATAGATTTTGCTGAAAACAAGCATCTATCCAACTTCGATAACCTAAAAGAAGAATTTAAAAAGCTTCCAGAAGTAGCTTATTGTGGAATTTCAGTTTCTGGTAAAGGATATTGGATGCTAATACGAATCGCACATCCTGACAAGCACAAACAACACTTTAATTATCTGCACAAATCATTTGAATGTTACGGAATATTCATAGATAAAGCCTGTTCGGACGTAAGCCGTTTACGTTATTATTCATATGACACTGAAGCATATTGGAATTTAGACGCTATACCTTTGCGTAAGTATCATGTACCTCAACGAAGGATAAGTAGAAAATATAATAGTAGAAGTGAGAAATATCAGAACTATGAGACTTACAATCCTATCTCAACCGCACTGAAAATGATAGAAGAAGCTCAAGACGGTGAAAAACACAGTGTACTACTAAATGCATCTAGATTACTGGGTGGATATGTAGCCGGTGGGGAGGTTGATTATGAAGAAGCTGAATTAGCATTACGAAATGCAATTGACAATAAGAGAAATGTTCGTGACCACAAGAATGCTTATAAAACAATAGCCAAAGGATTACAGTATGGTCAACTAACACCGATATCACTTAGTAGAAATAATCAAGCCTTACAGCATAATTATCCTGATAGAAGGAGAATAAAAACTTATATTTCACATGTTGAAAATGAAGATAACGTCTGGAAAAAAGAGGAAGTGCCAATAGAAAAAAACAGTGAAGCGGCCATTCATGAAGAAGAACATAGCATTTCTATCTTAAACAAAGGGGTAAATCAGGGTCAAATAATCAGAAGTTTAAAATCATTTTTTAAGAGCTGTTTGATACCTAACTCACCAATAAGGCTGGAAAGTCACCTGATTATTTTAACCCCAAAACAGTTCATAGATAATCACCTCGCATTAATAGAACAATACAGAGGTTTAGAAATTTGCCTTCCGTACTTGGATAGACTTCATAAGCTTAAAGAATACCTGGATAATCTAGATTAGTAGAACTAACCACAGCTTAAAAAGCACCACTTTTAAATTCACTTAGAACGAGATTCTCGATAATGAGAATCTCAATTTGTACCACTTAAATTCTTACATTCAATGTTATCTGATGAAAAGAAACTTTGGGTTACCGAACTTTATCAAGAGGGGCGGAGCGTTTCCGAAATAGTAGCTGAAACTAATATCAGCAGGGCTAGCGTGTATCGGATTATTTCAGATTTTGATACGGATAATGAGACTGATGAGACAGAAGTGCAATATGATAGAAGGCTATATTTAAATGCTCAGAACTATGATATCGAAGATAATGAGTCAGAAAGTGATGACTATGATAATTTTGAGACAGAAGACGATGAGATTGAGACAGTGTCTCAGACTGGTTATGAGAATGTCTCAAAAGTGTCTCAATCCTCGTTTGAGACAGCGGATAAGGGTTTTGAGACCCCGCCGCCCCCCGCTGCCGCAGCCTCGCCGGTGAATGCCGAGGTGGAAAAACTCCGGCTTCAACTGGAGCACGAACGGGAAATGGAGCAACTCCGGCAGCAAGGCCGACGACAAGAGTTGGAAGCGCAGCGATTAGCTCAAGAAGAACGCAAACTCGCTTTGGAAGAAACTCGTCTTAAGCGGAAGTCAAAGGCTGAGCAGCAACAACTGTTGCAGCAGGCCAAAGAGGAACAACAAATGAATCAAGCCCTACTGCGACGTTTCCAGAAACTTCTCAACCAATTTACTGAAGCCACCGAAAGCACCCCGCTTAACCAAGAGCAATTGGCTGATTGGCTGGAGCGATGGGAAGACGTAAACGAAGAGATCATCTTACGGGCGGAAGAACAAGAAGTAGAGTATGAGGACTGGTTAGCAGGGCAGACTTCTTCGCTACTGATTGATATGCTGGAAGATGCTTTGGAGCGTATTGAACAAAGCTTCTGGCACACGACAACTCATCTGGAATTCAATGATGAGCAACAGGCCATACTGGAAGCGGCTCGGCAGTCCTATGCGCTAGACCAATCAGCAATGTAACATTGGGCTAACTCAAGGCTACGGTAGTCTTCCGCTTCTCAATATAGTTTTTTAGCGAGAGATACTTGCCGTAGCCTAGATGGGTTTTGATAATAGTTTGCAAGGGTACCCCCATTTGGTGCAGGTGCATAATCTTATCGCGGTCTTGATCGTACATTGAAGCTTGAATGGTACCTTTAGGCTTACCAAGTGTAATCCCCTTAGCTTTGCGGGCTTTTAAGCCTTCTTTGGTTCGTTCGGAGATAAAGTCGCGCTCCAGCTCAGCCATCATAGAAAAGATGGTGATTAGTACTTTGTTGGTAACATCCTTACGGTTATGGGGGTCAAGAACGATATTCTGCTTGATCAAGATAAGACGGGCTCGCTTTTGCTCTACCATCTGTTCAATGATGAAGAGCACTTCTTTGATAGAGCGGCCTAGCCGGGAGAGTTCGGATACAATCACCGTATCATCCGGGGTGAGCCTATCCAGTAGGGGTTGAATCTTACGCTGCCGTAGGTCTTTGCGCGAAGACATTTCCAAAGCAATCCATTCGTCAATGCCAATCTTATGATCTACGCAGTAGCGGGAAATCAGGTTCTTCTGCGATTCTACCGTCTGTTCCGAGGTGCTTACACGGATATATCCATAGTGCATAATTAGTTGTTTTTAGTCATAAGGTAAATATAACTAATTATACTATCAGTTTCATATAGCGTTATATGTATCTTAACAATAAACTATCAGTATGCACTTAACGGCCGTATACGCTAATAACATACCTCCAACTTTTATCTCATTTGAGTGAGATAGAATTAGCATTTTGAGGTCTGCTAATTTTAGACTTCCCGAGGAAATATCCCCAAATTTAGGGATAGCCAAAATGGCTATTTGTAGCGTTGTGTATCTTAATTTTTTTGTAAAAATTTGTATTAACCAAACTAGTCCATGAAGTGATTTAAACTTTTGGTATTAGATTCATAAGAATAGCTTCACACTCAGTAAGTTTAAGTGATACAAAGCACAATATAATTTGCACTAAAAATCTGAGCAAATTATTTATTTTAATGAATTGAAAATCAGAACCTTAGCGCATAACTTTTCTTAAAAGTTTAAATCACTTCCATTTAATGATGATTTATCTTGAATATTAGGTATGATCTTAATATCCGTAATCAACTATTTCTGACAGATTGTATTAGCTATGCATCTGGTTATAAGCTACTCTAATGAAAGTGATATTGTTCTGTAGAATTCTACTTATTATTTACTTAATCGTGTTAGTAGATTACTGCACTATAAAAGCTCAGCCAATAGTAAATGTTGATAGCATAAGAATTCATTTAGATAGTCTCTATGTAGTAGACTACCAAAACATTGAAGACACAATAGCATATTACAAACAAGAACTGCGAGTTAGTACTAAAAAATACGATAGACATTTGATGTTGCATTACAAACAAATTCTCGGTAACCTCTATAACAAAATCGGTGAGTATAAATCTGCTATTTCGTTGCATCGTCAGGTTTTAGATATATCTTCTAGGCTAGGAGATAGTATTATGATGGCTACTACACATGAGAGCTTGGGTTTTGCTTATCTTAACAATGGTCATTTTCAAATAGCGATGGATTCATATTTCTACGCTTTTTTGATTAGAAATGATTTGTCAAACAAATCAGAATTAGATATTCTCTGGTTCAACATATCTACAGATGAAATATATTTGATAGATCGAGATTATGAAAGGGCTTTAGGGTACTATCTATATGCCATTGAGATTTTAACTGACAGGCACGAATTGGCATTATTAAGATTGAAAATAGGTTTATGCTATTTGCAAATGGCCTCGTTTGACGAGAGTAAATCTCATTTTGCTGAAGCTTACAGATTAATTGAATCTAGTTCTACCCCTATACTATTTGCACAGTACCTAAGCAATATGGGGTTGTACCATGAAAAACTAGATCAATATGACTCTGCTCAGTCTTATTACCTAGAGAGCTTACGAGAGTATATTAAGGTAAAATCTTACAGTCATTTTAAAGAATTACATGGGTTAGCGGAGGTTCTATTTAGATACAGCAACATTTGTCATTTACAAGAAGATTATTCACAGTCAGTACTGTATGCTAATAAAAGTTTATCCCTCTCAACGGAGCTGAAATACCATGACCTTATACAAAAACTGCATCGCCATTTAGCTATTGTTAATTTCAATGTAGATCAGTATGACATCGCTTATCAACACCTTGATACCCTAACCATAATCAGTGATTCAATACACATGACTAGATTAGAAGATCAGAGAGAATATTTAAGTTACACGAATAGTGATGACAATCTTCATATAGTAAAAGATTTTTTTAGAGTCATTGAAGAGATGACAAAAAGACGAAATGCGCTTCTTATTGTCTTAATTCTATTTACCCTTCTTGCATTAGTTACAGCGGCCTACCTATTCCAAAGACAGAAATCACTTAAGTTAATAAATGCCAAAAATGAGGAACTCAATCAAAAGAGAATAGATCAATTACTTAACGAACAGGAGATAAAATCTATCAACTCAATGATTGAGGGACAGGAAATTGAGCGAAAGCGTATAGCTGAAGACCTACATGATCGTCTAGGTAGTATGATTTCAGCCATTAAGCTTAACTTCGGTGCAGTTCAAGAACAAGTTAAAGATTCTCCGGCTTATCAGAAAGCAAACGAGCTATTAGACGATGCCGTGACGGAAGTACGGGAGATTTCACATAATATGTTGTCCGGTGTTCTTACAAAATTTGGGTTGGTTGCGGCTCTAAACGATCTTAAAGATACTGTAGAAAGTTCCGGTCAGGTCACCATGAATATTTTTATCCATCAACTAGATGATAGACTGAACAACCAAATCGAGTTACAACTCTATCGAATTGTGCAGGAGTTCGTAAGCAACGTATTGAAACATTCTAGAGCCTCCAAGATAGTAATTCAGTTAACCCGTCATAATGGCACTCTCACGTTGATGGTAGAGGATAATGGTATTGGTTTCCGAGCAGATGACACCTATAAAGGTATGGGGCTAAAGAATATTCAGTCCAGAGTAGCCGCGTTAGAAGGTAGCTGGAATACAGACTCAGTACTAGGTCATGGTACTACTAACATAATTGAAATACCGGTATGAGCACTGATAAACCGATAAAGATTATGATCGCTGATGACCACCAGATGGTTGTAGATGGCTTAGTGGGACTATTGGCAATGGACTCATCAGTAAAAGTGATAGGTGAAGCACTCAATGGCAAGAATCTATTAGATCTTTTGAATCAGAATGAACCTGACCAAATAATTATCGATATCAATATGCCGATAATGGATGGCATTCAGGTAACCAAATATGTAAAGGTTCATCATCCTGATATCAAAGTTCTCATTTTGACTATGTACAACAAACCTGAATTTATTAGGCAAATGCTGGAGGTTGGAGCGGATGGATTTATTCTAAAAAACACTGGAAGAGATGAGTTACTCAATGCCATACATTCGTTGGATCAGGGTAGAACATATTACGGAAAAGAGGTAATGGCTAAGATGATGGAAAGTATTGCTCAGAAACAGGAAAAAGAGCTACCAGAAATTACCGCTCGGGAGAAGGATATTCTAAAATTGTTAGTGCAGGAATATACCACTCAAGAAATTGCTGAGAAGCTATTCATTAGTACTCACACCGTTGACACCCATCGCAAAAATTTACTGAGCAAGCTGAATGTCAAAAATACGGTGGGTTTAGTACGATATGCATTTGAGCATGGGTTGGTAGACTAGGTTTTCCATAACGAGTACACTTTACTTTAAACTATTGTCAGTAGTCATATACTATCTGAGTGGGCTAGCTATGCTCAGATATCATCAATTCATTTAATCACTTAATTCTTATTATCATGAAAAAGTCAAAAAATGTTGTTGGTACTTTGGTTTCAATTAGTGCCTATCTTGGATGCTACCTTTATGTATTTTTACTCATCCAGCAAAGTGGATGTGCCCCCAATAATGGCGTTAATGCGGACGTCGGACAAGTAGTATCTGCTGCGATTGTTGGGGGTAAAATTACTGAGAGCGTGGACAAAATTGGTTTCTCCTTAGATCGTTTAGGCACACAAGCTGACTATTTACTAGAAAAGAATCTTAGAACCTTAGACCTATTAGCCCAATCTTTAGCATACCAGCTTCAGCAGGAAACAGCTAGAAACCGGGAATTCGTGTCAAAAGAGTTAGATGACGCAGCTTCGGTGTTGAATGATTTAGTTGATAACGTACAGGGAGGGGTTTTGGAAATCCAGGACTTTGCGTACTTGGATGTTCAAAACATCATCAATCAACTTCCGTTAAAAAAGGATCTTTATTTAATCAGGAGAATTGATGGGTACGGTATTCAATTTCAAAACGAAGGGAGCTACTCCTTCCGATTATTGGGAAATGCGTTTCAACCAGGTAGAACTTATAAAATCCTCATTGATAGTGTAGAAGTTGATGCGAACAATGTGTTCGGTGGAGAAGCAGCTAATATCCTCCGTTTTTCAGTTCCCGTGAAGATATTGAATCACAGATTCACAGAGAGTGAAATTGGCCGAACGAGCATTGTAATCCAATGTTTTGATGATAATACTGAAGAGTCTTTCTATGAATATTCTAGCGACGTTCTACTGTTACCAAAATTTCCTATCAGATATCAATTACGTGAATTTTATGAAGGGCAGAAATGGTCTGAACAGAGAGCATGGCAGTCGTTTACTAGAGGTATGGGGCCGACTGGAAAATATGGAAGATGGAATACATACACTACTGAAGTAACTATAGCTGATCCAGTAACTCAGAGGTTTACAGGAAATCATCGCATTTCTGTTAATGGTTCCCACTCTTGGGTACACCCCCCTCAATACCATGACCGGAATACTAAGTTACGCTTCAATTCAGCCAATCAATGTCACGACTGTGGAAGGACGGCTATCGTAGAAGCTGAATATCAATGGTTAGAAAATATTACTGAGTCCCGGATGTTAAATTTTGAATCAGATAACAAAAATGAAGGCTTATTGACCTATGGGACTCACTTTGTTACTATGTCTGATAAGTTAAAACACTACGAATTGTACGCCACCTATTTTAATGGGAAAGAGGTGGCTTTATTTAGTGATAAAAACGAAGACTCAGGAATAAAAGCTAAATTATCGCTTGATCCGAAAGTTACTTTCAGAAGATTAGCAGTTGAAATTGAGAACCCATTTTGACTATACCCAATCCACAACAAACATTGTCTAATAATCGAAACCTAATAATAACATGATTTATCATATAAGTAGATGTATAATAATCGTTTTAGTAAGTGTTCTTTTCGGACAGAACAATGCTTTTGCTCAGAAGAACTCCGGTTATGGATTAGCCGGTAAGCTTGCTTACATACGGGGAGCCGTAGATAGTATCATGACCATCCGTTACTGCCAAGCAGCAAAAAACTCTGATATTAATTTTATATCGGCTTATCTAGGACTTAAAAATGCTCAAGATCAGATTATCGACCAATTAGTTTTGAGAGTGTCAGTAAAGAACAAAGCTAAGCTAGTAAGTCAAATAGATGAGTACTACAGAGGCGAACGAAATGTAAATAGCCAAATAAAACCTTATGTAAAAAGTATAGATGAACTAGAGAGATTAGTTGATCTATTAGATTCTGCCACTCTGGTTATTGATCCAGACGATACACTCGCCTTTAAAGCCCAATCTTTTGGGGTGGGGGAAGTAACTGCAATACTTGGCCTAGCGGTCTCTGTGCGAGAGAGTATTCGTGCTTCTAATACAAGTAGTGTAGCAAATATTATTGCTTTGTTGGATAAGTTACGGCTAAAAAGCTTAAAAGAATACTCCTGCGATAGTAGTAAAACAGCTAACGATAGTAGTAAGGACAGTAGTGCTAAGAAAAACGAAGATGGGTTGGGAAACTGAAAATAACTACCTGCCTATTTACTTGGGGCGGGCTAATTACTCTCTGTTTCCCTTAAAATAGTTTATTCCCCAAAAACCTCGGTGAACTTTCGGTAATCTTCAGTAGAAACTGACTGAGTGAAGTCATCTACCTCATCTACGGGTAAAAACTCAAACAGTGAGTCCTTCTGCTTAAGAGCAGTATTGAATAGTTTTTCTTGTTCACTCTGAGTTTTTGGGGGATTAAAAGCTATGGTAAGCTTTTCTAATTGAGACTTACCTACTACATAGTCCTTTAGAGCGTAGTAATATACTTCTAGCTCATTGAGATGATTGGAAATCGTCTCATTCTTATGCTCAAGGTTTAAGCCATGAAGCGATTGTACCTGACCATTTACTGTAATGAGTTCGGCTTTGGTAGGCTTCAAGATTCCGGGAAGTTTATCTGGGGTAAACTTATAATCTATGTCTGCTTTTTCCTGAAGTTTAGGAGTATTCAAGTGTGATTTCAAAACGGTCGAAAAGCTTTCTTTCTTCAGTTTTTTGGGAATAAGCCCCGATTCATCTCCCGTAAAATCAGCAAAGAGCTTCTCAAACACTTTTTCGTTTATCTGACCACTAAATGGCTTCAGTTCACCAAATTCCACTAAGCCATGGGCATACTTTTGAAGGTACTTATATGCTTTTTCATTTGTTAGTGATGCCTTCTTAGATAGCTTGCTAAATAGTGGTGGCTGATTCTCTAAGTCCTCAATTACGTTCTGAATGTATTTCTCGGTAGTGGTAAAGAAGTTTTTGGATACGTCCGTCAACTTCTCAGCAATTTGCGCCTTCTTCTCAGACAGTTTGAAAAAGATTACGGGTGGGTGGCCTTCCGCTGAATCCATAGCAGATTCTACCGCAAAAAGGATTAAACCCAGCGTCAGCTTTTCTTGACTGAGGGAATTTGTCTGACAGTATATTGGTGCTAAGTAGGCTTTCATGATCGGTGTTGCAATAAATGGTTTTGAATGGTCTCTTGTAGCATATCCAGGCGGTCAGGACGGTTCGCCGCGCGACTGCTTAAAAAATTAATGATCCGCTCTTCCATATTCGGGGGAAGCGGCCAGGTCGTCGCGCATTCGGCGATAGTATTGGATATGATCGTGTGCCATTCATCGGTTTGTAAAAGTACGAAAAATTGCTCAATCGCGTTCAAACAATTTTCGGTAGGTATATAACGCAAAACTGACCAAAAATATTCACAACCTAGCAAGCTATCTTTTTGAAAGCCAACAGATTGGGGGTTGAATATACGTAGCTGGTTCTCTCCTCCAAAGATAAAAGCATGGTCAAAAGCTACGTATTGTTGCTTTTTATCCAGATCAGCCATTAGTAGATTAAAGTTATATCCTTCATCAATAGGTTTGCCCCGGTCAGCGTTTCCTACCCACTGATCAAACAGAGCGATTCGGAGTAAATCTGCGGGATTAGCCAACTGATTGAAATCATATTTATTGCTAATTTTCTCAATGGGTGAAAGGATACGAGACACTACTTCCTGCGAGCCAAAACAGACGATACCAGGCGCGCAGTGCGATTTATTACGCCGTAGTTCATTGTGATCAAAAGAACCTTCCGTTACATTTACGAAGGCAATTGGTGGAGTGGGAATATTGAGGTACTGAAGCAGTTCGTGGGCAACTACTTCGTAAGTGAGAAAGTCTAATTCAATCTCTTTTTTGAGATTTAATCGGTACTTGCAGTAGTACACTCGGCCATCATCGCAGTAGAACTTCATGGGGGCGTGCCCATCGGTATCAAGCTCTTCAATGAAATACTGTGTATAAACCGTAGAAATGGGCATTAAGCAGTGGTTTCTTTAGCTGCCGGATTCATCACCTCCCGAAGCACCGATTGCAGCAACTGCTCTGCGTACTGCCGATTCTGCTGCACTTCCGCTTCCAACTGACTGACTTTCGCTAATAAGCTTTCTACTTTTTCTACGATAGCTTTTTGTTCTGAAAGCGAGGGAAGAGGAAGTAAAATATTTTTCAATTTTGTTCCATTGAAGTTAGCCTGACCGTTTTGCTGAATAATCCCAGGTTCTAACTGAGTCTCTCTGCATACTAAAGAATTGATCCACGCATTTACGTATTCAGAAACTATCTTGCCCTCGAACGTTACTCTTATCAAATAGGAAGCAAAAGTAAGAGATTTATCTAGGGTAAATACACCCGATTTTCCTACTAGTTCATAGCTATTAGTTCTATTAAACAACAAGTCTCCTTTATTGAGATAGAGTCTCGGTAGATCTTTTATTGTGCTCTGAACATATTTGAGATTATCGTATACGATGTTACCATTCAATAAATTACCCATTCGCAAGACTGGCACTCCTTTACTATCTAGACTTGCTTTCTGGGAAGTACCATATTCTACATTAAATGCTGCTGCGCCCAGCCTACACCAAACCCAACCTTCGGGAAGGTCAAAGGGGATTTCGTCGGGAGTGATTGGAGAAAGGGGTCTGGATTTTTTGATCTTCTTTTCTTTCACCAGCTGGGCTTTTTCGGCTTGGATTCGTTCCAGCAGTGCCGATGCTGGTTCTACCTCGGGATGGGCTGACCGCCACTGTTCGGTAAGTTTACCTTGTACGGCTTCCTGCAATATGGCTTGGCGCAGTTGCTTTAGTAGGGTTTGTTGATGGCTTAGTTCGTTTAAAAGCTTTGTCTCTTTATGATTAACTGACTTAAATTTCTCAATCCATACTAATTGATCATCTATGGGCGGAACAGGAATCTCCAAGTCACCCAAACTTCTCATGGGTAACGTAACATTCGCCATTCCTCTCATGAGAGGTACTAATAGCTGCTCTTTGAATACATCCAAATAATGATAGAGGAATAAGGGGTGTAATTCAGATTCATTATTTGGGACCACCGCACAAAGAATAGTTCCGACAGTGAACTTGCCTTCCTGGTAATGGATTCGCTTTATGCTCGCATGCCCATGCCCTGTAGAGGAAACTAGAGGAATAATTACCGCCTTTGTATCAAATTGGTAATCATTATGTTCTTTTCGTTCTTCGGCTAAAGTCACCAAAGGATATGGTCCCGGTTTCGCCTTGGTAATTCCGATAGCTCCTTTCTCTATTCTACAAAGTTCTTTTAAAGGTCTAGTTGGCCAATCCATTAAATTTCTTCTCTAAGTGCATCTAATAATTCTTTACTGCGGTCGAAGGAAACGGCTAGCTTTTGAATCAGCTCAGTACTACTCACAAATTCTTCTTCCTCTTCTCGATATGGATTCTTGATATCCAAGTCATAGCCACGATCTACAATCGTCTGGATATCTACCTTCCAGGCTCGTTCGCTTTCCTGACGGTTATTCCACCAATCTTCAATCGGCTTAAATTCTTCCCGGCGGATAGGTTTGGTTTTACTGTAGCTTTTTTGGCCTTCGGGCAGGGTATGCTCGTAGTACCAGATGGTTTGCGTCGCAAAGCTTTGGTTATTAGGCGTTGCTCCCTGAGTTCCAAATAGGTCGGTTTGTCCATTCGTAGACTTTCCGTTCGGTTGACGAGAAACCACCGCGGTTGCCGCCGCCGGGTCTACTGAAGGGGCTTTCTCAAAGAATAGCAGGTTCGTCGCCACCGTCGCGTAGGGGGAAAACACCGAGTTGGGTAAGCGGATAATGGTATGCAGATTACAATCTGTCAGCCACTTTTCGCGAATGCGCTGCTTCACCCCCTCGCCGGTCAGCGAACCATCAGGTAACACAATCGCGGCGCGCCCGTGCTCCTTGAGCATATGCATCATCAGCACCAAAAAGAGGTCGGCACTTTCTTTGGTGCGGTAGTTCTGCGGAAAGTTGTTTTCGTTGTTGTTGGCCACCGTTCCGCCGAAGGGTGGATTGGCCAGAATCACGTCGACGCGTTCGCTGCGGCGGTACTCAGTCAGTGGTTTATCCAGGGCGTCGCGGTAGGTAATGTTAGGCAGCTCTACGTCGTGCAATATCAGGTTGGTCGTCGCCAATACGTACGGCAGAGGTTTCCACTCCCAACCGCGTACGTTGTCCTGAATGCTATTGCGCTCTTCTACACTATTAGCCTGATCCTTCAGATGTTCTACCACTCCCGCTAGAAAACCACCGGTACCACAGGCCGGATCAAGTACTTTCTCGCCCAGCTTAGGATTGATCATATCCGTCATAAGCTGCGTCACGGCACGCGGCGTATAAAACTCGCCGTAGGCTCCGGCACTTTGCAGTTCCTTCAGAATAGACTCGTAAATGTCCCCGAACATATGCCGTTCGGTTGCTACGTTAAAATCAATCTCGTTCAGCTTATTGACCACTTTGCGCAGGTTGATCCCGCTTTTCATGTAGTTATTGTTGCCCTCAAACACTTCCCGCACCATATACGAGCGAGGATTATCCGCCGGTAGATTCTTCAGCGTATCAAACAGTCCGTCGGGGGCGTCGATAAAGTTCTGCAATTCCTCGCCGGTCATACCTTCATCATTCGCCGCCCAGTTGCGCCACTGAAATTTCTCCGGAATGGGCGATACATAGTCATCGTCCATCACCTCCAGTTCCTGATCCTTATCGTCCATAATTTTGAGAAACAGCATCCAGGCCAGTTGCTCAATACGCTGCCCATCGCCGCTAACACCGCGATCTTCCCGCATAATATCTCGAATGCTTTTCACAATTCCCGAAAGGTTGCTCATAGATAGGGTTTGTTGCTTTGCTAAAAAGATTGAATCGGCAAAATACAAAAAAGGAAGTTAGGCCAAGAATACTTGCTGAGTCATTTCAGCCCACACCCTAATTTTTTCAGGCAGTATGGGAAGGTGTTCGTATACAAAAGCTTCTATCTCATCTTTAGTGAGTATATGAATACTATCCTGAAAATTCCCTTCATATTTGCCTTCAGTGGTAAAAAGGTAAACTTTAGCATCCACATCGTTAAAATCCGAGGCATATAGTGATGTATTTCCCTTTTTAACCTGAGCAACTGCTGACTTACCAGTTTCTTTATGTACCAACACGTACTCATAATTAGCAGTACTCTTTTTGCAGGTGCTAGGTACTACCATATAGTTTCGTTTGTATTGTAAGTACAAAGCAACTAAGTCTTCACAATCGTCATCAGATATTAATGAAAAAACATCTTGCACTTTTTGACTTTCTGCTGCGTAATAAGGTGTTTCTGATAGTTTATTGTATTGAATCTTTGAGTAATTTAGAACTGTAGTGTTTGAGACGGCCTGAACTGTTGCCCTTGGAATGAAACTACTTACCACTTTACCCGGAACTTTCTCCACTGTTCCTACTTTGTGCCATTCACACGAGCGGATATTGTGAATATCCGCATTTCTACATTCGTTTGACGTATCGTATCTCCAGTCACTAGTAATTCTTCCTATATAGTATTCTCCTTTGGTATCCCGTGTCCAGACTAAATCATCAATCTGCATTTTATGATAAAATGCTTTCAGTGCCCGCTGAAAACCTTGACTGTTAGGATAGGTAAGTTTGGCTTGTTCCTCGTATGTTTGCCAGTCAATTTCAGATTCGGCAGTTTCTATAGGCCATCCCACTCCAACAATACCATTGTTAAGGCAAAATTCACGAGGGTTCACCCCCGCTTTGGCAGCGGATTTAAGATTAATTCGCCAGATCTTCATAGTTAAGTAGTTTTTAGGCTCCAGTCTTTCGAGACCCGGTTTGATATAATTCGTTTTCTAATTCTTTAACTGCTGCTTTGTATTCCTTTTTACCACCAAAATAATTAACAATTTCTAACAAAGTGCCATGATCGGCAATCGGCTTTACTTTCAGTACCTCCATTGATTCTATGTCGGTAATACCTTCGTCAGCGTATTTATCTAATAGAGCTTCTAATACCCGTCGTGCCTGCTCACCGTACTTAGTGAAGTAATCTCGTTTCTTGACATTAATAGCCCGCTCTTTACGACTTAACGGGGGTTGATCATAAGCTACGTGGCAAATCAGATCAAACAAATCTACTTCATTGTTAACCGATTCGCGCAGAGCATCTACCAACACTCCTTCCTTTTCCAGTTCGTCAATAATCGCCTGCTTCTGATCGGCCTGATTCCAACGGTTAATAAAATCATCCAGCGTAGCGTATTGGCCGGTAATTAGTTCTCTGGTATAGTCGGTCAGATTAGTAGTAATGGGTTTACCATCTTTATCAAAGTGGATCTCCCTTGAAACCAGAATAGTAACGTCCACTCCATTTACAATAACCTTTTCTCGCGGCTCTTGTACACCCGAAGTACCGGGCAACGTTGGGTAGCGAATTGTAGGAGGTTCTATGATAATTTCTTCTTCGGTTTCTTCGTCTACCAGGGGTTGCTCATCATTTTCTTCTTCATCAATCAGCGTACCTAAATCCGTTTCTTCATCAAGTGGTTTCACCCGAATCGGATCACCGTCAAAATTAGGGTCGGCAAACAGCTTCGTCACATTACGAAAATCCAGAATAGTAAAGTACATCTTACCGTATTCCTCATTGATCCGGGTACCTCGCCCTATGATCTGCTTGAATTTGGTCATGGAGTTGATATTACTATCCAACACGATGACTTTGCAGGTCTGGGCGTCGATGCCCGTCGTCATCAATTCTGAGGTCGTCGCAATGACCGGATAAGCTTCTTCAGGATTGATAAAGTTATCCAGTTCCCGTTTTCCTTCCTGATTATCGCCGGTGATCTGCATCACGTATTTGGAGTTCTGAACAGCTAGGTCAGCATTGTGGCGAACAATCGCCGAGCGCATTCTCTCCGCATGGTCTATATCCTGGCAGAAAATGATCGTCTTAGCGTGGCGGTCATACCCTTTGAGAAACTCAGAGACCTTTCTAGCAACTACATCCGTTCGTTCATCGATCACTAGCTTACGGTCGTAGTCCTTCGTATTGTAAATCCGATCTTCTACTAAAACCCCGCCCTTATCGCGCTTATTTCGCTCAGGACGCCAACCTTCCAGATCAACATTCAATCCTACGCGAACGACGCGGTAGGGTGCTAAGAACCCGTCCTGAATACCTTGTCGTAGAGAGTAAGTGTAAATAGGATCACCAAAGTATTCGCTATTGCTGGCATCCGTCGTCTCTTTGGGAGTCGCGGTGAGCCCCAGCTGAGATGCCGAAGTAAAGTAAGACAAAACTTCTCGCCACGCGCTATCCGCTTTAGCACTACCTCGATGGCACTCGTCCACGACGATCAGGTCGAAAAAATCTTTACTAAACTGCCGGTAAATATTTTGGGCTTCATCCGAACCGGTTAGCCCCTGATATAATGCTAAGTATACCTCGTAGCTTTTGTCTACAGTATGGTTTTGTACTACTGTCATCACATCTTGCAAGTGTTTGAAGTCCCCGCGTCGCGTCTGGTCAATAAGCGCATTGCGGTCGGCTAAAAATAAGATGCGTTTCTTCACTCCGGCTTTCCACAGACGGTAGACGATTTGAAAAGCCGTGTAGGTCTTACCGGTACCAGTAGCCATGACGAGCAGTACCCGGTTATGCCCCTTGGCAATCGCTTCTACCGTACGGTTGACAGCAATCTGTTGGTAGTAGCGAGGCCTCCGATCAGTGCCATCCAGATAGTAATCCTGAAGGGCAATACGCTCTTGTTCTTCCGTCGTAATTCCTTTGTATTGTTTGTACACTTCCCACAATTGGACAGGGGTAGGAAAATCATCTAAAGAAAGCTCTTGCTCAATTGTCACGTCGGCAGAAGCTCGGTTGTGAAATAGAAAACCATCTCCGTTACTACTAAACACGCAGGGAATATCCAGCATTTCGGCATACTCTAGTGCCTGCTGCATACCTGATCGTAGTGAGTGCTTATTATCCTTAGCTTCAACAATAGCAATAGGAATATTAGGTTTGTAGTAAAGGATGTAGTCAGCTCGTTTGGATTTTCCTCGAGCGGTGAGTTTGCCTTTTACGTAAATTCTTCCCGAGGTAAACGATACTTCTTCTAAAAACTGCGTATGCCGATCCCATCCGGCCTGTTCTATAGCAGGGGTAATAAACTTAGTACAGATGTCTCTCTCTGAAAGACTCTTTTTGTCAATGTGGCTCAATTGATTATTGGGCTAACCTTTTTTAGAAATTAAAAACGGATACCATGTAATGATACGAAAGAAAGGCCAGAAAGTGAATTCTAGATAAGAACTTAGAAAGTTGAAATTCAATAAGGTATAAGCTCGATATTGATATTTGTTGCCCCACAATGTTACCCCAAAAAAGAAAAAACCCGCTCTAATGTGTAGAAACGGGTGTTAAAGCAGAGGGTGAGGGATTCGAACCCCCGGTACCTCGCGGTACAACGGTTTTCAAGACCGCCGCGTTCGACCACTCCGCCAACCCTCTTGGTCAAAATGGACTGCAAATGTAGCAGTTCAATCCGAAAGATACAATATAGTATTCAGAAGATTTTTAGGTAAAATACGGCTTTAGTAAGTCCATCATTGCTTGTGGGGGGCGGCATGGTCGTTTAGTATCAGCTCTCATAAAAGCTAGCACCGTTTTCCCCGAATGTACCAGCTTATCTTCGCTGGTTCTAAATTCATAGTCAAACGTAATTTTTACCGAAGGCATCTGAGCCAAAGTAACTTTTATACTCAACAGATCATCGTAGTAGACCGGCTGATGGTAGCAGGAGTGATTCTCCAATACTGGCATCATAATACCAACGTCTTCCAGCTCCCGATAACTCATTCCCAAGTGGCGCAATGCCTCTACTCGCGCTACTTCGTAGTAAGACGAATAGTTACCGTAGTAGACGTATCCCATCTGGTCGGTTTCTCCGTAGCGAACCCGAATTTGGGTAGTATGCTGGTACATAAGACTAGTTGTAAATACCTGCCTGGCTTAGTGCCCGCTGATAACGCCGGGCATTGGCCAGATGAGCAGTAAGGTTAGTCGCAAAATTATGGTAGCCCGAGAAATCCTCTTTGGCGCACATATATAAATAATTATGATCTTCATAGTTCAGCACGGCATCAATGGCATTGATTGATGGCACACGAATCGGTCCGGGAGGTAGCCCAATGTATTTGTAAGTGTTATAGGGCGAATCTATTTCTTTATGCTTATTTAGCACTCTTTTAATTGTAAAATCACCGGTAGCATACACTAAGGTTGGGTCAGCCTGAAGGGCAATATTGCGCTGTAAACGATTTAAATAAAGCCCTGCCACTTTAGGAGCTTCATCAGGCTTATTAGTCTCTGACTCCACAATAGAAGCGAGTATGATCACCTCTTTGGGATTCATATTCAATGAATCGGCCTGAGCCACCCGACGTTCACCCCAAAAACCTTTGTATTCCTGATAAAACCGTTCAAATAGCTCCTCAGCTGAAGTTGTCCAATAGAATTCATATGTATTGGGGAGGAACATTGTCAGAATATTCTCAGTAGTAAAACCGTATTTTTTCACAAAGTTCTCGTCATTAAGCAGTGCTAGCAACTGATGCTCATCTGCTTCCACATTTTCGCATAAGCGTTCGGCTAGTTCAGGCTTTAGGCGTACATTATTAAATGTCACATGTACTGGTTCTTGCTGACCCGACCGCAGTAAACGAATGGCCTGAATATTCGACATATTAGCTTGTAACTGGTAGCGACCTGGTTTCATATACTGATCATACTTCATCAATTTGGCTAGCATGCTGAATGAAAGCAAATCATTTACATAGCCTTCTTCGTACAATCGATCTCGTACCTCATCAAATGTAGCGTCAGATGGTATCAAAACGATTCGGTCGGTTGCATCAACCAGCACGTTGGGAGTATAAACAACCTGGTAGGCATAAAACGAAAATGATACTAACATCATCGAGCCTATGATAATAAATAGTGCAAGCAGTTTTTGCCTCTTCATAAATGATGTATTGTTTTTTCGCGGTAAAGATGAGAATTTAGTACTTACGTTTGTGGTGTAAACTAACTTTTTTGTAACATCACAGTCTGTAAAAAAAGTTTTCACTTGAAATTCATTTTTTTCTGATCACCTACATTTATGAAAGCATCATTTCTGAAAATTCACCCTATTTATCCTGAAAATAAAAAGCTCACCAAAGTACAGGAAGTACTCAAGCGGGGAGGTGTCATAATCTACCCCACTGATACCATCTACGCACTTGGCTGCGACCTGCTTAACCCCGAAGCAATTGAACGGCTGTGCCACATTAAAGGAGTTGATCCCCAAAAAAATCAGTTTTCTTTTCTCTGCCAAAATATCAGTCAGGTAGCTGAGTACTCCAAGAATATCCCTACACCTATGTTCAAACTAATGAATAAGGCTCTCCCTGGACCTTACACTTTTATCTTATCCTCTAGCAAATACGTTCCTAAGAAAATTGATAGCAAGAGAAAGACCATTGGAGTACGAGTAAGCGAACACGCCATTCCTCAGCAACTAGTGGAGCGATTGGGAAACCCGCTCATTACTACATCTGTGCATGATGAGGATGAAATTGTCGCCTATGCGACTGACCCTGATTTAATTTATGAGCGTTTTGCTGATCAGGTAGATATTATCATTGACGGAGGTATGGGTAACAATGTAGCTTCTACTGTAGTAGATTGTACTGAAGAACAACCAAAAATTATCCGTCAAGGTCTAGGCGATACCGTCATGCTCACCTAACCTGAGTTGGCTCTACTACCCTCATATTGAAGTCTTCTGTACTGATTGAAAGCCATTATCTGCCCTGTGTAGAGTACTTTGCTTTATTGAGTCGTGGCGACCAGGTATGGCTTGATGTAGCTGAAAACTACGTTAAGCAATCGTACCGAAACCGATGCTATATTCTCGGGCCGAACAAAATACAGACACTTAGCGTACCTATACACAGAGGAAGCGGAAAAGTGCCCACCCGAGAGGTACGAATAGCCAACGAAAGCCAATGGAAAAATAACCACTGGCGTAGTTTGGCCTCAGCCTACGGTAAAGCCCCGTTTTTCGCTTTTTTTGCCGATGATATTCGGGCGATTTTATACCAACCTTTCAACTACCTAATCGATCTCAACCTAGCACTACTGACAAAATGTCTGGAATTGCTGATGTGGGACATTTCGGTTAGCATATGGCCTGATTCAATGCCGTACGCCACAGAAATGAACGTATCAGACCACCGGGGCAAAATATCAGCTAAGAAACGCTTGTCAGAAAACGATCAATTTAAGTCAATAAGGTACATACAAGCATTTGGCAAAGACTTTGTACCGAATTTAAGCATCATAGATTTGTTATTTTGTGTAGGTCCTCAAGCCGGAAATATTATTCTACGATCAGCCAACGAAAGATGAACAAATGCTTAGACCCCCTTGTTGTTTTCTAAGTATATATATCTATCTTGCTATTGTGGGGTTTTAGCACGAAGGGACACACTCATTTCACCATTTAATTCCAAAGAGTCAGCTTATGGAAGCTAAATTTTCAAATAGAGTTAAGGAAGTTATTTCGCTCAGTCGGGAAGAAGCCCTCCGACTGGGTCACGATTATATAGGGACTGAACACTTACTACTGGGAATGATTCGCGAGGGAGAAGGCGTGGCGGTAAGCTTGCTAAAGAAACTAGGTGTTTCATTAGATGAACTACGTACTGCTGTAGAGCAGGCAACAAAAGGAACGGCTACTGGTAATGTGAAAAACCTGGCCAACATTCCTCTGACCCGACAGTCAGAGAAAGTACTAAAAATTACTTATCTGGAAGCAAAAATCTTCAAGAGTCAACTGATCGGAACTGAGCATTTGCTCCTTTCCATCCTGCGCGATGAAGATAATATTGCTACTCAGATTCTGGAAAAGTTTGATGTTAACTACGACGTTGTGAAAGAACTATTAGAATACCAATCCGATACTCCGGTAGCCGGTCCCGATACTGATGATGCTGATGAAGATTCTGGCAGAATATTTGGCGGCGGTGGTTCTGGCTCTAGCCGTGAGTCTAAAGGCTCTGAAAAATCCCGCACCCCAGTACTGGATAATTTCGGACGCGACCTAACTAAATTGGCCGAAGACGACAAGTTAGACCCCATCGTTGGCCGGGATAAAGAAATTGAGCGAGTGGCTCAGATTTTAAGTCGCCGTAAAAAGAATAACCCCATCTTAATTGGTGAGCCTGGTGTGGGTAAAACTGCCATTGCTGAAGGATTGGCATTGCGTATTGTACAAAAGAAAGTATCCCGAGTACTATTCAATAAGCGAGTAGTTACGCTAGACTTAGCTTCACTAGTAGCCGGAACGAAGTACCGAGGACAGTTTGAAGAGCGCATGAAAGCCGTCATGAATGAAATTGAGAAGTCACCCGACGTGATTTTGTTTATTGATGAGCTGCACACAATTGTAGGAGCTGGCGGGGCTTCTGGCTCGCTAGATGCTTCCAACATGTTTAAACCAGCTTTAGCCCGAGGTGAGATTCAATGCATCGGTGCTACCACCCTGGATGAGTATCGGCAGTATATTGAGAAAGATGGTGCCCTCGCCCGGCGTTTCCAAGTGGTGATGGTAGATGCTACTACTCCGGAGGAAACCATGCAAATTCTAGATAACATCAAGGACAAGTACGAAAACCACCACCATGTAGAGTACACTCCAGAGGCACTGGAATCATGTGTAAGTCTTTCTGATCGGTACATTAGTGACCGCTTCTTGCCTGATAAAGCCATTGATGTGATGGATGAAGCCGGAGCGCGAGTACACATCAACAATATTCATGTTCCTGATGAAATCGTGAAGTTGGAAGAGGCTATTGAGAATATTAAAGTGGAGAAGAATCGAGTAGTTAAGAGCCAGAAATATGAAGAAGCGGCTCAGTTGCGCGACCGAGAAAAGAAGCTTATCGACCAATTGGAATCGGCGAAACGCAAGTGGGAAGATGAAACGCGCACCCGTCGCTATACGGTAGATGAAGAGAATGTGGCAGAAGTAATTGCCATGATGACGGGAATTCCGACCAAGCGAGTAGCTCAGAACGAAAGTCAGAAATTACTGGGAATGAACGAGCAGCTTACTGGCAGGGTCATTGGCCAGGAAGAAGCTATTAAGAAGCTTACCAAAGCTATTCAACGTACTCGAGTCGGTCTAAAAGATCCGCAAAAGCCTATTGGTTCATTTGTCTTCCTTGGCCCTACGGGAGTAGGTAAAACAGAATTAGCTAAAGTGCTAGCAACTTATCTGTTTGATAAGGAAGAGGCGTTGATTCGCATTGATATGAGTGAGTATATGGAGAAATTCTCGGTATCTCGCCTAGTTGGAGCGCCTCCCGGCTATGTTGGTTACGAAGAAGGTGGGCAATTAACTGAGAAAGTGCGTCGCAAGCCCTACAGTGTAGTCCTACTAGACGAAATTGAAAAGGCTCACCCAGACGTATTTAATATCCTGCTGCAAGTACTAGACGATGGTATTCTGACGGACGGATTAGGTCGTCGAGTGGATTTTCGGAACACGATTATCATCATGACCTCTAATATTGGAGCCCGTGATTTGAAGGACTTCGGCGCGGGTATTGGCTTCTCTACCAAAGCGAAAGAGGAGAGTTTGGATGATATCATGAAGTCTACCATTCAGAATGCGCTCAAGAAGACTTTCAGCCCTGAATTCCTGAATCGTTTAGATGATGTAATTGTCTTTAACTCACTAAAACGAGAAGATATTCATCAAATTATCGATATCACTCTCAACAAACTGTTCGCCCGAATTATGGCTTTAGGCTATAAAGTTGAGCTAACCGATAAGGCGAAAGACTTCTTAGCTGACAAAGGCTATGACCCGCAGTATGGGGCGCGTCCATTGAATCGAGCTATCCAGAAGTACCTGGAGGATGCCGTAGCTGAGGAGATTTTGAAAGGAGAAATTGAGTCAGAAGATACAATTATCGCTGACTATAAAGGTGAGGGTGAAGAGCTCAAGCTGAGCTTGAAGAAGAAAAAGACTCCTAAAGAAAAGAAAACCGATAGTAAATAAGTTACTTACTATCTAGCAAAATCAGAAAAGGGCATCAGTGTGGTGCCCTTTTTTAGTAGCTGCCCATATATTTTCGAATTCCCCACTCCACTGCTACTAGCAGTAATAGTAAGAAAAATAGCCACTTTAGATTAATTATCGGCAGAAAAGCCTCACTGGTATAAATCTTACTCGGCGATTCTTGATTCTGAAATACCGCATTTAACTCTCTCATGCTCTCCACAGTAGTAAACTGTCCGCCACTTGCCTGGGCTAGTTCGCGCAACAATCCGTGATCAGCTGTTAAGTTAAGCGTTTCTATTTCTAGACGTTGTACACTGAACTCTCCCTCGCTAGTCAGTTGTTCATCATTTAGATCAACGCTAGCTCGGTAGCTGTACACCCCTTCTGGTAAATTACCGATACGATACTGGGTATTATTCTCATTCGTAGCGTAGCTATAATCACGCTGTTCGCTCGCCTCGCTCGTTAGTTGTAGATTAACAGTTTGCCCGTATACTTCTTCGTAAATATCATTGTAGATTTCTGTTTCAAAAACTACTGGTTCGGTATCTTCAAACTCATTTCTTACCGGATATACTTTAAAGCGACGTTTGTCTTCTTTAGCTGATAGAAACTGAACTAGTTTTGTAAACAAAGCATCAAACGCCAGGGTATTCTCACTAGTAGCATACTCTTGCAGCCGCCATTTCCAGATGCCTTCAGCCATTAGTATTGCTTGTTTTTTATCATCTACCTCCCCAGTGACGAGCAGTGGCTGATTGGTCTTCACATTACCTACTTGCTGATAAAGCAGTGTAGTTGTTTCACCTTTAAAGTTTATTTTGCCAAATGGCACTTCCAATGGAAGATAATCTTCTACAATGGTGCGACTAGTATTTTCAAGCTGAAAACCACTGAAGCCTTCGTTAAAGACCGGGCGTACCTCATCGGTTTCGTTACTCTGACTGATAATCTCGATTAAACCGTTCGATCGGTTTAACATCGGAATATTACTCTGCCGCCCAACAATATACCATAGGGCATTTGCGTCTTGTACTAGCTGGCTCAACTGAGCATCGTTCAGCCCTCTTCCTGGTAGCTGATGTAAAATTACTAGGTCAAACTTGTTATTAGCTACCATCGCCGGATTCCAGGGTTCAAGACCTAAAATCGCAGTCTCAACTTCATAATTTTTGTTTTGCTCAATAGCTAATTTAAGTGCCTTAATATCTGGGTGAGGCGACTGTGCTATCAATAAAATAGATTCTTTTCCTTCAATAATCTCAATATACGCGTGGCTTACGTTATTTTCTTCAGTGAATTCTTCGTCCAAAGCTTCTATTTCTACCACATAGTGGCTCATTCCTTCTTCTGAAGCCTCTAACAAGAATTCAATATTCGTCACCCCCCTACTCTGCTTGAAAGTTATTTGCTCATTGGCTACGGTTCTTCCTCGATAGTTGACCGAGACTGCTACTGATTGCCCACTAAAGCCTGTATTACTTATTTCCGCCACTAAAGGAAATTTATTCCCTTGGTAGGCAATTTTGTTATAGTAGAGATTACTGATTTTCAAGTCTTGCTTGGGCACGGTATCTCCAACGCCCACAGCATGTATTCTGAATGGGTAGGTTGAGTAAACGGGCGAGATCCCTTCATTGTAAATACCATCGGATACTAGGACAACTGACGCCAGATTTCTTCCCTCGTACTCAGTTTCAATAGTCGAGAGTAATCCCTCAATATCGCTACGTTGCTCAGAGAAGGTGATAGATTCTAGCGCATCAGCGGGAGAAAAGCTTTGGAGTTCTACCTGGTAACCCTGCTGTTGTATCTCGCTCTGTAGATTAGCTACTTCGGTTACCCATCGCGCACTATCCCCAACCGCAGCTACTGAAGCTGAGTTATCAATGGCAAAAACAACTATTGGTTCTTCAATCGTATTACGGATTTGTTTGATAAATGGTCCTACAATCAGTAGGCATAACAGGCTTACTAGTACAAAGCGAAGTCCGGCTAATACGTAGTTAGTTGTTTTTCCCCAAGAAACTGTTCCTAGTTTTTTACCTTTTAAGTACAGTAAAAGAGCATACAAAACCCCAACTACCAAAGCAGGTACAATAAGCCAGGGCGAGCTTTCAAACATGATTTGAATCTTTTGCATATGCTTACTTTGTGGTAGCTATAAGTGGCAGCTTTATGTTCTCTATAACGGAAAATCGTAGATGAAAGTGTTTCACCGTAAAACAGTGTTCATGTATTCGTGAATATCAAATATTTTTGAACACTTGAATATAAAATTATGTCAGCATCCCTCCGTCTACTTGTAATACTTGTCCGGTAATATAGGTTGATAAGTCCGAAGCTAGAAATAGCGCACAATCAGCTACATCTTCAGGCTGCCCCCCTCGTTTTAATGGTATGGCATCACGCCAGCTTTGCACCGTTTTTTCATCCAACTTATCCGTCATTTCAGTTTCTATAAAGCCTGGGGCAATAGCATTGCTACGGATATTACGGGAACCTAGTTCTAATGCTACTGATTTGGTAAACCCGATAATCCCAGCCTTGGATGCCGCGTAGTTGGCCTGTCCTGCATTTCCTTTTATACCCACTACTGAAGTTAGGTTGATAATTGAGCCACTTTTTTGCTTAAGAAATGTTCGTAAAGCCGATTTCACAGTATTATAGACCGACTTCAAATTAACATCAATCACTTTGTCCCACATTTCCTCATTCATCCGCATCAGTAAAGTATCTTGCGTAATACCAGCATTATTCACCAGTACATCTAATGAACCAAAGTCAGCCACCACGCTGCTAATCAGTTGTTCTGCTGCAGCAAAATCGGAGGCATCAGAGCGATAGCCTTTGGCAGTTATTCCGTGTTGAGCTAATTCTTTTTCTAGAGCTTCGGCTTTTTCCGCACTTGACAAATAGGTAAAAGCCACATTAGCTCCCTGCTCAGCAAATTTTTGGGCAATAGCATGACCAATACCCCGCGAAGCACCAGTTACCAAAGCGGTTTTTCCAGACAATAATTTCATAAGGATTAATCGTTAGGTTAATTTCTCTCAAACTTAACGATTTATTTGCAGGAGAGGCACTATGACTAAATAAAACAAAAAAACCGCCGATCCACTGTAAAACAGTAGTCGGCGGTGACAGCTTGGTTTGGTAGTGTAGCTGTAAAAGAGGACTAAAGAACTTCTTCAATCAGGTGCATTACCTGTTGCAAATTTCGTTTGTCTACTTCAGTAAAGTTGTGGAAATGGTGGCTGTTAATATTAAGGATAAGCATAACCTCGCCTCGCTGGTAGGCGGGTATGGCTATTTCTGATTTGTCGTAATCATTAAGTGAAATGTATCCCGCATACTCTTCTACATCTTCTACCATCACCGTGCACTCCTGAGTGAAGGCTGTACCGCAAACACCCTCATCTTTCTGTATTCTGGTTTTTGCCGCTGGCCCCTGGAATGGCCCTAGCAATAACTCATCCTCCTTCGCGAAGTAAAAGCCAGTCCATGAAAAACTCATTCCCTGATGTAGAATGGCAGCAATGTTACTTAGGTTAGCAACTAAATCCTCTTCATTATAGACAATGTCCCTGATTTGTTGAAGAAGAACATTGTACTGCTGTTGTTTAGTATCGGCTTGTGGTGGGGCAAAGGTATTAAGCATAACCATAGTAACCAGCTTATTTATTCTATTAAATATTAATTATGATGTTAATCAGTTTTTATATTTTAAAAACATAATTATTTATTACAAAGGTACTATAAAAGTCGTATTTGTCAAATTTTTGTTGAAAAATTTATAGAATAACTGTTTCAGAGGTTTCTTAGTTAGTCTAATAATGTAATGAACTATAGAAAATGCGACTTTTTATACCTCATTTTGCCCTATTATTTTTTCTAAGTATGAAACTTACAGGTCAGGGTATTGCAATACTAGAAGAGTATCAGTGGAAGAATCGAGTCGTCTTGGTGTTTACTCAGGCTCAAGATCAATTATATCAGCAGCAACTAAATGTGTTTAATGAGAAGCACTCAGGTATGCTCGACCGCGACCTGTTAGTTTTTACCATTCTGCCGAAAAGTGTTATCGCCCCAAATGAAAAAGAGTTGGGCGCAGAAGTAGCGGATAAACTCCAACAAAAATACCATACTCAACCTAATGAGTTTGCTGTAGTGTTAATTGGAAAAGATGGTGGACAAAAGCTGAAAAAAAATAGCTTACTGAGTACTGAAAAGCTTTTTGGCATTATTGATCAGATGCCTATGCGCAGAAGAGAGATGCGAGAAAAACCCGGCTAATTCCGAAGATTCTTCATTTCTTTAATGTCAATCTCTAGAGCACCAATGGCAAGTTTTGCTTTAATCTTGAGTGGTACTTTATTACTATCGTCCGACATCCAAACTTGTACTGGGTCTTTACTATTCTCAAAGAACTCATTTTCAGGTAATGAAGGCGCTACAACAATAGCGTTAATTTCCCCAACTTTAGTTCGCAGTAATTCGCGTCCAATAATTTTAATTTCAATATTGTAAATTTCATTATCGAAAAACCCTTCTACCGGAATTATATCACCTACCTCATAATTGCTGTAGTCTAATGTCCGCAGAAAGTAATACCCCCCTACAATATCTACTACATTATTGGGCACAGTAAATAGCTTTCGTTCCTTTACTGCCCGGGTCTCTTTATCTAATTTGAGTACGGTAGCTACATCGTTTTCATGATCAAAATTAATCACTTCATTTTTACGGTAACCACCCTCTTGAATGTAGCGGTACGAGCGCATAGGAAGAATAGCGGTGGTATCTACGTAAGCCCCAAAATTATCGCGTACGCTATATAGCACATCAGCTAATCCGGTAGTATTTCCGTACACGTCAATTTTATAGCAGGAACGCCCGTTAATGTCATAGTAGTTATCGTGTACCTGCATAATGGCTTCAGCAGCACTGATAAAACCATAGTGGATACGATACTTTAAAATCTCGCCGGTACCAAAGCTATAGTTGGATATCTGGCGAAAGGCACCTGGCCCTCGATATTGGGACGCCGCTATTAGTAACGCGCATCCTGCCAGTACCAGCCAATATTTTCTCATGCTACCTACGTATTTTTAGATTGTAAAAGAAAAAATCGTGCAAAAGTGATCGATCTAACTATATTTCCTAATCATATATACGGATAACTCTACTTTCCGTTAGCGACTTTAACTGTCTCCTTGTACATAAACGTACATTTTATGCCCGGAAGTGTACAGTACCCCTACTAATAATCTCGCTATTTGTACATTTTACCCACTGGCATACTTGTTGAACTTCAGTTGAGCATAAGCATTAACCCAACTTACTTTATTAAGATACGTTTTAGTTTGATTTGAGCATATCACTAAGAGCCGCTTGTACAACATCGGCTCTTTTTTATTTCGTAGCTATCAGTCATACTTTTCTTTTAAGTACGCTAAATAACGCGCTATGTCACCATCAAACTGGTTATCCAATTCTATTTTTAGATCATCCAGATTTTTACGGTAGCGTACATACGATTTGAAGAACGTGTTGTTAGGTGGTTCTTTTCGGCTTTTTATCCTATTCTTCACCTTTTGATACTGACTGGTTTTTAAGTTTAGCGTATCAGTCGTCGCCACAATTTCTCGAATTAGTTTTTCCTTCTCATTACGCTTAACCTCCATAGTCAAATCTTCTGGGAAGGATTGATACAGACTGTCTAGTTGATTTGTGCCCCGCAGCATATGATTGGTATACTTAGCACGATCTTGTAAGTAATACTGATACTGTTTCACTTCGCTAGATTCCGCGCCATGCTTATGCGCTAAAAAGGCAGTAGCTCCCTCATCTCCAATTAAAGAGGCAATATTTTCATTTAACTGAAGGCTATCCTTCACGAAGATTGTGCCGTGAGTAAGCTCATGAACAATAGTATTGGCTACCTGCCCGTCGGAACGGAATAGTAGCTGCGATAGTATCGGATCATCAAAAAAGCCCAGGGTACTCCAGGCACTGACTGTTCGTATACCAGTATCCAACCCTTGTTCAGCCAATTCCTTTTTTTCTTTAAGCGCTTTCTCATGCTCGAAGAAGCCTTTATACGAAAATGTGCCCAGTAGCGGAAACTTCCACTTACGATCTTCTAATGAGAAGGGTTCAGTTGCCGTGATCACCCAAAGTATCGGTTTACCTTTCTGATCATATACACTACCGTAGCTATCCGAATCGTTCACACCTAAACTATCAATCGCAAATTGCTTAACTTCTTGCACTAAGCGAATTTTTTGCTTCAACGAATCTGGCACTTGTGAATCAGCCAGCAGGTCGTCGATAGGTCGAGCATTCCAAATCACTTTTATTTGACCCTTCGCCTGCATAATACCGTAGCTCACTAGTTCCTGTTGCCATATCAGTAGTATTACCACCCCCACAACTAGTCCAACAATTATTTTTTTCATCATCACTGCTCAAGTTTTCTGTACTTTATTTTTAGTGTATCTTTGGATACTGTATTGTAGCTAAGTGCTATCCAAATACATAGTATTCAGTGTACTGCCTTGCGTACCCGGTGAAAGTACGGTCAAATTTACAAATACTTATAACTCAGTCACCAAACATTTTATTCTTATTTCGCGTAATATTATTGTGATAAATACTTAAAAAAAGTATATTTGCTGTCAACCATAATTAACCACTTATGAGCGATCAAACAGAAAAACTAAAAGCCCTTCAATTAACTATTGACAAGCTAGATAAAACGTACGGCAAAGGTACCGTGATGAAACTAAGCGATGACCGAGTAGAAGACATTCCGGCCATTCCTACCGGCTCCCTAGGCTTGGATATTGCCTTAGGAGTAGGCGGTGTTCCTCGGGGCAGAGTAGTAGAAATTTACGGACCGGAATCATCCGGAAAAACTACGTTGGCTATGCACTGCATTGCTGAAGCTCAGAAAGCGGGTGGAATTGCAGCCATTGTTGATGCCGAACACGCTTTTGACCGTGGCTATGCTGAGAAATTAGGAATAGATACTGAGAACTTACTGATCTCCCAGCCAGATAATGGCGAGCAAGCCCTAGAAATTGCTGAACATCTGATCCGCTCAGGGGCAATTGATATTATTGTTATTGACTCAGTAGCAGCTTTGGTTCCTCGAGGAGAACTAGAAGGCGAAATGGGTGATAGTAAGATGGGATTGCAAGCCCGTCTCATGTCTCAGGCATTACGAAAGCTGACCGGAGCCATCAACAAAACCAAATGTACCTGTATCTTCATTAACCAGTTACGAGAAAAAATTGGGGTGATGTTCGGAAATCCTGAAACTACTACGGGTGGTAATGCTTTGAAGTTTTATGCTTCAGTTCGGTTAGATATTCGGAGGATTGGTCAGATTAAAGAAAATGCTGACAACATTACTGGTAACCGCACTCGCGTAAAAGTAGTTAAAAACAAAGTTGCCCCCCCTTTTAAAGTGATTGAGTTTGATATTATGTACGGACAAGGTATCTCTAAGGTAGGTGAGATTCTTGACCTCGGAGTAGAGATGGAGATTGTGAAAAAATCTGGCTCCTGGTTCTCCTACAATGGTGAAAAGCTAGGACAAGGTCGAGATGCTGTAAAGCGCATTTTACTCGATAACCCTGAGCTTATGGGCGAAATTGAACTAAAAATCCGAAATAAAGTAAACGGTGTGGAAGATCAGCCTGAAGGTGATGACGCTAATACTGCAGCCTTAGCTGATGCAGCTACTACTTCCTCTAATGGGAAAAAATAAAAAGCTATAATTAGACTTACACAGAGAAGTATCAGAAAACCCGCTCGTGAGCGGGTTTTCTTGTTTCTTGTAGTAAACAAAAAGACCTCTCCACCGAGGTCTTTTCTATTTCTTATATCTAACCAATTAGCGTTTAAAGCCTAGTACAGCACCGCCGCAATGCTGCTGAGAGCCTTCAAAGGTAAAAGTAATATAGTAAATACCAGTAGCATTACAGGGATAGATAATTCCTTTGTTAAAATTGCCATTGGCAAAGCTAGTACCTACTTTCTTCCGGTTAGAATCATATAAACTAACTACGATACCATCAGTCTGGTCACCATCCGCGCAGATGTTTAGAAAGTACTGAGTCCCTTTAGCAAATACATAAGAGTATTCCACTTTATCTTTTGCCCCACCTTCGCCATTAATTTCGTAGCTCTTTACAAAATTAAAACCATCTACCAACTGAGGAATACAAGCCTCGGTATAGACAGCCGGATCGCACTGAGCTGTAACTTCTGTTGTATTCAAGAATAAACCAATGATTATGCTCAATACACCTACAATAACTTTCATGTGCTTATGTGGCATTTTATTTAATGATATAGTCTCGGATAGATGAGGTAATACGAGAGATTTCTTTAACATTTTCGTCAGTAATATTAATAGTGGTAGTACTATTATTTGAGATAGTCACAATTCCGTTCACCTCTTCCAAAGTTGACTCTGCGTAGGTCTGCGTAATTTCAATCTTATCAAACTGTGCTTGCAATTCAGCCATTTTATCCGAAAGCTCCTTGATGTTAGGGTTACTTTCACTGTAAAATGATAATAAGAGCATGATATTCTCTAAAATTATTTTCTGCTCGCCAATACGTTCTTTCAGCTCTTCGTTGTTCATATTACGCTCAGTCACCTGGCAAATAATATGGAGAGCCTCTAACCATCCTCCGGTCAGTAAGAGTACACTTAAATTAGCCCGCTGTTGTTCTTGCAAAGAGGCGTTGATATTATTAAAATTTTTGGTGGTTATAAGGAGCAGGGAGTCTAAATTACGACTGTTAGTAGCCAACCGACGGATTACCCCAAAATCAAAGAACTGACCGATGCTTAGGCCATCGGCTAAATCGCGAATGGCAGTAAGATACTCAAAGGCGTCCTGGTTTTGTTCATAAATATTAGTATACCCTAGATCGGTACCGTAAACTCCTAAATTAAGTGCTTTCTTAAAGTTGCTATTATAGGTAGCTAATTGATCTGTACCATTTAGTAACTCAATGTCATAATTAGTACCTGACTCTTTAAGAAGAACCGCAATCTCCAAAGGTGAAGGAATCTGCTGAAGAATACTCTCCAATACCTCTTCCGAAATAACCGGACTATTACTCTCAGTAGTCTGAAGGCTATCTAAGAAAGCTTGCTCATCTATTTTTGAACCTGAGTCACAGGACGACAATAATAGTAAGCCAGCACCAATCAGTAGCGATAGTTTTTTCATGCAAAGTTTCCAGATTTGATATGACAAAGGTATCATGCGCTATACCGAGTTGAAATTGAAATAGATTGAATATCTTACGTATGAATTATTTCCGGCATAAACCGACTATTTTTTCTTGGGAAGTTTAATGTTACTGATAACTGAAAAAACCTTTCGCATTACTTCGTAATACAAACTCAAGTACAATAAAGCAGTCATTGTCCAGATAATCAGAATGTTGAAAACGAATGTATCAATAAGCCGACCAGCCAAATGCTTTTTTGGGGCAAAGAAGTGAGTACGATAGCTGAAAAAGTCGGCGTTAGCGATTACTGGCTCATTAAAAACAGGATCTATCTGTTGTAATAAACGTCCATTATGCTCAACAATTCGCTCGGCGGTGTTCACATTTCGTACCAGATCGGCCAAGCTCTCATTATAGTACTCATTCTTGTAATCGTTAAGATCATAATCAAGCCCAGCGTTATTCTCTAAGTAGTAGACCAGCTTTTCTTTCTTGCCTACGGCATCATTAAATATTTGTACATAGTGCTTGCCCAAATCTTTGAGATAGGTACGCAGTTGTTGAATGGCTTCCTCATTAATATGATCGGTCACAAGTGCTGAGTCAATGTTCAGGTTCTCAATACCGCCCCGAAAAGATTCTGCTTTTAGCTCCCGACGAACAATGTATAAATCAGTAGCTAGTACTGCCTTCACTGAATCGTTTTCAGGTGCTATATTATTTTGAATACTTTGCAGCTTAGATTCTAGCTTAGGTAATACATACGCTGAAGTGTAATCAGCTTGCCGTTCTTGTTTCTCTAGTTCATAAAACGGACGTTGGTATGAGTTTTCCCGAAACTGATATACTGCCATGGCTTCGTAGGCCCAACGAGATGTCATTAGATCGGCCACAATAGGGACTTCACTTTTAGTACTAATCAGGCTATTTAGCTTGTCAAATTTGAATAGTAACCCACTTAATATCATTTGTGGGATTAACAAAAGTGGAATGATAATGTAAACTGTCACTGCCGAATTGAAAGAGGCAGAAATATTGAGTCCGAGCACATTGGCAAAACAAGAAACCGAGAACAGAACTAGCCAGAAGCTAAAAGTCATCTCTTTAATTTCTAAAATAGCATTTCCAATCAGGACGAAACTCAAGGTTTGAATCGCTGACATAGTAAAAAGTATCAGCAGTTTGGAAGAAAGGTAGCTACTCCAGCTTAGATTTAGAAAAGACTCTCGTTTCAGTATTTTCCGATCTCGAATAATTTCTTCAGCACTTATGGTAAGCCCCATAAATAAGGCTACAATAATACTAATCAGCAGATACGCTGGAATATTTTCGTTGAACCGAAACAGATACTCTGAACTTCCTACCTCAGTGTAGCGGATAATAAACGAAAGAAATAGTGCCAACACCGGGGCTTCCAAGAAATTAATTAGCATATACTGCTTATTACTAACTTTGGAAAGTGTATCCCGAACAGTGAATATAAAAGCTTGCTTAAGCCGATTAGGGATTGATAGTGATTTGGGTGGAGTTTCATGGACATCAGATACCCGCTTTAGCGTGAAGTTTTCCTGATACATTTCGCTCCACTGCGGTGGGTTTACCTTCCGCTTATTGGTAAACTGCCCATATTCATCAACTACCTTAGCTTCAATGATGTTGAAAACCTGCTCAGGATTTACATTACCGCACTCTGAACATTGTCCACGCTCAGCATCCACCTGATTGGATGCCTTCTTGAAGTAAGTGACAGCGGCTACTGGGTTTCCATAGAATATAGGATATCCTCCGGTATCCATGATAAACATCTTATCAAACATCTTGTAGATGTCGGACGAAGGTTGGTGGATCACCACAAAAATCAACTTTCCTTTCAGGGAAAGTTCTTTCAGTAAGTCAATTACATTTTCTGAGTCACGGGATGAAAGCCCCGAAGTAGGTTCGTCAACGAACATTACAGCAGGTTCCCGAATCAACTCTAAGGCAATATTCAAGCGTTTGCGCTGCCCGCCACTAATGGTTTTGTCTAGTACACTCCCAACCTTAAGGTCTTTACGGTGTTCAAGTCCTAAACTTTCCAGGGTGCTAATTACCAGCTTGTCAATCTCCTCGTCACTTTTATCAGCAAAGCATAACTTAGCGTTGTAATACAGGTTTTCATACACCGTCAGTTCCTCGATTAGCAAGTCATCCTGCGCTACATAACCAATTACCCCTTGAATGTTCTCTTTCTGAAGGTGAATGTTGTAGCCATTAATTAGCACTTCTCCCTCGGAAGGTGCTTCAATACCTGCTAAGACATTCAGCAGTGTGGTTTTACCCGCACCACTCGCACCCATAATACCGATAAGCTTGCCTGGTCCTTCTGAAATATTAATATTTCGCAGGCCAACTCCCCCATTTGGAAACCGGAATGTTACCTGATTTACGTTAAATGAAATCTTCTGCACTTCATCATCCGACAAAAAGTGCCGAATTATGTCACTGTAGTACAGTGCATCACCTATTGGGGTTTTGATCGTACTTCCATTGGAGAATAAGTACGAATGATTTGGCTTCATAATGAAGCCATTCAGCACGATATCGCTTTTCCCCAGGTACTTTACAAAGTAGAGGTCAACACTGTTGACTTTTAGAAAAATAATCTCACCTTGTATATCAGCAACTACGTGCTTTTGTTTACCAGTATCACCGGTACGAGCACTAACGGTAAGAATATCTTCTGAATTTTCCTGTACCTCCTGATCATTCAGAGCAAAGCTTTCAATTAGCTTATATTCTTCAGCTTCAATGTTAAATACCTCAGAAACTGTGTTGATGATGTTTACCCGCTGCTCGGTAAAGTTACTATCAGAGGCTACTAACTCTAAAACTTTAGCCAGTACAACAACTTTCTGCTTCTGCGTAAGTGTTTTATTGATCTTACGGCAAATGGCAAGTGTTTTTACCGAATCCCGAACCGAAGTAAGCTTACGCTTTTTTACTACTACCTCCCCTTCAGCAGACTCATTGGATTTTCCCCAATCGGCGAATTTATCATAAAGCTCTACGTACTCTTTGATAGAGTCGTGATCTAGCTCTTGGGTAAAGAAGCTGATAACAAAATCACGCTCTTTCTCCGTAACACCACCATCCTGCTTGGTGATGATGGCAAATAATTGGGTTAACGCTTTAAGAATTTCTTCACTCATGGTCTTACGATCCTTTGCATAAAGTTGCTATGATCTTTAGATTCCCAAGGCAATGCAAGATCAGGCAATCACAGGTAGATAGCAGGATATTAATTTTCAGCACTGAAAAGAGTGCTGATAAAATATTGATGAAATTTAGTAGGTACTAAACTCGAATGATACTTCAACTAACTCTGAGAACTCTTCTCCAGCCTCTTCCATATCTTCATCATCTTCGTGGAAGTACCAATGTACTTTAGCACCATCTACCTCTTCAATTTTAGAGAGTACATCCAGAATAAGTTTAGAAGAGGCAGTATTGAAATATTCTAACTTGAAAACAAACTCACTGCTCGGGTTTGGATCTTGGGCATAAGTGCCTAACCAATCTATTACTGGCTGGTAAAACTCGGCTGAGTCCTCAGGCAGTGAGCGACCCGAAATCTCGAATATACCATTGCCCTTATCAAGAATAATTTTGGGTGTATCCTCTGTTCCTTCTAAGTGTATAATTTCCATGACAATAAGATATTTTGAATTGAATTTTTGCTTTGGTTTAACTACGAATAATCGTTGTCTTTAACGTGAAAAACGAGCGATTTCCATCCATATCTACAAAGTCGTATTCCAGTTTACTACCCGACTTACGAGCCATGTCCACAAAACCTAACCCGGCACCGCCCTTCTCCGAAATTGTAGTATTCTTAATAATGTCTTTGTAAAGCTGCTTCAGACCGTCTTTATCTAAGCTATTCACTTTGTCTAATCGCTCGCGAAGACCGTCTATGTCATTATTTTCTAGAGGGTTTCCAGAAGCAATGATGTACTCATCTCCTTTCTTACCAATCATGAACACAGCATTGTACTCGTACTCATTTTCTATTTTGTACCCTTCACCATGCTTTACAATGTTCTGAAGGCATTCTACCATTACGTTGAACACTTTCCGCTTCACCGAAGATTCTTCTCCCATGGAGTCCATGTTACGTTCTGCCATAGCCAATACAGACTTGGTGATTTCCTGCGTGAATTCTCCCTCATATACCAAGATGAGGTTCTGATCCCGCATTGTTTTGTGTAAGTCATACACATACTTCATAATCTGTCAGATTTTAGATTATTAGTCGATCAATTTAATTTAAAACTTAATGCCAATCATTAAGACATCATCAGTCTGCTTTTCTTGGCCTTGCCACTCTTCCCAAGAAGAGCCTATTACTTGATGAACTTCCTCCATCGGTTTATGATGGTGCTCCTGAATCATAGCCCGTAAGCGTTTTGGTCCGTACTTGCGGTTATTAGGCCCACCAAATTGATCCGGGAACCCATCTGAACAGAAGTAGATAGAATCACCTTTGGCTGCTTTGATGGTTGTTGTAGTAAAGTTGGTTTGATTTTTATAGATTCCTCCACCAATCGGGAATTTATCTCCCTTAATCTCGACCATTTCGCCTTTCTCCATGTAGTATAACGGACGATGAGCTCCAGCATACTGTACTTCATTCTTACGGATGCGGCAAAGTGCGATATCCATACCATCTTTACTTTGAGAATCTTCCGAGTCTTGGCGAAGTGTTTTAGTTACTCCGTCGTCTAGCTGGTCTAAAATCTCACCTGGGTCAGAAATTCCTCGGCTACGAACTATATCATTGAGTAAGAAGTATCCGATCAGTGAAATAAGTGCTCCTGGTACCCCATGCCCGGTACAATCTACTGCTGCAATGAAAGTGTCTTCACCCCGCTGCATAAACCAGGGGAAATCGCCACTAACTACATCACGAGCTTTATAATAAATAAACGACTCGGGGAATATCTGCTTGATGATTTGATTATCAGGCAAAATAGCTCCCTGAATACGACGAGCATAATTAATACTATCGTTAATCTTTTTATTCTTGTTCTGGATTTCCCGCTCAATCTGCTTACGTTCAGTAATATCATGCGACACTACCAGCACTGACTCTAGATGCTCTTCTTCGTCAAATTCAGGTATAGCGTTGATATTCATCACCCGATCACCTAACTGAGAAGGGAAATCAATTTCCTTGGCTACAGTTTTTTCCGAACTGCTGACTTCATTCAGTATTTTTAGCCATTCATCTACTACCGAAGGAGCAAATCTTGACTCATCTACGCGCTTATTTAAGAACTCAGAAGGAGCATGTCCGGTATACGTCTCGATAGTCGGGTTGATGTAGAAGAATGTGCCTTCTTTATCTACCCGAGTAATCAAATCTGGAGAATTTTCGGAAAGCGCCTGCATCTTACTTCGCATGCGTTCTTCCTGTTCAGCCCGTTTCCGCTCAGTAATATCCCGAGAGTTCAATATAACCCCCTGCACAGCCGGATCTTCTAGTAAGTTTGTACCTGTAGTTTCTACCCACACCTCCCCACGATCTTTCGTATTATAGAGATACTGGACAGTGACCGATTCCCGAGGATTTTTTATGAGTGCCGAGAACATATCTAAAAACGTTTTCTGCCCCTCTTCTAAAATATGCTCTAGGTCGCTGTGCCCAATGAGTTCCTCTTGAGTATACCCAAAAATCCGCTGTACCGAAGGACTGATATAACGGATCAGTTGATTTTCTTCGTAGATGGTCACTACCTCTGAGGCATTTTCCAGCAAGGAAGTCATGCGGTTCTGTGTACGCTCTACCTCCTGAATCTGTTCTTCAAGTTCTTTGTTTGTTCGCTGTAACTCTTCTTGGGTAGCCTGCATCTCTTCTGCGTTCTGCTGAAGAATCTCTTGCTGCTCCTGCAATTCATTACTCATCTCTTGAGACTCCTCTAACAACTTGCGGGTTCTTTCATTTACTTTGATATTGAACACCGTTCGAGCTGTAATCAAACTAATTTCCTCCACAAATTTCACATCCCGGCTGCTGAACTTCTCAAAAGCAGCAAACTCTAATACTCCGTATACGTGCTCATTTGTAATTAGCGGTACAATTAATAATGATTCAGGTCGCTGGTCGCCCAAGAGACCTGAGGTGACAGTCACGTAATCGTAAGGAATCTCTGTTCTCAAGAGTGTGTCTTGCTCGATAGCTGCCTGCCCCACTAACCCTTCCGCAAACTTAAAGGTATTTTTAAGATACTTCTTTTTATTGTAAGCATAGCTAGCTTTCATCTCAATGACTGCGTCACCACCATCGCCATTTTCATCATTCACCACGTAAAAAGCTCCCTGAACGGCTCCAATCTTCTGACATACGTATGCAACTACTGCATCGCCTAACTGATCAATCTGATCATGCGAGCGGAGAATCTCCCCGATCTCAGCCACACCAGTCACAATCCAATTCCGTTCATCATCTCGCTTCTCTGCGTTCTGGATATTATTACGCATATTGATTAATGCATTACCCAGCGTATCTTTCTCACTCACTGGCTGAAATGAAGCATTTAACTCACCAGCCCCAATTTGATGAGCAAAAGAAGCAGTGTTCTGAAGCGTTTCTACCACTTTAGCCGTAGTTCCAGCCATTTGCCCAATTTCGTCGTCACTTTTTTTATCAACTCGCTCAGGCAAAATTCCTTCACTTAACATTTGAAGTGTAGCCTTTAATGATAGTAAGGCTGATGTTAATATTCGGGAAAGTAATATTGAGGCTACTAGTGCTAGTAGCAGTAAAACACTTCCCGCTATAACTGAGCGAAAGAGTAATGGACTCAACTGACTTTGCAAGGCTGTTTGGTCAACCTTAGAAATAATACCCCATTGCTGAGCAGGAAGATTGTCCCACGCAGCTAAGGTAGGCTCACCACGATAATCTATATCATGGATATAGCCGTCAGTTGAACCTTCACCCACCGCCCGTTGGGCAGCCTGCTGGCTGGTGCTTCCGACTGTAGTCTGAAGCGATAGTGGCTCACTACCTGTAAGTCTAGCTCCGTTAATATAGGTTACTTCATTGTTGGTAGCTTCTACTAGAAATGATTCCCCGTAATCACCCAAGTTGGTAGAATCATGGATGATCGCAAATAGCCTTGAAACATCTATTTTGGCAATAGCTAATTGACTGCTATCATTAATAATTTGCCCTACTAAGGAAAAATATTTATCATTTTCCTTAAAGATACGGCTAGTATAAGTACTCTTCTGAGCATTTTTAATAGTCTTACCGTCCGGATCATAGAAAGCTTCGCCAGGTTGCTGATTAGCGTTAGAGTTATCGCTAGTGAACAGAATGTCGCCTTGAAGCGAAACTAAAGAAATGCTGGCGATACTTGGCTCTCGGGATAGTATATCTTGAACCTGATCGGCATTGACAGAGGACGTACTTTCAGCACTGGCTGTTTCATCCATCGCTCCTAACCCCATCCCCATACCATCTAGGCTGAACATGTCAGTAGAGCCTTCTTCTTCTACTTCCTCACCTTCTTCACTTTCTCCTGGTGCAATCTTCAAGAGTGTTAGCTCAGAAGTGATTCGCTGAAAGTAATTCTCTATCTGGCTTTTCTTGTAACTGTTAATTGATTGTAGCTTTTCGGCATATTGCTTCTCAAGTAACTGTTCAGCCACATGATAAGTGATAATACTGATTGCGACTACGGCTAGTGCAGTCAGCAACAATACTAATGCTGTGATTTTACTTCCTATTTTAATTCTTTTCAGCATATCCTCTTACCAAATTATTATTTTCACTAAAAATGATACTCGGATTTATCTTGTTTGGCTTGCTTGCAAATTGCAACAACTGGATAAATATTTTATGATTTAGCTGCTTCCAAACTTACATTGTCATTATTTGACAGTTTTAGTGCTAATTTTCCGAAGTACTGTTCCAGAGCCATTACGTGGTTACCTTGAAACTGCTTAAAAGAAGACAGTTCTAGCATACCTACCACTTCTTCACCTTCTTTCATTGGGAGAAAAAGTAAATGCTTGGGTGTTGCTTTACCAAGCCCAGAGAATATCTTTATGTACCCCTCTGGCACAGAATCAATATTAAATACCTTTCCTTCTTTGGCTGATTGCCCTACGAGGCCTTCACCCCAACGAAAAGATAGAGTATCTCCCTCAGGAATGTGGTAAGCATAGGTAGCAAACAGCTCTAATGCTTTACTTTCTTCCTCTTCAATTATTTGATATACCGCACCTTGGCTTGCTTCTAGCGCTTCACATACTTGCGATAGTGCTTTACTGAATACGGTTTCTTTCGCATCATTAGAAGATAATAGTTCTTCTGCATCCCCTAAATAGAACTCGTCAGCCTTACCTTCCCTTGATTCTTCTTCAGAATCAATTGACTGTTGCTCAGACATTCGGAACTCAGCTATTTGGCTACTGTGCTGGCCTTGAGAGCTAATCAAAACTGTAATAACACCTAAGCCTAACAAGATGGTTGCCCCTACGGCCACATATACCTGGTATAGTAAGGGATTTAGCTGTTCAACTATTGATATATCAAGCGCTGGTGAATAAAGAGGTAACAGGCTCGGTAACTGAAATAGCAAATAGGTTGTGACTCCAGCTGCTATAATAAAGGCAGCTATCACAACCCATTTGATTATATTGGTAGATGTTTGCATAATATTATCGATATTGTTGGTCTAACTCTAGTAAAAACTCAATGATCTGATCTACTCTTAGTACATAGTCAATCGTCGTCAGGCTCATGGCAGCTGTTGGCATAGTATCGATCATACATTCTTCAGGATCTTGTACGATAGTCAATCCTCCTCGCTCCTTAATTCTCATCATTCCTGATGCCCCGTCTTTATTCGCCCCCGAAAGCAGAATTCCTACTAATTTTTGTCGGTAAGCATAAGAGGCAGTATCTAATGTTACATCAATAGCCGGCCGGGAATTATTAATTGCAGCCTCAGTAGATAATGAAAATGTGTTGCCCAACTCAATGGACATATGGTAATTAGAAGGTGCTAGATATACGCCTCCTTTTTTAATACTTTCTTTGTCACAAGGCTCAGTTACTGGCTTAGAGCTTTTGATTGACAGAGCCTCCTCGAAACCATGACGTACGTGCTTCAAACGATGCAGACACATGATAATAGGTAAGGCAAAGTCTTTCGGGATCGTTGACAGTATACGTGTCACCCCTTGGAAACTCCCGGCTGAGCCGCCGATTAATACGGCCTTATATTTATTATTAACTTTAAATTTGCTCATAGCTAACTGGATTCTGCCTCCTGCTAGTCTTTGATTTTTTTGTAAACTTTTTCTTCATTATTAACGATAATAAAGTTGCTAGCTATTTCGCACCAGATCAACGATTCTTTTGAGCCAATAGCCAGATAACTGTACTTAAACAAGCTCTCATGAAGCTTTTTCAGTACGCGATTTTGCAGATTTTGGTTGAAGTAAATCATCACATTTCGGCAAAGGATCAGGTCAAATTTGTTGAAGACCTCCCCTTTTACCAGATCAAAATTACGGTAGGATACTCCCGCAAATAATGTTGGATCAAGAATTGCCATTCCGTCTTTCTCCTCGTAATAATGGCTCAGTGTCTTTTGCCCCTGATATCGAATATAGTTCTTTTCATTAAGTGCCATATTCTTTATAGGAACCCTACTCTGCTTAGCTTTTTCCAGTATTGGCTTATCAATGTCAGTAGCAATTATATTAGCCTTATGGAGGATATCCATTTCTTTAAGCATAATACACATGCTCATTACCTCTTCTCCTGAAGAACAGCCAGCGTGCCATATATTTACTGTGTCATGGTTGAGAAAGAGGTTAGGGATAATGTGATCTCGGGCTTCTCGCCAAAAAGAAGGATCACGAAACATTTCAGTAACATTGACAGTAATTTCTGCCAAGAATGTCTCAATAAATGAACTGTCGTTTTCTAGCCTATTAATTACTTCCTGAACAGAGTTGAACTGGAACATTTCAATAACTCGCTGGATTCGCCTTCGGAAAGAAGATTTGGCGTAATCTGAAAAGTCATAACCGTAGCGGTTCTTTACCACTTCGGTTATTTTTCGCAGATCAGCTATCTCTACCTCTACGTTCTTCTTACTTCCAGACGACTGCTGAATGTCAAATGTGGCTTTCTGGCTTTGGATCATCGCTATTACACCTATTTTGAATCATAGAATAAGCACTTTTCACAAGTAGCTATTTCAAAAATAATTCAAAAAAAGCGTACAATAAGAATATTCGAGTTTCCCCTACTCCGCGGGAAGTGTAATAAAATGAAACGGCAGTTCGGAAAATAAGAATTAGGGTATCGGGTGGAGGGAAATCTTTACAAAGTAAGAGAAGAGAAGGAAATTAGTGACTTGTGCTACCAAGTTCCTAAGATAACAACCATCTACTTTCATTACCCCCTCTAGGCTAATTACTCCTTAAATGATTAAAAATAATTACCTACGACTACTTCAAACCAGTTTTCTTCTTGAAAATACTGTTGAGCTAGCTCTTGTATAACCCCGGGGGTTACCTCCTGAAGCATCTTCAAATAATCTTGAAAGTAGGTGTAGTTTAGGTTATATAAATAGATACTCTTAAACTTTTCTGCTAAAGCGAAGGGGGTATCGACGGAAGTGAGCAATCTTCCAGCCATGTAGTTTTTTACAGTATTTAGCTCAATACTGTCTATTGGTTGATCGCGTAAAATGGCTATTTCACGGTATATCTCGGTTAAGGCCGCTTGCGTACGCTCTTTTTTCACATCTGTACCAATTACCAGATATCCGGCTTCTTGAAGACTGACTACGCTGGAGTAGATACCATAGGTCAGTCCCTTTTCTTCCCGGATATTCTTCATCAAGCGAGAACCAAAGTACCCCCCGAGTACAGTATTGAGTATCCGCATTGGGATAGCATCAGGATGATCTTTAGTGAACAATGGCATTCCCACCCGGATGGAAGATTGTAAGTTATCAGGACGTGGCTCGAGGTGCTTTTTCTCCACTGAAGTATAATCCCACACTCCAGATTGATGAAGCGGTTTCTGACGATCAACGGTTAGCGTGCCAATGTGCTTCTCCAGTAAACCAAGAATTTCATCGTCAACTTGTCCGGAGATTACAATTTCCCAGTTAGCTGCAACTTTAGTTTGGTAAAAATCTATTAAAGCAGACTGAATTATTGAGCTTACTCCTTCTTCAGTTAAACTTTTCCCGTAGGCTTGATTCTCTCCAAACAATACTGCTCGCATTTTTTTGGAAGCGACAACACTGGTTTTCTCATTGCTGACCCGAATCTTTTGCCCCTGAATAGTTTTCAGTTTCTCCAATTCATCGGTAGGAAATGTAGCTTCAGTTAGTAGCTCTACCAGTAGCGACAATAAGGCATCAGTATATTTCTTTAGCGTATAAATCTCAATAGAAGCATAGTCTAACCCCGAGTTGAGTTGTAAAAAGGCTCCGTAAGAATCCACGAAATTAGATATCGCGTATGCTGTGCGTCGCTGAGTACCTTCAGCCAGCATCTTCATAGTGAAAAAGCCGATACCTGATTCTGGTTCGTGCTTTATTCCGGCAAGAGGTAATAGAAGTTCGATACCCACTACTGGCTCTTTTCCCGCGTTGATATAGTGCACAGGCACGCCATTACTGAGATAGTGGGTCTTAGCTTCAGCTAAGTGAACATGACTAATAGGTTGAGATGGTGGGGGCACAGATCGATCAATGACCATACTAAATTTGCAGTTGCTAATGAATGAAAAGTATGTGCTAGCGTCCGTTGTGGGCTAATAATCCCGCTTTGGTAGCTAAGTAGTGATATTCTCGATAAAAACGACTAAAATTGGCTTCGTGGGGAAGTAATTCTTCCGAGTGGTTACGATAACACCGAATCCAACCTTTCTCCAGAAGATCTTTTAGTACCTGAAACAACATCTGTTCGTGCATATCAATCGCCTCCATCAGTTCTTCAAAAGAAATGACGAAATATAGTTCATCTAGTACGTCAAATTCTTCGTCACTCATGGTGATGGTGTTTTCGATCTTTCCAGGTATACCCACCTCCACTTGCAATTAGCCCAATAAGCACAAAATATGCCGAATAAAGCAGTTGGAGAGGCAAAAGGTTCAGCAAGCTTCCCTTTTTCTTCAAAAACCGTAACACTGATTTCAAAAAAAACCACTCTACCCCGATTTTCAGAAGTAGCAATCCCGCCAGCCAGTAGTCTAATTTAGCCCAGCCGATGAAGTAGACTAAGCCTGAAAGAAAACAAACGTGAAACGCAAAAACCAATAAGGATAAAAGAACAATCTGCGCTTCCCGGTGCAGCTTCCATTTTCCTACCCAGCGTTTGCGTTGCTGAATAAACTCAGCTCCGGTTTTCTTAGCGTAGGTTTTTACTACTGCCGTTGGGCTTTTGAGAAAAAAAACTTGCTCAGGAAAGCGTTTAAAAATAGCATGAAGTAAAAATTCATCATCCCCAGAAGGAACATGCCAGTGCCCCTGGTAACCACCCACCTCGTTAAAGGCTTCACGAGAAAACCCCAAGTTGGCTCCGTTGCAAGTTAGAGGCTGTCCGGCTTGAATACTGGCTGCACTCATACCAATCAGACTAGCAAACTCTACTATTTGCAGTTGCTGAAACCATGACTCCTCTTGATGAAAAGTAACTCCTCCGGCCACTAGGGCGGGCTGATTTTGCTCCAAAAACTGGAACCAAGTGAGCAGCCAATACGAACCAACCCGACAATCACCATCGGTTGTAATAATGTAGTCACCCTGCGAAGCCTGAACCCCTTTCCAAATGGCTTGCTTTTTCGGCGAGCGATTTCCTATGTGAGCATCTGATGAAATTAATTTTAATGGTAATCGCTTTTGATTGATAAATTCCTGAACCAAAGCTACCGTATCGTCTTCCGAGGAATCATCTACGACTATTACTTCCCAGTTCTTTTTAGGAAGCAATTGTTCATCCCTAATCCGTTGTTGCTCCAAATCATGAAGTAACGATACAATATGCGGGGCTTCATTGCGTACTGGAATTATTACTGACACCCGGGGAGTTTGGGCGGAAAACTTTGCTGGCTGAGGGTGAAACACCGGAATTTGTAACCAGTGGTAGTTAAACCGGACAATCAGCAGGCAGTAAACCAGTACGAAAATGGCAAAAATAATCTCCATAGATAATAGCCGTAAAGGTAGAAAGTTTAGGGAAGTATTACCTTTGTTTTTGAAACCTTGGCAGAATCTCTATATTTAGTAGCGATGACCAACACCAAACCAGCTATGGCTCAGCGAACCGATAGCGAAAAAATCATTCTAGGCATTGATCCAGGGACTAACGAAATGGGTTACGGAGTGATTTGTATACGAAGTTCTCCGCCTCGCCCAGCAATCATTACGCTGATGCAGTACGGCATTATTCACCTCCGAAAGTACGCGCAGTATCAGACCAAGCTTCAGAAAATTTTCGACCGAATTACGGGACTAATTGATGAGTATCATCCAGATGAAATGGCGTTGGAAGCCCCGTTTTATAGCAAAAACGTGCAATCTATGCTCAAGCTAGGTCGTGCCCAGGGAGTGGCGATGGCCGCTGCACTGAGTCGGCAAATTCCGGTAACTGAGTATGCTCCGCGAAAAGTAAAGCAGTCGGTGACTGGTAACGGAAATGCTTCTAAAGAACAGGTTTCCAAGATGCTGGCGAGTCTGTTGGACACAAATAATCCTTTATTACAAGAAAACCAGCTTAACGATGCTACTGATGCTTTAGCCGTAGCTCTCTGTCATCACTATCAGAAATCTTCGCCCATTCGGCATAACAAAAGCTGGAAAGCCTTTGTGGCGGATAACCCCGAGCGGGTAAAATCTTAGTATGAATTACAAAAAATCGCACCAACGCCTGCTGGTTCTGGATGATTCCTTGCATAACACTGGAAAGAAAATTCGGGAAGAGCTTTCTTCAGTTGTTCGCACGGGAGATTATTTGTGGTTAGCGTTTGATGAAGGGCATAGTCTGGAACGTTTAAAACGAGTAAGAAGCACCTACAAGGAGCACCAAAGCTTTCCACTTACTGACTATATTGATTTACCCGCTGGCAAAGATGAAGTGGATATTGAAGGGCTAGCTTACGACGGCAAATACCTTTGGATTGCTGGTTCGCACAGTAGCAAGCGAGACAAGCCCGATGACCGAGAAGAGTCGGTGAAAAAAAGAATTAAGCGTTTAAGTAAGCTCAAGATTGATCAGAATCGATACACAATTGCCCGTATTCCCATAGTGGAAGATCCCAAGACCGGAGAATATCAACTGCACAAATCCTGTACAGACCCCAATCAACCCAAGAAGAAACTAACAGCAGCTAAGCTGAAGGCTAAAGAAAATTACAGTCAGCTATCTAAGAAACTAGCAAAAGACAAGCACTTTGCTAGCTTCATAGATATTCCGGGAAAAGATAATGGACTGGATATTGAAGGCATTGCGGTGGTGGGCGAGCGTATTTTTCTGGGCTTACGCGGACCAGTACTTCGGGGCTGGGCCATCATTCTGGAAATACAGGTAAAACAGAAGAGCAAAAAAACATTAAAACTCAAGAAGATCGGCAAAAAGGGGAAGCATTACCGCAAACACTTTGTACACCTGCACGGTATGGGCATCCGGGAATTAGCCGTGGCGGAAGACGATTTATTGATTTTGGCTGGGCCGACGATGGATTGCGATGGAACCATTGCTCTGTACCGAATTGTGCAGGGCCTACCTGACACTAAAGAATCTATGTTGTACAATGATGAAATTGAGCGATTGGCCAATGTTACTTTAGGACATAGAACCCAATATGGTAAAGACAAGGCTGAAGGGCTTACTCTGGCTGAAGATGGCAAACTGTTAGTTGTGTACGATGCCCCAGCAATCCGACGAAAGAAGAACGAAAGCGATGCTTACGCTGATATTTTCACTTATCCGGAAGGAGAAAAAGCCTCGAAATGACTAATCAGCAGCAAAAAAACATCTTATTTATTGGGCTAGCCCTAACCGCTTACTTGGCAGTGACTTACATGCTCTATTGGATAGAGCATGACCAAGAGGGTGCCAACATCACCCAGCTCAATGAAGCATTTTGGTACACTATTGTCACCCTCTCAACCGTAGGTTATGGCGATTATTACCCCACCACCGGATTGGGACAATTTATTGGGTTAGTGTTCATTGTGGGTAGTGTTAGTATTTTGGGTTATCTTATCAGTCAGCTTACCACGCAGGTTTCGGTATATTTAGAAAAAAAACGTTTAGGACTCTTGGGAACAAAATTCACAAATCACATTTTGGTTATCGGCTGGGATAAATTTGGCAAAGAAGTCGTTGAAGAAGTTGTTCATTCGGGGCAACGGGTAGCTATTGTCTGCGACGATAAAATCGAGATTGATCTCATCCACGAAGCCTTCGACAGCAAATCAGTTTTTGCCCTATTTACTGATTATAGCAATGTAGAAGCGTTAGAAAAAGCCAACATTCGAGATTCGGCTACGGTATTTATTAATTTTCCGGATGACACCGAGGTACTGATCTACCTGATTAACTTAAAGAAATCTTACCCTGACCTGAACTACGTAGTTTCACTCAATAATTCTAGCCTGAGGGAAACCTTTGCGGCCACTGGAGTGCGATACGTAGTTTCCAAAACTGAAATTGCCTCCCGCCTAGTGGCGAGTTATACCTTTGAGCCGGACGTAGCCATGATGGCCGAATCACTAATGACATCGGCTTTGGAAGGCGAAGACTACGATTTGCTAGAGTACTGCGTAACCGAACAAAATCCCTACGTTGGTCACGATTATCTGGATGCCTTTATTTCCCTGAAAAAAGAACATGACTGTGTACTGGTGGGTATCAATAAAAAACAATCGGGCGGAAGCCGCTTACTGATGAAAAACCCATCAGCCGGAGTCACCATCGCCGTAGACGATTACCTCATTTTGATCTGTACCGGAAACACCAAAACCAAAATGCAAAAGCTATTTGGTGTATCCGAAGGCCGATTGCAGGAACGAGAGACCTCTCAGCAAGTGAAATAATTAGTGACGAAGAGTACTATCTATTCAATCATTAAGCTTGAAAGTGATGGGTAGTACCATTCGTACCTTCACCAGTTTACCATTTTGAGTTCCAGGATTCCAGGGAACCGACTGTCTGACTACCCGAACGGCTTCTTCATCGTAACCCGAGCCGATACCTCTAATAACTTCCACGTTGGTCAGGGAACCATCAGTTTCTACAACAAATTGGACAAAGACTTTTCCTTCCACTCCTTGCTGGCGGGGCAGGGCAGGATACCGAAGATTACGGCGAATATACTCGTAAAAGGCAGACATTCCTCCTTCTGGTGAGGGTTGAACTTCTGAGTCTGCAAATATGCCGTAAGCGTCCGGTAACGTCCATACTTTCTTTTGTAGTTCATTTCGTTGATTCACTAGCTTTACTAAAAGCTGATAATCTTGATCTGAAGTAAGTCCATGTAATTTATATAGTATGGGGTCAGTGAACAGGTTTTCGTTAGACAATCGGGGTGATGAGTGAAACCTTCTGATTGCCATAGCTGAATCAAACGGTTGTTTAGGATTTTTATGTTCGTCCAGATAACGGTTAGCCATGATCTCAATTTTCTGCTCTACCTTTTGTTGCTGCACCTGAACATGCTCGTAGGATTTAGCAACATTCAGAGGGGAGATATTATCTTCCTCTGGCCTACAGGAAAAAATGAGTAGAATCAACGATAAGAACCAAGGAAAAGAGCACCGCATAATTAACTATCCGCTTATCATAATGTAGCCAATGAAGTGCTCTTTTCCTATCAATTCGAGTTAATTCTTAGGCTCGTAGCCTACTACCACCATCTCATCTAGCTTTTTAGTAGACTCATCTTTTTCCACCGCACTTAATGATTTATCCGAATTATCCACTCCATCATCAAGGTGAAAAGTAATAGGCAGTACCATCCGAACCGGAACAGGTTTACCGTCGGTAGTGCCTGGGTTCCAAGCGGGAGCTTCTTCCAATACGCGAATAGCTTCATCGTCACATCCGGCACCAATGCCTTTTAGAGCTTGAAAATCCGTCAATTCACCGTATTCGTTGACCACGAATTGCACAAATACTTTTCCTTCAATACCCATTCGGCGGGCTTGAACAGGATACTTCATATTCTGACCAACATACTGATAGAACTCTCTCATACCACCTTCTGGTGTAGGCATATTTTCCACTACGGCAAATACCCCGTCGGTATCGGGGAGGTTTATCAATTTTCCTTGAAGAGTCTTCTGCCGATCTAATAAGTTCTCTATTTTTTGGTAATCACTGTTGGAAGCTACTCCCTCAAAAGCTTTTAGATGTAATTCAGCAAGAGATGGAGGTGGAGTATCTGTGCCAATTAGTTTTTCTGATTCCTTATTGATGGCTTCTCTAAGGTTTCCAGGATTTTCAAAGTACTCTACAGTCAACGCCTCTAATTGACCACCTATTTCCTTCAATTGAGCCTGCACATCCTCATACGACTCAGCAATCGCTTGCTGCTCCAACTCTTCAGTATCGGGTTGGCAGGAGAACACGAAAAATAAGGAAGCTACTACAGGTACGACAAGGACGTAACGGTACCATCGAAGATTATTATTCTTTTCCATCATTCTAATACGTTTTAAGGTTTTGGATTTATAAAAATGGTTTACCACCGTCCACTGCAAGCTTGCCATGGATTGCTTCGCTAACAGACGAGAGTAGGTTTGACGGTCAGCCGTGGGGTGCTGCAGTGCCCCGGCATCCGCCGCGAATTCGTGGTTTTCTACCAAGACCCGCTCAAAGAGATAGACCAGCGGATGAAACCAGAACACGATTTTTAGTAGGGTGAAATAGGTAATGTCGTAACTGTGCTTTTGCCGAATATGGGTTTCTTCGTGCGCCATCATCTGGCGAGCCTCCGAAGCGGATAGCGTTTGGGTGTTGTCCCACAATAAAAATTTGAAAAATGAAGACGTGGGAAACTTACCTTCTGTGTGCAGCAGTCGATATTTTTCTTTAGAAAGCGGCTGAGGTTGACTCTGGCGAATAGCCCACGATACACTCAAAAATTGCCGAAAATAATATCCCAGCATACCTAGTAAGCCCGCACCGTAGACAATACCAAAAAAGTAATCCCACCGCCACTGAAATGTACTTTCTGCGGTTACTGGAGTATCCAGCGCCAGAAATGGATCGAGCCAAATGGCCGATGGGTTAACCACATTAGAAGTAGCGGTACCCAGTGGAATTTCCAATAGTGGAAGCACGACTCCCAGCAGTGATGCTGCAAGTAAATAAAAGCGATTGTACTGGTACGTGGTTTGATTAATCAGGAGAAAGTGATAGAACAGATAAAAAACTCCCCAGCAAACACTGACTTCCAACAGGTAATTGACGATGGTATTCATATAGATGATGATTGATGAATGACTTGACTTCGTTGAAATTCTTTTTAGTCGATTTATTTGTACCGCCAACTAAAAATATATCTTAAACCTCGGCTCAACCCTTGAATATAAGAGTTGCCGTGATCATCATTTATGTGATCTATTTCAAAGGTTAAGCTATTTTCTTCTCTAGTTTGATAAAGATGGTTTCTAAAAACAGCAAAATCAGCTTGCATGTCGGCAGCTACATCCTCTAAATACCCATACGATACATCTGAGGAAGCTAGATAAAGTCTCTTTTCACTTAAGTCTTGGCTCAATAATGTGTCGCTCTCATTATACATGTGCTTGAGGCTGGGATCTATTGCTATGTACCCCTCAAAAAGTTTAGGATTGTTCAGTAGCGAGTAGATTGCAAAAACCCCACCGTGAGAATGCCCAGCGAGGTATCTTACTTGATTGGCTTTGAACTTCTGCTCTGTAAAAGAAAATACTTCTTCCTCTAGAAATCTTAAAAAAGTATAGGCTTCCCCTCCGTAGCTTTTTGGTAAGTAGTTTTTTTGCCTTGCTTCTTGCGATGGGTTGGCGATTCCTATCAAAATATAAGGTGGAATTTCTGTAGTGATAGAAAAATAAGACTGAATGCTTTGGGCAATATTGAATCTATACTCGGCATCCAGTACATACACAACTGGAACCTTAGAAGTCATCGTGTCATACCCCGCTGGTAAGCTCACGTATAACTGCCTTTCTTCCTTAAGTATGTTCGAATGGATAGTCAGTATTTTACCCGTTTCTATTATCTCAATGGGCTTTTTCATTTGCTGAGCAAACAAACTCCCGATACAACCAAACAAACTAAATAGTAAGATTTTGAGGTAAGCCATAATTAAAAAGTTCGGGTCGCTGGAGCGAGTTCTGAGAAATTGAATTCCATGGCTCCGGCTTCATCAAAAGAGAAATACACGTTCATAGCTACCCGGGTATTCACATTCTTTTCGTTTCTCTGACCTGATTTCCAATGGACTTTCAGGTTATTCAAGGCCTTTACAATTAGGCCATCTAGTTTGTAAGCTTCGTCGCGCTCAGTTTCGCGGGTGCTGAACCCCTCTATAATCTGGGGTGAACTGGCTTTTCCCCCAATTGTAAACTCAGCTTTTACCGTTCCGACCATATCGTAGAATTGAAAATACACCAGTTGGTCTTTCAGATACTTTCTTATCGCATCGTGGAAGTACTCTGTTCCTCGTAATGGACGCGGTGGCATATCTACTTCGATTAGATTGTAGGTTTTTGTATCATGGAGTATTTCATTTTCATGAGCTTCCATATAATTAGCCGTATCTACCATGATACCTACCCGAAGTTGCCGAAAATCTGCTTCGTATTCAGGAAAAATGTAGCTAATCACCTGTTGGTAGTGGGTCTTCATAGCCTTCTCTCTATCCTTCATATTTTCCCAATAATTGGGGTGACGTATCAGACTGTGCCCCCTACTCTGCCCCTCAGCCAGACGCTCATTCACTAAGTCTAGTGCTTCCGGGTTGGTCACTGCTTGTGATTCAAAAACCATATTCATTGGATTATCATCCAGGAAGTAATGGCGATTAATATCATCAGTCTCGAAGAAATAATAGAAGTAGTAGTGACGAATGGAATCGGTCTCTTTAACTTTCTCCATCCGTTGTTTTAGCTTCTCAGGTAGTAGATCGTAATCGGGAAAGCCCGTACTCGGATAGGTTTCTGGGGTAACCGCAGCTTGTTTAGTCTTTGGCTGAGGATTTTTATCCAGCAATGGCAACAGTAGGAAGGCCAGTAGCAGCGCTATTGGAATAAAGATGATAGGATGTTCTTTAAACAGCTTCATAGTTATTCGTAGCGTAACGCATCTACTGGGTTGGCCCCAGCCGCTTTCATGGTTTGTATACTCATGGTGAACCAGGCTAACAGTAACGTAAGTCCACCGGACAAGGCAAATAGCCACCAACTGGTTTCCACCCGAAAGGCAAAATTCTCTAGCCAAGCTTGAGCTACCCAATAAGCAATGGGTGATGCCACCACAATGGCAAAAAGTATGAGTTTGGAAAAATCCCATACCAACAACCGAATGATCTGGTACACTGAAGCCCCCAACGTTTTTCGGATACCAATTTCTTTAGTTCTTTTCTGTGCCATCTTCCAGGCCAAAGCAAAAAGACCAAAGCAGGTAATAAAAATACTAGCTATGGCAAACGCTACCACAATGCGGTATAGCTGAAAATCATCCCGATGCCTCGTCAACCAAACATCCTCCAGTAGTGAATACTTGAAGGGGTAATCAGGAAAAACGGCTGACCAAGCATCTTTAGCTACTGCTAGGGTTTCTTCTAACGATTGATTTTCATAGTCAACCAGTATTTTGTTCGGGGTTGTGTTATAGGAAATAATGTACGGAGGTATATTCTCTTTTAAAGAAACACTATTAAAGTTCTGCACCACTCCCACAATCCGTTGCTCGGGTTCTCCTGGTAGTGGAGCTCCGATGGGGTCTTGTAGTTGAAATCGGCGCACCAATGCCTCGTTTACTAATTTTCCCTCTGGTTCATTGGCCGAAATATTTTTACCCTCCAGTAATTTCAGTCCTAAAGTTTGTACCAAGTTTTCATCGCCTGACAGCAGATACGGATCGTAAAATTCATCTTCCCCGATTGCCTGATGAACGATGGCATTCCCATTAATCGGATTACCAGAAGCCAGACTTATTTTTCCGATAACTGAATTCTGCTCCAATTTCTGTTTTACTGCCGAAAGCTGATGAGCTAATTCTCGAGAAGGAGCTCGAAACTCAATCAGAAAGCGATTAAACCCCAACGGCTTTTGCTGGATGTACTGTATCTGCCGGATGATCACTGCGGTACAGATAATCAGTCCGATAGAAACGACGAACTGTGCTACGAACAACACCCGATTGAAGCGATATGAAGTAGCTGAATCCCGCTTGAGCAAACTAACCGGCTGAATGTGTGAAACGTAGCGATTTAAAACGAACGAAATTAGAATCCCGAGGGCGACCAGCGTTACTACTACCCCACCCACTACTTGGTAGTGCACTAAGTACGACAGGGTGAGTGTGGTTTGAAATACACTAGAAAACTTGGGCAGCAGCACTACTGTAACCAACAGCGATAATCCCAAAGCAATGCCCAATAGAAACAGAACCTCTACCACTACCGACCAGCGCAGTATTCCGCCGGACGCCCCCAATACTTTTTTCACCCCGAACTCTTTACTTCTTCCGGTGAGCGACACCACAAACAGATTGATAAAATTGAAACTGGCCATAAACAAGATCAGCCCTACAATCAACCAGCTTACTTGAACCAGCGTGGCATCACGGACAGCAGTAAAATTCCGTTCGTTGGAAGTATCAAAGTATACATCTGAGAGTGGTTGAAAAAAGTAAGTGCCCGTGCCTTCACCGAGCATAGATGGCATTTTATCATCCTGACTTACTTTTTCAGCCAAAAGACCAGCATCCACATTAGGCTTTAGCAGAATATAGTTTACTCCCCCATTAAAAGGCTTCTTGGATATTCCTCGAGGAACTAATGCGTCGAACTGCCAATGGCTGTTTTCGGGAAATTCATCCAATACTCCCTGCACAGTCAGTGCTAGCTCACTGGTATCTTGCTGCCAGTAGACTATTTCTCCTATCGAAGGTTGGTCGCCGAAGAGCTTCTGAGCCAGTGTTTGAGTGAGTATTATTCCTTCTTTCTGAAGTGCCTTTGTCGGGCTTCCTTGTGTAAATGGAAAGTCAAATAAGTTGAAGAAATTGGTATCTATTTCTACCACCATCGTCTCTAGAAATTCTTTATTTCGGTGACTGATTGTGATCCCGTCGCGGTTTAGCTCGTTAACTCGGCAAAGTTGCTCTACATCGGGATAATACTCTTGCAGGTAATCTGAAGCAGGATTGATAATGTAGGTGATCGTTCTGTCACTTTCCCAGGGATCGTCACTAATTAACCGATAAATACGCTGACGTTGGCTATGAAACGAATCAGTATTCGTCTCCCGCAGAATGAATGCGATTAGAACCGTAGCGAACGATAGCCCAATAGTTAAACTCAAAATAATGACGGCAGCATTCAGCTTACTTTTGAGCAGCGTTCTAATGACCAATTTGAGCGTATTCTTAATCATAGCAACCCCGAATTATTCTTTATCTTCGGATAAATCTTCGTCTTCTTTCAAATCATCTTCTACGTATTTCATCAGTTGCTCAAATTCCCGGAGATCCATGTCGTTTTCCTGGGCAAAAAAGGAAACTAGTTTAGGAAACGAGCCACCAAAGTAGCTTCCCAGAAAGTTTTTTAGGAAGAAACTGCTGTAGGACTTTTTATCAATGAGCGGATAATACTCATGGGTTTTGCCGTAAGCCGTGTAGCCCACAAAGCCCTTTTTCTCCAAAATCCGCACAATGGTAGAAACCGTATTATAGGCCGGCTTCGGTTCATCCATTTTGGCCAAAATATCTTTGACAAACCCTTTTCTGATTTGCCATAAAATCTGCATAACCTGTTCTTCAGCTTTAGTGAGTTCTTTCATTTTTTGAATGACTAAATTGTTTAATGGTTCTATTGCTCGGTTGCTAAATGGTTACTGGTTAAGAAAAATCAAAAATTGCAGATGAGAAAATTAGTCACTGGATGATAAGATTCAGCCTGTTAGTTTCGGAAGAGATTGATTGTAAGTTCCAGTCTCCCATTCCCGTTGCTCATTGCAATTGGAAGATGATAGGAAGCACCATTCGAACTCGTACTGGCTTACCTCGCTGCTTTCCTGGATTCCAACGTGGAGCACTCTCTAATACTCGTACTGCTTCCTCATCACATCCACCACCAATGCCTTTAATTACCTGAATATCCGTAAGAGAGCCATCTTGATTTACCACAAATTGGACAAAAACTCGCCCGTCAATTCCTTGCCGAACTGCCAACTTAGGATACTTCATTTTACTGGCAACGTACTGGTAGAATGCTTTTTCGCCACCAGGAAAAGAAGGTTGCTCTTCAACGACAATATGAATTTTATCGGTTTCTTCTACTTCAGGTTCATCCATTTCTGCCATATCAGGAATAGGATCATCTATTTCTACATCAATAATAAAGTCGATAGTAACGTCTACTTCTTCGTCATCATCTACTGGAATTATTACTGGCTGTACTTTGGGTGGCTCTGGAGGTTTAATTTCGGTTACAGGCATCTCTATTGCTTCAGGAAACTCTTCCGCAACTACTTCAAAATTAATTAGTGTTCTCTCTTTATACTTCCATTCAAAGGCGACAAATACCGTTGATACGGTTAGTACCAACCCGATAGTAAAATGATACAGGCGACGGCGTTCCAGATCAGCTTTTTTCGTTTTCTTACTTTCCATAATACTAAGTAATTTGATGATTTCGTTCAATATATAACGAATATTTTAGATTTGAAACTAATTAAATAGTTTTATAACTAAAAAATTAGTTTTAAATCTAAAAAGAAAGCCAGCAAAATGCTGACTCCCGTATTTATAAGATAGAATTACGCCTGTTTTAGTCTGTTAATCCTAATAATTTTCAGCGACTCTAGCACCTTCATTACTGGGTACGTTGGGTCAATCTCAAACCACCGAGCAGCAAAATCACGACGATTAGGCAATTTGTGGTGATTGTTCTGAAACAGTTCTCCTAACATTAGAAAATCAAATACTAAGGTGTTTTTAGATTTGTCGTTATTATCAAAGTTGGAGTAACCGTATTTATGCCCACACCAGTTTACAATCGCCCCGTGAACGGGTCCCATCAAATAATGAAGTGGTAGCAAACCGTACATTAGCCAGTGTGTGCCAGGTAACTCAGCAATTGAAATAGCCCAGATGTAAAATAAACTATACAACACTCCCCAGCCTACTCGTACATACCAAAGATCGGCAAACTTATCAAAAGAAGCCCAATCGGGCAGGTCTTTGGTAAAGCGGGCTTCGGGCTCTACATCATAGTCCAGAATATTGTTGTAAATATTTTTGGTCTCCCACATCATGGTGAATAGGTTTTCAGTATGATGGGGCGAATGAGGATCGTTCGGGGTATCACTGTAGGCATGGTGCATTCGGTGCAATACAGCATACGCCCGGGGGCTCAGATAGGACGACCCTTGGGTTAACCAGGTCAGAATATAGAATATCTTTTCCGAGATTGGTCCCATAGTAAACATTTTGTGGGCAGCATAACGATGCAGGAAAAATGTTTGGAAAAATAGTGATAGGTACCAGTGAGCAATAAAGAAAGCAATGATAATCACAAATGAATGGTTTTAGTGGTAAATGAATTGGGTATAAATATACGAATTATGTTCTGTAGAGAAGTGCATGTTTAGTAGAATTGTTCATAAACATTTTCCGTACTAGTTTTCAACAATAAAGCTAATCAAGAAGTTCTTTCAACCTCACTGCTTATTCAGACTGAATGAAGGCAAAAGTAATAATATTGGCTCCCATTTTCAGTGCCTGCTGCCGCACTGCTTCGGGGTCATTATGAATACGTTGGTCTTCCCAGCCATTGCCCAGATCACTTTCATAAGAATAAAAGCATACTAGTCGCCCTTCGTAGATCAAACCAAAACCCTGGGAAGGCTCACCATCATGCTCATGAATTTTCGGCAGCCCCTTCGGAAAGTCGTATTTCTGATGATAGATTGGGTGATCGGTAGGCAATTCCACAAACTCTAACTCCGGAAATACTTTTTTCATCTCCAGTCGGATAAATTCATCCAAACCGTAGTTGTCATCTACGTGCAAAAAGCCTCCTGAAATAAGATACTTTCGTAGGTTTTCAGCTTCATCGTCGGTAAATACTACGTTTCCGTGTCCCGTCATGTACACGTAAGGATAAAGGAAAATCTCCGGGCTACCCACATCTACTACCTCCTCTTCCAGCGTTAAGTTGGTATTGAGATTATTATTACAAAAATCAATCAGGTTGGGCAGAGCGGTCTTGTTCGCATACCAGTCGCCCCCTCCCTCATACTTCAATTTAGCCACTGTAATTCCTTGCCCATTAGTTAACCCCGGTAAGTTGCAAAAAACAGTAAACATTATTATCAAAGCCAGTAATTGCTTTTGAAAGTGGTAGAAACAGGATATTAGTAATGGCATAAATCAGGGTTGTTAGAGGAAAATCAACCTGAGAACGATCAAAAAAGTGAAATCGTTTGAGCCACCTATTTTTTCTCTATTCAGGCAGACTGTTCAGTCACTTTTTGCTAATCATACTGGCGCCAGAACCTCATATGATTGAATATCAATGATTTAATAAAAATCAGTAATCGTTATAAGAATCCAACTAAAATTAACCATTCATTAATTAATTAATACCGAAGCTCCGTATTTTTTACAAAGTAGCTTGGCATTCAAGGCATTAATTCCTTATTTAGTATTTACAACTAACATTTTGGGCTAATTTAACTGCTCACGCGCTTCTTTTCATATTTATCTTTCGTTCATTCTTACTAATACCTAATAATCTTATGAAAAAAATTGAAGCCATTATCCGAACTTCCAAGTTTGAGCAGGTGGTGGAAGCCCTGGCTGATGCTGGGGTCACCTTTCTATCATTTTACGACGTAAAAGGACATGGTCTGGAAAAAGAGTATCGTACCTACCGGGGTACAACGTACGATGTAGGCTACATTCCTCGCACCAAACTAGAAATTGTGGTGTCTGAAGAGTTCTTGCAAAAAGCAGTAGACACTATTCTGGACGCGGCAAAGACTGACAAAATTGGAGACGGCAAAATCTTCGTCACTCACCTAGATGAGGTATATCGCATCCGCACCGGAGAAAAAGGACACGAGGCAATCAATTGACAGTGTGCAATTGAAAGTTGATAATGGAGACTGGAACTTACAATCAATCTCTTCCGAAACCAATAGGCTGAATCTTATCATCCAGTGACTAATTTTCTCATCTGCAATTTTTGATTTTTCTTAACCAGTAACCATTTAGCAACCGAGCAATAGAACCATTAAACAATTTAGTCATTCAAAAAAACTCTACTAAAAATCTACTGTAACTTATGGAAGGAATCTTCACTACGAATAATTTATGGATGATGATAGCGACCGTGCTGGTTTTTATCATGCACCTAGGCTTTGCCTCGCTAGAATCAGGGCTGACTCAATCAAAAAATACCGTAAATATTCTGTTCAAAAACGCCACAATTTTACCGATCGGCTTACTTACCTACTGCCTGTGGGGCTTTAATATTATGTACCCCGGCGAGGACTATGCCGGAGCATTTTTTGGTTTTGCAGGCTTCGGCTTAGATCTACCAGAAGGTGTCGCTGGATTGGCAGAATACGCTGACGGTGCGTATACGTATTGGACTGATTTTATCTTTCAAGCGATGTTTGCCGCCACGGCTGCTACGATTGTTTCGGGAGCCGTAGCCGAGCGCATTAAGCTTAATAGTTTCTTAATTTTCACCGTCATCTACGTTGGCTTGGTCTACCCAATTGTAGGCATGTGGAAGTGGGGCGGTGGATTTCTGCAAACGCTGGAAACCCCTTTCTATGATTTCGCTGGATCAACCCTAGTTCACTCGGTAGGTGGTTGGGGTGCCCTAGTTGGTGTGATGCTGCTTGGTGCCCGATTGGGTAAATACGTTGATGGTAAGATCCGCCCTATTCCTGGTCACAGTATGCCACTGGCTACTATTGGAGTATTCTTACTATGGTTTGGTTGGTACGGTTTTAACGGTGGCTCAGTGCTAAGTGCTGATCCCGGATTAGTATCTCTAGTATTTGTAACCACTTCGTTAGCCGCCGCAGCTGGGGCAATTGGCGCATTATTTACTTCGCTCATTGTGATCCGATCTAACGATCTTACTATGGTACTCAACGGTATTCTAGGCGGACTGGTCGGTATCACCGCCGGAGCTGATCAGATGGGCGTAACTGACTCTATCCTAATCGGTCTGATTGCCGGAGCATTAGTTGTACTAGCCGTTGTATTCTTTGACCGCATGAAGCTAGATGACCCAGTAGGAGCTATTTCCGTTCACCTAGTTTGTGGCATCTGGGGAACCCTAGCCGTAGGTATCTTCGGAGCTTTGGCAAGCGGTACCCAGTTCGTAAGCCAACTAATTGGGGTAGCAGTAATTGGAGTATTTTGCTTTGTTTCAGCTCTACTTATTTTCTATGTACTAAAAGTCACATTGGGCATACGAGTATCAGCTGAAGAAGAGGTTGAGGGTCTGGATATTGGCGAGCACAAAATGCGGGCGTATCCTGACATGGTGGAAGATCATACTCAGGAAAAAGTTTTCAGCTAAATCTGATAGCTACAAGCATAAAAAACCGCCCCAATTGCTGGAGGCGGTTTTTTAATTCCTAAACTGCTTATCGTTTTAATATTTATAATTTTCTCTTAGATTTGCAGTCCTTTACAGCAAAGCTGTATACTGCACTCGTAGTTCAATTGGATAGAATACCAGATTTCGGCTCTGGGGGTTGAGGGTTCGAGTCCTTCCGAGTGCACTTTCCCTCTTTTCTGATTTTCCTGTTTCCTACCCTGATGCAATTATTTATATGAAGAAATCGGGAAAGGAAACCCTCAGATTACCCTTCCCAACTGTAGTTTACTGAATCGTAATATCCCAAGTAATATCAATATCAGACTCACCATCGGTAGCTGTAGAGGTAGCAGTCTTTATTAGTGTACCATCCTCTAACGGCGGTTGATGCTTTAGCACAACACGGAAGGTGCCAGTAGCAGCATCACCGGTTGCCCACTCAGTTTCTAACCCCAGGGGCAAGCCGTCACCGTCCTGATCTTCGTAGTTAACCAGGTCGGCTCGGCTATCAATATTACCATCTCCCTCAGGATCAGTAAATAACCCTTCAGTCCAACCAAAGAAGAACATATGTTCATCGTCTTCATCTTCTATTTCTTCCGTAATATTTTCAATATCGCTCGGGTCACGGGCATCAGTAAGTTGCATGCTCAAGGTATAAGTAGTGTTCGCTGCTAAAACAATTTCGGTCTCTACCGAGTTGTCTGGCCCATCCCCGTCAGGGTCAATCGAGGTAGCTGTCACTGCACTACCTCCACCAGCAGGTGTAAATGTTAGTACCACGTTAGTAATCTCTTCTTCAGGGTTTTCTTCCGGCGGAACATCATCGTCGTCGCAAGCGGTAAAAATTAATAAAGAACTAGTAAGCAACGCATAGGCTGCGTATGAAATCCATTTCATAATGTTAGAATAATTATTAGTAAAAAGTGAAAAAAGATATAAAAGACAGGCAACCTACTGTAAGAAGGAGCTGTTTTGAGGATAATAAGATAAAGTTGAGGTTAGACTCGAGCCGGAGGAGCACGAGCAGGTCGGTACTGATAGTACCAGGGATAGTCTATATTCTGACGAAAAGAATAAGTTACAAGATCGTTGAAAGATACCCCTTCTTCAGTTTGTAACTGATCAGATATGTGATAAGTATGATGTACTAGCCAGTCGCAAACTACACAAGCTTCATCTGACGAAAGTTGAGCATCCTCATCAACAACGACTGCCACACTTGATTCATAGTGACTATGCAGGTGCCAGGAAAATCCTATCAGGTTCAAAACGACCAGATATACGAGTAATCCTTGGCAGAGCGTACGATACCAATGTTGATTTGTTCTTGGCATAAAGTGGTAAAAGTACTGAAGCTTTGTAAGTAAACGCAACAAAGTTTCAAAAATAATGTTCGCCGATGACTAATTCAGTTAAGTCCGTAGCAAACGAATTATTCTTAAACTACGATCATCCCATCTTTGATCTCCAGTTTCTGATCAGCCATATTGGCTAGTTCTTCGTTGTGGGTTACAATCACAAAAGTTTGATTGAGTTCTTCGCGCAGGCGGAAAAATAGTTTGTGTAGTTCTTTAGCATTGCGAGAGTCTAGATTACCGCTGGGTTCATCAGCAAATACTACTGACGGATTATTCATCAAAGCACGAGCTACCGCCGTCCGCTGCTGCTCACCACCCGACATTTCTGAGGGTTTGTGATGAAGACGGTCGCGTAACCCTAATCGCTCCAGTAGTTCGGTGCCCCGCATCGTAATCTCTTTATCCGATGTATGATTCGCCAGATAAGCCGGAATACAGACATTTTCCAGGGCGGTAAATTCCGGCAATAAGTTATGAAACTGAAAAATGAAACCTACGTGACGGTTGCGGTATTCCGCTAACTGGCTCCGCTTTAGTTTGGTGAGCTCTCGTTCGCCCAAAAAAACTTTTCCCTGATCAGGCTGATCGAGTGTGCCCAAAATATGCAGTAATGTACTTTTTCCCGCACCTGATGCCCCTACAATTGATACTACCTTACCCTGCTCTACCGTCAAGTCTATCGATTTCAATACCACCAGACTACCGTATCGTTTCACAATATTTTCTGCTCTTAGCATCGTAGATTTTGTTTAAAACGCTAAAATTAAGAGTATTTTTAATACCTTCGCTAAAATTTTTTTTCTGTATGAACATACACGAATATCAAGCAAAAAACCTGTTACAAGGTTACGGAGTACAAGTACAACAAGGTATTGTGGCCGATACCCCGGAGGGAGCCGTAGAAGCTGCCCGGGAGTTAAACGCTGAAACGGGTACCGAATGGTATGTGGTGAAAGCTCAGATTCATGCTGGAGGCCGCGGAAAGGGCGGTGGAGTAAAGCTTGCTAAGAGCCGGGAAGAAGTAAAAGAGATTTCTAAGCAAATTTTAGGAATGCAATTGGTAACTCCTCAGACGGGACAGGAAGGGAAAAAAGTCCATAAAGTACTGATCGCTGAAGACGTTTACTATCCGGGCGAAAATGAACCCAAAGAATATTATTTAAGTGTTCTGCTCGACCGCGCCAAAGGTTGCAATGTAATCATGGCTTCTACTGAGGGCGGAATGGATATTGAAGAGGTGGCTGAAAAAACCCCTGAAAAAATTATCAAGGAATGGATTGATCCGGGCATTGGGCTGCAAGGCTTCCAGGCTCGTAAAGTGGCGTTTGCCCTAGGGCTAGAAGGAAAAGCCTTTAAACAAATGGTGAAGTTCATTCAGGCTTTGTACAAGGCTTACATGGCAACCGATGCTTCTCAATTTGAGATCAATCCAGTACTAAAAACATCTGACGATAAAATTCTAGCGGTAGATGCAAAAGTGAACCTGGATGATAATGCTTTATATCGTCATCCTGACTTAGCTGAGCTACGAGATCTAACTGAGGAAGAGGAGTTAGAGATTGAGGCCAGTAAATCGGGCTTAAACTATATCAAGTTAGATGGCAATGTAGGTTGCATGGTGAATGGAGCAGGGTTAGCGATGGCTACCATGGATATTATCAAACAATCGGGAGGTGAACCAGCCAACTTTCTAGATGTAGGCGGTAGTGCCAATGCCGAAACCGTAGAAGCTGGCTTCCGAATTATTCTAAAGGATCCTAACGTAAAAGCTATACTAATTAATATTTTTGGTGGTATTGTCCGTTGTGATCGGGTAGCTAACGGAGTAGTAGAAGCCTACAAAAATATTGGAGATATTCAGGTGCCGATTATCGTTCGCCTACAAGGAACCAATGCTGAAGAAGGGGCTAAAATTATTGAAGAATCCGGTTTGAAAGTGTATTCAGCAATTCTCCTAAAAGATGCTGCCGACCGGGTAGAAGAAGTTCTTGCGTAGTAGAAAGTGAAAAGTAGAGGGTAGAAATTAGAAGTTGGAAATTTCAGAAATTAAGAAATTATTCTACTAACATTCAATTTCTATTAATTTCCGATCTCTATTTTCTATCCTCTATCCTCCAACTTCTGATTTAGTCTTTCTTAGTAATTGTCATTTCAACGCTACGGGTTTCACCGTCTACGGTAATATCTACGGTTTTGTCGCATTCGCCATCGCCGTAATCTACCGTAACATCAGCTTTACCTTCCCGAGTAATGCTACGAATGCCGTCAACCGCCATAAAAACTCCGTCAGCTCGACAGCTTCGCTTATACATTAAAGGCTCAGTAATGGTAGAAGTATAGCTTACACCATTTCGGTTGATTCCGGTAGCGCTGCCTTCTACAGTAGTCTCTCCCGAATCTCGATTCCAGGTTTTGGTAAATGAGCCATTACGTTCAATTACCTGACCATCTTCCAGCGTAACTTTACCATTAGCTAGGGTAATTTGTACTTGCTGCACGCCTGGTTCCACTGTCGTATACACCCGAGTACGGGTTCCTTCTACTTTTTTGCCGTCTAAGTAAAAGTTCTGCAGAGTAGTAGAAACGGTGTAGGTAGACTCATTGGTATCAGTAACTCGAGTAATAATCATGGTTCCTTTACGCTCTCGACCTTTAGGACCTTCACAACCTTCCTGAAAATCTAAAGTAACTGTTTTAGTAAATACTCCCTCAACCCGCTGTCGTTCTACTCCCCGACCTACACAATCGCTCATTAGGGTAGTTTCTTCATTTTCTAGTCGTCCACCAGAAGAATCACCCTCAAAATCTGCCGCTTCGTCGCTAAGTAGATCAATATCCTCAAAGAGGTCATCAGCTACTGCTTCGTCAAGAGCGATGGCATCAGCTTCATCAGCACTGGAAGTAACTCCCTCCGAATCTTCCTGACAAGCCGAGAAAGATACCATAACCGCTAGGCTCAACCCAGTCGATACGATTTTCCAATCATTAATACGTTTCATATTGCTATCCATTTAGTGAATGATGCTAGTTAGATACACTAAAAGCAGAAAGGTTTAATGAGAATTAAATAATTTTTCTACTTTTTTATTTAACTATTTTAATTTTCACCAAATTTCAAACAATCTGACAAGAGAAAAATTTACATTTAGGGTAATAGATTACCTATGTAAGTTTACCAACTGGATCAAACTTAGGCAAGAAAGTAGTACCCGAGCTCAAAATCAGTAATTGAGAAATGGCTGCCACTCTTTACGCATAGAACCAGAATGGTCGCGTAAGAACATGAGATAAGTAGGCCGACGGGGTGGCTGTTGAAGCTTCAAGTTAGCTTCGTGCGGACGACGATCGCCTTTACGAGTATTACAAGGCTGGCAGGCTGTTACCAGATTTACCCAACTAGTTTTCCCCCCCTTAGAACGGGGAATTACATGATCGAGGGTCAAGTTTTTGGGTGAACCGCAGTACTGACAGAGAAACTTATCCCGCTTAAACACATTTTGGCGAGTTAGCACTACACCCCGGTACGGAAGATTTATGTAACGGTACAGCCGGATTACTGCTGGACAAGGGAAGCTTTTGTTAACCGTCCTAATTTCTTCGTTTTCAGCTTCAGTAAGCAATTCAGCCTTATTAAGAAATACCAGTAGGAATGCCCGCTCCATTGAGCAAATGGTTAGTGGCTGATAATCCTGATTTAACAGCAGTACACTACCCTTCATACAATCGGATTTCTGAAAATTTGTGGGCAAAAGAGGGCTTCACAATCATACTACTAAATTTTCATGCGATCTAGTTCCCGACTTGCATCACGTTGCTTAATATCATCTCGCTTATCGTAAAGTTTCTTTCCCTTTGCTAGGGCAATATCCAGTTTGGCCAGTCCCCGATTATTAATAAAAAGTCGGGTTGGCACAATCGTCAACCCTTTTTCCTTCATTTTGCTCTCTAATTTAGCTAATTCTTTCTTTTTCAAAAGCAGTTTGCGTTCCCGAGTAGCCTCATGATTGTAGTGGGTAGCCTGACTGAAGGGCGTAATATGCATTTGCTTCACAAACAGCTCACCACCGTTGAAGTAGCAGTAAGCTTCTTGTAGACTTACTTTTCCTTCCCGGATCGACTTTATTTCGGTACCCATCAACTTCAATCCCGCTGTGTAGGTATCCAAAAAATGGTACTCAAAACGAGCCTTTCGATTTTTTATGGCTATCTGATTAGAAAATTTTGGTTTTTCTTGCTTACTCATATGTGCCCAATAAACAATTTTTTCAGAAATAAAGACCCAATTTAAAGGGGATAAACTGCTTCGCCAACCTATTGTATCATTTAATCTCACATTTCCTATATTCAATACTATGAATAATCCTACAATCCGAGAAAAAACCAAAATCTCGTTTCTTCTCACTAAAATTTTTTGCCAACTTGGGTTTCCCTCTTTTTAAATAATTACCTTATGAAATGGCAAGAAAAAGGCTGGTTGAAGAAATATCTGGTTACCCGACATCACTATGTATTACACCAGGAGTTTCAACGCTTACAAGACCAAAAATCTTCACCAGCTCCTTTTGATCAGCTTATTTATGAACTCATGCAGGCAACCGGATTACTGTACGGCTATCCTGCCCAAATGCCTTATTCTTACAAAGCATTACTGAAATCGCTCAAAGCTGATCAGCTTTCTGAGCAGCAACGCTGGAAAATATTATTATTAGAAAGTTTATTCAATAGTGCTCTTTCTACTGACCGATACCACAGCCTAAAAAAAGAGGTTGATTTTGCCGATGCTATTTCTGAAGTAGCGTATCGTATCGGTGAGTATTACAGTGCGTTATACCCAAATATCAAATTAAAGTCTCGAGGGGGGTTTCTCGGTCGCTCTTCTAAATCTGGGGTAGATCTTTCCGAGCAGGTGCTAGATGCTCGTACCCAGCCCAACATCTCTAAAGAAGAGTTTTGGGGCGCAATTGTGTACAGTGCATTATCATTCATTGACGTGTACTGTTTTCACCCCTGGATTCAATCCTTCGGAAGTCCTGAAAAAAAAGAAAAGGTAATTAAGGGGCACACCCGGCTGAGACTGCTGATCCTGTACGTACTTTCATCGGCTGCCTGGGCCAACGGTATTATTGAAAAAGAGGAGAAGGAGTTTATGGAATATTACTTAAGTCTCGCTCAACTACCTGACGATTTGCAGGAGCAAGGTAAGAAGATGATTCAGGAACGAGTGAGTATGCAAGATATTAAGTGGAATCAGGTAAAATCCCCCGTTTTGAAACGCTACTTACTGGAGCTTGCCACTATGGTTATACTTTCTGATAAGGTAATCACTAAATCTGAACGAGAGTTTTTAGATGAATTACGGGATAAATTAGATCTTTCTGAAACCGAAACCCAGCATAGCATACTCGCGGTGGAAAGTTTTGTAGTGGAACACTGGCAGAACATTCCCTACCTGCACGGAAATAAGGATGTGGAAGCCATGACTATGTACTTATTAGCTAAACTACGCCCGTACCTTCAATTGGAGTTACCTTCTTTACAAGAGTACATGAATAGTAATTCTGAATTAGATGCGCTGTTGCAACGCTCTCAAATTGAGACAATTAATACCAGCGAACGAAAAAAAATCAGGCAAGGGCTTCTAGATGCTATTCAAACTACTGCTGCTTACCAAAGTGCAGTAGTACCCCGCTCAGTACTTACGTACTCGGTACTGATGGAAACAATTCCTGGAGCATTGTTTACCACTTACCAACCCAAAAATAATGAGTAATGATTGATGAATAATATGATAGAGGTACCAGACATCAATCATTATTCATTCATCATCATTCATTATTTCCTTCCAAACTTCATTCGGGGGTTGGGGCTAGCGGTTAGAGTATCAGTTTGTCCAGCTAAATATTGATAATGAGCAGCGATGGCAATCATAGCGGCATTATCAGTACAATATTCAATTTTCGGGATATATACGTTCCACTGATTCGTCTGGGCTAGTTTTTCCAGTTGACTGCGTAAGCCCGAGTTGGCTGATACGCCTCCGGCAATGGCAATTTCACGAACTCCTATTTGATGCGCCGCAATCTCTAGCTTTTCTAGCAACATACTGATTAGCGTTGCTTGTACACTGGCGCATAAGTCAGCCAGGTTTTCTTCAATAAACGATTCATGTTGCTTTAACTGATCGCGAAGAAAATAGAGTACGGCTGTTTTCACACCACTAAATGAAAAATCCATTGCAGGCATAGAGCTGATAGGAAAAGGAAATCGGCTAGGATTACCCTGGCTAGCTAGCTTATCGAGGTACGGCCCACCCGGATAAGGTAAACCCAGTAGTTTCGCAATTTTATCAAACGCCTCCCCTACTGCATCATCTAGGGTTTCACCAATAATCTCCATATCCAGATAATCGTGTACCACCACCAGTTGGGTATGTCCTCCGCTCACGGTAAGACAAAGAAAAGGAAACTTGGGACGAGGCTCGTCAATAAAGTGTGCCAGGATATGCGCCTGCATATGGTTAACAGAGATCAAAGGAATATTCAGCCCCCAAGAAAGTGACTTAACAAAGGAAGAACCAACTAATAATGCTCCTAAAAGCCCCGGCCCCTGGGTGTAAGCCACTGCGTTCAGCATAGTTTTTGTTATATTTGCCTCCCGAAGGGCCTGATGCACTACCGGAACAATATTTTGTTGGTGAGCCCGCGAGGCTAATTCTGGTACCACGCCACCGTAATTTTCATGAACCGCTTGGGTAGCAACAATGTTACTTAACACTCTCCCGTTTTTACTAATAGCTGCTGAGGTTTCATCACAAGATGACTCTACCGCTAGAATGACGAGAGGACTAGATGTATTATAAGTATCTTTCACCACAGTAATAAGTCATTCATCAGCCATAACGGGGGATCATTGTAAATAATTCGGATGCAGCACCAGGGTTAAACAAATATTAAGGAAAGTAGGGTTCTTTGATAACTTGAGTGAAAAAAGATCACATACCGCTCGTACTATTTCAAGAAAGCTCGTAAGATCATTTTTATGGCTTTTAATGGGTGTGCTTTTTCTATTTACCATTCTGGTTGGAGCGGTACAGATACCAAAAATACAGACCCAGCTAGTTCAGTATTTGGCTCAAACCATTACCGAACGTACTGGGTTTTCAACTTCTATTCAGGGTGTACATATTAAGTGGTTTGATACTGGAGTATTGGATGGCGTGACCATTCTGGATGATGAAAATCGCCCGATGATTATTGCCAATCAGCTTACGGTGGACTTTGACATACGAACCATTGTTGATAACGGTAACATCTTTATTGACGAAGCCCAGGTGAAAGGGGGAGTACTTAATCTGAGAAAAGACGGTATAAACTCTACACTGAATATTACCCGGTTTATTGATACGGTAAAATCCATTCTCCGTAAGCCCCGTAATCCGAAAGTGCGCTCCAGTCCTCCAGTATTTACTATTCAGGATGTTGGCTTAGAGGAAGTCACGTTTCAGTTCTACGATGCGGGAAAGAACCTGCTACCTGATCGATTTGACTATAACCACTTCACGCTCTACGATATTTACGCTGATGCCTCTAATTTGCGGATAGTATCTGATACCCTCCAAGTAGATGTTCACCACATGCGGGGCTATGAACCTGATTATGATTTCACCATTCATAATTTTACGGGATTCTACCAATTTACTAATCAAAGTATGCTCTTTGATGATTTTGAAGTACATGCTGGTAATTCCATTTTACGCGACTCATTAGTATTTAATTACCGTACTAAAGCAAGCCTAGGCTACTTCAATGATAGTGTAACGCTGGTAGCCAATATCAAAGACTCCGAACTGCATACCCAAGATCTAGCCCGATTTGCCCCTACTCTACTAGAGTACGATGATCTCTACCGGGTCTCAGGTAACTTTAGAGGACAGGTCAGCGATTTTACCCTTAGCAATATGACTTTTTCCTTCGGGGATGCTAGCCGTTTGATGGGGAAAGTTAGTTTTGATGGTCTGCCCGAAACTAAAGAAGCATTTACTGATCTGCAACTCCGAAGCTCGCAAGTAAGCGCAGAAGACTTGCGACAGTACGTAAACAACGAAGAGGCCTACCGTACTGTGAAAAAATTTGGAATGGCTAGCTTTGACGCTGAATTCTTAGGCTTTCCCTACGACTTTGTAGCCAACGGACAATTCTCTACTCGCCTCGGGAATATTGAGTCTGACATTAACCTGAAGCTATTGGATACCCCCGTGTACTCGGGAAATTTATCGCTGCAAGATTTTGATCTGGGAACTATCACGGATGATCCTGATTTGCTGCAGCGAACCAGTTTTCGCGGTTACATTGAGGGTGAGGGCATCACTGTGGAAGAAGCCCGCTTCAACCTGGAAGCTGAATTTGACTACCTGGGTATCAACCAATATACTTACCAAAATATTACAACAGATGCTCGTCTGGCGCGCTCTTTCTTTGAAGGACAACTGGCTATTGATGACCCCAACTTGAAATTCACTGCCAACGGAACGCTAGATTTTAGAGCAGGCGAAGAACGAATTAAACTAGCTGCCGAGCTTGATACTGCCTTTTTCCACAAACTTAACCTCTCAGATAAGTACCTTTTCCTCAGCACTCAACTCGATGCAGACACCCGGGGTTTGGAGGTAGATCACCTGAAAGGAAAAGCTGCATTTGACAACCTCTACTTGGTCTACGATGATCGTAAACTATCCATTGATTCTTTACGATTTCAATCTGATTTTGATACCCTCTCTCGTCGGGTGGCTGTGCAAACTGACCGTATTCAGGCCGAACTTTTCGGTGACTTTAAGTTTACTACACTAGCTAGCGATATTCAAAAGCTTGCCAAGGAGTACCAACTTATCTTTAGAAACGATAAAGAAGAGTTGAATGCCTATTATGCTTCGCGACAGGTGCGCCCAGTTCAGGAGTATCAAGATCAGTCTTACGAAATTGAGTATCAGTTAGAGCTGAAAAACGCGAATCCATTGATCCAACTGTTTGCGCCCGATGTGACCTTATCGCGTAACTTTCAGGCCAGTGGGCGGTTTACAGGCGGCTACACCAATATTTTCAGCCTTCAGTCTACTTTTGATACTTTACAGTTTCATGATCATTATTTTTATAATAACGAAGTAGAGTTTACTACCTCAAAAATAGTGGATAGTACTGATGTGCTCGCCATGGCTCATTTACGATCAGCCCGGCAGGATATTGCTACCAATAACCTACAAGCCCCCATGGAAGATCTATCCTTTGAGGCAATCTGGAGTGGTGGGCACATTGACTTTCAACAATACATACGCCGCCAGGGTACTGACAACTACGCTAACCTACTAGGCGAAGTAGAATTTTTATCCGACAGCACGTTGGTTCGCTTTCAACCCTCCAATTTGCAAGTATTGGATCAGAGCTGGCAATTCACTCCTCAAAATCAAATCCTTCTTTCCAATGGGGACGTCATCTTCAATCAATTTAAGCTGTATAGCGAAACTGATGGACTGAGGCAAGAGGTTTCGGCCTTAGGCACACTTTCTGCTAATCCTGATAAACAATTGACTATGCGTATCAATCGCTTTCAGGTTGCTAACCTCAACCCACTTTTAAAAGAAGCATACGCTGGAGAAGTCAATGGCTTTATAGACCTGAAAGGCGTACTTCCTAACCCTGCCGATACACTCCAAAATTTAATTCTGGATAGTGAGATTGCTATCAACAACTTCGCAATTAATGAATTTGAGGTTGGGAATATTATTAGCTTAACTGATTGGAATAATCAGAAAAAGAACCTGAATCTGAACCTAATGGTTAACCGCGATGGACAGCGGGTGATTTCAGTAGTCGGTGACTTTGATCCTAAACAGAAGGAAGATCAACTTGACCTCAAGGCAACACTTCAGGACGCATCTATCAACGTCATTGAGCCCTACGTTGATGAGTTTTTTACTGAGTTAGCTGGTAACGTGAGTGGCTCTATTGATATTACGGGGCGGTTAAATTACCCTATTTTACGGGGTGAGGGTACCGTAGCCGATGGCCATATCAGAATTAATTATTTGAATACTGACTACGACCTCAATGGTGGGGTTTTCTTCGATGCCAATACCATCGGAGTAAGAGATTTATTACTGAAAGATGAACGAAACCAGACTGCTACCTTCAACGGGGGAATTTTCCACGATGGTTTTCGTAATTTTGTGCTTGATCTCAATGGCTCACTCAATAACATAGCTGTACTGAATACCACTTTGCAAGACAATGATCTATTTTACGGACAGGGCTATGCTACCGGAACAGTTTCCTTACTGGGGGCAATTAATAACCTAGACATTACCGCCCGAGCCAAAACTGAAAAAGGAACGAAAATTTATATTCCAGTTGGAGGAATTGAAGGGGTAGAACAGTCAGATTTTATAAAGTTTGTCAAGGCTGACTCAGTTCTATTATCAGAAAATGAGATTGATAAGGTAAACCTGACTGGATTAAACCTAGACCTGGACATTGAAGTAACTCCTGATGCTTACGGTGAGATTATCTTTGATGTAAAAACCGGGGATATTATCCGGGGTCGAGGGCAAGGCCAACTGCAAATGCTGATTAGTTCGCAGGGCGATTTTAATATGTTCGGTGATCTGCGTTTTTTAGAAGGCGGCTATAATTTTACCCTTTACAACATCATCAACAAAGAGTTTAATATTCAGCCGGGCAGTAGTATTGCCTGGCTAGGTGACCCTTACGGCGGAGTGCTGGATATTCAGGCCACCTACGATCAAGTAGCCTCGCTAGCTCCCTTAGTGGTAGATCCCAATCAAAGAGATAATGACGAAGTAAGACGTAAGTACCCCACGGAAGTAATGCTGGAGTTAACCGGAGACTTGATGGCTCCCGACATTGATTTTGATATTAATGTACTAAATTATCCGCAAAATAATCTATGGCTGAGAACTGCTGTAGAGACGCTGAAAAACACAGTTACTTACGACCAAGAGGAACTAAATCGACAAGTATTCAGCCTGATTGTACTTCGTCAGTTTTCTGAGCAAGGCTCCTTCGATGTGGGTGGCTCAGTAGGTAGCAGTGTTAGCGAACTTCTTTCCAATCAATTTAGCTACTGGCTCAGTCAGGTAGATGAGAATCTGGAAATTGACGTAGACTTGGGGAGCTTTGATAACGACCGTTTTAATACATTCCAGCTCCGACTATCCTACTCTTTCTTTGATGGACGGCTACGTGTAACTCGCGATGGAGGATTCACCGATCAAAATAATAATGCTAGTGCTGCTACCGTAATTGGGGATGTAAGTGTAGAGTATTTGCTTACCGATGATGGACGCTACCGAGTGAAGATGTACAATCGAAACAATTTTAATTCGCTAACCAACCCAATAGCCCAGAACTTTAATACCACCCAGGGCATTAGCCTGATGTACATTCAAAGCTTCGATAAATTAAGCGACCTACTGAATACTACTCGAGACCGGGCTATTGAAGAGCGTAAGAACGACACTCAGGTTGATAAGGCAGTAGACACTGAACCTATAAGTCAATCGTCGGGTAAGACAGCGAGACCTGACTTACCCGAAGGCTCCCCTAAATAGAAATAGGTTATTGATTTTCCATAGCCTGATACGCCAGAATACCACCCTTTAGGTTGTAGAGATTGTCAAAGCCATGATTATTTTCCAGATACTTTACGGCATTGGCACTACGGCTACCACTACGGCATTGCATAATCACTTTCCGGTCTTTTTTTACATTATCTACGTGCTGCGGAATTTGTCCTAGGGGGATAAGCTCGCCACCCAAATTAGCCTCTTCATACTCATGAGGCTCACGGACATCAATCAGTTGAAACTCTTCGCCCTGCTCCCGCATGGCTTTCAATTCTTCTACGGTAATTTCTTTCATATTCGTTTTCGTTTTGCTACGATTCCTACTAAGTTTGATCACCAATTTTTCAAAAATTTCGCCAATAACCAACGGGAATGCAAATAAAAATAAAACGACTCAATGATACCACTCATTTGGAAGCCACCAACGAAGATGGACTTTCTTTTCAAATGGATGGTTCGTCTGATGTGGGAGGAAAGAATTTAGCCATGCGCCCCATGCAAGTACTACTTTCTTCACTAGGTGGATGCAGTGCAATGGACATCATCAGTATACTAAAAAAACAACGGCAGCCCTTAGAAGATATTCAGTTTACATTAGACGGAACCCGGGAGGCTGATCAGGTTCCGGCTTTGTTTACTGCTATTCACATCACCTATGATCTATACGGTAATCTGGATGAAGATAAAGTGAAGCGAGCTATTGACCTTTCTCTTGAGCAGTACTGTTCAGTAGCTAAAACCTTGGAAAAAACAGCGAAGATTACCTACTCTTTCAAAATTCATTCTAGCTCCTGACTTTCATGTCTTCTAATAAATATCATTTCGAAACCAATGCGATCCGTACTCAGGCGGATCGTAGCCAACACCGGGAGCATAGCGTGCCTATTTTTGCAACATCCAGCTTTGTGTTTGATGATGCCGAACAAGCCCGCGCTCTGTTCGCTAACGAACTCGACGGAAATATCTATTCCCGCTTTTCTAACCCTAATAATGACGAATTTATCCAAAAGCTGTGCCTGTTAGAGAATGCTGAGGCCGGGATAGCTACCGCCTCAGGCATGGCTGCCATGTTTATTAGTATTGCTTCTTTCCTAAAGGCTGGCGATCATGTGGTTGCTTCCCGCTCCTTGTTTGGTTCTACCCACCAGATTCTGACCGGTTTACTACCGAGATGGAACATTAGTCACACCTACGTAGATATTCACGCGAATATGGCAACCTGGGAACAGGCTATTCAGTCCAATACCAAGATGATCTTTGTAGAAACTCCTTCTAACCCCGGACTTGATTTACTGGATTTGGAAGCTTTGGGCAAATTAGCTAAACAGCACAATTTACTGTACAATGTAGACAACTGTTTTGCGACGCCTTATCTGCAAAACCCCACTGATTGGGGTGCTGATCTAGTAACCCACTCTGCTACGAAATTTATTGATGGTCAAGGGCGCACCATCGGTGGAGCAGTATTAGGCAAGCAAGAAGCAATTGATGAAGTACGATTCTTAGCCCGGCATACCGGACCAGCTATGTCACCCTTTCATGGTTGGGTTTTGTCTAAGAGCCTAGAAACGCTCTCAGTACGAATGGAAAAGCACTGCCAGAATGCCTTGGCACTAGCTAAATATCTGGAAGAACAGCCCGAGGTAGTTAGAGTGAAATACCCTTTTCTCCCCTCGCACCCTCAGTACGAGTTAGCCCAACGGCAAATGCGGCTAGGTGGCGGAATGCTTACTTTTGAATTGACGGGAGGACTTGACCGGGGTCAACGCTTTCTGAATGCATTGGAGATGCTATCGTTTACCGCGAATCTAGGCGACTCTCGAAGTATTTGCACTCATCCCGCTTCTACTACCCACTCTAAGCTATCGGCTGAAGAGCAAGCTAGAGTTGGTATTACACCTGGTCTAATTCGTGTTTCAGTGGGTTTGGAACACCTGGAAGACATTCAGAAAGACATCTTACAGGCTATCGACAAAAGTAAATAGCAGTTACGCTTTTATCTCATAGAGTCCACCAATGTACCCTCAGAGCGAAGTTTTTTGATTAGCTCAGTGATTGATTTTAGGGCTTCTAACAAGTTAATTTTGTTTCCCTCAAAATCGATGAACTCGGCTTTCTTACCCAGCACCAAAGATGTACGCTCGGAAGATCCTTTTTTCAGAAACTCATGCAAAGTAATAATCTGATAATCCGTTTCTGAGTTTTTGATAGCTACCTGAGCGATATTCGTATCGTTATTGCTTATGTTCATGGGTTAATTGATTAGTTCATTTCTTTCATCAGCTCCAGAAGCTCCTCGTCCGAAGGATCGCTCTCAGATTCTTCTTCCTTTACATGGTATAGCATAATTCCTTTCCGTTCTTCATCGGGTGAAACCCGCAGCCCAACGGTTTTCTTTAGCAGATAAAACATAGCGTAGCCAATACCTCCTGCCCAAATAAAACAAGTAACCACTCCTATTAACTGTACTCCAAATTGAGTAAGACGACCGTTCGGTAGTGTTTCAGCCGGGGCAAATAGCGCTACCGCTAACGTTCCGAATATCCCACAAAAGCCATGAACTGGAATTGCTCCTACGGCGTCATCAATCTTCCACTTCTTGGTGAGCATGTCAAAGCTCAGATTATGGATAACTCCTGCGATAGCCCCAATAGCTAGCGATGTAAGTGGAGTTTGTATATGAGGAGAAGCCGTGATGGCAACCAACCCTCCTAAAGCTCCACCCAGCATCTTTTCGTAGATATTAGCTTTGTTTTGAAAAACAAATGAGTGTAAGTAAGCTACCAGCGCTGCGGCAGCTCCCGCCAAGTTTGTATTCAATATGATTACTCCCACATCAGTACCAAATGCCAAGGTACTACCTCCATTAAAGCCCCACCAGCCAAACCATAAGATAAATACCCCCATGACGGCCATTGGAATGCTATTAGGCTCAAATTCCCGAAGATTTCCAGCATGATCGTAACGCCCTAATCGAGGGCCCAGTAGCTTTAATCCAGCTAGAGAAACCCAAGCTCCTACTGAATGAACTACAGTAGCACCTGCAAAATCAATAAAGCCTAAATCAGCTAGCCAGGCAGCATTATCCTCAAAAAACAGGTTTCCCCACACCCAATGACCAAATACTGGATAGATCACCAGAGCAATAATCACCGAGGCCGTTAAATAAGGAATAAAGCCCGTTCGTTCCGACATTGAACCCGACACGATAGTGATAGCAGTACCGACAAAAGCTAACTGAAACATAAAGAAGACTGGCCCTAGCGGATGACTGCCTTCAGCATTCCAATTTGAAGGAAGAAATAAATCAGTTCCAAGAAAACCCTCTAGCGAGTGTCCGAACATGAGACCAAATCCTACTATAAAGAATATGATTGAGCCTACCGTCCAGTCTACCATATTTTTCATAGCTACGGCGGCCACTTGATGCCGACGAACCATACCCACTTCCAGACTCTTAAAACCGGCTTGCATTAAAAACACTAAAGCGGCCGCAATTAATACCCAAAGGGCATCAATACTAAAGTCTAGAGAAGATATTAAAGAATTAGCAGTAGTTTCATTTTCTAATTGTTGCATTCTTTGAAGTAATTTTTAGACACCTACCTGCGGCAAAGATCACTCAAGGAATGCTATTCAGACAATTCTAGATGAAAGCACTATTCATTAATGGAGTAAGAAAACTGTGTTGCTTGTAAGAAAGTCAGCAAATTTTATTGGTAAAACGTACTTATTCTACTTCGATATAATGTAGTAGAGCTTAGTTCTTCCAAAGAATATTAGGCAGAAAAACCAACTTTATTAAATAAATATTATATTTTATATAAACAATTATAGTTTTTCACTAATTATCTATTCAAAAATTGGCTTACGTAATAGATTATTAAACTCTGAAACAAAAATTTAGGCATATTGTACGGCTTTTTTGAGCCAGGCAGGGACTTTATGCTCTCGCACCACTTCCCCAATTACAATTATGGCTGGAGCACCCAAACGCTCTTCGATTACCATTTCGGTCATTGTGCTAACGGTGGCTATTCCTATCTTTTCTTCAGGTAGAGAGCCATTTTGGATGATAGCTACCGGAGTATCAAACTGTCCGTAGTTTTCAAATACTGCCTGAATTTTACTCAGTTGGCGCATTCCCATCAAAATGACCACTGTAGCGGTTGACTGAGCTGCCAATGCAACATCCTTCGATAATGAACCGTGGCGGGTTGTTCCAGTAATTACCCAGAAGCTCTCACTTATCCCCCGACGAGTGAGCGGAATGGATTGTAAAGCTGGAACTGAATACACTGAACTAATACCCGGCACTATCGAAACGGCTATGTCATAGGATTCGGCGTAAGTTTGCTCCTCATGCCCTCGCCCAAAAATGTAGGGATCTCCCCCCTTCAACCGCACCACGTGACCATAGTGTCTAGCACAGTGAACAATTAGCTCATTAATTTCCTCCTGAGATTTATACTTACCACCTCCCCGTTTTCCCACGTAAATCCTAGGAACGTCCGGTCGAGCATGCTTTAGTAGTTCTTCATTCGCCAAAGCATCGTATAGTACGATATCAGCTTCTTGCAAAGTCCGCATTCCCTTGAGCGTGATTAGTTCCGGATCACCCGGCCCGGCACCTACTAGCGTGAGTCGAGGTATTTTATTCATCGTAGCGGTTAATAACACTTTACTCATGACCCCGAAACCGTAAGTTGCTCTTGACGCACCTGCTGAACCTTTTCTAAAAAGTCTTGAGCTTGTTGCAAGTACGCTTTTGCAAAATCAGCACTAGGCTCTACTTTATTCAATTGTAGTACGGTGTCCTCAAAGGAATCAGTTAGCCCAAGTAGTTCGTGTTGACCAAAGTGTTCATCAAACAAACGAATGATGCTCATTTGGGTGTTAGTTTTTACATCGTTAGACAGCAACATTGCTTTGGCTCCCACTACAAAGGTATTGTAAGCGTGGTAGATAGCATCAGCGTAATGTTGTTCCTGATAGTTCTCCTTGGCCCAACCTAATTTTTCTTCCGCTTCGTAGAATAGAGTGGCTACTAAGTCAATAATGACTCCAGCACATTCTCCTACTCCAGCTTCTACTTTGAAATCTTCTTGAGCGTGTCCCCAATCAAAGTATTCATCGGTAGCTACTTCGTCTAACTCAGTGAGAGGCTTGAGTAAATGGTAAAAGTACATTTTGCCCTGCCGTTGGTAATAGTCTGCGTAGTACTCGCCCTCGAGTTGATTTTCATCGTAATCGTCTAATAGTGTCCTCAGTATTTGAGGAGCACGTTTACTCGGTGTCTTCAACAGCTTTTCAGCGACTCGCCCTTGTCCGTTGCCATCTACTCCCCCGCCTAAAAGTACTTGAAGTGCCGGAACCACTCGCTTTTGCTTGTCTTTCAGTGAGCTTCCGTGGAATCCGATACTGGCAATACCATGTTGCCCGCAAGAATTAGGACAACCACTAATTTTTATCTTGATATCTTGATTCTTTACTAAATCAGGGTATTCTTCAAAAATGACCTTTTCTAGTGCCGAAGAAACTCCGGTACTGTTAGAGATTCCCAGATTACAAGTATCTGTACCCGGACAAGCGGTAATATCAGCCACACTATCAAAACCTGGATCAGCTAAGCCCAGACCTTTTAACGAAGTATACAAGGCGGATAATGCTTCGGGACGCACGTAGCGAAGCAATAGCCCCTGATTAATGGTAATTCGGATATCGTCGGAAGCCAGCCAATCAATAATAGTTGCTAGCTTACGCGCAGTAGATGTGCTAATGTCACCCAATGGTACTTTAATAAATACCCCGAAAAACCCAGCTTGCTTTTGTTCAAATACATTAGTGGCTTTCCACACAGCATACGCCGCTTCATCAATAATTTTAGCTTCAGACAGATTTAAATCTTCCGGAAGTTGATAATCAGGTATTTGAGCAGTAACTACTGGATAGCTTTTGATTTTTAGTGCCGTCCACTCTTCTTTCACCAGCTTCATCAGTTCTTCCAGACCGAGAGATTGTAGCAAGAACTTCATTCGGGCTTTGCCACGTTTGTTGCGTTCGCCGTGACGATCAAATACGCGCAGCACTGCTTCAGTAAACGGAATAAGCTGATCTTCGGGTAAAAACTCGTAAGCTACTTGCGCTAAATGGGGCTGAGCACCCAATCCCCCGCCTAATAGAACTTTAAACCCTCGCTCTTCTTTTCCGTCTACTGTTCGTACCTTCGGGATGGCTCCAATATCGTGGATGAAGGTGAAAGCTGAATCCTTTTCGCTGGAAGAAAAGGCAATTTTGAACTTACGCCCCATCTCCTGGCAAACCGGGTTTCGTAAAAAGTACATAAACATCTCCTCAGCGTAAGGCGACACGTCGAAGGGTTCTTCCGGATCAATTCCAGCTTTAGCCGAAGCGGTGATATTACGAACAGTATTACCGCAGGCTTCCCGCAGGGTAATCTTATCTTTCTCCAGTTCAGCCCAAAGTTCGGGAGTACGATCCAGACTTACGTAGTGAATTTGAATGTCCTGACGAGTAGTAAGATGTAAGTTACCACTAGCGTATTCATCCGAAACATCGGCTATTCTTAGCAACTGCTTAGGAGTAATCCGGCCAAACGGTAGTTTGATCCGCACCATTTGCACGCCGGGCTGACGTTGACCGTATACACCTCGCGCCAAGCGAAGGCTACGAAAACGATCATCATCTATCTTTCCTTCCTGGAACTGCCGAATTTTCCGCTCCAGATCAATAATGTCGCGCTCTACGACGGGGTTCTCAATTTCGGTTCTAAAACTCTGCATGATTTGAAGATTGGGTAATAAAAAAGCCTTTCCAACGGATTGGAAAGGCTTCAGAGATGTTTTAAATATATTTCGGCTAATAAACCGTCAACTTAATGGCATACCTAAGTGCTTTCCGTAGAAGGATTGCATCTGACAACACCAAAACCAACACGCACAGCGCTGGGCAGCCATTAGCTTCTCGTTGGTGTTAGACATTAGGTACAACATTGATTAAAGTTTCTTTATGCAATGATACGTTTTGTTACGAACTTTTCAAAAGATTAGGGTCATAATTCAGAAGTTTGAATTAAGTCTAGCCTAAAACTCCGTAAGAACTCGCTTATACTAACTGAGCATCTAGCTTTTGAGATAAGATACTTTTGTTTACTGCGCCGATCTGTTTATCAACTACTTCACCATTTTTAAATACTAGCAAAGTAGGAATACTACGGATACCGAATTTACCCGCTACTTCAGGATTGGTGTCAACATCTACTTTTCCTACTACGGCTTTGCCATCGTAATCACTTGCCAACTCATCTACCACTGGGGCAATCATTTTACACGGCCCACACCACTCAGCCCAAAAGTCTACCAAAACTGGCTTATCGGAATTAATTACTTCACTGAAATTGCTATCGGTAATCTCTAATGGTTTACTCATTTTAATTATTGTTTAAACATTAAATTTCTGTAATCTGTATGCTTGTACGAAAACGAATCAAAATGGATGTATTTTTTCTTACCCCTTCATAACTCACTCACCTTTGCCAGTACTTGCTCAATCATTAAACCAACGGTCTTCTGAGGATTAGCTGAAAATTTACCAGTAGAACGATGGGCAAGAATAGCGTTTACACTCAACATTTGGTGCCCCAAAAGCTTCCCCAACGCATAATAACCCGCGGTTTCCATCTCCAAGTTGGCAAGCGATACTTCTGAAGAACGAAACTGAATCAGTTTTTCTAAAAGATGGTTTTGTCGGCTAGCTAACCTTAGTTGCCGCCCCTGAGGAGCGTAGAATCCTGGGCAAGTCACGGTATTACCTACCTGAAATTGGGACTGAAACAAGGCTACCAACTTGGAGTTAGCTTCGGCAGCGTAAGGAGTGAATTTCAAATCAAGGTCAGACTTTAGTCGTTCCGCAACCTTCTGCAAAGACGAGTGCATTTTGTAGGAATAGAACTGCATCAGTGTATCGAGACCAAAAGCGGCCTGACTTATCAAAATATTATCTAGCGGAATATCGGGTTGTAATGCTCCGGAGGTTCCCAAACGAATGATAGCCAACAAACGCAAATTTTCTTTGGGTTGGCGAGTTTCCCGATCAATATTGACTAATGCATCTAGCTCGATCATTAGTATTTCTACGTTGTCGGTGCCCATCCCACTACTAATTACCATTACTGGACGGTTTCCTACCCGACCGATATGCGAGACAAATTCCCGATGAGTAACCTTCGTTTCTACCGCATCAAAGTACTGGCTAACCATTGGAACTCGCTCAGGATCACCGACGGTAAATATTAAATCTGGTATCTGTTCAGAATGAAGTCCCAGATGGTAAATAGAACCATCTTCGCGATAAATCAGGTCAGTTTCGCTGATTGGCATCGCGGGTTACATTGGCTTTGCTGGATTTCCAAATACGGTTGCTCCTGCTTTCACGGGTTCTACCACTACTGATCCGGCGCCGATTCGGGCTCCTTTTCCAACGGTGAGTGGTCCAGCGATAGTTACCCCAGCTCCGATAAAAACATCATCTTCTACGGTGGCTCCCGCATGTACAATACTTCCGGCTCCTACGTGCACGAAATCACCAACGGTTGCTTCATAGTCTACTAGGGAGTTACTCTGCAAAATACAGCCTTGCCCTACCTTAGCAAAGCTGCCGACTACTGCCCCCGCATTAGCAAAAATACCGTAAGAAAAATAGGCATTACTAGAGATAGTAGCCCGAGCGTGAATAGCATTGGTTGGCATTACTTTCCGGCGTTCGTTCAGCATAGTGAAGTAATTTTTCCTTACCTCTCGTTCGTCGGCTGCTACAAAAGCGTCGCATTTCTTTCCAATAAGTTTGAGAAAACCATGATCGTCGGTGCGTCCCATGACGGTGACTTCATTAATTTCAGTATTATGTAACTTTTCATCATCATCCAGAAAAGAATAAACTACTACATCGTTAGACTGAAAAATTTCTAAAGCAGCTTTTCCTAAACCATTGGCTCCGAAGATAATAATCGGATTAGTATTCATAGATTTGTATAGTTTTTGAAGTAGAGATATTACCGTAAGAACATCATTAATGATGTTCTTACAAAAGTCTCACATCCAAAGATAGAAGGTTCTGATGAAAGTATTTATAATAATCAGTGGGTTGCTTATTTGTTCTTTATCCGCTTATAGCCAAGAACAGCCAAATAAATTCATTAAAGTATCGGTAACCGAACAAAAGCTTTATTTGATAGAAGACGACCAGACACTAAAACAATACTCAGTTTCTACGTCGGTATACGGTATTGGTAGCGAAGCAGGCAGTAATAAAACCCCACTCGGTACACATAAAGTGATTAGTAAATTCGGGGATGGTGCCCCACTCGGGACGATATTCAGAAGCCGGATCAATACGGGGCGAGTAGCTAAAATCTATACGGACGATACAGATTTGGAAGATGATGATGTAACTACTCGTATACTAAGGCTTACCGGACTGGAACCCGGTAAAAATAAAGGCTCAGGAGTAGATTCTTTCTCTCGCTACATCTACATCCACGGTACACCCGAAGAAGGCTTGATCGGAAAACCCGCCTCCCATGGCTGTATCCGGATGAAGAATGCTGATGTGGTGGAGCTATACGATCTAGTTAGTGAAGAAACACTGGTGATGATTGAGCGATAGGCTTGCTTACATAGCTTTACTTTTAAACATATGAAGCTGCTTTGTAAGATAGAGAACACAAACCACTTTCAACCTTAAGGAGTAGCTTGTGCTCTCTAATTATTTTTTTATTCGCCTTCAATTCTTACCGTTTCGTACCCAACAGCACTGACGACAAGGTAACTAGACTCATTAGCATTCAAGCTGAAATTACCATCCAGATCGGATACGGTTCCAGTAGTAGTTCCGGCCACCAAGATGTTCGCTCCAGGAAAGCCCTTGCCATCTTCGGCATAGATTGTACCCGACCATTTACCATTAGTGTAGTCGGCATCTACAGTAAATTTATTATTTACTACCTCTACTTTTTCTGGCGCAATCACTGACTGTTTACCAAAACTGTCTTCATTCACCTGAAAAGTAATGGGCATTACCATTCGTACTCGTACTGGCTTTCCTCGTTGTTTTCCCGGATTCCACTTAGGAGATTGAGCTATCACCCTGGCCGCCTCTTCGTCACAGCCCTCACCTATTCCCTTGATTACCTGAACATCAGATAATGCTCCGTCTTTCTCTACCACAAACTGGACAAAGACTTTTCCTTCAACCCCTTTCTGCCAAGCTTGTGCCGGGTAATTCATTTCGCTAGCTATGTACCGATAATAAGCATTCATTCCTCCTTCATATTCAGGTTGCTCTTCTACAACCATAAATATGTCTCCTTCTGTTTTAGACTTTTCAGAGAGATAGTCGAAGTTAGCTCCATCTTTTTTAAGAGCAACGTAAATAGCTCTATTAGTTTTATCCACATTTACCGAATGAATAAGTTCAGGATCAAGATCTTGTAATTCATCTACTTTAGATAAATCATCATCCTCTGGCACATCTACTTTCATAAACGATAAATCATCCTTAACCTGAACTAAACTTGATTGCATTTCAGACGGTAGCTGGTCAAAGGTAATTGCATTGCTCTGGCTACCCATATCCTTTATCTCCCGATCCAGCTCTTCGCTACAGGCAAACACAACGAAGAGTAAGGCACTTAGTGCTGATAAAGTCCCTAGCTTCCAGGAGCTTATATTTTTTGCTTGATTTTTCATTGCTTTTAATCGTTTTTGAATTAAACCATCGTGAAACGAGCTGGCCAAGCTTATTCCATTTGACTTTAAAGTGGAACTGATCAGTATAGACGAATAGTGGCCGATACTGCACGACTTGAGTGCGTACGCATCAGCCTGATATTCGTGTATTTTTTTAATTTCTTTCGTAATAAGCCACGCCGTAGGGAGCCACCAAAAACAGATTTTAAATAGTTCGAAGAACAGTATATCATAAGTATGTCCCAAAGAAGCATGAGCTTGTTCGTGCTTCAGGATCACCTCGTAATCTTGCTGGTTTTTGTCAATCTCATGGCTTAAAAATATCCAATTAAAAAAGGTGAAGCTACCTTCAATATTCTGAACTTTACGGATGAAGAAGTTACCAAATCTCTCGTAGCTACTTTGGCGCTCTAGGTATATGATGTGAATGATACTACCTAAGAATTTGAGTAAAAGGAATAGGCTAATAACCGCATATACGCCAACCAATAGATTAGTGCTCCAGATTGATTCATTAGTTGTAGGTGTGACCGTTAGAGCTTCTAATGTAATACCTTCCGTAGGTACCGTATAAATTGGTTCTTGACTACCGAATAACTTGGGTAGCTTGAGCAGCGGGATAGTAAGTGCTAGAAGTGTAGCACCCAGGAGGTAAAATCGCATAGTAGCATACTGTCGCTCCTTTCTTAGAAAGAACCAATATCCTAGTACGAGTACAATATGAATTGCGGCAAGCTCAAGTAGGTAATTGCTCATGAATCCTTGGATTTAAGTTCCTGGATCAGTTCTTCCAGTTCACTAAGACTGAGGTTATCTTCCTTGGTGAAAAATGAGACCATTTGCCGATACGAGCCGCTGAAGTACTTCTTCACAAATCCCTTCATGAAGGACTTGGTGTACGCTTCTTTAGTAATTAAGGGATGATATTTGTGAGACTGGCCGTGTGATTCGTGCCCGACAAACCCTTTTTTCTGTAAGATTCGGACGATGGTAGAAACGGTGTTGTACGCGGGTTTGGGCTCCGGAAATTCCGCGATGATATCTTTCACAAAAGCTGATTCTAGCTTCCATAAAACCTGCATGATTTCTTCTTCGGCTTTCGTTAATTCTTTCATTACTAAGTCTGATGAATTATGCCCAAACTAAATATTTAGTTCGAAACTAAGAATTTAGTTTGAGTATTCCTACTAACCGAACTAAAAAATTAGTTTACTGCCAAATAATAGTATAAAAAAGATATTTAGTTGAACAGAAATTCGCGATTCAATAGGAAAAGAAACGTATTCAGTATCTACCTCAGAGAGCTTACTTACTACCAGCGATGGTGAACCGAGGGGCGGATCATTTCATGATAGATGTCTTCTACCGCTTTCATTTCTTCTTCAGAAAGATCCCGGATATTCAACGCCTCTAGGTTAGAGTATAACTGCTCTATTTTAGATACTCCTGGTATAACGCAGCTCACTTCTTCAAACATCAAAATCCATTTCAGTGCGATATGTACTAAATCAAATTCTTCTGGAAATATTGCCTTCAACTTTTCTACCGCTTCCAGACCGAGATTATAATCTATCCCTGAGAAAGTCTCGCCCTGATCAAAAGCTTCTCCCTTGCGGTTGAATTGGCGATGATCGTCACTTGAAAATGTGGATGTTGCGTCAAACTTTCCGGTTAACAAGCCGCTAGCTAGTGGTACTCTAGCAATAATTCCCACATTTCGCTTTTTGGCTTCCTGAAAAAACAACTCAGTAGGCCGATGCCTAAACATGTTGAAGATAATCTGCACTGTGTTCACGTTGGGATATTCGATGGCTTTTAAGGCTTCCTCAACTTTCTCAACACTTACGCCTAAATTCGCTATCTTACCCTCATCTCTAAGCTTTTCAAACTCCTCGAAAATCTCCTGTCGATAGTAAACTTCGGTAGGCGGACAATGTAATTGAATCAAATCTAAACGATCTAATTTTGTGTTAGATAAACTTTGCTCAACATACTCCCGCAGGACTTTCGGCTGGTAGCCTTCATTAATATGTGGATTTATGAATCTTCCGCATTTGGTTGCGATATAAATCTGCTCCTGCCGAGACCGGATGAGTTCGCCTACCGCCCGTTCACTTTTTCTATTTTCGTAAACGTCAGCCGTATCAATAAAATTTATTCCGGCATCCACTGCTTCATTAAGAATGCGTTCCGCGTTTTTATCGTCAAACCCGCTTCCCCATTTCCCGCCAACTTGCCAAGTCCCCAAGCTTATTGCTGAAACTTCTAACCCTGTTTTTCCAAGTGTTCTATAATTCATTTCGTATTGATTTTTAGCGTAGTAAAAATAGTTTCACAAATAATAAAAAGTTATCCACTTCTTTAGTCATCTCTCCGTCCTTTTTGCTTGCTGATAAAAGTTAATTAGCCCGCCCAACATTTTACAGCCTACTTTGGGATTATCTATATCTCAAAAAGAAAAAGACCGCGTTTATAACTGCTACTAAACATAGTGCAAGTTTTCCAGTTTTTTCTACTGAGATTTTCATCTACCCTCGTATCTTCGCGACAAGACCTAACTGAAACGAAATATAGAAATGGAACTACAAGTTGGCGATACCGCTCCTGATTTTGAAGCCCTAAACCAAAATGGTGAAACAATTAAATTATCCGATTTCAAGGGAAAGAAGGTGATTTTATATTTTTATCCGAAGGATAATACTCCGGGTTGTACGGCACAGGCTTGCAACTTACGGGATAATTATACTGAACTTCAGCAGGCGGGCTACGAGGTGATTGGGGTCAGCCCTGACGGGGTAAAATCTCATCAGAAGTTTATTGAGAAGCAAGAATTGCCGTTTACGCTAATTGCTGATGAGGATAAAGCAGTGAACGAAAAGTATGGCGTATGGCAAGAAAAATCTATGTACGGTCGTAAGTATATGGGAACCGTTCGTACTACCTTTGTTATTGATGAAGAGGGAAAAATCGCGAATATTATCAAAAAGGTTAAAACCAAAGACCACACCGCCCAAATTCTTGCTTAGACAACGAGACGAAGCCCCCCCCCTTAATCCCCCTTTGAAAAAGGGGGAGATAAACACCTCGTTTTTTTGGTTTCGCAGAGATTCTTTATCAAACCTGAAAGCAATCTTTTTATCTCTCCAGCCTCGACATAGTGTATTTAATTCCCCCTTTTTTAAAGGGGGTAAGAGGGATTTTATCTTACTAGCAAAACGAGTTAGCTTCATTTTGCTTCTAAGCATTGTTTACTTTTGGCAGCTCTCCCTCAAAGCCAATGCCCAGATACAAGTACAACGCCCACCGGAAAAAACCCGGATGCTGTTTTTGCTAGATGCTTCGGGTAGTATGTTTGCCGAGTGGGGCAATAGCCTACGGATGGATGTGGCCAAGAATATGCTAGTTGATCTGGTAGATTCCCTGCGAGTAGATGATAATCTAGAATTGGCTTTACGGGTATACGGTCATCAGTTTCATCGTCGGTACCAGAACTGTGAGGACACTAAACTAGAAGTGGGTTTTGCCCAAGGCAATCACAACCAGATTATTGGTAAACTTCGGCAGATTCAGCCGGCTGGAGTCACTCCCATTGCCTACTCCCTAGAACAAGCTGCCCGCGACTTCCCGCTCGATCCTGACTACCGCAACGTAGTAATCATTTTAACTGATGGAATAGAGTCTTGCGGGGGCGATCCTTGCACGGTATCAATGGCATTGCAAGAGCGACAAATCTTTCTGAAGCCTTTTGTTATTGGATTGGGAGTGAAGGAGAATTTTGAGAAGGAATTTTCCTGCGTGGGTCAGTACTTTGACGCTAAGAACCAGCAGGAGTTTCGACAGGTGCTCAATAAAATTCTGAAGCAATCATTAGAAACTACCACAGTGAGCGTAGAACTGCTCGATCAGGATAAACAACCCACTGAAACCAATGTGAACGTTACTTTTGTCAATAACTTCACCAAAGCCGCCCTCTACGATTTTGTCCACTTCCGTGATGCTCGCGGACGACCCGACTCGGTAATTGTAGATGCAGTACTATCCTACGATGTGGTAGTAAACACCATTCCTCCGGTAACCCGACGAAATGTCACCTTTGAAGGCGGTACCCATAACGTCCTCTCTATTCAAGCCCCCCAGGGAACACTAGCCCTAAAGCAGCCTGGCCACTCAGAGTATGAAAATGGGGTGAGTGTATTAGTTCGCCGGGCGGGTAAGCCCAATATTATTAACGTTCAGCCATTCGCCCAACCTGAAAAGTATTTGGTCGGCAACTACGATTTAGAAGTACTGACTCTACCTAAAACCTACTTTCGCAATGTTTCTATTAAGCAAAGTGAAACTACCGAGCTATCGTTACCTGGCCCAGGACTGCTAAATATCAATTTTGTGAAACAAGGCATCGGTAGTCTTTACCAACTTAACGATCAAGGCCGTCAGCGCTGGATCATGGATTTTGACTCCCAGAAAGTCCGTGTGACCACTGCCATTCAGCCAGGAAAGTATAAACTGGTATTCCGGGCTGAAGAGGCATTCGGCAGCAAGTATACCGAAGCTAAAGAATTTCAGATCAAAACGGGTAGCACTGCTAACATTAAATTTTTTTAGTCTCTATCTACTGAAAGGGAAGGAAACCCGAACTATATTTCGGAGAGTTCTAAAGCTATTTTATTCCTGATATTTGCCTTGAAAAATCGCTTATATTAGAAAAACTTTTATGTATGCGTTCTTTAAGTACCGGACACTGGCTGCTTCTCCTTGCTGTACTGAATGTAGCTATTCACCTACTCTTCTATGATAATCTGGGCTACCACCGCGATGAGTTGCTATATTTCTCATTAGGTCAGCATCCAGCATTTGGCTACGCCAGTGTACCTCCTTTAATCGGTTGGCTATCGGCGACAATTTCTGGTTTACTTGGGTACTCAGTTTTTGCTGCTCGTCTTATTCCAGCCTTGGCAGGTGGATTTATGGTACTACTAGTTGGCAAGATGACTCAGGAACTAGGTGGTAAATCTTACGCCCGTATTCTAGCAGCCATTGCTCTGATATGTACTCCTTTCTCCTTACGAACTTATTTTCTCTACCAGCCAGTGTTTCTGGATATCACCTTCTGGACGCTACTTTTCTACTTTACAATCCGCTATCTGAATACCGAAAATGAAAAAAACCTGCTAATTCTAGGAGCGATTTCCGGTTTGGCTATGCTGAATAAGTACCTCATCGGGCTGCTAATTCTAGCACTACTTTTTTCACTGGTAGTGTCAAAGCACCGCACTGCCTTTCAGAAAAAAGAAATGTATTGGGGGCTGGCGGTAGCCCTACTTATTTTTCTACCTAATTTGATCTGGCAGTTCACTCAAGGACTACCTATAGTAAATCATTTGCAGGAACTGAATCAAACTCAGTTAGTCAATGTCTCTTATGTCAATTTTCTAGGAGACCAATTACTAATACCCTTCGCCGCTACGCTACTCACTATACCGGGACTGATCTATCTTTTAATTTTTCCTCAAGCTAGAAAATATCGAGTTTTAGGTATGACGGCTCTACTTGTGATAATTGCTTTATTATTGCTTCGGGGAAAAGGCTACTATACTATTGGAGTTTTTCCGGTACTGGTGGCTGCAGGAGCGGTTTTCTACGAACATATTATTCGGCAAAAATACTTTCGTTGGGCAATACCCACCCTCCTAGTTATTCTAACTATTCCAATATTGCCTATTGGATTACCCATCTACGAACCAGAAGGGTTAGTTAGCTACTTTGAGCGCATGGAAAAAGATTACGGACTCGATCTGGGGCGGCGTTTTGAGGATGGAACCATTCACTCTCTACCACAAGATTACGCCGACATGTTGGGCTGGGAATCTATTGCTTCTTTGGCTCGTCAGGCTTACCACGCTATTCCTGAGGGTCAAAGTGGGATTATCTACGGTGAAAATTACGGACAGGCGGGAGCGGTTAGCATCATCGGGCAGCAATGGGATCTACCCTACCCCGTTAGCTTTAATGATAGTTTCTATTACTGGGTACCCGACTCTATTCCTCCTGATGTTCAGCACCTGATTTATATTAATGATGAACTCGGTAGCGACGTTGAGAGTGCCTTTAGCCAAATCAAAATCATTGGAAGCGTTAGTGATCCTCACGCCCGGGAGTACGGAACTACAGTATACCTCTGCTCCTACCCTAAAGAATCACTTAACTCCTTATGGCAACAAGCCTTAGCCCGGGTAAATAGTGATGAATAGTTATAGGTGAAATGAGTTTTCGATTATCAGCTTATTTTCGTAGATTATTTTTATGAAAACTATGACTAACCACCTAACTACCAATTTAGACGAACTTACTTCGGATGAAAAAGAGTTTTTAGACAAAAATGGCTACGTTTCACTAGGGAAAATTCTGGACGATGAGCAACTTACCGTAATTCGCCAGCGGATTCATTCGTTAATGGATGAAGAAGGAGAAGCTTCCGGTTCAGAACTCTTAGATTCTCCTTACATCCGCCACCCCAAAGAAGAGGGAGCTGATCGACTGGCAGATTTAGTGAATAAAGGCGAGGTGTTTGATATTTTTTATACCCACCCACGGGTGTTGGCTGGAGTAGCCCATGTGCTTGGTTCTGATTTCAAGCTATCTTCATTGAATTACCGGGCGGCGATTCCCAGCAAAGGAAACCAGAAATTACACGCCGACTGGCATGAGGTAGTGGAACCTGGCGATTATAAAGTGTGCAATACCATTTGGCTGTTGGATGATTTTACCAAGGAAAATGGCGCAACTCGTTTAGTACCAGGAACCCACCTTTCGGGAATTTTGCCTCAAGAGGAACTTGATGACCCCTGGGCTATCCACCCTGACCAAAAGATTATAGAAGCCCCTGCTGGAACCGTCGTAATTTTTAATTCTCACACTTGGCACGGAGGAACCGATAACCATACTGATGCTCCCCGTCGGTCTATCCATAGCTACTTTTGCCAGCGCGAGCAACCTCAGCAAGTAAATCAGCAACGTTATATCCGTCCCGAGACTTACCAACGATTATCTGACGAAGCTTGCAAGATGCTGGATGTAACTAGACCTTAGGCCTACTTGTTGACTACAAGACTATAATTTAGATATCCTTTTCTTCTACTTACTAATATTACATGCGTTAGATCAGCGCTTGTTTTAACTTTCTCTAGCGTTACAGCAGTACTAAATTTAGAAGAGCTAATATTGACAAATCTAAAAGAGAAGGTTATGCAAGATTCCCAACTGAAGAGCGAAGCTTTAGAAGCTAAATTTGATCCTGAGTTAAAAGTTATTACTAACGCGTTTCCTAATAAAATATCAACCTCCGATTTCATTACCCTATGTAGCTCTGCTCTAGAAAAGCTTGTAGAGCATCAGTGCGACAAATTAATTGCTGACACCACTGACTTAGGAGTAATGGGGAAAGAAAAACAAGAGTTCATCCAGCAAGAGTGGTTTCCAAAGGCCATTGAAAGTGGTTTGAAGAAAGTAGCCTTTGTTGTACCGAAGGATGCTTTTGGAAAATTTGGTATGGAAAAAGCAAATAAGGAAGCAGAAGGTTCTCCTATTAATATGAAGTATTTTGGTTCATTAGAGGAAGCTAAAGAATGGATTAAAGGATGAGCATAGTCTGGAGTGAAATCCATGAAGCTGTACAGTTGCTCATTTATTACATTATCATGTTTTCTGTCTTTGGTGGTCTAGTAGATTTCTACTAACATAGTGATTATCCAATCTGGAAGTTCTACTTTTTGCGCTACTAAAAAAGAACCAATAAATATTACATAATCTACTATGTTAAGGTAGTCTCTTTTCTCTGAGTGTAGTGATTTTGAAAAACATTGTTTCTCGCTTTCAAATCTCTTCCCCTAAGGAGCTAATTCGATATCATTTCAGTTGAAAATTTTTTTTCGTTGAATTAGCCAATAGTCAGCAGCCTGAATAATAATGAACATTAAGCCAGCAAACCCTAAGATGTTGATCTGGCTACGCAGAAGCTGGAAGAAATTAGGATAAAGCGAGAACATTGCGAACCCGCATCCAAGAATCGCAATCGCAATTAAAATGAAGCTTAATAACCAAATAGAATTGTCTCGTCGGGAATACTGGGTCATAGCTCGTTGAGCCACTTTTCCGGCAAAGCCTTCGGGAATAGTAATATCCGGCTCATTTTTCAAAGCTTCGTATAATAATTGATACGCTCGAATACCTGGCTCATTTCCATCATTTGGTAATGATTTACCTTCATCCAGCATTTTTTGCCACAACTTTTCTTTTTCTAAGTCCTTCATAACCTCTCTGGTTGAAATTGGAGTTCTAACTTTTCCTTCAGCAATTTCCGCGCCCGAAACAGGTAGTTTTTCACGGTTCCTAACGGCATATCGGTAACCTTCTGTATTTCTTGTAAGCTCATTTCTTCTAAATGGTAGAGCGTTAGTACCGTGCGATAATGGACTGGAAGCAGCGCAACTTGTTCATGAATAAACGAATAAGTCGCTTTTTTCTCTAATTGCTCCAGTGCTGACTGTTCCTGATTCGGTAATGCAGCTGCCTTATCTAATCCGTCAGTCTGATGCTTATCTTCTTTTCGTACGTAGTTGATAGCGGTACGATACGCAATGGTAGCAATCCAGGTGGATAGTTTTGACTGAAAATTGAAGAGATGAATTTTCTGAAATACCCGCATAAATACTTCTTGGCAAATATCTTCGCAGTCTTCGGGCTGGTTTACAATGCGATGCACCATATGGAAGACTAGTCGCTCATGCAGCTGTACCAACTGCCGGAAGGCAACCGCGTTACCTTTCTTAACTAGCGAAACCAGAGTAGCATCATCTGTCATTGGCTCATTAGACAGTCATCAATATAAAAGGTTGCAAGAAAATTATTGAAACTTACTGCAACCTTCTGAAAAAGCTATTGTCTGATGAAACAAAAATCATTTCACTATTAATCGAAAAATACTATGAATGACGGATTAGTTGGTGCTATCATTGTTGGAACAATATTCTTCGGCATAGTTAGCATTATCAAAGTAATTGCTGATTATCAGTTGCGCCGAAAGATGATTCAGTTGGGTCACGTTGACCGAGAGTCAGTAGCCATTTTAGGAAAGCAGCAAAATAGCCGGATGGAATCACTCAAGTGGGGGTTGATTATTCTATTCGCTGGAATCGGTTTTATCATTCTTAGCTTTCCTGGTATTGATCTGGACTCGCCGCTCCCCTTCGGAATTATGGCAGTCAGTATTGCTATTGGCTTTTTGTCATACTTCGCTGTTTCTAAACGGATGCTCGAGGCTGAAAATAAAGAAAATAAAAGGATAAATATTTGATGATGCATCAGGCTTGTAGCTCTGAAAGTTTAGAGTTCTGAGTTTAGAGTTTTTCCTCTAAGTAACTTAAAACTCAGAACTCTACTCTCTCTAATTACTAGCTTGTCCTTCGCTCCAAGGAGGAGTGATACCATTCATGCGGGTGTAACCAATCAACTGACCAAGGTGCTCGTTAGCGTGAGATAGGACAATCAGCGCGGCTGACATACCGGTATATTCTCCCGGAAAAGGAAATTCCACTTTTTCAGATAACGATGCTTCATCAGCATTCTTTAGCGTTTCAGATACTAAAGCAAATGATTGTTCTAAGGCAGCCTCATAGTCTGCTTTGGTAGAAAGGTCGTCCTTTAGCGTTTCCATGTTTACGCCTTCAGGCAACTCAGCTCCCATTTTGGTGGCAAAGAAGTAGTTAGCAGAAACAACGTGGTGAAGTACTCCTGAAAACGAACGGACTCCTTCTTGCGGACTCCAATCGTACTTCTCTTCCGGAACGGCTTCAGCCAGTTGCATGATCTTGCCAGAGGCAGCGGTGAGAAAATTAGTGGTTTCATTCTGAAATTGTCCTTGGCCAAAGGCACTTACTGAACATAGAAAAGCGATAGCAAAGAATACGTTTTTCATAATAAAAGGGGTTAGGTAGAAAATAATGTGCAATGTAGAACACGCCTCCCTACTCAGAAGGTTACGTTTTCATTGTTCAATGCTAATTGTTCACTGTACATTGCTAATTGTTCTAAAGTCCTGCTTCTGACAAGTACCCTCGTAAAGCATCCACATCTTTTTTCATCACCGCCACTGTCTGCTTTACTTTTTCTGACTCAGAAAGTGACTCATCCTTTTCAGGCATCTCGTATTCAAAATGTACGGAAATAGGTACGCGGATATTCATCTCTTTTACCTTCTGGAAGAATGCCGGAAAATCTACCATACCTTCACCTAGTGGCGTATTAAATACTTTCCATTTACCGTTCACCTTCTCCCACCGAAAGTCTTTAATCACCAGTGTATTAATGTGCGGATGAATAAACTGTAAGCCCAGCGGCCAGGACAATCCACCTTCTACCGTAGCGTGACGAATATCGTACTGACTTCCCAGGTTTGGGTGGTTTATTTCCTGAAGCATGTAGGCAATATCCCAAACAGGAGAGCCTACGTACTGCGCTCCAGCGTGGTTCTGATACCCCGCCGAAATACCGTAACGCTCGTTCAATCGGGCTAAAGCAGCTAGCTTTTTCTGAAAATCAGGAATAGCTTGGGCTACGTTCGGTTCTTTACCATACTTGAGCCAGTTACAACGGTAGTAGCGAATCCCTTGCTCACTCGCTGTTTTAAGAAGTGTTTCATTCGTCTTATCATTAGCGTCAATAACGGCAGTAGTCATAATTTTAGCCTCGAGCCCGGCGTTCTTAATCGCCTCTACTGCTTTTGGCAAATCCGTTTCTACATTTTCTGGTAGCACATGACCTTTGGGGCGAACGGCTAAATCAACCCCATCAAAACCAATTTCAGCCGAGACTTCTGCGGTATGCTGATAATCTAAGAATTGTAAATGCTTGGAAAAAACGTGGATAGTCATTTTCTCCTCTTGCGATCTGTGAGCAGGTTTTGGTATTTCTGCTTTGGCAGGATTTATCAGGCCGCTACTGACGGCTCCTCCAGCTAGGGCAAGTGATCCTAAAAAATTACGGCGGGTATAGTTAGGTTGATCCATGTATAGTAAATTTTTCTGGGAAGATACAAAAAAGGGGTGGATTGCTCTACCCCTTTTTTGCTACGTATTGCTCGTGGCTGGATTAGTAACCTGGGTTTTGTGGTAGCAAGTTAGCGTTACGATCTAGTTCATCCTGTGGTAAAGGAAAGAAGTAATCTCTACTAGCATCAAAGTTATCATGTGGTTCTAGTGAGTTCGCACCAGTAAATACTTCCGAGCCAATCTGCCAACGTTTAATATCATACCATCGCTTGTATTCAAAAGCTAATTCTAATCTTCTTTCCTCTCTCACTACCTGAGTAAGATCTTCGGCTACGGTTACATCAGGGGGGAAATCAGTCATAGTTCCATTCCAGTTTCTCGCTCGCGCCCGTATCTGATTAATATAGCCAGCAGCTTCGTCATTTCTTCCCAGATTAATTGCTGCTTCGGCCGCAATTAATAGTATTTCAGCGTAACGAAAAGCTGAGTAGTTATTATCAGACTGGCCTGAATCGCCCCGATGGTTACCAGCTAACCTAAAGTATTTCCCAATATGGGGGCGGGGCGAGCCGTGGTTTGGAGCAAACTCCTCATAACCAATTGGCTGGGTCAATTCAGCATCAGCAAAAGCTGAATCGATAAAGCTAACCTCCTTCCGATAATCGCGGTCATCCCAGGTTTCAAACACTGTAAATGCAGGAACACTCACACTCCAGCCAGCATTAGTATTGGGCAAAAATACACTTCGAATACCAGTGATAGGCCCCATCCAGTCTGTGCCCTGAGAACTAGTTCCGTTTAAACCAGCTGCGAAATCAACCATGAAGATATGCTCAGCTAATCCATCGGCATTGAAGCCATCGTATAATTCCGCGAAGTCTTCCATTAGACCATAGCCAAACCGGTCTTTATTATCAATGACAAACTTCGCCTCGTCGTAGGCCTGCTGATCGTTACCTAACGTTAAATGTACTGAAGCTAGATAAGAAGCAGCTGTACCTGCCGTGGCTCGAGACCGTGCTCCACTAGAATGAGCATCTACTAGATTAGCCTTAGCAAATTCCAGATCAGCAATAATGCGTTGGTATACCTCTGCTTCGGGCGTTTTAGCAATATCTTTTACGTCATCAGGGTTGGCGATGGTAAAATCAATATAGGGAATATCACCGAATACTCTTACCAGGTGATAGTAAACGAATGCCCTAATAAACGTTGCCTCGGCTTTTAGCACCATCACAGCTTCGTCTTCAGTTCCAACAATATCTGCTCCAGCAATAGCCGCATTGGCCGTACCAATGATTCGATAGGCTCTCGGCCAGAATGCAGTGATCATTCCATTATTAGAATCCATATTAAAGTCGTTCACTTGCTGTCTTCTAGCAGGGGTATTTCGGTCGCCAATATCGCACATATCGCTTCTCAGTTGAAGGCTTAGCACAAGTTTACGACCGTAAAATTGCTCTGAGGCGATATCGGCGTAGGTCCCCATAATAACTGTCTGTACATCAGAAGCAGTATTGAAAAAAGCTTCGGGGGCTAGCAGCCCAACCGGCTCTTCGGCCAAGTCAGTGCAACTGAAAAAGGTGACTAACAAGCCTAGTAAGAATGATTTATTGATACTATATTTCATTGTATTCTAATTTTATCTAATGAGATCTATTAAAACCCTAGATTAATTCCAAAAGTGTACGACTTGGCGTTAGGATAGCTAGCATAATCTAGCCCAAGGTTTCGGTTGCTATTGGTAGCGCCACTAGATCGGTAATTTACTTCTGGATCATAGCCTTCGTAATCAGTAAATGTTAGCAAATTCTGAGCACTGACGTATACTCGTAACTTGCGAATATTTAGGCGATCTAAAATTACTTTAGGTATATTATATCCTAACGCCAGGTTTTTAAGTCGGATAAAACTACCATCTTGAATCCATCGAGTCGATGCTCTTCTAGCTCGTCCACCACTCGCCTTGGGAATATCGGTATTTGTATTGGTAGGAGTCCATCGGTCTAAAGCTGCGGTAGTGGCATTGTTGCGCCCGGCCATTAAGTCCAGTTCCATTAGGGTATAGTTGAAGATTTCATTTCCTTGTGATGCCTGGAAAAACACGTTTAGATCAAATCCTTTCCAGCGGAAATCGTTATTGAAGCCCCAAATAAAATCTGGCTGAGGGTCACCAATAACGGTTCGGTCATCATTATTTAGTTGCCCGTCTGGAACACCCGTTAACTCTCCGTTCTCATCCCGGCTATCGATATCTCGAAACCTTTCACCGCCAGCTTCTTGCTCAAAACCGCCCCCTTCAATAAAATCGTCTCCTTCTTGGTAAACGCCATCGTAAATCCAGCCGTAAAACACACCTACCGGCTCACCTTCCCGTAAAATTTGGGTATCCCCTAACCCTACCATATGGCCTGGCCCAGAACGATATAGAATATCATTGCCGTCAGGCAGTTCCAGAATTTTATTACGGTTAGCCGAAACGTTGAAGCCCATATCCCAGATAAATTCACCGGAAATATTTCTTGAGTTCAATGTTAACTCGAAACCTCTATTCTCAACCTTACCAATATTCGTCAACTGGAAGGGATATCCGGAATACTCAGGTAATGGCAGCTCGAATAGCAAATCACTGGTAACCATGTTATAGTAATCCATGTTCACATTGATTCGGTCATTAAAGAGTCCAATATCAACTCCAATGTCTAACTGAGCAGTAGATTCCCAAGAAAGATTCTCATTAGCGACGTTATCAATGGTGATTGCGTTGACGGGAACCCCGTTTTCTATGGCTAATACGTCAATTGCCCTCAAGGCAGCCAACGTTTGATAAGGATTAATAGCCCGGTTACCGGTTACACCATAACTTACTCTCCACTTCCAGAAACTGACAGGCTCTATATTCTGCATAAAACCTTCATCGCCCATATTCCAGGCGAATGCTCCCGAAGGAAAAAATGCCCATTTATTGTTCTCACTAAATACGGAAGAACCATCGTAACGGGCGTTGAGCGTAAGCAAATATTTATCGTTCAAGGTATAATTAACCCGGCCGTACCAGGAGGCCAGCTCCCACTCAGAAAACTCTGAACCTGGTCGCTGAAAGACTGACCCAGCTCCTAAGTTCCAATATAATCCCGCATCAGTAGGAAAACTCTGGCTTCGCCCACTCCAGTTTTCATTTCTGGATACTTGATAAGAATATCCTCCCATAACGGTCAGATTATGGACGCCGAATTCTTTAGAATAGGTGAGGTAATTCTCGTTCAACAACAATGAATTCTTAGATCCATTCACCCTGCCGTCACCACCAACGCCTGCTCCGCCTTGTAATGTAGTGGGAGTATACTGACCAGTTCGCCCATTATTAGAGCTGGCTCCCAGGGTTGTTCTGAAACTCAAATCATCGAAGATTTGGTATTCAGCAAACAGATTTCCCTGAAACCGATCGGTAACATTTTCATCTATATACTCGGTAGCTACCGCTACAGCATTATCATGGGCATCGCTTAACCGAGCCAGGGTGTAATTGCCATTGGCATCCCGAATCGGTTGATCGGGGCCAAACTTAAACGCAGCCGCCACTACTCCAGAGTTATTAGCTCCTCCCGAGTTTTCCTGGGTTCGGGCTCCATCTTGCTGGGTTCTTCGGGCAAATAGGTTTAAGCCAACTTTGAATTTTTCAGCGGCCTGAATTTCAATATTACTAGTGATAGAGTAGCGTCGGAAACCAGAGTTGATGATGATCCCTTCCTGGTCAAAATAAGTTCCGGATAAGTAGTAGCTCAGGTTATCAGCACCACCCGATATACCTAGTTGGTAGTTCTGAATATTTCCCGTTTGAAAGATTTCATCCTGCCAATCAGTATTACCGTCGAGAGGAGTGAAATCTGGATTGGTATCCTGGATATATTCGGTAAACTGTTCTTTATTCAGTAAATCTAGTCTGTTGATTTCATTTTGCAGCGAGTAAGAAGCATTAAAATCAATCTTAGCTTGTCCCTTGGATCCCCTCTTGGTGGTAACCATAATTACCCCGTTGGCGCCTCGAGAACCATAGATAGCGGTAGCCGAAGCATCTTTTAAAACTTCAATGGACTCAATATCTTCTGGGGGTGGCAAAGCGGCTCCCACAAAACCATCTACCACGTAAATAGGATCGCTACTAGCATTGATGGAAGTACCTCCTCGCACTCGAACTTTAAAGTCTGCTCCTGGCTCACCATTGTTAGCGGTAATCTGAACTCCAGCCGCGCGCCCTTGCAATGCTTGTACTGCTCCGATAGCCGGATAGGCAGTTAACTCTTCGGCTTTCACTGATGATACTGATCCAGTTAAATCACTTTTCTTGACTGCTCCATATCCCACTACAACAACCTCTTCCAGTGATTGTATATCAGGACTTAATGATAAGTTAACAATATTTCTACCGTTGATCTCTACCTCTTCAGAAAGGTAACCCACTGAAGAAAATACTAAAGTAGTGATGTCATCTCCTACGGTAAGGCGATAGTTACCATCTACATCCGTAACGGTACCAGTCGTTGTCCCTTTCGCTAGTACATTGACCCCCGGTAGTGGTTCATTATTTTCCAAGTCAGTTACCGTACCTCTAATAGTTTGCTCCAGATTAAATACTGGCTGTTGGTTCCAGCGCCGTTCTATGTTAGATAATGGATTGCTCGATCGTTTTTCCTCTTTTTTAGTCTCATTATTTAAATCAAGAGGGACTAGCGAAGGCAATTGGCTTGATTGATAAATCACGTAATAGTTATCCTTGAGCTTCTCAAACGATAACTGATGCTGAACCAGTACTTTCTGTAGCACATCCTCTACCTGATTTTTCCCGATCTTGATTTTTTTAACGTTTACCTCCTTCCCCTGTACTAAGGACGTTTTGTAATTGAGGTATACTTTGTAATTATCCTGTACCGATTGTAATACCGTTTGAAGCGGTTGCCACTGTTCACCCTGTGAATAATGGTACGTAGCTGCGGAGGCAATCGGCTGGGCGTTAACCGTACCTAATCCTACCCCCGTCATGAGCAGGATTACACCCACCCACTGTGATAGTAATAGATTCTTCATAGACGTAGTTTTTGTGTTTGACATTGGTGTTTTAGGCTAAGACTTATTCATTAATTAGCATGGTTTTCTCATTGATTTCCAGCGATATAGACTTTTCTAGTGTCTGAAAGAGTACCTGTAGATCATTAGCCGGAAAAGTACCGTTGAATGTTTCCAGCCGAGTTGCAGGAGTTTTGAATTTCACTTCGTAACCGTAGCGGTCCTGCAATAGCTGAGCAATTTCATACAAGGGCGTTTCATTGAAAATGAGCTGGTTATCTTTCCAGGCAATGTACTCGTAAGGATTTACTTGACTCACTTTAATCTGCTTCGTCTCTTGGTTAAGTACTGCCATTTCACCCGGTACTAAAGAGAGATTGGTTTGATCATTTGAGCGGGGGTGCACCTCTACTTTTCCTTCGTCTAGCACTACCTGCTCCTTGCGGCTATCCACCACAAAGCGGGTTCCCAGCACCCGAACGGTCAGATTTCGGGTATATACTTTGAAATCGTCTAAATTTTGGGTGAGACCGTTTTTCTGTTTGACTACCTGGAAGTACGCTTCTCCTTCTAGCCATACTTCGCGAGGCATTTCATCTGTGGAATACCGTAAGGTAGAGTTAGCATTTAAAAATACTTCGGTACCATCAGGCAAGGTAAACTCCTGAGTTTCTCCGTACTGAGTAGCGATAATCACCTCGGTAGGCTGACTACTCCATATTAAAAGACCGACAAATAAGGCTGCAATGATTACCGAAGCCGCTATACCTATCGGGCGCCAATAGCTTACTGAGCGGACTTGGGGTTGGTTGATTTGAGAATAAGCTCGACCCTGACTGTGCGCGGAGAGTTTTTCAAATAACTGCTGCTTTTCGGCTTTCGGAAAAGCATCTCTATCAGTCTGCAACGCTAGTAGTAACTCCCTGGCCTCGGATAATTCTTCCTCCCGATACGGATTCTGTTGTAACCACTGTTGCCAGTAGTCATTCAGCTCAGGGGTGGGAGATTGCACCCAGGCAATAAACTTATCATTAGTAAGTAAGTCAGAAAATGAAAAAGAAGATTGGTTCACTAGGGTAGTTTCTTAGAGAAAGGAGAGAAATGCTGAAACTACACCGCTGATTATGAAATATTTTTACACTTTTTTATTCAGAGCAGAAATAATAACTTTTCTTTGCTGAAATACCAAAGAATAAATCTTTTCTATAAAAAATTCGCAAGAAAAACTCCCAAGCCGGTCAGGATGGCTCCTAGCATTAACTGCTGCTTGGGTGATAGGGAAGCTCTTAACTTCCCTAGAGCTTTGTACGTGAGGTTGTAGGCCGAACGCACATCAATTTTCATGATACCTGCGATTTCCTCGAAGGTAAAGTTGCTGTAAAACCGGAGGTAAATTACTTCTCGCTGCCGCTCAGGTAATGACGCAATAGTCTGTTGCAGATACTGCCGCCTTTCGTCGGTAGCCTCATCAATAACCCACTGAAAGTCAGAAGAGTCTATCGGTATTGCTTCTATTTCTTCCGTGTCAGTAATTGTTCGCAAAGTGGATTGCGCTATACGCCGCCGTAAAGCCCTGAAGAGATAAAATTTAATAGAATCAGTAGGGCCTAAATATTGGTGACGATCCCAAAGGTCAAGGAAAAGATCGTGCAGACAGTCTAACAATAGCTCTTTGTCCGATGTAAACTTAGCACCGTACTGATATAACACATCCGAAAACTGCTCATAGATAGCCAGGTATGCTGACTGTTCTCCATCTCGTAGCTGATTCCATAGTTGCGTATCAGATTGGAGGTTAGATGGTGAGGGAGAGTAATTCAAAAGAGTTGTTACGTCTGTTTTTTTATTAATTTAGCAAAAATCACTTAAAAAGCACTATCAATTTTGACGATTTTTTTCGGTAATGCAAATGCTACGTAGGTGTCGCTGGCGGGAGTTCCGCACTTTCCACCACCTCCGGCTGCAATTACCACGTACTGCTTACCGTCAATGGCATAGATGCTAGGGGTAGCATAGCCCCCCGCCGGAAGTTGGGTTTCCCAAAGTATTTTTCCAGTTTTCTTATCGAACGCTCGAAATTTTTCGTCCATCGTCGCACCTACAAATACTAACCCCCCAGCTGTGGCCACGCAGCCCCCTAAGTTTTGGGTTCCGGTCGGTGGAATTCCTTGTGCAGTGAGTTCGGCAAACTCGCCCAAGGGTACTTGCCACAGTAGTTCGCCTTCATTTAAATCGATAGCGTTAAGCGTGCCCCAGGGCGGGGCAATAGCGGGATATTTATTTTTATCTTCAAACCGATTCCATCCGGTATGGATGTAGCGTACCGAACCAGATAATTCTGTTACTTCTTCGGTGTTATTGGGGTCAAACTCCCAAACGTAATCTAAAATTGCTTCCCGTTCAGCTTCCGGTAAGTGAGCAAACGAAGACATCTGCCCTTTTCCTTGAGCCAAGATAGTTTGAGCTTGCTCTCTTTCTAAGTGGTTGGCTACTTCGGTGAGAGCCGGGATAGCCGGAAGTTGCCCTGCTAAATTAATACCGTGGCAAGTAGCACAGTGCAATTGATAGCCTGTTTTTCCACTAAACTCGGCAGAAGCTAGCTGAACCTTATTATCTTCGGTAACGGCTACCTGATTTTCTATTGGTTTTAGCGTAATGACATTGGGTAATTCATTCGCATTCACGTACAAGATGCCTGTCTCAGCATCGTAGGAAGCGCCACTCCACTCGGCTCCGCCTCGGGTACCCGGAATCTGCAAAGAACCTTGGGTGGTAGGCGGAGTAAAGATGCCTTCGTTCCGTAATCCGGCTAACCACTCCCTTGCGGCTTGATTGGCCTCTTCGGAAACCGGAGTTAGTTCTTCAGCCGTAATCGACTGGCGAACAAAGGGCGGCGGCTGAGTAGGAATAGGCTGAGTGGACCACGCAACTTCTCCTACCAAGTCGCTACCCGGTACCGGACGCTCTTCTACCGGAAACAATGGCTCTCCGGTTTCTCGATCTAATAGATAAACGAATCCGGTTTTGGTTACTTGGGCTACCGCTTCGATTGGTTTTCCTTCGTGCTCTACGGTTATTAGGTTAGGTGAAGTTGGGTGATCATAGTCCCACAAATCGTGGTGAACCGTCTGGTAGTGCCAGATGCGCTCACCCGTCTGGGCATTTATAGCGAGTACACAATTGGCAAAGAGGTTTTGCCCGGTTCGTTGCCCACCGTAAAAATCAAAGGCCGCCGAACCTGTCGCTGCAAACACCCAACCGCGTTCTTCGTCCAGACTTAACCCACCCCAAGAATTTGCCCCACCTACCGTTTCCCAGTCATCTTCTTGCCAAGTATCATAACCAAATTCATGCGGATAGGGAATAGTACGAAATGTCCAGGCTAGTTTGCCACTGACAATATTATAGGCTCGAATATGACCGGGCGAAGCCTCGTAGCCTTCCCCTAAAGCTGAACCGACGATCAATAGGTCTTGGTACACGACGCCGGGTGAAGTCATCCAAACACTCAAGTTTGCTGGGTCACGCCCCAGATTTTCCCGCAGATCAACTTTACCATCCTGACCGAACATATCGATTAATTTTCCGTTTTCAGCATTGAGCGCGTACAAATGTGGCCCTGCCGAAGTAATAATTCGTTTATCTTCGCCTTGTTCCCAATAAGTCACTCCACGATTTACCCCAGTAGATTTCCACTGTTCCGCCGGATCAAACACCCACTGCTCTTCACCCGTAGCTGCATTGAGAGCAATTACTTTTAGCTGAGGCGAAGTGGCGTATAACGTACCGTCTACAATAATTGGATTACACTGAATGGCCGAGCGTTCGGTAGCATCGCCCGTCTGGTACGTCCAGGCTATCTCTAGCTGATTGACATTTTGGGTATTGATTTGATCTAGAGAAGAATACTGATTGCTTTCTTTGGTACCTCGGTATACTTTCCAGCCGGATTCATCAGAGTTCTCGCCTACTTCTTCGGGTTGAGTACTAGTGCAGCTAAACCAGAAAGCAGGAGTCCAACTTGTCGCCCAAATAATAAGAATACGAAGCATGGCAGTGTATCGCAGGTGAAGTAGTCAAGCTAAAAAATTTATCTCAAACAAAAAATTGGGTATCTTTACGGAGACTGAAGTCGGGAGACCGAATTCCGGACTCCGGTTTCCGTCAATAGTCATTCAATCACTCTATTATCAATACCATGCGTACCTTGTCAATCTACCTACTGATAATCTCACTTATCACAGCTTGTGATTTCCGGATTAATACAGCTCAAGAAGAAGCAGGTGACACCCGAACCGTTACCCATAAGATTGATGCCAAAGGAGCTGAATCAGTCGAAACAATTATCGAGATGCGAGCCGGAATACTTACTGTAACGGGAGGAGCCAAATCGTTGATGGAAGCAGATTTTACCTACAACTATGACTCTTGGGAACCTCAGATCGCGTACGAAACTCAGGATAACTCAGGTTTTCTGACTATTGAGCAGCCGGAGTTAAGAAACCTGAACATCAACTTTGATGGCGATGAACAAGTAAACGAGTGGGTTATTCAGCTAAATGATAACATTCAGCAAGATTTGTCTTGTAACCTAGGAGCCGGTGAAACTAACTTAGACTTGCGCGGTCTTACTCTAAACAGCGTAGATATTAATGCCGGAGTAGGCGAGCATACCATTGACCTGCGCGACTCTTCAGTGCCTGAATTAGACATTAAGGCTGGAGTAGGTGAAGTAACCTTGGACTTGACAGGTAAATGGCAAAATGACTTGGTAGCCGACATAAAAGGAGGTATAGGTGAGCTAAACCTCTCGTTACCGGGTACAGTGGGTATTCGCCTGGAGATTGCTGGAGGTTTGGGCGACGTAGACATTCCCCGTGGCTTTCGAAAGGATGGTCGTGTCTACACTAATGATCTTTACGATACTTCCGACTATCGTCTAGAGTTTGACATTAAAGCCGGTATGGGTAGTATTAATGTGGAGGTAGAGGAAGTGATCTAACTTTTTCAATGTGCTGACGATTGATTCACTCGCCTGTTAATAGTACTCACTATTTTAAGCTCCTTTCTCATACGAGATTCTTGAAATAGCGTAGTACATTAGATGAAAACTGCGGAAGTCATATGCAAAAGAAAAGTGTTCTCATTGTCGCATTGATTATCACCTTTATCGTGCTCCTTTTCTGGTATTTTCAAGGGACATCTACAAATCTCGGCGGCTGGGAATTAACCCTCATCTCAATCTATGGTTTAGTATTATACGTTGTAATTCCCAGTCTATTTATTTATCTCGCTATTTTAGGAATCCGCCGATTACGTAGATCAACTTCTAGCCCAACAGTCCTTAATCAAAGTAGTAATGGTCATACTAAAACAGAAAAAAGTTTACAGAACTTTCCCCTCAAATTAGGCGACCGTATTGCCTTCATTCCTACCGAAGAAATAGCCTACTTCTACGCCCAAGACAACCACGTTTATTTATACGATACTAATGGAAAGGAGCATTTAGTAGAATACACCCTAGCCGACTTGGAAGCAAAACTGCCTAAGCAGTTTGTTCGGGTACATCGTTCCAGCATTGTTAACAGTCATCTGATTCAAGAGATCAAAAAGCAACCCGGCAGCCGTTTTATTATCAAGCTGCGGGATACCAACCAAAAAGAGATCATTACCGGACAAAGCTACGCTGTCCCCGTCAAGCAGTTGTTTGAGATTTAGATTTTAGTCCACGGTCTAAAGTCAAAAGGGTAAGATGCGGTTGTGAGATTAGAATTTTGTGAAAGAAAAACAGTAAACCTTAGTATCAAGATAAGCTAGCCTCAATAATCACTCACCCATTCCTATGGACTGTTGACCATCGACTGTAGACTGTCGATTACTAACTATTGACTGTGGACTAAAATTCGCCTAAATTGCCGAATTGTCTGATTTAAAAAGTCATGGAAACACAACCGTTTTATAAGTCTAAACTTGAGTCTGTCTCCCTTTGGGGAAAGCTACGCGGACAAAAACTGGAGAAGAATGCCGTTTTAGAGATTAACAACCTACTTTCGGAGAAGCCCATTCTGGCGATTACTCCTACTGAAGTTCAGGCCATTACTGATAAGTATCAATTAAACTTATATACCGATTTCACTGATGGTTCGCTGCGGGAAATGTATAAATCATATCTACGCTACTGCTTTGACGATAACCATCTGGATGAAGAGGAAATTGGACGACTCAAGCACCTAAAGCGACTGCTCGGGCTGACTGATAAAGATATTGACTTGGCACATCACCGTATTTGCCAGGAAATGTACGAGCGGGAACTGGAATCAGCCCTGCATGACAATCGTTTGGATGAAAAAGAACTCCGCTTCTTACGGTATCTACAAACCAAATTACAGCTCCCCGCTGAGGTTGCCAGCCGTATTTCCCCGCACAAAGCCAAATCCATCATTACTGAATTCATTATTGGAGCTATTTCTGATGAACCGCTTTCACCAGATGAAGCACGGGAATTAGCCACACTAATTGTTCATTGGGATACTAAATCATCGAAGGTTAGCCCTACCCATGCATCATTAGCCAAGTATCGACTACTGTGGCAGTTAGAGAACGGAGAACTCCCCACACTACACGTTCCTCTACAGTTATTAGAAGAGGAAAGATGTTACTTTCTAACCAACGCCACCTGGCATGATGCCTCTGGTAAGGTGCTTATTACCAACCCTGTCCCCCTCCGTACTAAATTAGCAGAAAGCAATTTCTGGCAACCTGCCGAAGGCTCACTACTAAGTAAAGTATCAATCACTGAGACCTCCGAAGGGAAAGTGTATCTTACTGGCGAACGCCTCATTTATCGGGAAAATGAGCAAGAAAAAATTATTCCTCTAACTGATATTCTAAACTTTCAGCCCTATTCAGATGGGTTGGCTATTTTGCGGGAAAAAAGTCGCCACATAGTGCTAGCGACGGATAAAGCTGATGTATTTTCTATGATTTTGGGTAGAGTATTACGAGATAAGAAGGTATAGGGTAAGAGGTGGATGGTACAGGGGCAAACAACATCAGACATAGACAATTCCGGCACTTATTCCTTTTACCCTGAACCTTTTCACTCTCTAGGCATCTATTTCCAAATAATATTTTAAATCGTTTTTGTCACTACTCAGTGCTCATCACTGGCATTTTCCGGCGATTATGTAACTGGTCACCTACTTCCTAGTGACGTTTTCATGTCATTACATCGCTGATAAGCCGCTCTTCAGTAGCATCTCCAGTCATTTCTATCACTAGAGGCCACTCCCCAATGATATTTCAAGCTGGTTTTATGACTGATCACCTACTAATAGTATTTTGCACCATTTATATCAGTAGTCAGTAGCCGTAGTATGTATTTTGTAGAAGAATGTTTGTTGCAAATCCAGTGACACCAAACAATTTAATTGAATTAGGCTAATGTGATGTGTCTGGGTATTTTTTTCTTCCGGGTGCTTGAGTATCTTGTCGCATATGATTCAGCTTCAAAACATATCTTTTCGCTATAGCTCTGATTCTGATTCTTTTCAGTTTCCTGATTGGTCAGTACCCTCGAGTGAGCATGCGGTGTTGCTCGGAGCTTCGGGTAGTGGTAAAACCACACTCTTGCACCTGTTAGCTGGTTTACTTCGCCCTACAAACGGGCAGATCATCATCGGAGATCAGGATATTACCCAGCTAAAGTCAAATGCTCTGGACCGTTTTCGCGGCAGAAAGCTTGGATTAGTGTTTCAGCAACCGCATTTGCTGGCGTCGCTAACCTTAGAGCAGAATCTGCTGCTTGCCCAATACTTAGCCGGACTAAAGCAAGACCGTAAGGTGATTCGGGAAACTCTAGATTCACTATCATTAAAGCATCGGGCAAAAGCTCGGGTAACTACCCTTAGTCAGGGGGAGGCCCAACGAGCCGCTATTGCTCGAGCGGTACTAAACAACCCAACAGTTATTTTGGCCGATGAACCCACTTCTAGCCTGGATGATGAAAACTGCAATCGGGTGCTGGAGTTATTGCAAAATCAGGCTCGGCGACATCAGGCCACTCTGCTCATTGTTACTCACGACCAGCGAGTAAAAGAACATATTCCTCACCAACTGACTTTGGCCAAAGCATGAATTTACTGAAGCTTAGTGGAAGCTATATCAAAACTAAACCGCTCAATACCCTGCTCAACATAGTATTGTTAGCGCTAGGGATTGCCATCATTACGGTACTACTACTCGCTAGCAAGCAGGTAGAAAAGTCTCTAACGCAGAATAGCCGAGGTATTGATTTGGTGGTAGGAGCTAAAGGAAGTCCCCTTCAGATTATTCTATCCAGCATTTTCCACATAGACTATCCTACCGGAAATATTCCTTTGTCGGAAGCCAAGCAGCTTTCTCGCAATCGCCTGATTAAAAATACTATTCCGCTCTCCCTAGGGGATAGTTATCAGGGATACCGAATTGTAGGCACTAATTATGAATATCTTGATCTTTACCAGGTAGAAGTATCAGAAGGTACCCGTTGGGAAAAGTCTATGGAAGTTGCATTAGGTGCAGCGGTTGCCCAGCAATCAGGCCTCTCAGTTGGTGATACTTTTGCCAGTAGCCACGGCTTTATAGATGATGGGTTGAATGTACACGATGATCAGCAGTTTACAGTGGTAGGATTGCTGGCTCCAACCCAAAATGTAGTTGATAACCTTATACTTACGTCATTAGAAAGTGTTTGGCAAGTACATGATCATGACACCGGAACTGATACTACTCATGCTGAAGCCAATCACGAGCACGATCATAAAGATGAAGACGACCACGATCATGAAAATGGTCATGAGGCTGGGGGCAACCCCCACGAACATGATGAAACTATTACCGAAGAGGGTTTACCCGACGAAGGTGACGAAATCACCTCTTTATTGGTACAGTTTCGTTCACCCATGGCTGCCGTGCAACTTCCTCGTTATATTAACGAACGCACCAATATGCAGGCAGCCTCGCCTCCATTTGAGACAGCCCGCTTATTCTCATTGATCGGCGTCGGAGTTGATTTGCTTCAGGGCTTTGCCTACGTCATCGTGATTATTGCGGCATTAAGTATTTTCCTTGCCCTCTACAACTCGCTGAAAGCCCGTCGTTACGATCTGGCTATTATGCGTTCGTTGGGTGCTTCACCTCCCCTGCTGTTCACGCACGTGATCCTAGAAGGACTGATTATTACTCTGACCGGATGCATATTGGGAATATTACTGGGACACGGGGTTATTTTTATTGCCACCCAACTCTATGCACGTCCGGGCCAGTTAGGACTGGCTGCCGGACAGTTTATCACTGAGGAGTTGTGGGTTCTTATTGGCAGTTTAGTAGTCGGCTTAGTTGCCTCGCTCATTCCTGCTGTTCAGGCGTACCGGACGAATATTTCACAAGTGCTAGCGGAAAGGTAGCTCAATACTTACTCACTAGTTCTTTAGCCCCTGTTTACACGGTCAATCAGAATTGCAAATCGTATAGTTTGAGATTACGGAAATCATCAATTACCAGATCAGTATCCTCAGCTTCTAGCTCTTCGCGAGTGTGAGTACTGGCTACACCGATTACCTTCATCCCAGCGTTTTTCCCTGCCTGAATACCTAGGAGCGCATCCTCAAATACGATACATTGCTCAGGCTTCATGCCCAGAGCTTCAGCAGATTTGAGATATACTTCCGGATGAGGCTTACCGTGGGTGACCATGGTAGAGTCAATAATAGTAGGAAAGTAGCTTCGCAGCCCAGTATACTGCATGGTGAATTCTACATTAGCGGGTGGTGCTGAAGTAGAAACGGTACGAGGAATTTGTTGTCGAATAACTTCGGCTAGGAAAGTTACTAACCCAGACGTAGGTTTAATATGCGGGCGGTATAATTCACGGTACAAAGCTTCTTTTTCTTCACCGATTTCCCAAACCTCTTCATTAGTCATCTCCCGACCAAATAGATTCGGTATGATATTCTCCATCGTCCGTCCGTTCACCTTTGCTTTATACTCTTCTTCATCCATTTGAATATTATGCTTCTCAAAAAACTGTAGCCAAGATTTTAGATGAAACTCATGGTTATCCACGATCACTCCGTCCATATCAAAAAGTAAGGCGATTGAATTCATAGTTTGGGATTTAGATATTGGGTGTTCAGGTGTTCAGGTGTTCAGGTGTTCAGGTGTTCAGGTGTTCAAAGTTACATGAATACATGAACACACAAACACCCGAGCACATTGACAGTGAAAGGCTATTGTCCGAGTGGCATAGCATCAAAAGAAGTGACGGTGATTTCGCCCTCGTAGTTTTCTATGATAAAAGTCAGTTCAATCGGGTTGCAGCACACCTCGCAGTCTTCAACGTAGGATTGATGATTTACGGAAGTATCTAACAGCATAGAAATTTGGGAGAGGCAGTAGGGGCAGATAAAAAAGTGTTCAATCATATAGCATGCTTTATTTCAGTTGAAAAAACCAGTATAGGACAAAAAAGTTATCTGTAAGGGAATACGCACTTATCTTCATTGTGGTCGCCCAGAGCTTAGTCTTATATCTACGCTACAACTCTTTTAAATTCTTCTAACAATTGTAGTGAATATGGCGAAAGGTTTTGATCTAATACTAAGCAGCTCAAATATATTTGCGGTTGATAATTTCACTTAGAATGATCGCTTCGCGGGCACTTTTGGGGTTACTTAGAGCTTCTGCTACTTCTTTAGCAACACTATTTTTTTTCTGGCTAACATCTACCGTTTCAAGACGTTTACTGCTATCTTCTAGCGATATTTTGTCCGTAATGCGCTGGGCGGCATCTCGCTGAGCTTTTTGAGCCATTTTCCGAGCCTGCTCAGCTTTCCTTTTAGCTTGAGGGACCGGCTTCTTTATTTCTTGTGGTGGCTGGGGCTGAGGTTTCTTCTTGGTTTCCCCCATCATCTCTCGTAGTATATCCTCAAAAGAGACAGGCGGGGGTTGTGACTCGGAACGTTCGGGATCAACTACTGGCTTTTCAGGTTGAGGTACACCTTCATACCCTTCAGCTTCCCCACCCGTGGGCTTCTTCTTTTTGTTTAAGAAACGCGATAGAAAGGAGAAAGCAGCAAAGGCTAAAAATATTAGTAACTCTAAGTAGTCTTCCATTTTAAAGATTCAAGGGTTGAGGTTCAAGATACTCACGAACACATTAACACCCAAACTCATTAATACCCAAACTCATTAATACCCGTCGCGGTAGTACTACTCACTATAACAATCACAAAACCGCTTTTTTCTTCGCTGAATCTTCCAAATTCCTCTATATTCGCCGTTAATTCGAGCGCAAAAAGGCGGATAACCCTCGCTATTCACTGTCTTTTCCGCAAATTATCTGATTGATTTTGAAGGGATTATATGCAACTTTCTACACTAGAACTAAAAGGTTTTAAGAGTTTTGGCGATAAAGTAACCATTCGGTTTGACCGAGGTATTACGGGCATTGTGGGTCCGAATGGCTGCGGAAAATCTAATGTGGTTGACGCAATCCGTTGGGTACTGGGCGAGCAAAAATCAAGGTTACTACGCTCCGAAAAAATGGAGAATATCATCTTCAACGGCACTAAAAAACGAAAGGCTACTCAATTAGCCGAAGTATCCCTAACGTTTGACAATACCCGTAACCTACTTCCTACTGAATATACCCAAGTGACCATTACCCGTCGCTACTACCGCAGTGGCGATAGTGAGTATTTGCTTAACGGCGTGCCCTGCCGCCTGAAAGATATTGTCACTTTATTTATGGATACCGGTATTGCCTCTAATAGCTACGCTATTATTGAGCTGAAAATGGTTGACGATATTCTGAATGATAAAGATGGATCGCGCCGAACCCTGTTTGAAGAAGCAGCGGGCATCAGTAAATTTCGCATTCGCAAAAAAGAAACCCTTCGCAAACTTCAGGCTACCGATGATGATCTTGACCGGGTAGAAGACTTGCTTTTTGAGATTGAAAAGAACCTTAAATCGCTAGAGCGACAGGCTAAACAAGCCGAACGCTATTATAAAACCAAAGAAGAGTACAAAGAACTAAGCATTACACTAGCAAAAGCCCGCATTCAGGCTTATCAGGAGTCAACCACCCAGGCCAAGCAACAGCTAGACCAAGAAACCGATCGAAAAGTCCAACTCAGCCGGCAAGCAGATGAACAAGAGGCTTCCTTAGCGCAATTGAAGGCTGATCTGATACAAAAGGAGAAACTGTTAGCCTCTCGTCAGAAATCTCTTAATGAGCATGTAGCCAATATCCGTAATGCCGAAAGCGATAAGCAAGTTAAAAATGAACGATTAAAGTTTCTCAAAGACCGAGAAGATCGCTTAAACGCTCTACTAAAGCAAGAGCAAGAAACGGTAGACTTAACTTCCGAGCAGCTAGAGAAACTACAGTCGCAAAAAGCATCAGCTGCGAAAGAACTAGAGCAGATTCAGCAACGAATGACAGCGCTAGAAGAAGAGCACCGCACATTCCAATCCCAGACTCAGGGCTTGAAAGATGAAGTAGCTGAAACTGAAAATGCAGCCCGCCTCCAGCAAGATGAAGTGTACCAGTTACAGAAACAACTGGAAATCAAGCAGATGCAACTGAACGCTACCCGGCAAGAGTTAGAAAAAAGTACGGAGGATACTTCCGCTCGTAATGCTGCTCTCACTGAGTTCGATCAAAAAGCAGTAGCTATCCAACATCAGATAGAAGAGCAACAGCAGCATTTGCAAGCTACTGAGCAACGGGAAGAAGAGTTGCAAGACCACATCACCAGCCTACTCGATCAAATTGAAGAAACGAAAGAAGAGCGTACGGATCTTAATCGCCAGCAAGATGCGCTGCAAAATGAGTATAGCCTTACTAAATCGCTGGTTGATAACCTGGAAGGTTTTCCTGAAGCCATTAAATTTTTGAAGAAGAAGGTAGATTGGGCAAAGAAAGCTCCTCTCCTATCCGATGTGGTTACCTGCCCCGAGGAGTACCGGGTTTGTGTCGAGAACTATCTAGCTCCCTACATGAACTACTTTGTAGTAGACAACCGGGAACAAGCGTTAGAAGCCATTCAATTGTTGGGTGATGCCGCTCAGGGAAAAGCTCATTTCTTTTTACTGGATGAGTTACAACAGTTTGTTCCTCAACGATCAGAGTCTGCTAGCGACTACCAACCTGCTTTAAATATTGTAGAATACGATACTAAGTATCAGAAGCTAATCCAGTTTTTGCTAAACGATGTTTATGTTACCAGCGCATCGGAACTTACTTCTCAGGAGCAATCTTCCCTAATTACCGCTGATGGGCAAATTGTGCAACAACCTTTCCGGCTATCCGGTGGATCAGTGGGGTTATTTGAAGGTAAACGTTTAGGTAGAGCAAAGAATCTGGAGAAACTTAAAGGTGACTTAGTCACGCTAAAAAGCCAAATTGAGGCGAAAGAGATCTTTTTGGACGAACAACAACAGCAATTGCAACAACTGCGTCAGCAATCCCACGCTTCTGAGTTGATAGAAATACAGCGGACGATTAGTCGTTTACAGCAGAATCACACTACATTTGCCTCCAAGAAAGAACAGCTTTCTGAGATGCTATCCAGTCGGGCGAAGCAGCAAGATAATACGTTAGCACTGATTAGCCAGTTGGAAGAAGAGTTAGCACAAATCACTCCCCAGCTCGATACTGCCGAACGGCAGCTTCAGTTAGCCAAGGAACAACAGCAGCAACTAAGCAGTCAACTAGCGGTAGAGAATGAGCAACTCAGCGAGAAGTCCGCCGCTTTCAATCAGGAAAAAATCCGTTTCTTTCAACATGAAAGTGCCTTAAAAACGCTTAGCCAGGAAATTAGCTTTAAAGAAGAAGCTCACGAAAGAAGTATTCAGAATATTGCCAAAAACCAGCAAGAGTTGGAAACTAACCAGCAAAACCTAACTGATTTGCTGAATAGCAACGAGGTTGGCGAAGATGAGTTAATGGCAATGTATGACGAGAAACAATCTATTGAAACCGGGGTAAATGAAGCCGAACGTGACTACTACGCTCACCGGGGTGATATTGATCAGAGTGAGCAAACTATCCGAGAGCTTCAGCGGCAGCGCAACCAGCAAGATAACCTGATTATGGAGCTGCAAAACCAGCTGAATGGTATACAGTTGGAGCTTACCAGTATTCAGGAACGGGTATCAGTAGAATTTGAGTTGGATGTCGAGGAATTGCTCATGCAAAAAGGCACCGAAGAGGTACAGCCCACCGATGAAGAGCTAGCGGCGATGAATACCAAGTTGGAAAAGCTTAAAGAACGTATTCGCAAGATTGGACCCATCAACCCGATGGCGATGGAAGCCTACGATGAGATCAAGCAACGCTACGATTTTATTAGCAGCGAAAAAGACGACTTGCTCCAGGCCAAAGAATCGCTCATGACTACTATTGGAGAGATTGATGCCGTAGCCCGAGAAACTTTTATGAAGGCCTTTGAGCAAATTCGGGAGAACTTCATCCGGGTATTCCGTACACTATTTACCGAGGAAGACGATTGTGAGCTGAAACTATCTGACCCAGAAAACCCACTAGACTCATCTATTGAGATTATGGCCCGACCTAAGGGGAAGCGCCCTCTGACGATCAACCAATTATCTGGTGGAGAAAAAACGCTAACGGCCACATCGTTGCTATTTGCTATCTATCTGCTAAAACCCGCTCCTTTCTGTATTTTCGATGAGGTAGACGCCCCGCTAGATGATGCCAACATTGATAAGTTCAATAATATCATCAAGGAGTTTTCTGACGAATCCCAATTCATTATTGTGACCCACAATAAGCGCACCATGGCTAGCACCGATGTGATTTACGGAGTAACCATGATTGAGCAAGGCGTTTCCCGGGTGGTTCCGGTAGATCTACGAGAAACGGTCAGTCAATGATGATTGATGAATAGTGATTAATTTACTGCGTGACCAATCATTACCCATTCGTCATTATTCATTTTAAAGGTATTTCCAGAAAGCAAATGCTGGTCGAAAGGCTAGATAATCTAACTGTTGTTCGTGGTTAAAAGCTTCCTGCTCAAAACTAATGGCGCGGTAAGCTTGTCGATGATCGCTGCCCTTTAATCGCCGTAGAATGTACTCGACGAAGTATAATAGATAAAATGGAATTACGAATAGTTCTAACTGTTGCCTTAAGTGAATTCGTTCGTGATTGATAAGCTGAGCGTTGGTTTTATCCTTTACCCGAGTAAGGAATACGAACGGAAACAGTGTAATTGCTCGGGCAAAACCAAAGGTGATTCCGTTAACGAACCAGGGAGCAAAGATGATCATAATCTATCTAGTAGAAAGAGCTTAATTATAAAAATGGAATAACAACCTAGATACGACATATATCTTCGCATTTGTGTGTAATGCCTACTAACCCAATTAGGTGTGAAGGTGTTATAGTTCTGAATATGGAAGTTCAGGGTTTTGAGTTTGATCCTAGTGTAAAATGTTACTAAACTTCAAACTCTAAACCGGGCGACATGCGATCGCTCAAAACTTTAAGAGCCATAATACTTAAACACACACTCTAACCTAACACCAAGCAACTATTCATTCCCTCGCTCAACGGGTTCATCTTTTCCAAGGGAGATCAAGTTGGTGAGCAAGCGATACGCTCCGGGCACACCGGCGGGCAGTTCACGGAAGAATGATATTCCAGTATAGATGTAGTGACCTTTACCGTAGGGAGCTACTAGCAAACTTCCTTTCTTTTCGTCTTCATTGGGGTCGTTCATAGAGAAGATAGGCGTAAACTCATCATCCCACTTATTAGGAAAATATAGTCCTCGCTCTTGTACCCACCCGTTAAAGTCTTGCTGGGTAATTTCATTAGGAGTATTAAGCACGGGATGACTAGGAGCTAGTACCCGAACTTCAGCTGTTTCGTCTGATACCCGATCTCGAGACATTTCTAATGAATAGGGTGCAAAATTTTGCATTACTAAGCGGGAACTGGTGTTGTACTGAGTAATGAGAGTACCCCCCTGCTCTACATAATCCAATAGACGGTCATTGCGGTAACGCAGCCAGTTCACGGTATTGTAAGCTCGAATGCCAATGATAATGGCATCAAAATTTGCCAGATAGGGCATTCGAATATCATCTTCTTCTAACAGTGCCACTTCATAGCCAATTTGCTCTAAGGCTTTTGGCACATCATCTCCGGCTCCCATAATGTAGCCAATCAGATTGCCTTCTTTCCGAATGTTTAGTTTTACCAAATTGGCCGTAGCTGGAGGTAGTAGCGTTTGGGTAGGAATATGCTCGTAGTCAATAGTTACCATACTCTGGTCGTAAGCTTGTCCACTGTACTCCGCCACCACTTTAACTTCGCCCGTACTAGCTCCTTCGGGAGGAGTTACAGTAAAGTTAAACTCCTGCTGTTGCCCTTTGAGGGTAATATCATAGTCGTGCTGCGCCGGACTAACCGACCAACCCGAAGGTACTTCTAAAGATACTTTTCCGTGAATATTAGAACGCCCCGCTTCTACGGTAGCCGTAACTGTTTGTGAGTCTCCAGAGGCAAACACGTATACATTTTCCGGCAGGCTGGTTAACACCGGGGGAATGATAACAAACGGACGATAGGTTTCGCCTTTGCGAGGGTCGTTTCGCTTGTAGATGATGGGAGTACTAATACTCAGCGGTTGTTCATTAACTGTTAATGCAAACTCTCCTTTCAACAAAGGTGGGTTTTCATCCCGACCGATTAAAGTTTGATCATCTACTGTAAAGGTAAAACCATCGTTCTCTGCTTGTAACCAGTAAGGCTCAGTATAGGGCAGATTATCAGGCAACTTTATCTTTTTATTAAACTCTACTGAGTTGCTTTCCTCTAAGTCACTGTTTATCAGAGTATCGTAACCAACCTGGGCTACGGTAACCCGGTCTAGTGTTACCTCAACCTGAGGACTACGCTGAATAACTTCAAAGTTAAGGGTAATACTATCGCCAGGAGTAGCCGAGTATTCGGCAATACCCGGTCGGGTTCGTTGCCCCCGAAAACGGCGCACTAGTGCATTGGTACCACTTCGTACCTCAACATATAGCCCTAAGCAAGCCTGAATTACTTCTTTGAGTTCATCTGTTTTTACTCTTTTCCAGTGTCCATCAGGCAACTTATTCAGGGCTTCGTAGGCTTGCAGTAGGGTGGGCACAATAGCCGAGGGCTGCTCGGGATCAAAGCTCTGGTAGGCTTGCTGGAGCAAATCACCTACGGTTTCTCCACCTTCAATACGTGACCAACTAGTAGGGATATTATCTAATGGGTGATCTTTTGCCATTTCACCTTTCACATGGCGAAAATATTCTACTCGCGTGCCTCTTGCTCCGGTAGAACCAAACCCCTGCGACTCGTGCTTACTTCGACTTAGGGCTGCAATCTCAGGTACGGATTTTCCGAGTAGTGGCAGGTAAACACCCATATCTACAATTAGTACCGAGTCGTTCACGGCCGCAATGGAATCAATTTTGTTAGTGAACCAACTGGTTTCATTCAGCATTAGCCGGGTAGGCTGCCAAGGGTCTACGTGCTCAAGCTGATCAGGGTACTGCTGAGGGTCTCCTGCCAAATCAAAAGCTTCGGCGGCTAGGATACCCGAAGTGGTATGGTGACCGTGCCCCGCCCGTGAATCAGGGGGGAAACGGGTGATAATGACATCAGGGCGGAACTGCCGAATTACCCACACTACATCGCCCAGGATTTGCTCTCGATCCCAAAGCTTTAGTGTTTCATCAGAGGTTTTAGAGTAACCAAAGTCGATAGCTCGAGTGAAGAACTGCTGACTACCGTCTACATTGCGGGCTTGAATAAGTTCCTGTGTTCGTACTACGCCTAACCGTTCCCGAATTTCAGGGCCAATCAGGTTCTGCCCTCCGTCGCCCCGGGTCAGGGCTAAGTAGCCCGTATTCAATAACTCTACCTGCGACATGTAGCCGATCACTACCTGATTTTCATCATCAGGGTGAGCAGCTAGATATAAGGCACTTCCCAGTACGTTTAGCTTTTTTAGAGCCAATTGAATTTCACCAGCCGATGGCTTTGAGGGAGCTTGGGCATAAACCGTGTTGCTAAATAATAGAACACCAACAATGCCAAATAAAAATTTATTGAACGTCATAGAACCCAAAATTAATCCCCGTGAAGTTAATCAATAGGAAACAAAATAAAATAGCCACGAAGGGGGATATTTTAGTGTCCCCTACTTGACAAGTGAAATTTGGGGTAATAAGGAGATTAGTTAGACAACATTCTGCTCAGGGTGCATCGCTTTTGGGCGAACAAAAAAGATTTTTTGATCTGAAGTAGCAGAATCCATGGCCTTCAGATACGTTTGAGCAACTTTTTTTATACTACGGGGACGAAGGTGCAGTTCATCGTGCCAATCTTCGTCGCGAGCGTAACCCCGGCAGTCGATATGGTAAACATTACGGCCAAAAATCGGGTCGGTTGCAATCCTAATCATAGCTTCGCTAAACAGATGAATCATAGCAAAGCTGATAGCCCGCTGATCTTTTTCATTGGTAATTCCCCGGAGCATCATCGGCTCTTTAAAATGCTGTCCGTTGCCCCCGATCAGGTTAATCAGAAACTTAACAATACCCGGCCCTCGCTGAAAGGAAGGAATGGTGTAGTCGTAGCCGTGGGTGATGATCTTCAGATCAGTAAATTTCTTTCGGAGCTGTTTGATTAAATATTTGTAGCTTAGTTCTAACACCGCCATCAGCACAAAGAACTCTTTGGTAAAGAATGAAACTCCCCTCAGCAGCATTTCTCGTTGTTCATCCGTCAGGTCACCACGAATGAGCGTATCGCGAATAATCGGATGAGTTTGCTGGTATTCTTCGGTGACAAAATTACGTTTCTTATCGAGCATGAGGGCAACGCGCCGTCCGTTCACTAACTCAATGCCTCCGGCACTGAGCAGAAATATTTCAGGACGGATTAGCGAAAGTTCGGTAATGTATTCCCGCTCTTCCAACATATTGGTGAGAAAATCACCACCCCGAGCAATACTGTAAATAGCGTATCGATCTTTGCCCAAATCGCTGAGCCAGTCAATGACATCGTAGACTACCGGGTGTTCAAACCAAGAGTCGCCCTCGGCAACTACCCGTGTTACATTCTTCCCCGACCGGATGGTGCGAAAGAACTCCCTATTCCGCCGACTCTGACTGATATTATTTAAGATGTTCAAATAGCCCGTATTGGCATTATCAAACTTAAAATCATCATTCTGATCGAAGATCCGCAAAGTTAGTTTTTTCAGATCAGTAGTTGAAATCAGCTCACCTTTTCCAAAAGGCTGATCGGGATTATCTTTATCCACGTTCAGTAAGGTGCATATATCTTTATCGCTGAATTGCTCAGGCGAGTCCATGAGCTTGTCAAGAATATCGTTTACCTTCTTGGATTCAGGTGATCTGGGGTCAGGTTGTCGGGACATGACAGTAGGGTTTATGGTTGGTAATCTTAGAGCCGTGAATTGTCACAAGAATGTACGTAATTTCTTGGTATTTTTATGGCTCACACTTATCTGACTATTTTCCTGTTTATTATGTTTACTTCGTCTGCATCCCCTTCGGTCATTGATAAACTTGCCTGGATTTTTTTGAAAGACCGGGAAATTTTGATGGCTCGTAGCCGTAATAGAAGCACTTTTTATATTCCGGGCGGCAAACGAGAAACCGAAGAAAGCGATGCCCAAGCTCTAACTCGAGAGATTCAAGAGGAATTGAGTGTAATCTTGCTTCCAGAATCACTTAAATTGGCAGGGACATTTCAAGCGCAAGCTCACGGGCAACCTGAGGGAGTGGAAGTACGCATGACTTGTTACTTTGCTGATTACCAAGGTGAGTTACAAGCCGCCGCCGAAATTGCTGAGATTGACTGGTTTACTTACGAGAAGATCAGTGAAGTTGGCCCGGTGGATCAGATTATCTTTAATTGGCTTCGGGAGCAAGGAGTACTGTAAATTTTCACTAATTGATAAAATTTTTTTAAGGTCAGTGTGGATTTTTACTCATGCTTGCATCCTATGAGTAAAAATTATGAAACAAATTTTACTCACGCTACTTATCCTCGCTCAGCAGGCCATTGGTCAGGATATACCCCAAACAGAACTAAATACTTCTATTGATGAGGTAACGGTCTTTCTCCAGGGAGCCCATATTACCCGAACGGGAACAGCCAGGCTTATTCCTGGTCATTCAGTACTAACGGTTAAGTCACTCTCACCCTACCTGGACAGTAAAAGTATTCAGGTAAGAGCCACAGGTGATTTTACTATTCTATCCGTTAACCATGCGTATAATTATCTAAGCCAACGGCAGAAAAACTATCAATTAGATAGTTTACAGCAGCTTATTAAGTCAATTGAATTAGAAATATCCCGTCACAAAACCCGCCTAGCCGTTTTGGGTGAAAAGCAAAGTTTACTGCACGAAAATAAACATTTAGGAAGTGATGCCTCTGGAGTAGTCCTAGCTCAATTAGAACAGGCCATTGTATTTTACGATCAGGAATTATCCGCCATTAAATCAGAAGAGCTGACAACGAAGCTGGCAGTTGAGAAATTAGAGAAAAAGCAGGAAAAGATTGAGCAGCAGATTGCCGATGTTTCTGGTCAAGAAGATTTGCCAAGCAGTGAAGTTCATATTAAGGTAGATGTCAAAAAACCTACCCAAGCTGAGTTTACCATCACGTATTTGGTAGAAAACGCGGGCTGGTATCCGAATTACGATGTACGAGTAGCCAGGGTAGATCAACCACTTTTACTAAGCTATAAAGCCGATGTCTATCAGAATACTGGGGTAGATTGGACGAATGTGAGACTACGGTTCTCCAATGCTACTCCCAACCAAAGTGGCGTTGCCCCCGAATTAACCACCTGGCGACTCAATTACACCCGAAATACCGTGTATCGCCGCCCCGATTTACTTGGTCAGTCGGTACGAACTGTGAGCGGGAAAGTAATATCTAATGAAGATGGAGAACCATTGCCTGGAGTAAATATACTTGTGAAGGGAAGTACCGTAGGCACTGTTACGGATATAGAAGGTAATTATAGCCTAACGTTACCCAATGGTGCCGAAACATTAGTTTTGTCTTCTATCGGTTATGCTACCCAAGATATCCCTATTGATAATTCTCAGATTGATGCAGTTATGTCACCGGATATTCAAGCTTTAAATGAGGTGGTAGTGGTAGCATACGGAAGTGAAGCCTCCCGCTCGCTACAAGGTAGGGTACCGGGAGTACAAATACGAGGGCAATCGTCTCGCCCCAAAGCTAAGTCAATCATTACTACAACAGTAGAAAATCAGACGACTGTAGACTTTGAGGTAGCCGCTCCCTACTCTATTCAATCTGACGGAGAAAAACGATCAATTACCCTAAAGCAATACGATATTGAGGCTGACTACCGATACTACGCCGTACCCAAATTAGATCAAGATGCGTTTTTAATCGCCCAGATAACCAACTGGAACCAGTATCATTTATTAGAGGGCGAAGCTAACCTTTACTTTGAAGACGCCTACGTAGGGCGTTCTGTGCTGGATGCAACTGCTTTAACCGATACTATTACGCTTTCGCTGGGGCGGGATAAAAGTATTGCCATTCAGCGTACCAAGCTGGAAGACTTCACCAAACGAAGAGTAATTGGTGCAAATAAAGTAGAGAGTCGGGAGTTTGAGATAGTAGTTAGAAATCAGAAATCCTCGCCCGCAAATATTACTATTTACGATCAGCTACCCGTGCCCGCTATCAATAGTATCAGTGTAGATCCTATTCGCCTTTCAGAAGGAAAATACCAGGAAGAAACCGGACAAGTAGCGTGGCAACTGGTATTACCACCACAAACCCAACAAACTCTTGCACTAGGTTACAAGGTAAAATATCCTAAGCGAGAGACTGTTCCACTGGAATAGGTACTTATATCAATATTGATAGATTAGTGCATTTTCTCAGCTCGATCAACGATAAAAAACCCTCCTTTTCCAAAGGGAGATGTGATACGGACTAGGTTAAAAGCACAAAATTCAATTGTCATTAGTATTATGAATGGCACTTTCAGCCAGATGCCATCAACATTACTGTTCGTCAAATTCGTATTTATCGCATCGGCATTCGTACCAGTCTTTCACTAGTTGCTCGAGCTCCAGGATGCCGTTCGAGATAGATTCAAACCCAATGTACTCTTTACCATATGCATTCATTTTGGGGAGCATTGAATCTTCTTGTGGCTCCAACTTGTGGGTCAACGACATTGACTGTATCTGCTCGGCAATTTTGAGTTGCTCTGGATCTTTTTTATCAATATTTAGAATAATCATTTCGTTTCCTTTTGCTGTAATTCAAATTGCCGAGATAGCTGTCGGCACTCATCTTCTAATACGCCCCCGGTAACCTTTGGTTTACTCCCCCACTCAGGAATTTTCTCAGTACTTAGAATTTCAAAGGCTGATGTAAAGCCACCGACAAAGTCAACTAATACTCCGTACACAACTTCACGAATTTTATGATGCTGGATGAGTAGTATAAAGCTTACTTTGGGATAACTGATCAGCGTATCCGTTCTGAATCGCATTTCGCACGGCTATAATCTCAGCATAATTTGTAATGTCTCGAGTAGATTTTCCTGATTCAATGCCCCCTATGATTTTATCTTCAAATACAATGATTGAACCTACCGGAGGATCTCCGGTTGGCAAGAGCTTATTTGGCTAAGTCAATAGCAGTTTTCATGAACTTTGCGTCAATTTTTATCATCTGCTTTTAACCCCGATCATGAGTGATAAATTAGCACATTCTCACAGCTTTCTTCAGTTCTAAGCCCTGTCTTTTTATATTTAATCTAAACACCAATACAGCTTCTTATGATAACTTATCTCACCTGTCTGCTTCAGATTGTTTTATTCACATTTGCTAGTTTCTGCCTTGGCCAAGGGCAGCCCAGTTCCCCTGAACAAATACTGCTAAAAGATTACCGACCTGTTTCCTTGTATCAAACCGAAACGCACCAGATTCAGCAAGCAAAATATCCGGTAATTGATCTGCACTCGCACAGTTATCCGGATAGCCCTGAACAAGTGGCGGCTTGGGTTCGCACGATGGATTCAGTAGGGGTTGATAAGTCAGTAGTGATGACCTACCAAACCGGCAAGACCTTTGATTCACTAGCGCAAATTTATAATCAGTACCCCGAACGGTTCATTTTATTTTGCGGATTTGACTACACGGGTTATGATGAACCCGGTTACGGCTCGGCAGCCGTAGCGGAACTAGAACGCTGCGTGAAAATCGGCGCCAAAGGTGTGGGTGAGTTAGGCGATAAAGGGAAAGGCTTATTCTACTCTAAACCTACTCCCGCCTACGGAATGCACATTGACGATGCACGTATGAAGCCTCTACTAGAAAAATGCGCTGAACTGGAGATTCCCGTGAGTATTCATGTAGCAGAACCGATCTGGATGTACGAACCTATGAATGAACAAAACGATGGGTTGATGAATGCGTACCAATGGCGGCTGGACGATCAACCGGATATTGTCGAACATTCGGGTATGGTGCAAATTCTGGAGAATGCGGTTCGCGATAATCCCACCACAACTTTTATTGCTTGCCACTACGCTAACTGTTCTTATGATCTAAGCATTTTGGGAAATCTGTTTGATCAATACCCCAACCTCTACGCAGATAATGCTGCCCGCTACGCCGAAACGGCAACGATACCTCGTTACGTAGCCCGTTTTTACGAGAAATATCAAGATCGACTAGTATTTGGAACCGATATGGGCACTGACCCAGCTATGTACCGCCTACTCTTCAGAATTATGGAGACCGACGACGAGCACTTCTACGATCGTAATCGCTCCAGCTATCATTGGGCGTTCAATGGCTACCATTTGCCCGATGAAGTACTCGAGAAGGTATACCGCACCAATGCCAAGAAGATTTTAGGTTTATCAGAATGACTATCCCTAACGAATCAGCAGCCGACGGGCAGTAAAGTTACCCTGAGCATCAGTCACTCGAAGCAAATACATTCCGGGCTTAAAGCTTACTAGCGAGACTTCGGTGGCTTCAGAAAACACAGCTTGTTTTAGAGTTTGTCCGGCGATATTCATTAGCTGATAATTGTATCGTTGGGTGGGCTTACCAACAATTTGTACTGACTCGAAGGCTGGATTAGGAAAAGTAGCTATTCCGATTTTAGTATCTGCATTTTCTGGCGAGGGTAAGGCAGTAACTATTTCCTCAAACACGCTGGGATCTAGTACCTGGGCAGTATCTTGGTTGGTCAGTTGGATATTATCAAACCATAATTGAGCTGTGCCAAAATCCTGACGTTCGGCTACAATCTCTAATTGATCGATAGCAGACCAGTCAAATCTTCCTTCTGGTTCGTACCATTCACCATCCCAAGCCCCTTGTTCAACAAAGCTACTTAACGGAATACGCAGGACGTGCCAGCGACGATCAAACGGAGCTGTTTCATTATCAATAGTAACCCCCATTCGCCAGGGAAGGTCATCGGCTCCAGCGTCAGTATCCAACCAGCGAATATCAAACCGCAGCGACGGGTCAGTACCCCGAATGAGTAGGCTCAGAAAGTAATCACTCTCTACCAACTGCGAAAAATCTTTGTTGGGAGTAAAGTCAAAAGCGATGGTATTGTATTGTTCGGCTTCAGTCCAATACAAGCAATATTGTCCATTATTGGGCTGGTCGGAGGCATATAGGTTTATTCTTCCATTGGAAGGACTTCGTATGTTGATCTGCTCTCCCACAAAATCATCGTAAATCAGAAATCCCGTACTTTCAGGAAGCATCTCATATTCAGTTTGAGTGGGAATGATAAAGTCTAATGCTTCTAGCAGCGGAGTATTTAGATCGTGCTCAAACAAGCCATTGCCTCCTTCTTCGAACAGACCAAAACCACCGTGATAATCCCAAATTGTCCAGGAAATGTTAGCTTCCTCCAGCATTTTTCTCACCTCCTCGTACCAAAATACCCGCGAGCTCTCGTCGCTGTTGGGAATATATACCCCAAACTCACCACAGAAGACGGGTACTTGTCGCTCCCGCTGAAACTGAGCAGCAATTTCTATCAATGATTTTACTCGAGCCACGTTGCCCTCTTGATTGTATCCGTTGAATGCTGATTCAATCCAGCTTCCTCGCAAATCATTTGGAAAACTAGGCATTTCACTAACCTGATAAGGAAATGGTACATCTTTCAGTGACACCATAGACGGACTTGTCCAACTCGCTCCCTGATGAGTGAAGATAAAAGGGTCGTAAAAATGAAAAGTGTAGATCAGATTATCATCATCGTAATTGGGCATCCCCGCCAAACTCCGATAGCTATTAAAGTTGTTACCGCCTACAATAATAGTATGTTTAGTATCTACTTCCCGAATGGCATCGATTACTTCGCCCTGAATAGTATTCCAAACTTCGGCTTCAATCCCGTGGGGCTCGTTGAGCACTTCATAGTAAAGCTTTTCGCTACGATCGCGGTAGCGAGCCGCTAACTGAGGCCAAACTATTTTCAGTATATCTCCTACTGCCGGATCAGTACTTTCAGCCGGGTCAAAGGTATGGTTATCCAGTATCAAATGAATATCTAACTCCTCAGTCCAATCAATCACCAGATCGAGAAACTCATAAAACAGTGGGTCAACAGTGTAGTTAGGGGCACCATTGGTCATAAAGTGAAGGTTAATGGGAAGGCGCACCACATCGCAACCTAAGCTTTTGATCTGCTCAAAGTCTTCTCGGGTATACCGGGTAAATTGTATTTGCTGAGCACTGCCTACCTGAAACCAGTTGGTGAGATTCAAGCCCCGGTTAAACGGAACCTCCTGAGCGGGTAAAGAAACTACCCAGATTACGCTTGCTAACAAGGTTAGAAGGTATCTATACTCTATTATCATCTAAAACGTAGGTTGTTAGTACAGAAAGGTAGTAACTTATTGGCTCACACCCTAATAGCATCTAGTAAATGTACTTGTGAACACCTACCTAAAACTTTATAACCATTATAACGAATAATTCATAAAGATCACACTCATCTTATGCCTGACTTATGACTCTCCTACTGCTTATTCTAATTCTACTTTTTAATAGCCCATTGGCAGCCCAACAACCCCCAGTCAAATCTCAGGTATACCAATGGAAAGAAGCTAATATCGCTTCGTCAGATATTCGGTTGAGAAGACATTTCATAAAGGGCGATACTCGCGATTTAGCTCACTTGGAGCTGCATGCTACTACTTTAGCCCCCAAAACACCTCTGCACCCGTCTCACGCTCACGAGCAGAGAGAAGAGTTAATTATTATCAAAAAAGGCACAGTGGAAGTGACTGTTGAAGATACAAAAGAAGTGCTAGGACCAGGAAGTGTAGCTCTAATAATGCCCGGCGATCAGCATATACTGACCAATGTGGGAGAGGACTCAGCTACATTTTACATATTGTTATACACCTCTAGAGCGAAGCCTGATGAGCAACGGGCGAAAGAAGCTGGTGGCTCTTTATTAGTGAGCTGGGAGGACATACTCTACCGAGAAACTGCTAAAGGCGGAGTGCGATCATTCTTTGAGCGGTCTACTACTATGTTGGAACGACTAGAAATGCATGTTACTACTCTTAACCCTGGCATCCAAAGTCATCCGTCTCATACCCACCGGCCTGCCGAGATCATTCTTATGCTAGAAGGAGAAAGCCAGGAACTAATCGACGGTCAGTATTACAATGGAAGTGCAGGTGACCTGTATTTTTTAGGTTCAGAAACTCAGCATACGATTAAGAATACTGGTAACCAGCCCTGTACTTACTTTGCTTTCCAGTTTCATTAGTGCAGTTATGGCCCGATTGTCCGGAGTCAGTCAAACTTCGTCGAACATATCTCGTTAACTGGGTACAACAATAGTAATCGATATGGGACTGAGGATATTTTTCTGGCAGGTATTCGGGTCAATTGTACTAGGCTGTCTTATTGCGGTAGTAAGTTGTAGTAATAACGACGAACCATTGGCTCCAGTAGCTAATCCCAACAACCCCTCAGGCTCACAAGAATACACGTTGGCAGTGGCTTATCCCGAGTTATCGTTCAATCGCCCGGTTGATTTTCAACACGCAGGCGATGGATCGGGGCGAGTATTCGTGGTGGAACAGGAAGGAATTATCTCGGTATTTGACGATGAATCTGCCGTTCAAAATAAATCTACTTTTTTAGATATTTCGGGAGCAGTAGACGACCGAAGTAATGAAGAAGGATTGCTTGGGCTAGCGTTCGATCCCAACTATTCCTCAAACGGGCATTTCTTTGTAAACTACACAATTAGCAACCCTGCGCGTACCCGAATTTCTCGCTTTACTGCCTCAGCCGCTAATCCTAACCAGGCTGATCCTGATAGTGAACTAATTATCTTGGAGTTTGATCAACCTTTCGGTAACCACAATGGCGGACAATTGGCTTTTGGTTCCGACGGCTATTTGTACATCGCAGTAGGCGATGGTGGTTCGGGTGGCGACCCTCGGGGGCATGGACAAAATCTTACTACACTACTAGGCTCAATTCTGCGAATTGACGTAAGCCAATCTTCCTCGCAAGCTCCTTACGCTATTCCGGATGACAATCCATTTGTTAGTGCTACCTCTGGCGAACGACCCGAGATTTATGCTTACGGACTACGGAATCCCTGGAGGTTCAGCTTTGACTCTGAAACCGGACAGCTTTGGACGGGCGATGTAGGACAAAACGCCCGGGAAGAAGTAAACATTATTGAGAACGGAGGTAACTACGGCTGGAATATCACTGAAGGTAATGCCTGTTTTGAACCAGCAAATAATTGCAATACTACTGATATTATTTTACCTGTACTGGATTATGATCATCTTCGGGGTGATGTATCAATTACTGGCGGAGGAGTATACCGAGGTACTCAGATCCCTGATTTAGTAGGTCAGTATATATTCGCTGATTTTGCTTCGGGGCGAGTGTGGGCAGCCACTACTGATGATTTGAGTAACGTGACCGTTAGTGAGCTTATTGACTCTAATCTAGCTATTTCCTCTTTCGGGGTAAATGATGAAAAAGAGCTTTTTTTATGTGCTTTTGACGGGCGAATTTATCAATTAGAATCCGTAGTTTCACCTAACTAAGACCCCTTCAGTTACTATTCTTTAGCAAATTAACTATCTGATTTATAACTATCTGGGCATTTCTTGGTTAGGTATATGAACGAAAACGGTAGTGATGATGAAAGAAGCAACCAAAAAGGCCTATCGATCTGCTATTAGCGAGATCACATTCATTCCTGTTATTCTTTTAATACTTGTTGTAGCACTGCTACAGTACTTCTTTTTGAATACTCTTACCGGGTCTATCTTGGTATGCGGTTTAGCACTTATCTTATTAGTCATAGCTTACTTTAGCGTGCGATATCAAATTGAAGAGCATCAGCTAAAAGTTTCTTCCTTACTTTCTAAACAAGAAATTGACATTTTTCAAGTAAGTAGTCTCAAATGGGTACGTAGTTTTCACAACCTGTCCCAAGTGTATAGTTTTTCAGAAAAACGTTTACGCATTGTTTATTGCTACGGAAAATATGTAGACATTTCCCCCAGAGATTCTGACGAGTTTATTGCGCAGCTACTGGCTATCAACCCCATGATACAGTATTCTCAGGAGGGTATATTACAGGAATGACTGACGAATGGTGTGGTGCGTGGGGCAGGGAGCTTGGCGTTGAGAAGACTCATTGACTCCCTGCCCCTCGCGCCCAGTGCCTAGCTATCAGTCTATTCCCAACTGGTTGCTATGGTGCTGCCGTACTGACGATGGCGGGTCACAGTAAGGTAAACATCGATCTCGTGTTGCATCTCTTCTACGTGAGAAATGATACCTACAATCCGGTTTTCCTTACGGAGTGACTTTAGTGTATTAAATACCACCCGTAAAGATTCTTTATCTAACGAGCCAAACCCTTCATCAAGAAAGAAAAAGCTTTGCTCTGTTTGGTTAAGAGATTTAATACTCTCAGCCAACGCTAATGCTAGACAAAGCGAGGCCTGAAAGGTTTGTCCTCCTGACAGGGTCTTGAGCAGGCGAACTTTTCCATCGTTCAGATAATCGCGCACCACGAATTCATTTTCATCGTTTAGCTCCAGACACAGGCTATTTTGAGTCAGCTTCATAAACCGTTGATTAGCCGCCTGGCAAAGGTTTTCTAACAAAACAGTAGAAGCGTATTTTACAAAGCCGCTTCCTCGAAACAGGCTAGCTAACTCCTTCAAGTTGCTCTCTCGCAACTGCTGATGAGCTAGCTCCTCTTGAATGGTTTGGGTACGTTCGCGTTTTTCCTGCCAATCGCGAATACGCTGCCGGAGTAGAGCACAATGCTCTTGCTGCTGTCGTACTTCCTGGGTTAAAGCTTGCGTCTTCAGTTGAAGCTGGCGGTGTTCAAGGGGATCATAACTACGCCCCTGTAATTCAGCCTGAAGCTTGTGTAAAGTTACTTCGGCATTGTGCCGATGGCTTCGGTACATCTGAATTTCCTGTTGTTCTGCATCAGTATCCAGCTCCAGATTGATTAATTGCTTAATCTCACCGACACTTTCAAATTCTTTTTCGGCGCATAGCATCTGAATTTCTTTATTGAGAGAGTCAGCTTTTTGGGTGAGCTTCTGCTGGTTTTCCTGAGTAACTTCGTAACGACTTTCCAGCAGTCCAAGTGCATGCTGATATTCCTGAAACGTTTGCTGCGCTTGTTCATACTGTTGCTCAATACTGGCTAACTGCGCTTGTTTTTGATCTTGTTCTTTCTCAACTTCCTCTAGTGTCAGTCCAGGGAATTCATCTACTCGGTAAACCTGCAACATCGACTCGCGCTGCTCAATAGCTACTTGCAGGCTACTTTTCTGCTGAACTAATGTCTGTTCCCGGTTAAGAAGCTCATCTAGCTGACCTTGTAGCTCTTTTAGTTTCTGTTGGGTTTGCTGGCGAGCCTGCTGTAACTGCTGAAGCTTATGTTGCTGCTGTTGGGTAGACTCTAACTGACGATTGATTTCTTCTGAATTTAACTTCCGAAATTCTGGCCAAACGTGTAGTTTTTGGTGTTTTACCAGCTTTTCTTCCAATTCCTCGATCCGGTTTTTCTCATACCGAAGCATTTTCTGTAACGTTTCTTCCTGAGAAGTCAGCTTTTGGATAGCTCGCTGAAGCTCCCGAAAACTGCTTTCTTTCTGCCTTAACTCACTGAGTTCTTCTTCCTTTTCTTCTAACGCCTTTTTCACCGACGGACTGTGAATAATTTGAGGATGCTCAGTAGATCCGCACACAAAACAAGGCTCACCCGGATGAATCTGGCTAGCTGCCTGCACTAGTTTTTCCTGTAAGCGTAGTTCGCTAAGTTCCTTCTGAAGTACATCCTGTTGAGCGTGTAGCTTAGACTGGAACTGGGTAAACTCTTGAGTCAACTCGCTTAGCTTATTACTTTCCGGCCAATTGTAGGTTATCAGTACCCCTTCGCTCTGTTCTTCCAGTTGAATAAGTTGTTGTTTGTACTGGTATACTTGTTCAGTAGACTTTCTTCGTTCTTCCTCTAATTCCTGCTGACGTTGCTCCCAAACCATCACTTCTTTTAGTACTAGCCACTGTTCTCGCAGAGCCTCCATTTCCGACAACTGTGCCTCGTAGCCTACTAGTCGGGTTTCTTGTTCGGTAAAAGTTTTTTGTAAAGTTTCCCGTTTCTCTAACAGTTTGGCTAAGCTATTGGAAGTTTGTTGTTGCTGAGGTTCAATTTTCTTGATTTCAATCAAGTGTAGTAAATCCTGACCTTGTTGACGAATTTTTTCTCTTTGTCCGTAGGCTTCTTTCTTTTGACTTACCTCCTTATGGGCTTGCTCTACCTTTTTCCGACCCATCTTAATGCGTCCCCCTAATTTATCTAGTTCCTCTTGTCCTTGTCGGATATCTACCGTAGTCTCTTCTAGCAACCGAAACTTCTCATTAAAAAAAGTCTCAGCCTTTGTATACGCCTTTAGTTGCTTTTCCTTGCTATCGTAGTGCTCAGCCTGTTCGGTGAGTTGCTTTAGCTCCACATCAGTATCATCAATCTTATCCAGTAGCTTTTTCAGCGCATCCATACTCTGGCACTGCTGATCCAGGCTGACTGCTAGTTGTTGTTTTTGCGATAACTCCGTTTCGGATACTTGCAAAACCCTCAACTGTTCACTAATATCTTCTTCCGATATTTGACCGATTTCCAGCAAACGAGCCTGCAAATCGGCAATTACCAGTTCGGTATTTCGTAGTAATAGTCCCGTTTTAGTACCCAAATCAAAACGATGGAGTTGGAACAGCTCTTTAAGCATCTGAGTCCGAGCACTCGGTCGCTGGTCAATAAATTCCCGAAATTTCCCTTGAGGAATGATCACTGCCTGCATGAAATTCTCGTAGGTCATGCCCAGTATCTGAGTAGCATCCGCATCTTCCATTGGAATCCACTGTTCCTCTTTCCACTCATACTGCCCCCGTTCTTTTACCTCCACTTTTTCAAAATCCCGCTTCTTACGTTGGGCGCAGAAGTATGCTCGGTATTTGGTTTCACTTTGAGCATTAGTCCGAAAAACAAAGTCTATTTCTAGCTTATCAGACTGAAGGTTCAACATATTATAGTAGCGATTATCTCCCGATTTATTGAGTCGATCGCTCCGGTCGAAGAGCACAAACATAATTGCCTCCAGAATGCTAGATTTTCCACTACCTACCGCCCCGAAAATACCGAAAAGCTGAGCTGCCATTAGCTTTTCAAAATCGATAGACTGCTTTTGCTGATAGGAATATAGGCCACTAAACGTAAGATGAACTGGAATCATAAACAGACTAACTTAAACCTCCTCAGCTTCAATCACTTCGCGAAATAGGGTCATTAACTCATCATTAGGAGTTTGCCCCCGTTTATGCTCAAAATAGCGGGAAAACAACGAGGACAAATTATCTTGAAGATTGATTCTTGGCTGCTCATTAGCTTCTACCTGAGGTCGGATAATCTCCGGAATAATGCTGACAATGCCTGAATGAGCTGCGTACAGTGTTTTTTTTGATTTGGCATCTATATAGGTATCACTCACCAGGGTAAGTTCTACAAAAGTATCAGGGTGAGCTTCTAGCCACTGAATAGCATCTTCGGTATTAAAAAATCGTTTGCGTATTAGTCGTTGACCCTGTGTTAGTTCAATCGGTACAACCTTAGCCGGAGTTCCGGGCGAAACTTCTACCAGCGTTACATATTTCTTCTGCTCAGCCTCGCTAAAGCTATAGCTTAACGGAGTTCCACTGTACAAAATTGGGCAGGGTGATTGACTTACTGTATGATAACGATGCAAGTGCCCTAACGCTACGTACTGCACCTGTTCAGGAAAAGCATCGGGACCAATAGCCGAAATTCCTCCGATATGCAATACTGGTTTCTCATCTTCTGGTTCCTCCGGCATTTCTTCATCAGGAGAAGCTGCGTATAGGTGAGCCATTAGTACATTCACTCCCTGATCATCACAGTAGCTCTGACCTAATTCCTGCCATTGCTGCTTTAGTACCTCCTGTAAGGCTTCACTTTTTTTGATACCTAGATAACGTTTCAGCGTCAATTCATTAGCGTAAGGAGTAGACAGTAATCGTAGCGGGTAACTACACTCAGGAAGTTGAATCTCCAGAAAGCCCGGTGCTGACCGCAATACTCGCACTCCACCTTCGGTACAAAACAGCGGTACTTGATTTTTTGGATGCCCTTGAAAGATAATCCCACAGCTTCGGGCTAGCAGATCGGTAGACTCTACCCGGTCGGGCGAATCATGATTTCCCGCAATTGCAACTACTGCTCGTTGCCCACCATTAGACAGACGATACACGGTGCGGTACAGTAATTCAGCTGCGTCGTTACCCGGATGAAAAGTATCAAATAAATCCCCGGCAATCAGTACCGCATCTACTTCTTCTTTTTCACTGATTTGACAGATTTCTTCTAAAACTAATTCTTGCTCAGGCAAACGAGAGTATTCACCCAGCCGTTTTCCCAGGTGCCAGTCGGCGGTGTGTAAAATCTTCATTGGTTAAAAGTAGCTAAACCATTTGGGCAGCGCAAGAGTGCCCTTAAACGAAAAAAGACGCTGTTGCAGCGTCTTTTCTAACTAATTTGGTCTGACTGATCTAAGGATCAATTTTTCAGAATAGTGAACTCTACCCTTCGGTTAATCTGCCAATTTTCTTCCCCATCATTCGGTACTTCAGGTTGGCTTTCACCGTAGCCTACTGCGGTTACCCGACCTTGCCCAATCCAATGATCTACCAAATACTGACGCACGGCTTCAGCCCGACCTTGCGATAGCTGTTTATTATAATCATCCGAACCACGATCATCAGTGTGTCCACCAATTTCTATATGCAAACCCTCGTTAGTTTTTAGCATTTCCACTACTTTATCTAACTCTTCAAATGACTCGGATCGAAGAGTCGTTTTATTATAGTCAAAGAAAATATTATTCAGTCGCACCGAAAGCCCCACTTCTAATGGCTCGAGAAATATATCTTTAAACAGAATAGTATCAGCATATATTTCACTAAACTGAACGCTGTCAGTCTTGGCTAAAAAACCTTCGGCGGTAACTGACAAATGGTAGGTTCCTGATTGAGGTAACTCAGTTGCGTAAACCCCTTCATCCTGATTAGTCGCTTCTGATGTTAATACTTCTTGCTTATACATAATCTCTACTTGAGCTTCAATAAACTCTTGAGTCTTTTGATTCATTACCATCCCTTCCAGTCGAGCAACCGGAGATGGAGGGGGTATTTTTTTGATTTTTTCTAAGCCATAAATATCTAGATGCCCTCCATCGGCCGACATGTGAGCACGAGTAGTAAACACCAAAGAATCAGTCTGTCCTACTGCGTAGAAAGCGTCAAAACCCTTAGTATTGACTGGACTACCCACATTTTCAGGCTTCGACCACTTTTGCCAGGTATCATCCTGACGAACAGTGCGGTATACATCAGCTCCCCCGTGTCCGCCGGGTCGGTTACTAGCAAAATAAAGAGTACGATTATCTGGAGCTAGATACGGACCAAAATCATCCTGCCGGGTATTTAGTGCAGCTATTTTCACTGGAGTCGACCATTTTCCTGGACTCTCAACAAAACTCACGTAGAGATCACTAATCTTACTATCTTTTACCTCGCTGAAGTAAAGCAGTATTACTTTCTTATCGTAAGACATGAAGCCCCCATTGAAGCGTCCTCGGCACATTCCATCAAAATTACTGATGTGTAGCTCCTGTGGTTTTTGCCACTCGCCGTTCATCTTCCGTACGGTGGCAAATTCCCATTTTTTGCTATTCCCACTACGTACTAGTACCTCTTGCCCATCAGCCGAAACGCTCATCACCTGATTATAATCTTCTTGATTAAAAGGCTCATCAAGATGCTTTGAGGGCAGCCAATTTCCGCCTTCACCCCGTTCGGTAAACCAGATGTCCTGGCTTCCATCAGTACCTTTATTATTTTCAGGATGATTAGTAATGGTAAAATAAAGGGTATTGCCATCTGGTGATAAAACCGGGGCAGATTCGTGGTAAATACTATTTACCTTACGCCCTAAGTTAACCAGCTCATATTCAGGTTCATCTGAATTTTGCTGACTGAAGACCGCACATGGCAGTAGTAATAATCCGATATAGACGCTAAATAATCGCATAATTTAAATTTTCAATTACACAATTAATCTAGCCTAATTATCCAAAAAAAGGGACTTTTAACTATTATCAGGCTTACAAGATGCTATTTCATAGAAAATTGCATTTTTCTAATTTAGCTTCTTAACAGAAAAGACAGGATTATTTTACCAGTACCTGCGTGAAGTACGAGTTATTTCCGAAGAATACGCTTAGATGTAACTCGTTTCTTCAAGATGGCAAATAAGATAATTCCTAAAACAGTAAGTAGAGGTATTAGGTGATCCAGGGAGGTAAGGTAGTGGAAAATACCATCTGAGTAAGTATGCTCTGAACCGTGACCAGGATGAGCAATAGCAGCAGTAGTGAATACTGCAAAACTGAAGATTAGACTAAGAATTTTGGAAAAATACATATGAAAATGGTTAGTGTAGTAAGCTATTGTAATGTACAAGATTAGCATTCAAATACCAAATCACCTTAGCGAAATGGACGATAGTAAGCATGATCAGCCAATTGTAGTAGTTCACGATCACCTGAGCTGTCGCCATAGCAGTAAATATCTTGGTATTTATGCAACGTCACTTCCTGCCGAATTCGAACTACCTTCTCTGGCCCGTAGCAGTTTTTGCCTACTAGTTTTCCTGTTACTCTTCCTTCTTTTGTTTCCAGTCGCGAGCCGATTAGCTTTAGCCCTTTACGATTGCACCAGGCTGAAAGCCAGTTTTCGAGCGAGGCAGAAACCAGATAAATATCATTACCTAACTCATGGTGCTTTTGTATGGCTTGTAGTGCTCCTACTCGCGTTATTTGAGGAATTCGCTCCCATGCATATTGATCACAGTACTGCTGAAATTTTTCAATTGGCTCACCTTGAAAAAAATGGGTTAGCACTATCTCTTTTGCTCTCCAGTTAGGGATCAATTTAAGTTTGTATGCTAATAGTATGGGAAACAAGCGTAAGAGCCCTACATAGGCAGAAAACTTGCCATGGTAGAAAATAATAAAATCGATAAATGAGTCACGGTCAGTAATAGTGCCATCAAAATCAAAAAAGGCGACACTTTTTATGGAGACAGCATCTTTAACACTAGTTTTGGTTGGATTATTTATGTACTCCATAAAACTAACCCAGATAAATCAACCAGAAAAAACTCAGAATCCAACCCATTAGCGTAACCTGAATAAATGAGTCTTTATACAGAATCTTAGTAGGTGATCCACTATTCTTTTCTACTAATGTAATCTGTAGATATCGCATTAAACCTGCAATCACAAATACTGATGTATACACCAGATGTTCACCTAAACGCACCACAACTTCATCAGATATGGTGTACATTAAATAGGCTACTACTATGATCCCAGCGATCATAGTCATACAAGCATTGACAAATTCAAGATTATAGTTTCGTACCGACTTCCTAATTAGAACTCCTGAATCTGCTCCTAGTACTACATCGTCGCGGCGCTTAGCAATAGCTAAAAATAAGGCTAATAGAAAAATCATAATAATTAGCCATTGAGAAATTGGTACATCGGCAACAATACCTCCACTGACAGTACGAAGCAGAAATCCAGAGGCAATTAAAAGAATATCTAAAATTCCGATGTGTTTTAGCCCAAACGAATAACCAATATTAATACCCACGTAAGTTAGCAAAACAGCGAAAAACCAAAAATTAAGGATTAGACCAGTACCTAAGCCAGCAACTGCCAATACCGCCATCATCGCTAGACCTACTGCCTTAGATACTTCACCTGAAGCCAGCGGTCGCTCCCGCTTTTTGGGGTGCGCCCGATCAGCGTCAATATCCCGATAGTCATTCAGAATGTAGATAGCACTACAAACAAGGCTAAAAGATACAAAGGCAACTCCTACCTTAAACAGAGCATCCAGATTAAAGAAATCACCTACGAAGAAGAGTGGAATGAAAATAAATAAATTTTTAGCCCATTGTTCCGGACGGAGCAATTTAATGTAGGCCAGAATAAGTGATTTTTGAGAAATAGCGACTTGTTGCATAGTAATTCTATCCTCAGGAATTACTGGGACAGTTATTTTTCTTAATACATAGTAACCTTAATAAGTAATCGCAATTTACTGATTTTTATACATTCTTTGAAATATTATAATATTTATTTTTTTATTACCCTAATCTATGATTGACGTTACTATTAAAACTATTGGTAACAAAGCTGATAAACATCAATATCACACCCAATTACTATCTGATGGTCAGCCATTTGAGTAAGTATCCGCTAATAGCACATTCTAGTGGTGAGTCTAATAGATTAGAACCAAGTAAGAGATAGTATTTGTGCCAAAGATCTTCATCTAACTATGATTGAACCATAAATTAGTCAATCTTTGTACAAAAGTACATGAGAATTAAGTACGCTCTCTTTAATCCAAAAGCTATCTTACTGCTATCTAGCCTTTAGGAGGATGCTGTCTACATAACTAAAAAGTGAGCTTGTGAAACAAGGAAGTATTGTTTTTTCGTTGCCGAAGAGGTAGATGAAGAATAGTTTAGAGTACAAAAAATAGATAAGTGATTTACAATGACCGATAGCAAGCACATTTGGATATTCCACGGATCAGGCGGTAGATTTGCTAGCGGCGTTTTTGAAAATAAGGAGTTAGCCGAGACTTGGGTTAAAAAGTATCATTTACAAGGTATATTAACCAAATACCTCATCAATGAAGGTGTCTACGATTGGGCTAACAGAAGCCAGTATTTTAAACCTAGTAAAGCAGCACACCTCAGTTCTGATTTCATACAAAAGTTTAGTTTGGCTTCACAGGAGCACTATCACTACGAAGATGATTAACCTATTCCCTCTCAAATAATCTTAATTTTTGTTAAAACTCGTGCATCGGGAACTCTTTTTTTCTGATTTCATTTGCTAATTTTTGAAGCGATACGCAGTTTTGCAGCTTATTTGAAAATCATTGATAACTACCATTAACCTAAACTGGGTATGGACATTCAGATCGAGAGTCTTTCGAAGTGGTATGGCCCCCAAAAAGCAGTAGACGATATTTCGTTTTCCGTAAAAACGGGAGAAATTTTGGGTTTTCTGGGACCCAACGGAGCGGGTAAAACCACTACCATGAAAATGATCACTAACTATATCGCCATTGGCGAAGGTGATATCATTGTAGGTGGTACTTCCGTAAAAACCGATCCCGAATTTATCAAATCACATATCGGTTATCTGCCCGAAAACAATCCGCTCTACCTTGATATGCCGGTGATTGACTACCTGGAATTTTGCGCCCTACTGCAAGGCGTATCTAAAGCCCAACTGGGTGAGCGAATCCGGGAAATGGTACGAAAGTGCGGCCTGGATGCTGAAAAGCACAAAAAGATCGGTGAGCTTTCTAAAGGGTATCGTCAGCGCGTCGGGCTGGCTCAAGCCATGATTCACGACCCCGAAATTCTGATTCTAGACGAGCCTACTACCGGTCTAGACCCCAATCAGATTGTAGAAATCCGAAAGTTGATCCGAGAAATTGGTCAGGCCAAAACGGTAATTCTGAGCACCCACATTCTTCCCGAGGTAGAAGCTACCTGCGACCGTATTCTGATTATCAACCAAGGAAAGATTGTGGCAGATGGTACGGCATCCACGCTGCGTAAGCAAGCCCAAGGCCAGGAGATCGTTAAAGCCAAGATTGAGGATACCTCAGCTAATGAGGCACTGGAGGCGCTGAAGAAACTTCCATCGGTAGAACAAGCGACTTACTTCAATTCACATCAGGATCAGTTCGAGATTCAAGGCAAACCTGATGCTTCGCCCGCTCGTGACATTTTTAAGCTCTGCGTAGAAAAAGGCTGGATACTCACCGAGCTTACCCCTATCGAAACCAAGCTGGAAGACATCTTCCGTGACCTAACTGTTAATTGAAAAGTTAAAGATTCCAAATTGGAAAATTGCCTTCTAAGCGAATCGCAGGGCGACCGTTTACAATTTTCCAATCTTCAATTTGCAATTCTTATGAGAACAATTTGGATTATCACTCAACGAGAACTACAAACCTTCTTTGATTCGCTGATTGCCTACATTTTGCTGGTAGCATTTCTAGGTTTTAGTGGATTTTTTACCTGGCTCTACGGTTCCGATGTATTCTTTGTTGGTCAGGCCAGCTTGCAATCATTCTTTAGCATCGCTTATTGGACGCTCTTCTTCTTCATTCCAGCCCTCACCATGCGGATGTTGGCCGAAGAAAAAAGGGCGGGTACGATTGAGTTACTGTTGACCAAAGCCGTTACCGACCGCCAGCTAGTCATCGGTAAGTTTCTGGCTTGTCTGTTGCTGATTGTCATCGCCTTACTTTTTACCTTACCCTATTACTTCACCATCAATAGTTTGGGTGAAGTAGATCACGGGGCCATTTGGTGTGGCTATCTAGGCTTGATCTTGATGAGCGCGGTTTACATTAGTATCGGCGTTTTCACCAGCAGCACGACCAACAATCAGATCGTGGCCTTCCTCGGTGCACTCTTTATCGGATTATTTTTCCATATCATTTTTGATGTACTCGCGAGTAGCTTTACCGGCACAATGGGCGAGGTCTTTAGCACGCTCAGTTTATCCACGCACTACGAATCTTTAACTCGCGGAGTAATAGATACGAAGGATTTGATCTACTTCTTCTCTCTCATCGTCCTCGGCATCGTCCTCTCCGAAGTGAGTCTATCCAAACGAAACTTAGTGTAGTTAGCTATCAGTCCACTGTCAACAGTCTATAGTCCACAGGTATTAGTCATTAAAAAATGCAACGTAAAACCTCCTTATACATTTCGGTAGCCTTAATCGCAGGAATTCTTATTCTGGCGAACCTGCTATCGTCCGACTACTTCCTGCGGTTAGATTTTACCGAAGACCAACGTTATACGCTAAGTCAGGCCACCGAAGACATTCTGGATGAACTGGCTGAACCAGTTACGGTGACCGCGTATTTTTCGGAAGATCTACCGCCAGACATTGCCCGCACCAAGTCGGACTTTCGGGATATGCTGGTAGAATACGCTAATACTTCTGACAATATGGTAGTCTATGAGTTTGTCAACCCTAACGATGACCCTGAGATTGAACAGGAAGCTATGCAGAACGGCATCTCACCGGTGCTGGTAAACGTGCGCGATCAAGACGAAATCAGCCAAAAACGGGCTTTTTTGGGAGCCGTTATTCAGATGGGCGAAAAGCAGGAAGTAATTCCCTTTGTGCAGCCGGGTGCGGCCATGGAGTACACGCTCTCTACCAACATTAAGAAAATATCGGCGGTAGATAAACCCTCCATCGGAATTTTACAGGGGCACGGTGAGCCGTCTATCAACGCGCTCCCACAGGTAGCCAACGAGCTTTTTATTCTTTACAGCCCAGAAGATTTAACGTTAACCGATACCACTGACATTCCCACTAAGTTCAAGACCATCGCTATTCTAGCTCCGACGGATTCTATCCCTGACAATCATTTGACGCAACTGGACGCCTTTCTGGCGAGGGGCGGAAATATTCTATTGGCCTTTGACCGAGTGGAGGGTGATTTACAAAACGCTTATGGACGAGTTATCAATACCGGACTGGAAAGCTGGTTAGCCGATAAAGGAGTGCAGGTAGAAGAAAACTTTGTGGTGGATGCAAGCTGCGGGGCGGTCACCGTACAGCAGCAGCAAGGATTTTTTACGATGAATACCCAAGTTTCCTTCCCGTACCTACCGATTGTAAGTAATTTTGCCGAACATCCTGTGACGGCGGGGTTGGAAGCGGTAATTATGCCGTTTGTCAGTTCACTAGCTTACACCGGGTCGCAGGACACCAGCAATACCGTGAAATTCACCCCGCTTGCGACATCCTCTGAGCAGTCGGGAACCGTTCCGGCTCCAGCCTACTTTGACATTAACAAGCAGTGGACCGAGAATGACTTTCCGCTGGAATCTTTACCGTTGGCCGCCACTTTGGAAGGAACAATTGAGGGAAATACCGAAGCCAAAATGATCGTCATCGCCGACGGCGGATTTGCTACTCAGGGTGGTGGGCAAGGTGGCGATAATGTGAGTCTGCTAGTGAATGGCATCGATTGGCTATCGGATGATACTGGGCTAATTGAACTACGAACCAAGGGCGTAACTTCCCGTCCGCTAGAGCAAGTGGAAGACGCCACCAAATCGCTGATCAAATACGCCAATTTCCTGGTTCCGATTTTATTGGTGGTGGGCTACGGCGTAGTCCGCTTCCAGATGAAACGTACTATTCGACAAAAACGAATGCAAGAAAGCTATGCGTAATCCCTACAATAACAAAATCTTATCCATCACTTTCGGAGTGCTATTAGTGCTGTATCTGGTTACGCAATTTACTGGAGGCAAGGGTAACGAACGTAATTTCCGCACCGATTTAGTGGCAATGGATACCGCTGCGGTTAACCGCATTGTGCTAAATCCCAAAGAAGGTGAAGCCGTGACGTTTACCGAAGAAAATAGTGCTTGGCAAGTGTCGCAGGGCGATAAAACCGCCCAGGCCGACCAACAAGCCGTACAAAGTCTACTAGGAACACTTCTCCAGTTGGAGCCTCAACGCCTTGCTGCTCGCTCAGAAGAAAAATGGAACACCTTTGAAGTAACTGACTCATTGGGAAGTCAGGTGCAGGCTTACAATGGCAAGAACTTATTAGCTGATGTATACGTCGGTAAGTTCAGCTTGCAACAGATGCCCCAACAACCCATGCAGCCGGGAATGCCGCCCATGCAACAGCAGCGCCCTAAGGCAACTTCCTACGTTCGCTTGGCTGATGAAGCGGAAGTCTACGCCGTAGATGGCTTCCTTACTACTTCCTTCAATCGTCAGTTCAATAGTTGGCGCGACCGGAACTTTTTGCAACTGGAAAAGGAAAATATTTCCCGCATCTCCTTCCAGTACCCTGCCGACAGCAGCTTTACCCTTGCTCTAACTGATAGCATCTGGACGATCAAAGGTACTACCGCTGATTCCGCCCAAACTGCCCAATACTTGAATCAAATCGCCCGCCTCACCAGTAGTGATTTTGCCGACGATTTTAACGCACAGGGACAAAGCCCAGCTTTTCAAGCTCGTATTGAAGGCAACAACATGAGTCCGGTAACCATTGAAGGCTACGAAAACGAAGGCTCATTCGTACTCCGCAATTCTCTAAAACCTGATGTGCTCATTCGTAGCGATAGTAGCGGTTTGTACTCTCGGGTGTTTAAGGGGAGAGAGAATTTTATGACTGGGGATTCTGAGTAGGTAATAAACTTTTTAACACTTAATTATCCTTCAAAAAACCTATTCAGAATGGGTATACCCAAGCCTTTCAGCTTTACGAAAATATTTCTCACTACTTTTTGAATCACCTTGTTTCTGCAAAGCCTTTGCTAAATAGAAATATCCTTCGCCAGAATCTTTCTTCCTTTTCACATACTTTTCCAGGTCAGAAATTGCTTTATCATATTCTCCCCTACGGTATAGGTACTTTGCGCGATTGAGTCTGTGCTCATAATTATAGGAATTGTATTTTACCAGACGGTCGTGGGCAGCCATACATAAATCGTGACGTGAATATCTGGTCGATAAATCAAGTAGTTCCTGATGATAGGCTATTTTGTGTTTCTTGTATCGTGATGCGCTATCTAAATATTGGATTGACTGAAGCGTATCGCCTTGATACTGGTAACACACTTTGAGTAGATAATATGCTTCGCCATCTTCAGGTTTATTATCCAATATATAATGTACGTCAGCAATTGACTGATCATAATCTCCTATGTTAATTGAAGTCAAGGCGCGATTAAAAAAGATATCATAGTCAGAATCATCTATTCCCATAGCGATTGAAAAATCTTTATAAGCGAGCTGATATTGTCCATGAGATAGTAGAATGTTACCCCTACTTTTGTACCCTTCTTTAAGCTTGGGTTTTAGAGCTATAACTCGGGAATAATCTTCATATGCTTTCTGATCTTCTTCCAAATCTAAATAACCTTCCGCCCGGTATGAAAGAGCCCTCCAATTCATAGAATCAAGCTCAATGGACTTAGTGTACGCACTTACTACATCTTTTGTTTTTCCCCACATAGCTTTTTTTGCTCCTCCAATAAACATGTATGTAATAGCATTTTCTTCGATTCTATTAGCGCTATCCAAATACTCTACTCCCTTTTTCCTGTTATCTTGGAGTAATTCGCATATTCCTTTATCTAAGTATTTACGGAGTTCTGGATCAATTGCATAATGCTCAAAATAATAGTTTAGGGCGCGCTGCATGGGTTCATCCCTTCTCATTCTAGAGCTAAATTTAAACTCTCCGACTCTAGTACTATCCAATTCCAAATTTAGAGCTGTGTGAAACATCTTGACTGCATTATGATATTCCCCCAGCTCTGCTTGTAAAAATCCTTTAATAGAATAATAGTGGTAGTTATATGGATCTAGTTTGATTAATGTATTTATATCCTCTTCAAATTGGTCAGTATTTTTATCTTGAAGTATTGATACCATACCTCGTATAATAATACCCTCCTGCCATTCAGGGTCTGCTCGCAGTGCCTTCTCACTATATTTTCTAGCAGCTTTGTACTTTCTATGAAATAAATAATAGCCTACTAGAGGAGGATAAGCCTCTAGAAAAGTAGAATCAAGATCAATACACTTTTTAAATTTTGTTATAGCAGTTGCAACATTTCCTGTGTTCCACGCTACCAAGGCTAAACCATTCTGACCAAATGATTCATAAAGGGGTACTTCTGTCAATTTCTTGAAGTATGTTTTTGCCTTTCGAGTATCATTCTCAGCCAAAGCCACCATTCCCAATATGTAAGTAGTTTCTAGTAAAAGTGGTTCTTTCCTAAGTGCTTCATTTAGATGCTCGTTAGCTTCTTGGTAACGCTCCCTTTCATAACTGATTACACCCAAGTAATAGTAAAATATCCCTTCTTGATATTCATCAGCTAATTGAGAGAATATATCTAGAGCATCATCATATTGTCCATTATTCCAATAATCCATTCCTTGATCAATCTCCATTTCTACTAAAGAGGAAAACTCTGACTCTTCTTCTTGATTCTCTTCCAAATATTCCTGAGTAATTAAGGGCTTTACCGAGAAAAGATCGTCAGACGCATATTTTGTGATGTCTACTTGTGCCAATACGGTTTTAACTCCGAGAAGAAGTATTAGAATGGTACACCCTAAGAAAATGCTGAAGTATCGCATAACGTAAGCAATATTTTTCAGTATCTGTAAAGGCATCATACATCTCCAATATCGATCTAGACCAACTTCTATTTGCGCTTAAATGAGGCAAATACTTACGAGCCAGAATAATCTTACCCACGTTATTACTTTCCATACAGATATGGTAATCGGTTCTGCCCTGCCTTCATTTATCAAGGATTTTTTACATATTTGTTAATAGCTTAGGAGCATTTTTTCCTCATCACTCTATCACTAACACTATGAATTACACCAATCTACCCAAATACACATTCGGATTACTGCTCATTACCTTGTTAGGAAGTGCAGCTTTGAAGTATAAATCCATCACGTTTGAGCAAAGGAAACTGGTTTCGGAAGGGGCTGAATGGTGGTGGGCACGGAGCCACGCTGATGTGAACCAGGATGGTCTGGTGGATTTCTTTGTGATTAACAATAACGCCCGAGGCGGCTGGCTGGGCTGGTACGAAACTCAACCCGACCTAAACAGCTCCAAACTGCACATTATTGCTGAAGAAGGGCCAGAAGGCGGCCCGTTTGCTAGTGGAGATTTAGCTTCTGGTGATATTGATAACGATGGTGATATTGATGTACTCGGCCCGGTAGGTGTGGGTGAGTGGGAAGGGGGCGAAGACCCAATTCAAATGTACTGGTACGAAAACCCGTCCTGGACACCCCATTTTATTGGCGAGTTTCCTCCTTTTACTAAAGATTTAGATTTGACTGATCTGAATAACGATGGGAAACTGGATTTAGCAGCTACCTGCTTTTCCACCCGAAAGATGGTGGTCTATCGACAAGACTCACCCGAGAACTGGACGGAAGTGGCGAATGTACATGTAGATAACTTGCACGAAGGACAGCACGTGGGTGACCTAGATGGTGACGGAGACATAGATGTAGTCTCTACCGCTTACTGGTTTGAGAACCCCGGTGATGATATGACGGACGAGTGGACGGTGCGAAATATTGACCCGTACTGGAACAGCGACGAAGGCCGTAGCTGGGAGTACAATTCTACTAAAATTGTTTGTGTTGATATTGATGATGATGGGCAAGATGAGGTTTTCATTAGCTGCTCTGAGAAATTCCGCGACCGCATAGCCTGGTACGATTCTCCTAATCCGCAGGAAGGTAACTGGACGATGCATGAGATCGGTAAAAATACATTCTCGCACACGCTACAAGTAGGTGATGTAGATGGTGATGGCGACTACGACGTGCTTTCCGGCAACAATGGTGACCAAGGTGATCCCGAAAATAGTCCGGTTATTCTCTTCATTAATCAGGGAGATAATATGAATTGGGAAGAACAGGTACTGACCAAAACCGGAGCCTATAATTCTTATCTAGCTGATATTGAAGGCGATGGAGACTTGGACTTCTTTCGCTATGACGGTCATGAATCTACTTTTTACGAGCTGTGGTTGAATCAGACTAAGTAAGATTTTTCAGGAGTTCTTATCTACGAGCGACTTCAAGAAGTCAGAGAGTACTGTACCTCCTCGAATGCTTCGCCATTTCTAGTAGCGTTTCGATTTAAGCCACTGCTCAAGAACCCGAATTGTTCATAGAACTTCCGGCTACATTGGTTTTTTTCCATCACCCAGAGAATGACTTGACTTTTCGGGCTGTGCTGATGTATGTAATCAGTAGTGGATTTCATTAATTTAAATCCTACTTTTTGGTTCCAATGGTCGGGATGAACGTAGATTCCGTAAATCTCGAAATCAGCTGATTCTTTCTCATCTTTAGGTTTACCAAATGATACGAACCCAAATGCTTTTCCTTCTTCATTCAACCAAACCAGGTTTTTCCGTTCAGCCTGCTGGATTATTTTCTTCCAGATATTTTCAAAATCTTCGGCTTTTAAACTTGCCAAAAGCCCTTCGCTTAGAATTCCGCTAAATGCCTTTCGCCAAGCCAACATTTGCGCGTAGGCAATATCGCTTATATGATTTTCTTCCAATTCAACTATCATCGTTTATAATGACCTCGACCTTTTTAATCATCCACCGCTTGGTTAACTAAGATTCGGAACTTCCAGCCAGTATCATCAGATGACTGATTCCGGGTTTGCTTCATCAGAATACCAATCAACTCTTCCTGCGGATCAGCAAAATATTGGGTATTGAAATATCCACCCCAATCAAAAGTACCTACGCTGCCTTGCCCTCCCTGATCTTGCCCTTCCTGATCAAGTACTCCAAAAGCTAGACCGTAATGACGCCCGCTACCTTCCCAAAAATCTTTAATCTGGTTACCCATCATTGACTGCACAGTAGTACGACTCAGAATCCGCACTCCGTTTAGTTCTCCCCCGTTCAAATACATTTGCAAAAAAGTAGCGTAGTCTTTTGCGGTACTACTCAGCCCAGCCCCACCGGAGAAAAAACGCTTCTCACCTTTAATTGGGTAATCTGGGTCGTAAAAAGTAGTTGGAAGATCTTCCCACCGTCCATTATTAGATTGCTGTACAGCGACCAGTCGGCCAGCTTTCTCATTAGGCAAGTAGAACCAGGTATCATTCATGCCAAGGGGATCAAACAGATGCTCTCGTAAAAATTCATCGAATGGTTGACCCGACATAATCTCTACAAAATACCCTAACACATCTAATCCTTCCGAATAGGTGTAATCTTCTCCCGGATGATGATGCAGAGGTAGTTTTGCTAACCTCTTTACACTCTGTTCAATACTAATATTCTCAGTAGTAAATAAATCGATCACCCCGGCTTTCTGATAGATCATCTTGAACCTCTCATCGCCATCAATCATTCCATAGCCTAAACCGGAGGTATGGGTTAGCAAATGGCGAATGGTAATTTCTTTGTTTGCGGGTTCAGTAGTATAGGTGGTATCTTCGTAACGAAAGCTCTTAAGTAACTGCGGGTTCTTAAATTCCGGGATGTATTTGGAAATGGGATCATCTAATCGAAACAGTCCTTCTTCCCATAGCATCATTACCGCGGTGGCTGTAATCGCCTTAGTCTGAGAGGCAATCCGGAAAATCGCATCTTTTCCCAACTCCCGACCTAATGCATCAGCAGTGCCGAAAGCTTTATGGTATACTATCTTCCCTTTTCTGGCGACCAAGGCAACCATTCCAGGTACTTCATTATCTTCAATCGCTTCTTGGCACATCGCATCAATCCGAGCCAGCCGTTCGGAAGACATACCGACACTCTCTGGTTTCGCATTCTCTAAAGGCGACGATTGCTGAATGGATTTAGTTTGGGCTGATACAGTAAAAGAAATAATGAGTAATAGATTGGTGAGTAGGTGTTGCATAGTAAATACATATGGATAACGCTATTGAATGCTAGTTAAATAATCTTCCAGTAACTTTCTATCTGAAAACTGTTCAAATTCAACCGCTTCTATCTCATTAGAAGATTTCTTCTTTATACTACTGCCTGACACTTTAGAGAATACTTCTGATGGATCTAAGAACTGAGCGTGGTATAGCATTGCGCCATTCAGATGACCAACCATACCGGGGAGAAGATGTTGTACTACCCACTGCTGCGACTCGAGTGAAATGATCCCCATCCGACGAATATCAGCCACAAATTTTTGAGTATTCAGCTTTTTGAAGGCAGCAAGCACCGAGCTGTTTATCTCAACAAATTCATCATGGCTTTTCACACCACTCAAGTACTCCAGAAATAAGGTATCAAGTTCAGTATCGAAATATACTCTGGCAGTTTTACTCTCGTAGAAAGACTCGTGTTGAGTCATATCATCCAGTTTAGTTGGAAAAAATCAGATTTTCAGGCAGAAAAAGGTAGTTTTGAAGCATTGGAAATGTAAGACTTATAATAAATTTAGCGATAAACTCTAACTTTGCAACGTAGAATCAGCTAATCTAAACTTTCTATTTTTCTCTAAAGTGAAAAAGGAGTTTATAAAGTATCCCAAAACAAGACCTGAGTAAGTTCTACAAACCCACCATTTTTCCCTTGGCAGGGTCCCACACTTTAAGTTTCAGACAGGCGATCATATCACTGGGACGAAGGGTAGTAGTTACAGGAGTCTGAAGTTCCGGCATCTCCACCATCGTTTCCTTTAGTCGATAAAAAGGAATTCGGTGGTTAATATGGTGAACGTGGTGATAGCCAATGTTTCCGGTAAACCAGTTCAGAACTGGATTCATCACCAAAAAGCTAGTAGACTGGATGGCCGCTTCGGCGTAGTCCCAATCTTTGTTCTCGGCGAATACAGCTCCTGGAAAGTTATGCTGAGCGTAGAAAAGATAGGAACCTAAGCCGTGCGCCAGAATAAATGGTAATAGCCAGCTAAAGAACAGTGCACCTAACCCACCAAAGTAATAAATAAGCCCAGCCGCTGCGAAGTGAAAGACCAGCGCAATGAGTGAGTCCCAGTGGTTTTTCGGGCTTTTCACAATCGAGCCAACATTAAAATCGAAGATAAATAGAGTGATATAACCTGCAAAAATTGTAAGCGGGTGGCGGGCGGCTAGATACGTGAACCGTTGCTTCGAGGATAGCCGATAAAATTTTTCTTTACTTACTAACGGATAAGAGCCAATACCTCCACTGGAGAGTTTAGAATTGTTCTGGTGGTGATGGTCGTGGGTGCGCTTCCAAATAGTTTTGGGAGCCAGCACAAAAATCCCGAAGATCGTCATGATCCAATCGGCTACCTTAGATTTACGCAAGATGGCTCCATGCAGGTAGTCGTGGTAGATGACGAAGAATTTAACAATAAATAATCCACTAACTAAGCTAAACACCAGTTTTATAGCCCAATGATAATCCAGCGTAGTGCCTACAAAAGCTAGTATCAAAAAAGCCAGTGTGCTTAATGTATAAAACCAACTCTTTTGGCGATCTTCTACGGCGTATTTCTTACTCGCCAGAATCAGTTCTTTTCCGGTAAGTAGCTTTTTGGGTTCTTCCAGAACAGTATCTTGATATGTAATCATACTCATTTTTAATCAGTCACGCTATCTATCAGGAAGCAATACTCGTTGTTGACCGTTTATGTTTCCATCGCTTGTGCGACCACAACCAGGTTTCGGGATACTTATGTATTCCAGCTTCTAGAATTTTATTGAACTTCTGGGTAATTTCAGTATCAGAGGTTTCTTTCGGATATTCAGCTAATACCGTAGGATGTACCTCGTAGTACCCTCTTTTTACCCGCTCTACCTGCATGTATACTACTGGATAATCCAGTTTTTTAGCAATCTTCTCCGGCCCGGCAAAAACTGCAGTCTCCTGGTTTAGAAACTCTATCCACAATGCCGAATGAATAGGATTAGGAGCTTGGTCGGCGATGAGTGCCGTAGCACTAATTATTTTCCGATTAGCCACCATGCTTCTGAGTGTATTGCTCTTAGGAACTATCTTCGTGCTGAACTTAGTTCGGGCACGACTGAAAATTTTCTCAAAGTAGGGGTTGGTTAGTGGAAAATAGACTACGTATAACTGATGTTTGCAGTTAAGAGAAAAGCCCGGCCCAGCCCACTCCCAGTTTCCCAGATGCCCCATTACAATTACAATACTCTTACCACGATCGTATAGTTCGTTCAGCATTTCTACACCATGCATGGTTACTCGGCTTTGTACCTGCTGTTCGTTCCAAGTAATTGTCTTTAGCGATTCTACAATGAGATCGCAGAGGTAGCGATAGAAGTTTTGGCTGATTTCCTTAATTTCTTTATCACTACGATCAGGAAAGGCGTTCTTAAGATTAGTCAGAACAACGGATTTGCGGTAACCAAAAACATAATAAACTAGTATGAAAAACCCATCCGAGATTTTGTATAACAACCAAAAAGGGCTATACGAAATAAGTAAAATAAGTGGGTAAAGAAGAAAGAATGAGACTGCTTGCATACGTACAGTTAAAGAGCTTAGCCAGTTGGCTAGTGCAGATTCGCAATCTTGAACTCTTGCAAAAATAACTTAATTAAGCCATTTTCAAACAACGCTGGCGCTACCGATGGTAGTAACTGAACGTATTCTAGTGGAAAGCCTACTATTGTTTCTTGCTAATTGGGCAGTTATTATAGTCAGGCACTACCGAAAGTATCCGTTGGCAGAGCTATTAATTGTTAGTACTTTAGTGATCTACCCTAGATTTTTCTTTTGATAGGCTTATTTTTGTAAAAACACCCAACTAACCAGATTTTTTATGTTTACCGATCAAGATAAAGCTCAGCTAGAGCAACGCGGTACCGACTTATCAGCAGCCGAACAACAAATTCAGAATTTTCGAGATGGTTTTCCTGACTTGGAAATTGTAAAAGCCGCTACCATCGACGATGGGATTTTAAAATTGAGTAACGACCTTCCTGCTCAATACGCCCAAGAGTACGAAAACAACTCTCCCCAAAAAAAGGTAGTCAAATTTGTCCCAGCTTCCGGGGCAGCTAGCCGCATGTTTAAACATCTGTTCCAGTTTCAACAGGACTATTCCGGTAGTGATGAAGACTATGAAAAACTCGTAAGTGACCCTGAACAACGTAAGGTGTTTGAGTTTTTTAAGCAGATTAATGATTTCGCTTTCTACGGTGACTTAGGTGAGGTGCATCAGCAAAAAGGAATGGGTTTGAACGAAGCGATACTACAGCGTCGCTATGTAGAAGTACTGGATAGTCTACTCAATGAAGACGGACTCAACTACGGCAGTTTACCCAAGGGGTTGCTAAAATTCCATCGTTACGGCAATACCTCCCGCAGCCCGGTTGAGGAACACTTGGTAGAAGGGGCTAACTACGCCCGCGATCAAAATAATAATGTATATCTGCACTTTACTGTTTCTCCTGAACATCGTAACGCCTTTGAGGAGCACATTGCCCAAGTAAAAGGGCATTTTGAACAACATTTCGGAGTACGCTACTACGTCACTTTCTCCGAGCAAAAACCTTCTACCGATACATTAGCGGTAGACATGAATAATGAGCCTTTTCGGGAAGAAAACGGTGAGATTCTATTCCGTCCCGGTGGGCACGGTGCATTGATTGAAAACCTTAACGACTTAGACGCCGACCTCATTTTCATTAAAAATATCGATAATGTAGTACCCGACCGCCTCAAGGAAAAAACCTTTCATAACAAAAAACTACTCGGTGGAGTGTTAATGAGCTATCAGCAAAAAATCTTTGAGTACCTCAATCTAATTGATGAATCCGGAGAAATCTTAGACTCGAAGCTGGAAGAGATGCGGGAGTTCGTAGAAGACCAGTTGTGCGTATTACCTGCTCAGGTATTCAGCTCAATGGATGGTGCTCAAAAAGTAACATTTCTAGAAGGGGTACTCGATCGACCAATTCGGGTATGTGGTATGGTAAAAAATGAAGGTGAGCCGGGTGGAGGGCCTTTCTGGGCGGTGAACCCCAATGGATCAACATCACTACAAATTGTAGAAAGTGCCCAGATCAATATGGACGATCCGACCCAGAAGTCAGTTTGGGAAAATGCCACCCACTTCAATCCGGTAGATATCGTTTGTTCTATGAAAAACCACCGGAGTGAAAAGTTTGACCTGACTCGCTACGTTAATCCCCGGGCAGGATTTATTTCTAAAAAATCAAAAGATGGAAAAGAGTTAAAAGCCCAGGAGTTACCCGGTCTCTGGAATGGCAGCATGGCCGACTGGAACACCATTTTTGTAGAAGTACCTGTCATCACTTTTAATCCAGTAAAAACCGTGAACGATCTAATCCGAGAGCAACATCAATAAAAACGGAGACCGAAAACCGGAATCTGGCTGCTTTGGAATAGAGACTGGAATAAAGCCAACTTCAAAATACGGTTCCCGGATTCCAGTCTCCAAAAAATAATATTATCGCTACTACTGACGACAACCCCTACGTACTTCGCCCCGACGCTATTCAAGAGCCTCCCAAGACTTTGAGTGGAACACTGAGTAAGCTTGGTCCGGGCTTCATTTTATCCGCAGCCATTGTTGGTTCAGGCGAACTTATTGCTACCACTACCTTAGGAGCTCGAGCCGGATTTGTCACCTTTTGGGTCATCATTTTGAGCTGCCTGGTGAAAGTAACCCTGCAACTGGAATTTGGTAAACACGCTATTTACTCGGGTGAAACCGTCATGGCAGCTTTTAACCGATTACCCGGCCCTCGGCTGCAAGGTACTAATTGGACACTCTGGACATGGTTATTTATCCAGATTTTTAAGCTGTTGCAGGTGGGTGGTATCGTGGGCGGAGTTGCCTTAACCCTAAACATTGCTTTTCCGGCAGTGAATACTACCATCTGGGCTTTTGTTTCAGCTATTTTAGCCTCTCTGCTTATTTTTCAAGGATACTATCGCTTTATTGAGAAGTTTGCCATCGTAATGATCGGACTTTTCACCTTACTCACCTTTGCCTCTTTATTCTTTCTTCAGTACACGCCTTACGCACTATCTTGGGAAAATGTGCTTACTGGGCTGCAATTTCAACTCCCAGCCAATACCATAGTGATTGCTTTAGGAGCATTTGGTATTACTGGCGTAGGAGGCGATGAAATTATGTACTATAACTACTGGTGTATTGAGAAAGGCTACGCTCGCTTTACCGGCCCACGATTGGGTGGCTCGCATCTGGGCGACCCGCGACCGGGAGACCCACTTCCAAATGAGTCTCACTCAGTTGATGAAGCAGGCTGGTTGAGGCGGGCTAAAGGATGGATTCGGGTAATGTACTGGGATGCATTGCTCTCAATGGTGGTGTACACTATTGTTACGGCAGTTTTTTATCTGCTAGGTGCTGCTATCTTACACGAAAGCGGGGATATTCCCGAAGGTTACCAAATGGTAGAAGCTTTATCCCGCATCTACACTGAAACCCTGGGACCTAATGCGAAGTCAGTATTTCTACTAGGAGCACTGGTCGTTCTGTTTTCTACCTTATTTGCTGCTCTAGCCAGCTGGACTCGGATTTTTTCAGACTGTTTTGGCCAAATTGGTTGGATCAATTTTTATGACCCTCAAGTTCGTAGCCGCAGTATTGCAATACTAGCTTGGATATTCCCTCTAGTATGGACGCTACTATTTCTGTTCATTCAGCTTCCGGTTTTAATGATTCTGATTGGTGGGTTTGTTACTTCTATTCTTCTGCTCATTATTGTTTTTGCTGCTTATCGCTTTCGTTACTATCGGCTTCCAAAGGTACTTTCACCTTCATTGGGATATGATATTGCTTTCTGGATTAGCTCTGTCACAATTTTATTGATTGGATTGTATAGTATTGTGAATTTTTTTTAGTATATTAAGATTACTTTTAGTAATCTCGCAACACTAACTTAAAAGAAGTATTTATTGTGACTACTCACTGGCGCATTGGGAAATTTGTGCTTGGGCTATATGTTGTATTCCAACTGGCTCTCTGGATCGCTTATCAGTTTCCGTCTTCCCCAGATATAATCCGAAAGTCTGGTGAAATCCTATTAGAATACCATATTCACCAGAACCTTCCAGAGTATAACCGTGAAACCCCCGTAAGCGAATTATCTGAGCCCCTTGAAACCTTAGCCGCCTTTACAGATAATCTCACTATTTCTGAACCTTCTATTCTCACTGATCAGAATTTGCTTACCGAAAATACTGATAATCTATCTGAGTTAGAAATATCACCTACCACGACAAGTAGCTTTTAATTATCTTAAGCTTTTATCCGCTTAATAAGACCTCTTTTAGCTACTATCTAACTTATTTCTGCCTTTGAAAACCTACATTCTCTTTGCTTCCATCTTGCTGAGCTTAGTAGTACAACCTACTTTCTCCCAAAACAAAGCCCGAGTGGTAGTTCTTACTGATATCGAGAATGAACCAGATGATGCCCAGTCGCTCGTTCGCTTTCTGGTATACAGCAACCACTACGATGTAGAAGCACTCATTGCCACCACCTCTACCCACTTACGTGATACTACTGCCGAGTGGCGCATTCGCGAAATTGTTGAGGCTTACGGGAAAGTACGAGATAATTTACTTCTTCATGAATCTGGATTTCCAACCGAAGAATACTTGCACTCCATTACGAAAAAAGGTATTTCTCGCTACGGAATGGGCGGTGTAGGCAGTGGTATGGACTCAGAAGGCTCGGACTGGCTAATTGATGTAGTAGATAAAGACGATGATCGCCCAGTGTGGGTAACGGTTTGGGGGGGAGCTAACGTGCTGGCTCAAGCCCTCTGGAACGTTCGCAACACCCGAACTCCCGCCGAGCTCGCTCGTTTTGTAGCAAAGATGCGGGTTTACACCATATCCGACCAGGATAATTCTGCCCATTGGATACGTGAAGAATTTCCTGACTTATTCTACATTGTGAGTCCGGGTGAAAGTTATCGGCACGCTACCTGGTCGGGCATATCCGGCGAACCCTGGTACAAGTTTGCCTCTGGCGCTGATACTACATTAGTGAAAAACCCTTGGCTACGAGAACATATCATGGAAGGGCACGGCTCACTAGGGGCTGAGTACCCCGAGGTGGAATATGCTATGGAGGGCGATACCCCCAGTTTTCTATCTCTGATTAACAATGGCCTGAATGTTCCGGAACGCCCTAACTATGGAGGCTGGGGTGGACGCTACGAACTCTATCAACCTCGCTTTAAGCCCTACCGAAACCTAGAAAGGACTGAACCTGAGACTCGCCCCATCTGGACGGATACTCAAGATGAAGTGATAGGTAATGATGGACGAATTTATATCGATAATCACGCGACGATCTGGCGTTGGCGAGAAGCTTATCAACACGATTTTGCAGCTCGTATGGACTGGTGCGTTCAAAATTATGAAGGGGCGAACCATCCTCCTAAAGCAGTAGTTTCCGGCGAGAATGAAGTAACCATCAGTGTTGGTGAAGAAATCACTTTAGATGCATCAGCTAGTTCTGACCCTGATAGTGATAACTTAAGCTACCAATGGATTCATTATCCCGAAGCGGGAAATTACTGGGAACAGTCTTGGCTAGGATTTATTGAGTTGGAAAATACGGATCAAGCAAAATTGAATGTTAGAATTCCAGCGAAGGCGAAATTATCGATACCCCAAACTACACATATTATTCTTCAGGTTACCGATGATGGCACTCCTAACCTAACCCGCTACCAACGGATTATCCTACATATTATGCCAGCTAAAAACTGAGTTTTAAGGAATTTTCTGGAAACCTAAGCGGAAAATTTGTAGCTGATCGTTATTACTTCCCACCAATACCTGCTTTCCCTGAGTTCCTTCAACAATTGCCATACTCTTCACATCGGTAGGTATGAAGAATCCACTTTCAGCTGGGGTTAGCGGTTGAAAGTTTCCCGTACCATCCCCTAAGAGCACTGTTCCTACTCCAGCATCATTACGAGCAGTTTCTATCTCAGCTCCGTAGAGGTTACCTGCTAATAGAATATCTAAATGTCGATCTTGATTGTAGTCAGCAATGAGAATATCGTTAGCCGACGAAAACTGAGCCTCATTAGGTAGCACATGAAATTTGAACGAACCATCTCCAGTATTTTCTAAGTAAGCTGAAGCAAAGGTGTTAGCCTGAAAATTTAACGACTCTTCCAGATTATCTTCTTCGTACACATCTACCAAATCGGCTGCCGCGAACAACTCATATGACTGAAACTTGTCTTTAATCATTGGCACTTGCTGAGATGAGCAAGATCGACCTCGCAGTGGATACTGTACTCCAAAATTGTAGTAAGCCAATACTACATCCTTAGAGCCGTTTTCGTCAAAATCATAGTAAAAAACCTCAAAAGGTTCTTCTTCAGTAGCTTGGTACTTATAATTTAGCCCCAGGTTTCCGACTACTAAGTCCTGATCGCCATCACCGTCTATATCCGCTGCCGCCACACTAAACCACCATCCGGTACTCTGATCAAGATCATAATCTGCTGTTACATCTGTAAAGCCATCGCCATCGTTTTGCAGCAAGGTAACAGGCATCCATTCACCTACTAACACCAAATCATTGCGGCCATCCCCTGAAAAATCTACCCAAACCGCATCGTTGACCATACCAATGTCTTTCAAATCGGGGCAGAGCAGGTCGGTAGCATCAGTAAATGTGCCACCATTATTAATGAGCAAAGTGCTACTAGCCGGTTCAGGATACGCCCAAGGAACGTGCCGCCCAGCAACAAATAAGTCTAAATCGCCATCTTGGTCTATATCTTCCGGATAGACTTTAGAGCCACTGTTCCGCATTTCGGGCAAAGCTGAATTAGCTTTAGAAAACTGAGCGCTTCCATCATTCAAATACAAACGATCTTGATACTCTATCGACTGGGGAGCAAACTCATTACCTCCGCTTACCACGTATAAATCCAGGTCACCATCGCCGTCTGCATCAAAGAAAGTACTACTCATATCTTCGCTGGTAGCATCAGCTTGCCAGGTTTCTGAAGAAGTACTGCTGAATGCTCCGTCGTTTTGCTGCAAGAACAATTGACCTGGTTGTCCTGACGCTCCACCTAAGTAAAAGTCATCTAATCCATCACCATTCACATCGCCCGTGGCTAAGCCCGGTCCTAAGTCTGACATACGGTGCGGTAGCAATACTTGCTTCTCAAAGTCGTCAAAACCATTCTCAGTATGCTGAATAGCGGGTGACTGCTGGGAGGTGATATTCGTAAACAATGGCTGAATTTGATCCGACTGACTTGCTAATGGCTCGTCAGTAGCTTCCGAATAACGAACTGTAACTGTTTGGTCAGACGAAACATTTCTCAGCACTTGCTCCTGTCCATCTGGCCAGCGTACTCGCAGCATATCTACCGTAGTTTGATTCCCCAGCCCGATGTGCGTCGTAATTTCGCTGGTAGAATACATACCTCGCACACTAGTGGTTTCAAAAAACTGGGTTCCCTCCTCAGTTTCTGCCCATATTTTTACCCCCAAATTAGTTACTGCTGGATCGTCGGCTACTGGATACACTCGTAAATAATGATGATCTAGCAACTGGGCATTATTGCGGTAGACCATTGCTACGTCATTTACGTTATTGATAACCAGATCAAGATCACCATCATTATCCAAATCTGCGTAGGCCGAACCACTTGAAAAAGTCTCTTGACCAAGCCCCCACTCCTCGCTTACCTTTTCAAAAGTTGGCGGGGCAGACCCTCTGTCGCCCTTATTTCGATAGGTATAGTTCATAAGCGGTACCGAAGGTGTAAAACTTAGGGCTTCGTTTACATCGGCAATATCCCAAATTGAAATTCCTTCGGGGTTAGGGTTCTTGGCTAAGTAAGAGCTAATAGCAGATTCGATGTATTTTGCAAACTTTTTAGAAGCATCGCTATTACGGATGTCGCGCAGCAGACCATTAGTAATGTGTAAATCTTTCCAACCGTCGTTGTCTAGGTCGGCAAACAATGTAGACCAGCTCCAGTCAGTAGACGCAACTCCCGCCAGTTGGGCCACATCCCGAAAGTAACCGCCGTTTGCATCCGCATTTTGTAAATTGGACTTAGCATCTTCTGGCAGAGCAGTGTTTAAATGTAGGGTATTGAACATATACTGGTAGTGTCCGCCATCGTCTACCACCTTCCAAAAAGCTTTTGGGTTCATACCGCTCATATTAGCTTTCAGACGATAATTGTCTTCGGCCACCATGTCGGCTACAATCACATCTAACAAGCCATCATTGTTAATATCTCCGGCATCTACGCCCATGCTATAGAAGGAAATATGACGAGTTACGTCCTGGGTTTTATCCGAGAAAGTACCATCACCATTATTAAAGTAGATAAAATCTGGAGCTTGAAAATCATTACTCACGTAAATATCCGTCCAGCCATCACCATTTAGGTCACTTGCCGAAACGCTATTGGCGAAACCAGGTTTAAGTAGCCCAGCCGCTTCAGTAACATCAGTAAACTTACCCCCGGTATTTTGCAGCAACCTAGGGCTGTACTTGTCCTGAAGTAGTTCGGTTCCGTAAAACGATGAGTAATCGCCGGGATTAGGCGGTTGATTGAGTAAAAACAGATCTAAATCACCGTCTTTATCATAGTCTAAAAAAGTAGCGTGGCGAGTCCGCTCACTATTATCCACTCCGTACTGAGCCGAAGCTTCTTCAAAGCCTATTTTGCCCGTCTTGCCGAATGTATTCAAGTACAACTTATTCCGGCGTAGGTCAGGCTGATGATCGTAGAGCTCGCGAGTTACGTAAATATCCAGATGCCCGTCACTATTTACATCACCAAATAGTACTCCGGAAGACCAGCCTCCATTATCTTCTATGCCTGCCTGTTGAGTAATGTCTTCAAACTCTAGGTTTCCCTTGTTCAGATAAAGTCGATCGCCCACTAAATTTCCGGCAAAATAAATATCCAGCAAACCATCACTATTAATGTCGCCTATCCCTACTCCGCCGCCGCCGTAGTAGTTAGAGTAAATCAGAATATTATGCTCTTTAGTATCCTCAATATCATTACGGAATGTAATACCCGTCTCTTCGGAATTGAGCAAGGTAAATAGAGGAGAAGCCCCAGACTGAGCAAAACTGGTTACACAAGTGCTAAAGATTAGGCACGTGAGTAATAATGTTCTCATAGCCATTTTGGTTATGTTGTTGTGCTTTTACTAACCCGAAAGATACAAATTTTCTACTGCCTTTGCTAACGTAATAACCCTAGCTAATAACAATCTTCCTCAAAAAAATTCGATATTAGTAAACTTTACTGCTATTTTGTCTCCTTATAATAAGTACTTAATTTTTCTTAGCTAGTTATAATATCGCTAACAAAATATAAATAAACAGTGTTATTTTGTAAATATTTTTGCTTATCTTTAAAGTTTGTAAAAAACTTACGTCACATGAAATTAAGAACCCTAACAATTGCTTTAGGAATTTTTGCTCAAATCAGCATTGCTTCTGCTCACAGCTTATTCACTGACTCACTTAACCGCGCCCCTAACAATTGGTACAACTTAGATTCCCAGACCCACCGAGTACAGGGCGTAAGTACCGAAAAAACCTATGAGATTTTGACAGGCCGAACTGGAGAAAAGGTAGTAGTAGCGGTAATTGACTCAGGGGTAGATATTGAGCACGAAGATTTACAGGGTAAGTTATGGATTAATCAAGCCGAAATAGCCGGAAATGGAGTGGATGATGACCAAAATGGATACGTGGATGATATTTATGGTTGGAACTTTATTGGCGGTGCCAATGGCGATAATGTCAACTATGACACGTACGAACTAACCCGAGAATACGCTCAACTCAAAGAGAAATATCAGGATACTGATCTAGAAGACCTTCCTAAGAAAGAAAAAAATTATTTTTTAAAGATTGAGCAGCAATACCAAGAAAAATTAACTGAAGCTCAGCAAGAGTATCAGGCTTTTTCGTACTTCCACAAAAACTTTTCTCGTTCCCAAAAGCTGTTAGAGGCTTATCTTGATGTGGACTCACTCTCAATAACCGATGTTAATAACCTAGAATCCTCAGATGAGATTGTGCTAATGGCGAAAGGATTTATGGAATATGCTTTTGAAAACGGTTTGGATGCCGCGTTGCTAGAAGATGGCATTGAGCACTACCGACAAGCCGTTGAATACGGTTACAATACTGAGTATAACCCTCGCACTATTGTGGGTGATAACTACCAAGATACTTCAGAGAAATTTTATGGTAATAGTGACGTTAACGGTCCCGACTCGCGTCACGGTACTCATGTAGCGGGTATTATTGCGGCTAATCGTAACAATAACTTGGGTATTAAAGGTATTGCTGACCATGTTGAGATCATGGCGATCCGGGCCGTACCCAATGGCGATGAGCGCGATAAAGATGTGGCCAACGCTATTTACTACGCAGTAGACAACGGAGCTCAGATCATTAATATGAGCTTCGGTAAATCATTTTCTCCTAATAAATCTATTGTAGATGACGCGGTTCGCTACGCTGAAGAGAAAGGCGTATTGATTGTTCATGCGGCAGGAAACAGCAGCGAGAATATTGATGAGACTGATAATTTTCCAAACAAAGTATATTCTAACCGAAAATCAGCTAGTAACTGGATTGAGGTAGGCGCTTCTTCCTGGAAAGGTCAGGAAGACTTTGTAGCTACCTTCTCTAACTATGGCAAGCACTCCGTAGACGTATTTGCCCCTGGAGTAGATGTCTTCTCTACTACGCCAAACCAGGGTTATGAGAGCTTAAGCGGCACTAGTATGGCGGCTCCGGTTACTGCTGGAGTAGCCGCGCTGCTCATGTCATATTACCCTAAACTTACGGCTACTCAGGTAAAAGACATTATTTTATCATCAACCGTAAAACTCGATGGACTAAAAGTAAATTGCCCAGGCAAAGCAGGTAAACAGATCAACTTTAGTAACCTCTCCTCTACTGGCGGGGTTGTAAATGCCTTTGAGGCAGTGAAACTGGCTGAATCTTACCAAATAAATCAAAAGAAGTAACTTTCATCCTTTAACCTCCTTATTTCAAAAAGGCTTTCCTTCATTAAGGGAAGCCTTTTTACGTTTTACGGCCATATCTATATCCATAGGATACCAGCAGCTAATCTTTCTAAAGTAGCTTATGATATTAAAGTGCTGATTATAAGTAGTATACATAGGAAAAGTTAGTGCTTTTTGGACAAAAAAATCATAATTGGCTATGACTTATTCTCAGAATAGGGTAAATAAACATATCCCAAAGTGAATATTCACTCCACATCTTCGTAAAGTAGTTTTGCAAAAAAACTTACTCCGTGCATAGAACTACAAAAAATTTAAAACAACAGTAAATTCTTCCTCTCCCTACTTCCCAGGAAAAATAATGTCAAAAATAAAGCATATAATGGTTATGTTTTTCTTTTTGACTTTACAAAAGCTTACATCCTTTTAAGGAGAACTATTAACACACGAATTGGAAATTCCTGACCTTTCCCTGATTTTTGATTGCTAATCACTGTTACATTACAGCTCTCATGAAAAGAAGCACTTTTGTCTTCTTACTGTTATTCTACGCTAACGTGCCTCTCGCTGATGCTCAGAAAGTTCCTCACTACATCTTTCCGAGCATTTCAGAGATGGGGATGAGTGCTAATAGGTTTGATAAATCAGAAGAGCCCAATTTACTAACTGTGTTAGCTGACACACCTTTTTTAGCACAGGATCAATCTAACGACACACTATTGTACATTACATTTTTCATCTCAGCAGCCTTGCTACTCTTGACGGCGATGATGCTGGTGAGAAATAGAAAGATTAGGAATGCTAATGAGCAGTTACGAGCAAAAAACGAAGAAATCCAGAAAAAGAATAAAGTGCTGAATGAGTTGCACCTACAAGCTGAAGCCCAGCACTCAGAAATCTTAACGCAACAGAAAGAGTTAGAAGAACTGAATGTGGTGAAGGATAAGATGTTTTCCATTATCGCTCACGATTTCCGTAGCCCGCTCAATACCGTACAAGGTGTACTCAACTTATTGCACCTTGATGCGCTCAGCCCTGAAGAGTTAAAGTCGATGCTTCCTCAACTTTCCCGCAAAGTTAATCATAGTATTAGTCTGCTCGATAACTTGCTTAACTGGGCAAGAACCCAGATGAATGGCCTTCATATTAACAAACTCGACTTTGCTCTCCACCCCGAAGTAGAAGAAACTGTTGGGCTTATTTCCCAACTGGCTGCCCATAAAAATATCCGTATTGAGAACAGTGTAGAAAAAGAAAACCGGGTTTATGCTGATCCTGATATGATTCAACTGGTTGTCCGCAACTTGCTTTCTAATGCTATCAAATTCACAAACTCAGGAGGAGTTGTCCGAATATCAGCCCAACAAGAAGAAAACTCTATTACCATTGCAGTGTCTGATACTGGAATAGGTATGGAAGGCAGTTCCGCTCAGCAATTATTCAAGCATACTGGACATTCTACCAAAGGCACTGATCAGGAAAAAGGTACTGGTTTAGGACTGGTACTCTGCGACGAATTTATACGCCGCAACGGTGGAGAGATTTGGGTAGAAAGTAAGAAAGACGAAGGAACCACATTTTACTTTTCCCTACCAGCAGCCCCTCTTTTAGCTACTATCAAGTAGCACCTTATTATCTATTTAAAGCAAAGTAGAACTTTATTGCAGTTTCATAAAAAGTTGCGGCAATGCCCAAAGATAGTTAGCTTAGCCAGTACAACCTGACTATCTATTTTTATGCTTGATGCAACTTGTTCTCGCCGAACAGCCCTTGCGGGATTGGTCGCTGCACCATCTGCTTTGGTACCCAGCCCCTCCTCTCTTGCAACCAATGAGATTTCTGCCGAATCCGACTTTCTGTATTGCCTTAATGTAAGCACACTCAGAGGGCAAGAGTTAGGAGTAGTAAAAGAGCTAGAAATCGCTGCTGAGGCTGGATTCGATGCAGTAGAAGTATGGATAAACGGACTGCAGGCTTATCTTGATAGCGGTGGATCGCTTTCAGATTTGCGAAAACGTATTGATGACTTGGGATTAACTATTGCTAGCGCAATTGGCTTTGCCCAGTGGATTGTAGATGATGAGTCGGTACGTCAGCAGGCAGTAGAGCAACTTAAGCAGGAGATGGATATGCTTGCCCAAATTGGCTGCTCTCGAATTGCAGCCCCACCTATGGGTGCCACTAAAGAACCTGGCCTCGATCTGATGAAAGCTGCCGAACGCTACCGCACAATTCTAGAATTAGGCGAATCCCACGAAGTAATTCCTCAGCTCGAAGTGTGGGGGTTCTCCGCCAACTTGCACCGATTAGGTCAAACCATGTTTGTAGCAGTAGAGAGCCAACACCCCAAAGCCCGGATACTACCTGACATTTACCATTTGTATAAAGGAGGGTCGGAGTTTAATGGTTTGAAACTACTTAGTGGCTCGGCTATTGAGATTTTTCATATTAACGATTATCCTGCTCAACCTAGTCGTGATCAGCTTGATGATAGTTATCGGGTATATCCTGGAGACGGAGTAGCTCCAGTAGCGGAAGTATTACAAGACCTACGAAAAACTGGATCAGGTAAAATTCTCTCTTTAGAACTGTTCAATAAAGATTATTGGCAACAAGATGCCTCAGATGTAGCTAAAACTGGGCTTCGTAAGATGAAAGAATCAGTGGCTACGGCACTGTCAGGATAAAAAAAGACCTGCTGCTGAGCAAGTCTTATCTCAAAAAATTCCATCCTGAATAGTCAAAAAAGTATGCTACAAAGCTAATCGGATTTTCTCAAGTATCCGCTAAATCTATATTATGTTAAAATTAAGTTTTCAACCTACCTGCCAAATAACTCATATCATATTGCTGGCCCTTGTGGCTTCTCTACTGATTAGTAGTTGTACATCTACCGAACCACCGGAAACCACTCAACGTCCACCCAATATTCTTTGGATTACCAGTGAAGATAACAGTCCGCTTATTGGGGCTTACGGCGATACATTTGCTACCACTCCCAATATTGATCGTTTAGCTACGGAAGGTGTGCGTTATACCAATGCTTTCTCAGCGGCTCCAGTTTGTGCCCCCTCCCGTAATGCTCTGATCACAGGCATGTATCCCGTATCTTTAGGAACCCAGCATATGCGAAGCACTTATGCTATACCTGATTTTGTGAAGTTCTATCCAGCTTACCTAAAAGAAGCAGGATATTACTGTACTAACAATGTAAAAAAGGACTACAATACTACAGACCAACCAGAAGTTTGGGACGAGTCTAGTCGGGAAGCCACGTATCAGAACCGGGCTTCTGGTCAGCCTTTTTTCGCTATTTTCAATTTCACTACTTCTCACGAAAGCTCTATTCACTCGTTCATTCCAAATGATTCGCTAATGCACAACCCATCGGAAGTGCCTATTCCGCCCTACCACCCTCGTACTCCCGAGATGGAGCATGATTGGGCGCAGTACTACGATCGGGTGCAGCAGATGGATGCTAAAGTGGGGAAAGTGTTGCAAGAATTAGAAGAATCAGGTTTAGCGGATAGTACTATTGTTTTTTATTATAGCGACCATGGTGGAGTGATTGGACGAAGTAAGCGGTTTATTTACGAGTCAGGGCTACATATCCCGCTTATCATCCGCTTTCCGGAAGCTTATCAACACTTAGCTCCCAGCGAAGCAGGAACCACCAATGATCGCTTGGTCACTTTTGCAGACTTCGCTCCTACTCTACTCTCGTTAGTTGGAGTTACTGTTCCTGACTATATGCAAGGAAATGCCTTTTTAGGAGATCAAGCCGCCGAACCTCAGCCCTATGCCTATAACTTTCGCGGAAGGATGGATGAGCGATTTGATATGGTTCGGTCGGTTCGTGACCAGCAGTTTCGTTACGCTCGTAATTATCTACCTCACAAAATCTACGCCCAGTACATTGAGTATCTGTGGCGGGCTCCTTCTATGCGCTCTTGGGAGGAAGCTTACTTAGCTGGCCAACTTAATGAAGTGCAATCGGCTTTTTTCGAAGAAAAACCCGCTGAAGAGTTATACGACGTAGCAGCTGATCCTCACAACATCAACAATCTGGCCGATGATCCTGCCTATCAGGAAAAACTGACTGAGCTTCGAGAGGCTAACCAACAATGGTTACTCAGTATTCGGGATGTTGGATTTCTTCCTGAAGCCATGATGCTAGATATTGCCCAGGACTCAACTACTACCTTATATGAATTTGCCCGAACCAATGCCTATCCCTTGGAAGAAATCATGCAGGTAGCCGAAATGGCTACCATGCGCGACCCTCAGTCAATTCCTGACCTAGTGGACCAGCTAGAAAATGAGAATCCAGTCATTCGCTATTGGGCCGCCACCGGATGCCGGATTCTGGCCGAACACGCTGGCCCAGCTAAGGAAAAGTTGATGGTTATACTAGATGATGATGAAGTAAGCATACAGATTGCAGCAGCTGAAGCACTCTATCATTTAGGGGAAACCCAAGCTGCTGTTAATGCGCTCCGCAACGCTCTGACCAACGATAACTTAATGGCTCGAGTACAAGCTCTCAATGTCTTGGAAACAATGAGCAAAGATGCTCTTCCCACTTTACAAGCTGTTCAGAAACTAATTCCTACTGACGGAGAAGGTCGGGACTACGACATGCGGGCAGCGGAGCATCTAGCTGATAAGCTTTCTAAGATGTGAAAAGTAGAGATAGAAAACAGGAAAAAGGAGCAAATGACGATGTACACCTCTGATATAGATTGACCATTTTCCCTTCTCCGTACTCCTTTGGAGCTGCCCCTGCCTCCAGTTTCCGTCAACAATTAACAGTTTAACAGTCAACTATTGAACAAAATGAAAAACATTACACAAGACACAAAAATAGGCTGGATTGGCACCGGAGTGATGGGTGCCGCGATGGTCAACCGTCTGCAAGATGAAGGCTATTCTTGCGTAGTTTACAACCGTACTAAAGAAAAAGCAGCGGCCGCTTTAGATAAAGGAGCTACTTGGGCTGGTACGCCACAAGCCGTAGCAGAACAATCCGATGTGGTATTCACTATTGTAGGATTTCCCCAGGATGTACGGGAAGTTTATCTTGGTGAAGAGGGAGTATTAGCCGGAGCTAAAGCTGAAAGTATTCTAGTAGATATGACCACTACCGAGCCAAGTCTGGCGCAAGAAGTTTATCAAGCAGGTCAGTCAAAGCAGGTATCTACGATTGATGCCCCAGTATCCGGCGGTGATGTAGGAGCCAAGAGCGGACAGCTATCAATTATGGTAGGTGGTGATAGAGAAGCCGTAGATGCCATTATGCCCTTATTTGAGATTATGGGCAAAAATATTGTATACCAGGGCGAAGCTGGAGCAGGACAACACACTAAAATGTGCAACCAGATTACTATTGCTGGCACCATGATTGGCGTCTGCGAGTGTTTACTATATGCTTACCGTGCAGGATTAGATTTATCTACCATGTTGCAATCCATTAGTGGTGGGGCTGCTGCCTGTTGGACACTAGATAATTTAGCCCCTCGAGTAGTAAACCGCAATTTTGCCCCTGGCTTTTACGTAGAACACTTCATTAAAGACATGGGCATTGCCCTGGCAGAAGCTAACCGGATGAATTTAGCTCTACCAGGTTTAGCGTTAGTAAAACAATTGTATGAAGCTGTACAAGCCCAAGGACACAGTAAACTTGGCACCCAAGCTCTACTGCTCGGACTAGAAACATTGAATGGAGTGAAGAAATAACTGATCAAGGGGGTACGCAGGCAAAGTAGCACTGTTGTATTATTAAAGTAATACTTTTATATAAAAAACTATTACTATTTTTTATGTAAAATAGACTACCAGCAAACTCTAATTTTATTATTATTCAACTATTTTATTTAGTATAACATATTTGCATATTCTTTTTTAAAAGAATAAAAAATAAAAAAGAATATAATAGATATATTATAAATCATCCACCTTTTTCAAAGGCTAAAGAATAATAATAATAAATAACAGCTACTTTCTTTAATAATTGTCATTTTTTTAAACAGTTGTTTTTTTTTTCACCTAAAAGCATTTACTTCAGTAATCCAACAACTGCTTTTACTGATTTCATAATGCAATCGGTTAAAAATTCCATTAAACTTAACTCTATATTACAATTCACTCAATCTCTCTTTAATTATTTATAACCTAAAACTCTCTTATTATGACGAAGATTTTACCGCACCTCATGCGGGCACTAGGGGTATGGCTACTCTGTCTCTGGGGTCCAATTACTCTACTAGCCCAAAGCGAAATATCAGGTACAGTAATCGATGGCGAAAATGATGAAGCTTTACCTGGTGTAAACATTCTAGTGAAAGGAACCACTACTGGTACAATTACCGATGTAGATGGTAACTATCGTTTAAACTTACCCTCAGGTGCTGAAACCCTTATTTTTTCTTCAATCGGTTATACTCCCGAAGAGGTGGCAATTAGTGGTCGCTCAACTATTAACATGACCATGATGCCTGATATCCAAAGCCTACAAGAAGTTGTAGTAGTTGGGTATGGTACTCAGGAAAAAGTAAATCTAACTGGAGCAGTTGGTGTAACCGATGGTGAAGTTCTGCAGAACCGACCCATTGCGAATGTTGGAGAAGGATTGCAGGGGGTAGTACCGAACTTAAACGTAAATATTCGGAATGGCGACCCTGCTGAACCTATTGACTTCAACGTGCGAGGCTTTGAGTCAATTAATGGTGGTGCACCGCTGATCCTAGTAGATGGGGTTCCAATGGATCTGAACCGAATCAACCCAAATGACATAGAAAGTATTAGCGTACTCAAAGATGCTTCGGCAGCGGCAGTATACGGAGCTCGGGCAGCTTACGGAGTGGTTCTAGTCACTACCCGACAAGGTAAAGGAGATAAAATTTCGGTTAATTTTGGGGCTGAGCTTGCCTTGTCCCAACCTATATTATTCATTGACCCTATTACTGACCCGCATCAATTTGTACTCGCCCGTAATGCGGCCAACATACGTACCAATGGCGCTCCATCCTACGATCAGGACTACGTTGATGGAACCAGACGCTGGAGTGAGAACCCTACTGAAGAGAATGCTTGGGGAGTCTTTAACGGCCAACTTCGCTTCTACGGATTTAATAATTACCAGGATCGGTTAATTACCGAATTTGCCCCTCAGAATAAGTACGATGTCAACGTTTCAGGTTCATCTGAAAAAGCTTCCTATTACGCATCATTCGGTTACCTAGGTAAAGATGGTTATCTAAAAAACGAAGATAAGAATGAGAAATTTCGGCGTTATAACATATTACTAAAAGGCGACTTTAAAGTAACTGACTGGTTAAGTTTAGATAGCCGGGCTTTGATAACTAGGGAACAAAGCGATAAGCCCCGTTTTTATAACTGGGACGTAAATGTTAATACTTCCGCGCGTCAAGATCCGTTAGACCCCCTTCAATTCCCTGATCTGCCATTTTATTTGGAACCTGGTGATAGGGCTGACTTTGAACAGTACATCGGAATGTACTTTGCTGGCACGAACTTTTTACCGTACCTGGAAGATGGAGGACGTGACACTTGGACTCGCAATGATATTATTTTGACACAGGGGGCATCGCTCAACCCAATCCCCGGTCTGAATATACGCGGGGAATTCTCTGCTAACCTTACCAACCGAGATCAACAGCAGGTTAACAGTAAAATTGATGTAATTGAGAACCGCGATTTGGCGGGTGGATTAATCATTGGTAACGGATTCAGCGGAAACGATTGGATTGATAATCGCACGGATACCGATCAGTACTACGTTATCAACACCTACGCTGACTATACCATAGATCAGGGGCAACACTACCTGAAGGCGATGGTTGGTTTTAACCAAGAATGGGGTCAATTTGATTTTTTCCGGGCGCGCTCCTACAGTTTAATCACCCCGGCTATTACTGATATTAATGCTACTGTTGGAAACCAGGAGGCCTACGGTGGAAAAGAGCATACGGCACTTAGAGGAGCATTTTATCGGTTGAACTACATCTTTGACGATCGCTACTTAATAGAAACTAATGGTCGTTATGACGGAACTTCTCGCTTTCCGAAAGATGACCGCTTTGGGTTCTTCCCTTCCGTTTCAGTAGGGTGGAGAATATCTGAAGAAGGGTTCATGGAAGGTACTTCTTCCTGGCTGGATAATTTGAAGCTTAGAGCTTCTTATGGTCAATTGGGTAATCAACTTTTATTTGAGAGAAATGGCAGAACGCCAATATACTATCCCTACATCGCTACTTTGGGGTCAGGCAACTCACCCTATATGATGACCGCTGGAGCTCGTACGCCGTTTGTTGAGGCTCCCGGATTGATAAGCCCCACCCTTACTTGGGAAACCGTAGTATCCCAAAATTTAGGATTAGATGTTACCATGTTCGGCAATCGATTGGATGTATCGTTTGATGTATATACCCGAGATACTCGAGATATGCTTACTACCGTAGAATTCCCGTCTATTTTGGGTACTGATGCCCCGCAGCAAAATGCGGCTGATCTACAAACCCGAGGTTGGGAACTAGCCGCCACTTGGCAAAACCGAGTGAACAACAACTGGAACTACAGTATCACTCTGGCTCTATCCGATAATGTCACAGAAATTACCAAATACGATAACCCTACCGGGGTTCTTCCTAATCCAAGTAACGATAATACTGAGTATTACGAAGGACAAATTATTGGCGAGCGTTGGGGGTACGTAACCCAGGGTATTTTCCAAACCGAGGATGAAGTAGCTAATGCACCTGACCAAACTAAAATTCCGAACGGTTCTAACTGGCGCCCTGGTGATATTCGCTACGCCGACCTGAATGGTGACGGAGAAATTAGTTTGGGCGATAATACCTTGGAAAACCCAGGCGATCAACAGATTATCGGCTACGAAACACCCCGCTACAACTTCGGCGTCAATAGTACCGTTGGATGGAAAGCATTTACCCTCAATGTCTTCTTCCAGGGTCTTCTACAACATGACTACTGGCCACCGAACAATAACTGGGTTGCGTTTTATCCATTCAACGCTGGGCACGTAGAAAACTACTACCTCACTGATACCTGGAGTGAGACTAATCGGGACGCTTATTTTCCCGCTCCCCATATCTCTACCAATACTAAGCAAAACCTTCAACCACAGAGTAGATTTGTACAAGACGGGGCTTATGTCCGTTTAAAGAACCTAACATTAGCGTATAATCTACCGCAAAACCTGGCGAGTAAAGTAGGCATGACAAGTGCCCAGATATACTTCGCCGGTCAAAACATGTGGGAGTTTACCCGAATGCGACGTCCTTTAGACCCTGAAGTACGTCCAACGTTAACGCAGGAATACTACAAGCAGCGTACTTATGCAATGGGTATACGAGTATCCTTTTAATGACTCTAAACGAGAAATAAAATGAAAAAATATATTTCAAAAATAGCCTTAGCATTAGCAGTCATTATGTTTGGCTGTAACGACGAATTCTTAGATCGGCAACCGCTAGATGAAATTAGTAACGAAGCGTTTTGGAATACAGAAAACGACCTTCGGGTATACAATAACAGCCTTTATGATATGGCTAGGGATGACAACAATGTTCCAATTCTAATGGGTCACCATAACGGCTTCAGTAGCCACCGCTGGGGAATATGGCATCTATCGGGCTTTTCGGATAATACCGCTCCCCGTCATCCTCGCCATGATTATTTTCAAAGAATTAGGGCTGGAAGACATCAAGTTCCTGATAATGCCGGGCAACAATGGTTTGGTTACCGAGGATGGGATTTTGTGCGAGCTATCAATTTCGGAATGGAAAATTATGATAAAGCTGAAGTAACTGATGAAGTACGAAACCAATACATCGGCGAAGCTCGCTTATTCAGAGGCTGGTTCTACGGCGAAAAAGTTCACAAATTTAGTGATGTGCAGTGGGTTGAGCAAACACTCAATATTGATGACGACGAGGTACTTAACGGCGAACGAGATAGTCGAGAGTTCGTAATGGGGAAAGTACTAGAAGATTTGCAATTTGCTGCCCAAAACCTACCCGATGACTGGGGCGATGGAAACGCTCCCGGTCGTTTGAACCGCTGGGCAGCTTTGTTAGTGTTATCCCGTATTGCTCTTTACGAAGGCACATGGCAGAAATACCATAATTTAGGCGATCCTGCTCCTTGGTTTCAAGCTGCGGCCGATGCAGCAGAGGACTTGATCATGAATGGACCCTACTCGCTCTACAGTACTGGTGACCCTACGATGGATTATAATGCTATCCATCGGATGACAGATCTATCTGGAAACCCTGAAGTATTGTATTGGAGACGATACGAACTAGGAATTTTCACTAATCATGTACAAAGCTACCACCGGGGTTATAATGGTGGTGCTACTAAGAGCATGGTAGAAGATTATTTGTGTACTGATGGTTTACCCATCACGTCTTCTCCTTTATATCAGGGTGATGAAGTTTTCGAGAATATCTTCGAAAATCGTGACCCCCGCCTACGACAAACTGTTCTCCATCCCGACGACCAAGCATTTTATATGTACGGTAACACTGATCCATCTGTGGCAGATTATCCTAAAATTCAAGGACAGACTAAACCAGGTCAGTCCTCTACTACTGGATATCACATCATCAAAGTCTATGATGTAAATGCCGCGCATGCTACTTATAATACATCATCTACCCCAGCAATCATTCTACGATTTGGCGAAGCTTTGCTCAATTATGCTGAAGCTAAGGCAGAACTAGGAACCATTACGCAAGGTGACCTAGATATGAGTATCAATTTACTTCGATCTAGAGTAGCTATGCCAGCCATGACTATGAGCCCTCCTATGGACCCTCGCTACGCTAACGATGGAATCTCACCTTTGCTAGTTGAGATTCGCCGGGAGCGTCGCGTTGAGTTGTTTATGGAAGGAGGTCGTTACGACGATATTCGCCGCTGGGGGCAGGGTAAGAAATTTGAAGATAAAGATTTAGGTATGCGTTGGGATGCTGCCAACCAAGGTCGTTTTGATCCGGATGGTGAGTCTACTATTGGTGTTTTTGAAGTTGACGGAGTACCCTATCTAGATGTGTATGCTGGCACTGACTATGAAGTGCCAATCTTTGACGAAAGCAAGCACTATTTATGGCCAATACCTATTGCGGAAATATCGCAGAATCCGAACCTTGGACAAAACCCGGGTTGGGGAGCTGGTGAGTAATTATCTAGCTGTGAAGGCTGGTTAGCTTTCTCGAGAAAAAGCCCGTAACTAAAAATTACGGGCTTTCTATTTTCATCAGTGCTAACTCATCCAAGAATTGTCATTTTCATACTCTAGACCAATTAAAACAGAATCAAACTTGGCAATGAATTCACGCTTAAGTTGATGATTAAAATATTCTTTCCACCGAGTAGTTTGAACAGATGATACATGTCTAATGTTGCTGATTTCGCCTGGAGATTTTCGTTTAATATCGTGCCTTCTAGCAATGGATACTGCTATATTTTTTGTTTTCTGATCAAATTGAAAATGATCAAAAATCATCTTAAGGGTCTTATCATATTCGGACATAATATCTTCAAATCGTACCTCTAAAACCTTTGGATTACCATAGACCCAATTTCGCATACTATTTATTGTCCAAGAACCATAATTGTTCATCTCGAAGTTTATGCCTTCAGCCTCTGATCTACATAACAAATTTTCTTGATACGACTTTTCACCTAATGAAGAAAGATAAGCTTTCTTCCAAGCCTCTGGTCTATGCTCCTGAGAATATGGAATTTGAGGAAACAATATTGATTCTTGGATATGATGATCTTTGTTAATGCACCAAGCTTCATTAGTACGCTTATGATAAAGATAACCGGATACGATGATATCTCTTGGATCTCTGACGATATGAATCCCCAAGAATGGAGTATCAATATTATCAATGTTAATAAGGGAGTGCATAAAAATCACCACATCTGCTCCTAAAGGAATTGTATTCTGCTTTCCACGTAACGCTAAAAAGTTCCAGCCTTGTATTGCACATATCTGTTTAAAGATTTTTGTCATTAGAGTAGTTGCTACCTTATGGTAGCAAAATATACAAATAGGACAGGGCGGTCGTTGCTCCCGATGTTGAAATAGTTTTAAAAACATTTTGAAAGGGTAGAAGAAAGTGAATCACCTACATCCAGAACATTTTTAGAATTGATAGCTAAGGTGATCTCTTAGAAAAAATTTATGCTCAATTTGCCTTATTAAAAATAACTCGTCCTCTTCAGTAAAAACACTTTTCCATGCATCAATAGAAGCTTGATTCGGAAGCAATCCTGTTTTTTCCTTTACCACCTTGATTCTCGGAGAAATAATTTTTCTTTTAGCAAAGGTCATCGGAAAAAACTTTTTCAATATATCGGAAAAAACTTTTTCTGGATAAAGTTTTAAATCTTCGTATGTGACTATCATTATATTTTTCCCACTGATACTATAGCGCAACCAATTAGCTACATGATGGCTCCAATGTTGGGCAATATTCCACTTAGGAATCGTTTTACAAGCGGGCGAACCTACCCAATCCAGTTTGACTCTAATAAACTCAGAAAAGCTCAAATTACTGTCCTTGGCACTTAGGAAATTCTTTGTTTTCCATATGGAATAAGCAACTGCTCTCGGATCTCGTATGATATAAATGTATTTACCTTTTTGATTGTGGTGTTCCGATGGAAAAAAATGATTTCCAAATAATCTTTGATAATCATACCCATCTTTATTTACTTGTCTATTAGACCAATGCCCCCACACAATAGGCTTGCGTTCTAAGTTAATATTAGAGTAGAAGTTTAAACCGATGAATTTTTCTAAAAAATGCGTCCCGGAACGGGGGTGTGAATATACTTTAATTAGTGGCTCACACTCTAGTATAGTAAGGGTTAGTTTAGCTAATGATCTTCTTAAAGGTATAGCCATTGTTTAAAATTTGTAATTGAAATATGCAATATCTTCCTTGAACCAATCAGCAATAATGATCCGTGTACTCTGACAGTAGAAATCTCTGTAAAAAGTCTTGGGTGTTCGATTGAGATGAGGAAGGTTTACATCGATACCTAGTAACTTGACAAGCTTTCTGAAATCAGACTCTAGATATTCAAATCTTCCGATCATATCAAAGCATATTTTGCCTTTCTCGTCTCTGAGCCATTCAACTTGAGGCATAAACATTCTGGGTTTATTGTAGTAATATGAGTCTTTATTAGGGCTATACGTTACTTTTACCCAATCACTGAAATCTATTGGGATCTCTCTCATCATCGTTTGATTTGTTTGAACCCGATACTTGTAGTGAGATACAACTTTATCCCAAGGATTTCTTACAAATGAGAACTTGTAAGCCTTTTTCCATTTAGATCCACCCATCATTTGTTTCAGTTCGCAAGCAGTGTAATGAACTTTTCGCTTGAGTCCAATAGCCTGAGCTATACTAGTTCCTCCGGTCTTATTAATGTGAACAAAGGCAAAAGTTCTGCAATTTGCTTTCACTATAGGTAAAGCTTCTGAGTTGTTCTTAAGTATACTTTGAAAAATATTTCGCATCAGCCAGATAAGCTATTTTGGTACTTTGGCCATAGAATTGGTTGCCAACCTTTTTCCTCAATTAAGTACTTTATAACCCCAGCTCTTTCCGCATTAAACCCTTCTTTTTTCCAGGAGGCATGCTTGTCAAAACTATAAGCAGGCTTTAAGTTACCGACGTTTTCAACAGAAGTTTGTTTAGGTACGATAGTGGGGATATCTTCTCGAATTTTACAAGAAGCAGAAAGGTGCATATCTTCACCGTTTTGAAAAGTAAATGGCCAAATACTCCAGAAATATTTTTCCCACTCGGTTTTGAAGAAAAAGCTACTACAACCATAATCTACTACTGTATCTTCTTCGCAGATATTGATACCGTCCACTATTTTGCTATCTCCCACAAAATGTTGTTTTAGGTAAATCTGGCTTTTTATTACACCCGGATAAAAATCATTAGGTGGGATAATCCTTCCGCTTCTACAGACAATAGCATTGTTGGCTTTACAGATTTTGAGACAAGTTTCTATCCAAGTCTGAGATGGTATAATATCGTCATCTAAAATCCAGGTATATGTCGTGGTTACGTATTGCGCTAAGGTGTGCCGACCGAAGTACTTTAAATTAACAGAGGAATAGAAGACTTCCACGAAAGGATATTTCTTTAAAAGTTTGCTTATTCGTATATAATCTTTACAGTGGTAAATCCATATTTGGGAAGGTTTTACTGTTTGATTAAGTAATACTTCTATCTGTTCTTCCAAATTGTTACGTTTCCAGACAGTAAGAATCACCGTTAGGTTTGTGCCCTCATCTAACATTAATTCTCTCTGCTGCGAGAACAATTTATACTTCCAATTTATCAAACTCATAGAATGGTGAATTAGGATGGAAAATGTGCTGAGTTATTTCCTTCAATTCTTCTAAATGTTTTAAGTTCTTCTTCATAAGCAGTACTCCATTGATCTTATTAAGGATCATTTCAGGAGTATCTTTATTCATCTGTCCATAGATTCCATAACCATTAACATAAACTCTTACCGCATTACCTGGCTGATCTACTTTTACATTAAGCGGATAAACTAACATAGGAACTCCTACCTGAAGACACTCTTTGATAGAATTATGCCCACCATGAGTAATCATCATATCGCTATGGTTAAGCATATTGAGTTGAGGCACTCGATCTAGCAAAAAAATCTGATCATTTTCTTCGATATCAATATTCATACTACCAGTTGAAACTACGAGAATCAAATCTTCTCTAGTAATTATTGTATCAACTAGCCTATTCATAAAACTAGAAACCACCTTAGTATCTCCGTTATTCAGTGTTCCCCAAGCGCAGTAAATAGTAGAGAAGGCTCTTGTATTCTTTAGATACTGTATTCGTTCTAAAACACGCATATAATCTTGGGTGAAGTACTTTTCTTCATTTCGATGGATGGGCAACTGAAAATACTTTTCGTAGGGGCGTATTTTTCTAGTAGGAAATTCAAGTTTCTCACTTCCCAGAATCAAAGTTGGAGTCTCTTTTAGACCAATAAAGAAAGTGTTCTGCTGTTCAAAAATAGAATTCCATTGTACACCATGCTTTTTACATAGCCTTTGTTGGAAATGATGTTCATCTTTACCCAGGAAAGCTAGACTGTTTTTTAATCTTCTCAGCCTTATTTTTACAATGTATTTAATCCATAATGCTTCACAATATAACTTAGATAAGTAAGTATCTTTTGGAACATAAAATGAATTAAGCGGCGGTAATCCAGGCGACCTTTTGGTTGATAGCTTGGTGCTAAGAATTGTGATAGACTGGCGGTATTTCAGTAAGTACAGATAATAGTGGCTCAAATGAGCGTCTAAAAATATTTGGACGGGCCGATATTGTTCGTGAACACTTCTGATTTCGATTACACTTCGGTACCAGACCCGGTAGCGGTTCCTGATTTCTTTCTTCTCTAATAAAGACCGCAAGAAAAAAGCAATAAACCCTTTTATCGTTTGGATATTATACTCAGAAGTATATTCCATAGCATGAAAAGTATAGCCTTGTTTTTCTATATGATCTTTTAGGTGCGGATATCCGGTAAAAACTACCTTAAAGCCACGGTCTTGAGCTTTCTGTGCCAAACCAAAACATGCGTTGTAGTGGCTGGGATAAGGTAATATGATAAACAAAACCGTTTTCATTTTATTGATCAAAAATGCTTCGAATGCTATAGAAGATTCTCTCCATCATGCTCAAATCCTCGGTAATTATTTCAGCAAGCCCCATCATCTCCGGCACAAACAATAGTTCCTGATTATATGAAGTAGTAAGCCCGTTAGGGAGCTCAACTTCTACTCGATAAATATCCTCTTTAGCTAGAAGTGATATCTTCTCAACAGCCCCCTTTACTTGTCCGTATTCTTCGTAGGGATAGTTATTAAACTTTAATCTAACTTGTTGGCCTATATCAACTTTTCCTATTCCGGGAGAAGGGATATCAATAATTCCTCGATACTCCTCTTTTTCGGGAACTACTGCAAAAACGAATTCACCAGCCTGAATAAATTGATTATTACTTATCGGCTCTAAATAAGATAGCTTCCCCGAAATCGGGGTAGTTACCAGATAACTCTTCTGCCAATTATCCATGTGATTACGAATGGCATGCAAATTCAGCATAATTTCATCCCGAAAATTACGCTGGGTTTCAGTCTGCTGATGCCGGATATCAAGAAGTTGCTTTTCTAAATCTAGCAAAGTAATACGGTTTTGGGTAGCCGCTTTGTGTAGGTTTTCCACCTCTTGTTCTTGTTGGCGAAACGCCGATTCTTCCTGATAGAACTGAAGCTTAGCTAAAACGCCTTCTTTATAAAGCATTTTATCAGTTTGATACTTTTCTTGAGCGTTGGCTAATTCACTAAGTGAAATTTTAGTTTGTTTTTCGGTAATGCCTATTAATTGACGGTACTGTTTGATTTTGGCCGTAAGGTTGCCTATTTCTTCGGGTTGATATACATCAGTAGACCATTTGTGATAATCCATACATAGCTTTTTCAGCGCATTATACTCACCCTGAATGGTTCCAAACACGTAACTACTATCCGTAAAATCTACTGGAGTAACTGGATTTTTAAGAAAATTTTCTACCTGATTTATTAAAGATTTCATGTATTCCATCCCACGGTTAGTAATAGGGTTTTCAATTTCGGCGATCACCTCTCCCGATGATAGGAAATCTCCTTCTGGTCGAAGTAGTTTGGTAAGCTTACCACTACTGTTCGCCACAATTTTGATGGGTGGATTTTGCGTAGTGAGCATAATCTCACCGGAAATAACATCCGGATATCGTACCAGGTTGGAAATTATCAGCAGTAATACGATTAGTAACAATATTACCAATAACCCCCACCGTACCAGCCACGCAGGGGGAGCATCTAGTACCTCTTGTACTTCTTCTGAACGTAATTCTATTTCAGCTAATGTTCTAGGCATAAGGCTTTCTTGTCTTGCCGGACCTGTTTCGTGCCACAATGGCCGGCATCTCCTATTTAGTATTAAGAAGGAGGCCCCGGAATTCGCAAAGCCTCATCCGGGGACACCTATTTATTCCATTCTATAGTTCTAACTGATTTTTCACTAATTTATAATAACCATTACGTTCGCCCACCAACCGTTGGTGATTACCAACTTCAACAATTTCCCCTTGGTCTAACACAATAATCTGATCAGCGTTTCGGACGGTACTCAACCGATGGGCAATAATAATGACCGTTTTCCCTTCAAAGAAGTGATTAAGGTTATTCATGATAACCCGCTCATTGTTAGCATCTAGCGCCGAGGTAGCCTCATCAAAAAAGATAAAATCAGGATCTTTGTAAACCGCCCGGGCAATGAGAATTCGTTGCTTTTGCCCAGTACTAATACCCACTCCCTCATTGCCAATTTTGGTATTATAGCTCTTGGGCAACCTTTCTATGAACTCCTTGATGTTAGCAATTTCAACGGCTTTTTGAAGCTTCGCCTTGTCTACGTATTCATCGCCCACCGCTATATTAGCCGCAATAGTATCATTAAACAGATACCCCTCCTGCATTACCACGCCAAAATGATCTCGCCAGATGTGCTGCGAGATATTATCCAGATGGGTACCCCCCAATTTAATGTCTCCTTTTTGGGGCTGATAGAATTTCATCAGGAGCTTCATTAAGGTAGTTTTACCACTACCGCTCACCCCCACGATAGCGGTAATTCTCCGGGCGGGAATCGTAAGGTTTATGTTCTTGAGTACCGGTTCGTCAGCACCTGCATATCTGAACTCCAGATTCTTGATAACAATATCGTTACGAACATCTATATCAGTAATTTTCTGCTCATCCACTGGCTCTTCATCTTCCTTACTGTGAATTTCTCCTAAGCGCTCCAGGCTAATTTGAGCATCCTGCACTGATTGAATGAATCCCACAATCTGAAGAATCGGGCCATTTAGCTGACCGATAATATACTGCACGGCCAGCATCATACCCAAAGTAAGTTCTCCCCTAACCACTAGCGTAGCGGCAGTTACAGTAATGATAATATTTTTAAGCTGATCAATAAACTTGGAACCTACTCCTTGGGTTTGCTCCAGAGCTAAGGTCTTTATGGCTACTTTATAGAGCCGGATTTGAATAAACTCCCAGCCCCATCGTTTTTGCTTTTCGGCATTATGCAGCTTAATCTCCTGCATACCGTTAATTAATTCAATAACTTTACTCTTTTCCTCCGCAACATGTGAAAAGCGAAGATAATCAATTTGCTTTCTACGCTTCAGAAAAAGTATAATCCAACCAATATAAATAATGCTACCTATCAGAAAAACAGCAAAAATATTTAGGCTGTAATAAGCAAGCACAAAGCTGAAGACGAGAATATTAGCAAATGAAAATAGCGTGTTGAGTGAGGTATTGGTAAGCAATCGCTCTATTCTTTTATGATCACTGATGCGCTGCATAATATCTCCGGTAATGCGGGTATCAAAAAAGCTTATAGGTAGGCGCATTAGCTTAATAAAGAAATCGGACACTAATGAAATATTAAGGCGGGTACTGAGGTGCAATAGCACCCACCCTCGGATAACTTCTATGCTAATACTTCCCAAAAATAGCATCAATTGAGCCAGCAAAATCAGGTAGATAAACCCAATATCCTGGTTTTGAATACCAACATCTACAAGGCTCTGGGTAAGAAAGGGAAATATTAGTTGTAATAAGCTTCCTCCAGCTAACCCTAGAGCTATCTGAAATAACAAGTGCTTATAGCGAAACAGGTACTTGTACAAGTAGGAAAAGCTCTGTTTCTCTTCTACTTTCCAATCACTTTTATAAAATACCGGAGTAGGTTCCAGTAGCAATGCAATGCCTTCAGGAGTGCTTTCATCAGCATTTTTACCAATCCATTTTTCTAGAAAGATTTTTTTATCTACCATTATCCGACCTTTTGCTGGGTCAGATAAATACACTTTATTTTTCTTGCGTTTGTAGGCAACTACATAGTGGTAGTCCTTCCAATGAAGAATACACGGCAATGCTATCTCCTCAGAAAAGGTTTGATAATTAATTCGTACTCCAGTGGCTCTAAACCCTATCTTTTCTGCTGCGTCACAGAGTCCTAACAAATTACTACCTCTACGAGTATTTTCTGCCAGTGAACGTAATCTGGGCAGTGTAATTACTTTTCCGTAGTGCTTAGCTACCATTTTCAGGCAGGTAGGCCCGCAATCTTTGTGGTCAGGTTGTTGATAATGAGGAAATCTCACACAAACTTATTCTAAAAGTCTTGGCTTTTTAATCATGCATATCAGTAGTATCTTCTAAATTTATTACATATTATTATTTTAGCCATTCACCTAACTACTAGTATGTTATCCTAATATAAGATGGCAAGCTTCTCTTATAGTGCTATACAATAGCTAACTCTGCAAATGCGATAATTAGCTATTTATTTACATATTACAATTGAAGCTTACCATATAAGCTCAACCAACAGAGCCTTGACATGCGCAAGAATACCAATCACCAGGGTTACCAGGTTGGGAACAATGACTTATAGCAGAATTATGCACTTGGTCATAGTTATCATAAATTCCACTCCAGGCTCCTGAGCCATCCGTACAAGAACATGAACAGGCAATTTGACCATCACCATACCCATCTGCACCAGTAACTGTTCTCATCTCATCACGGGAGAGTTTTTCCAAAAAATTGATGAATTTCTTTTTCATAATACTAAAAATTAAAATTTACTCCTACTCTATTTACGGCTTTTCGGATACCGCCGGGGTTGCACAACGTATTTTTAATCGATTAGATAGTTAAAATCTTCGATAGTATATTCTTTAGGCAACACATGCCTATTGTATAACACCGTAGGAGTAGCCAAAATATCCCACCGCTGGCACCAATCTATTTGTTTTTTCAGTATCTGTTTTGCTTTCATTGTATCAGTTGTCGTAGAGCCAAATTCATTCAACCAACCCTTAGAGTTCTGACTATAACTAAGATAATAAGCTTCAATTTTAGACTGATAATCAGCACCAGCGGTTTGGCTTAACTTTAGCATATGCATAGCAACCTGATATCCTATACTTTGCTCCTTTCTCTGGGTCAAGAGTATCTCTTGTATGCTTATGTTGTCTTTTTTTTTCAACAACTCAAAAAGCCTTTGGTGCATGCTAATGCAAGGGCCGCAGGTAGGGTTACTGATAATAGTCAATTCATGCTCACCATTGGGGTTTCCAAATTGAATAGCATCAAGTCCCGAAGTATCCATTGGTGAGTTTTTTCTAAGCAGTAGCTGAAATACTTCGGGTTTGTACTTGATCTTGTTCAATTGGGGAATTTCCTTTTTAGCTCTTTTCCATTCAATAAGCATGGGTTTTAGCAAACCATAAATAGAAACTACAATAGTGAATACTACCAACAGTACCAAAACGCTATACAGATCAACCGAATTTATTCCGTATTGGCTTAAAAAGGCTACAGCCAACCCTAACTCTAATAGAATTACCACTTGTACTGCTAAACACAAGCGGCACCATTGTCGAGCTATTTTCCACTGGTAGTAAATTGAGTAGGCAGTAAAAGGAGCGACTAACACCGCCAAACTCGCTATTAAGACATTTACATGGTTTTGAAAAAATAGCAGATATAAGAACAGGGTGGAAAAGTAGATAAACCCTACTTCACTCCAGGAAATCACTCCCCAAATAGTAGCAGCAGGTGAATCTAGTATGCTACTACAGTTAGCATTCTTGCCAGATTTTCCTGATTGACAAAGTTGCTTCACCAAAGCATTATCTTTGTCTATCAAACGAATCATTAAGGGAATAGTCACTGTAACTCCCACTAACTTAGTTAGCAAAAAAAGATAATCAAACGTGGTAGATAAAGTAGAAGTATAAGTTACTGTGTAAACTATAAAGAGAAGCAATCCAAAGATTACTAATAGCAATGCAGCTTTACCAAACACATCTTTTACCCGATTTGTAGCATAGTCTTTTTCTACTCCTTTGGTTTCACTATCTATCAGCATAGCTACCCCACTCCAAGATTTCATAAACGCTGATCTAGACTGAGATAGTAATTTTCCTTTCCGGTTAACGAAATACACGCTGTCATCATCCAGTTTATCCACCACCCGGTAACTTCCCCCCCGCTCTTGCATATGTACCAGCAGTGGCTTGGGAAATTCATTTTGCATTTGCTCATAGGTAGTCCTAGTTGCAATATTGTCTATCTGAAGCTGGTCTAGCGTATGATTAATAGACAGTAAGCTGGGATAATCAGGATGCTTTTTTAGATTCCGAATTGAATAACTGGTAAACTTAGTATTCAATCGGTGCAGCAGAATCTCTAAAGCCTTCGAAGGATTTTCATCGAGTGTCTTTTTCACTTCCGGTTAGATTATGTGAATATAATGTAGTCACCTCACTGCCTACTCCGCAAGCAATAAAAGAAATACTAGTGCAATTAGATTGCACTCACTCTTTTTTTTCAATTTTTACGATAAGCCTTATATTATCCAAATAAAAGTAGCTGCGAGAACATTTGCAGTACCGAATAGATAACCCCATATCTTTCATAGCATCTAAATACTCGTACAGCATTCTTTTTGAGATGCCGAGCTTGTTGGCTAGTTCTTGGGGGGTACCCGTAGCTTTTTTACCAATGAGATAATTTAATCTCTGCATTCTTTCGATAGATGTGGTAAGAGACATAAATAGGTTGTTGTATCATGTTTGAAATAGTTATAGAAGATTACCTCTTAACGATAGTTAGCGATACAAAAAATGGCTCCAGATGCTAGCAACTACACTCTCTTATCGAGAAGTCTAGGATTTAGCGAACATAATTTGCTAAACAGATATGTTTATAAAATGAAAAACACAAATACTAACCATTTAATAAAATATAATTTAAATCAGAACTTACTCTTATCTAATCTATAGAAAAAAGAAAGCACAATGGGAATATTATATATTTTTAATATAAGTATCAGTGTGACATTAGTACAATGATTAAATATTTATGATATAGATAATAAGCATATATACGCTAATTTGTTGAGTTTTTTTGCTTAAAAAAATATACATTAGTGAAAAATCAAAAAAAAATATTATGTACTTTTTGTGAAGTTTTTAAATAAAAAATTTCTTTAAGAGTGTCTTACCTAACTAGCTAAATAAATCAAAAAATATGAATAAAACGATTTAAGCACTTTTAATATTGTACCGAGAGCAGAAAAAAGTTAATATAAAGTCAACTATGAAAGAAGTATTACTTTTGTCATTGACAGTTTTATTACTTTTTCGTCAGGGAGTGGCACAACCTTCTTTTGATCATCATCACGAATCAATTATTATTGATGAGCGAGATCAAAAAGTATCAGTTGAGAAGATCATCAAGATCGACCAAGTATGGGCGGGTCACCCAGTGGGCTTTAGTTTACTGACCGATGATGACCAGCAGTATATCGCTTATTACAATGACGAACGGCATCTGATAGTAGGGCAACGTCATCTGCATCAGGATACGTTTGCCCTTCACAAAATACCACCGTATCCGCGGGAATCTCGGGAAGGAACCAGCACGATATTGGGCTGGGATAGTCATAATTACCTTACTTTAGGTTTAGACAAGGAAGGATATATCCATTTGTCCGGAAATATGCACGTTAACGGATTAACCTACTTTAGAAGTACTGTACCAAATGACATTACTACCTTAATTCAGGTAGATAAAATGGTAGGCAGTGAGGAAAATCGATGTACTTACCCGGTATTTATGAACACTGCTGAGAACGAATTGATCTTCCGATATCGAGATGGAGGTAGTGGCAATGGTAATGACATCTATAACAGGTACGATAGTAACACTCAGCAGTGGACCCGCTTGGTGGATACCCCCTTAACCGATGGGCAGGATTCGGTAAATGCTTATTCCTCCCGTCCAAACTTACTAGAAGACGGTTGGTACCATATGTACTGGGTGTGGCGCGATACTCCAGATTGCTCAACCAACCACGACCTCTCCTATATAAAAAGCCCTGATATGGTAAACTGGTATAATGCCCTCGGGCAGCCGATAGAATTGCCAGTCACGGTGGATAACAAGTCGGTGGTTGTCGATCCCATTCCCATTCAAGGAGGTATCATTAATCTAGCTGCCAAACTCTGCCTGGATGAAAATAACAAACCAATTTTCGCCTACCATAAATATGATTCTGCCGGAAATCTACAATTCTATACCGCCCAACTTATAAGCGAAGTATGGCAGATAAAACAGGTAACGAATTGGGACTATCGGTGGTACTTCTCCGGTTACGGAAGTATTAACAAAGAAGTATTCATTGGTCCATTTAACCGCCGGAAGGATGGATTCTACGAGTTAGGCTACTCTCATATTAAATACGGTGATGGCACACTACTTTTAGACGAAAACCTGGATTTGTGTGGTGAAGTGCTCAAACCACAAGCATTCACCGCAACTATGGAAGTAGAAGGGGATTTTCCGGGATTGACAATACAGACTGCTTCCGATCAGGGAAAAGACACTGACAAGCAAGTTCAATACGTACTAAAATGGGAGACCCTACCTCGGAACCGAGATAAGCCTCGTCCCAAGCCCTGGCCAGAGCCTAGCCAACTTTATCTTTACGAACTTCAGGGTAGCCCAGATAACTAAAAAACATGTATCTTTCTACTACGACACATAAACCTAATACCTAATGCAACTAAAATTTATTTACCTTTTCAGTGCCTGGTGTCTAGCACTAGTAATGCCACTGAGCTCTATCGCTACCGATCGTCCATCAAATCCAGAAAACGATGATCCAATGAAACTGGAAAATCCGATGGACGTGGCTTATCTGAAAAAAAAGCTACGTAGAGGCAGCCCGCGGTTAATTCTGACTCCAGCCATTGAAAAGCAGCTAAAGAAAGACTTAAAGTCTGATGAGGTAGTGAAGAACGTATACGAAGCTGTCAAGCTAAACGCAGAAGAAATTCAGAAGCAGCCATTACTGGAGCGCGAAATGGAAGGACGAAGGCTTCTTGGAGTTTCCCGCGAGATGCTTTACCGTATGAATATCCTGGGAATAACCTATCGAATAGATCGAGACGAGAAAATCCTAAACCGCATCAACGATGAAGTAACTGCCGTAAGTAACTTTTCTGACTGGAACCCTTCCCACTATCTGGATGTAGCTGAAATGTCGCTAGCGATAGCTTTGGCAGTTGACTGGGTAGGGGAAGACTTACCCGCTTCTACTGTTGAGCTAGCCAAAAATGCACTCATTGAAAAAGGAATTAAGCCTAGCTATAATAAAAAGGGTAACACTGGTTGGGTTGACGGAAACAACAACTGGAACCAAGTATGCCACGGCGGCATGATCGCTGCCTCGGTAGTAATTGCTGAACAAGACCCTGAGTTAGCCGCCAAAACTATTCACCGGGCACTGGAAGGGATGCCCCATGCCCTGGAAGAATACGGTCCCGACGGCGTTTATCCCGAAGGTTCAACCTACTGGCGCTACGGCACCAGCTTTTCGGTGCTCACAGCTTCTATGTTGGAAAGTGCTTTCGGTACCGACTTTGGTCTGGCCGACTATCCGGCTTTTAAAGAAAGTGCTGAATTTCGGGCACTCAGTATGGCTCCTTCTGGATGGTACTACAACTTTGCTGATTGCGGTGACAAACGCAGCGAAAACGGAGATCTCACTCTTGCTTGGTTTGCTATTAAAACGGGAAACGGAGTTTATTATGAAAAAAATCGCTTCCTGCGTAATCCGGCTGAAATGGGTGAACTATCGCGCTGGGCGGGAGCCGGATTGGTATGGCTATCTCAGTTTGATGAAGACGGCGGTCAACCCTTGCCTCTGGCCTGGAAAGGCGATGGTTCCAACCCCGTTGTTTTCTTCCGAACCGAAGAAGGGAATCCGCACAATTACTACTTTGGTGGGAAAGGCGGTAGGGGCTCAGTGAACCACGGTAATATGGACGCTGGTTCGTTTATCTTTGAATTGAACGGAGTACGCTGGGTGGTTGATCCTGGTAACCAGGGATATCATAATTTGGAAAAAACGGGTTTCAATCTGTGGGGCCGATGCCAGGAGTGCGAACGCTGGACGCTGCTGACCAAGAATAACTATGGGCACAGCACCATCACCGTAAATAACGCCTTACACCATGTGGATGGATTTGCCTCCATCACCGATTTTCAGGATGGAGAACATCCGGAGGCCACTATTGACATGTCAGAAGTATTTGGCGGAGAGGTAGCCAGTGCTACCCGTCGGTTTGTTAAAGAAGATAATCAATCGCTACTGATTGAAGACCAGATCAAGCCTAGCGATTCTACTCAACATATCACTTGGCAGCTAATGACTACCGCCGACGTGGACATTGTGGAAGGTGGAGCTACGCTGAAGCAAGATGGCAAGGAGTTAAAGCTTGAAAACCTCTCCCATCCCGACTTAATGGTATCCATGATCTCATTAGATCCACCACCGCTAGAACTAGATCGGCAGATTGATGGGCTTAAACGCTTAGAAATCCGTATTCCGGCTTATCTTATGTCAAAAGATGGCGAAACGATACGGGTTCGGCTTTCGGGAGAATAGAACTCAGTATGCTTATGCCGTGGTAGGACGGACCTAGTGGGGACGATGTTCGTAATAAACAAATTATTCTACCCTGTGCTAGGTGGGATTTGTAATCCCACCCTCGTAATAAAAGTGGATTTGCCATCCATATGCCTCAAAGACTAAAAAACCAACAACCTTCTGATATTCAAATGATTATAAAATTAAAATTCCTCTCGCCAGCCTACTTATTACTACTAACCCTAATAGCTAGTTGTAGCCAATCAGCCAATGTTGATATTCAGGGAGAGTTAAAGAAGTGGCACAGAGTAACCCTCGTTTTTGACGGACCAGAAGCCAGTGAGTTGGCTGATGAAAACCCATTTCTGAATTACCGCCTAGATGTAACATTCACCAATGGTGAACAAGCCTATCGGGTGCCAGGCTTCTACGCCGCCGATGGCGACGCCGCTGAAACCAGTGCCGAAGCAGGAAACAAATGGATGGTCAGGTTCACTCCCAACCAAACTGGAGAATGGGCATATACGGTTTCGTTCAAAAAAGGGGAGGAAGTAGCGGTGCAAGCAGATGTTACTGAAGCAGTCAGTGCTGGATTTATGGATGGGCTAAACGGAAGTTTCACCATTGCTGATTCAGATAAACTGTTACCGGATAACCGGGCTCAAGGCCGCTTAAACTACGTAGGTGAACCCTACTTAAAATACGCTGAAACCGAAGCGTACTTTATCAAACTTGGAGTAGATGCGCCCGAAAACCTACTGGCTTACGAGGATATTGATGCTACTCCCAACGCATTGGGACTAAGAAAAAACTGGGAGCCACATCAGAAAGACTTTGATGAAGAAGCATCCGGGTTTTTATGGCAAGGAGATAAAGGGGGAAACTTGCTGGGAGCTATCAACTATTTGGCTTCGGAATATCTGAATGTCTTTTCTTTTCTCACCTTCAATGTAGATGGTGATGATCGTAATGTGTTTCCTTACTTACTAAAAGTACCGGAGGCGGAATATGAAGAATATGCCAATGACAAGAAGAATAAAGAAGCCTGGGTAACGATGTTTCATCGAGACCGACTGGATGTTTCCAAATTGGAGCAATGGGAACGAATTTTCGAGTACGCTGAGACAAAAGGGATGTTTCTACACTTCAAGACCCACGAGACCGAAACGGATCACTTAATGGATAACGGAACTTTCGGGATGGAAGGCAAGCTATACTATCGGGAACTGATTGCCCGCTTTGGACATCATCTGGCTATGAACTGGAATCTGGGCGAGGAAAACAACCAGCCCATTGAGGAGGTGAAAAAAGTTGCTGACTATGTTCGCCAACTTGATCCTTACCAGCATCATTTAGTCATTCACACATTTCCCAATCAGGATGATCGTTACCAGCAACTCATTGGTGACCAATCGCCACTTACAGGGGCTTCACTCCAACTGCGGGATAAAGATTTTCGGGACGTTCATCAGCGGGTACTTAAATGGCGGGCGAAGTCAGACTCTACGGGTAAAGCTTGGGCGTTGGCGGTTGATGAACCCGGAAATGCCCAAATTGCTCTATTACCCGATGATGAAGACCCCACCCATGATTTGGCTCGGGCTAATGCGCTGTGGGGAACTTTAATGGCTAGTGGCTACGGAGTGGAGTGGTACTTCGGTTATGATAGTCCCAACTCTGACCTTACCTGTGAGGACTTCCGCAGCCGTGATATTTTCTGGGATCAGAACCGCTTTGCCCGGCAATTCTTTGAAGACCACCTTCCGTTTTGGAAAATGAAGCCTGTTGATGAACTAACTTCAGATACCACTTCCTACTGCTTGACTGCTGAAGGCGAAGTTTACGCAGTTTACTTACCAACGTCTCAGCAAACTCCGTCACTTAACCTCGGCGATTCAGGAAAGGAGTTCTCTGTAATGTGGTACAATCCTCGCCAAGGAGGCGATTTACAAACTGGAAGTGTATCAAAAGTATTGGCAAGTAATAATACTCCCATAGGCTACCCACCTGCCGATAGAGAGAAAGATTGGGTAGCAATCGTAAAAGTGCAGGAATAATTTTTCATTTATTACTTTTTATGTAAATATTTGAAAATCAATTAGTTAATACTTTTAATTCACTAACTTTCTCTAGTCTACCTTATGACCATTGAACAGCAGCATCAGCAAATCATTCAGGGGTTTTATACCGCTTTTCAGCAATTAGATGCTGAAAAAATGGTAGCTCACTACCATGATGATATTCAATTTCAAGATCCTGCATTTGGTCAGCTACAAGGTGAACAGGTTAAAAACATGTGGAGGATGTTGATTGAACGAGGGCGCGATAGTTTGAAGATTAACTTTTATAATGTGAAGGGCACCGCTACGGGTGGTCATGCTACCTGGGAGGCGGACTATCTTTTTGGTAAAAATAGGCGTCCTATACACAATGTTATCCAGGCCGATTTTATCATCAGTAATAATAAGATGACGAAACATTCTGACCATTTCAATTTCTGGAAATGGGCTACTATGGCGCTGGGTACTCCCGGACAACTCTTAGGCTTTACGCCTTTCATAAGGAATAAAGTCAGAAAGAATGCCAGAGTAACACTGGAAAACTATACAGCAAATTAGCTTTCGAGAACCCAAGAACACTTTTCTCCTAACCTATTAGTGATGCATTATTATCCGGTAACACGATTAGGTAGTTTTACAGTAAACGTTGTTCCCTTTTCTACTTGAGAGGATATAGTGATAGAGCCGCCTAATTTATCGATGGTCTCTTTCACAATATATAATCCAATACCCGACCCAGCTTCTTGATCATCAGCTCGATAAAACATTTCAAAAACCCGCTGTACCTGCTCATCCTTAATACCAATTCCATTATCCTCTACAGTTATGATCGCCTCAGAAGGTTTGATCTCAACCTGTACTTTTACAAATGGATTTTTTGCATACGGATTCTGGTACTTGATAGCGTTAGAAAGTAAGTTCCGGAATATTACCTGCAACCGCATAGGGTCGCCACGGTAAATATTCTCTCCGTCTATTTCCCGAATAACCTGCAACTTCTGGGCGTTCTTCATGTACTGAAGATCCTCCAGAAGGTCGTCTAAGAGCAGATGGAAATCAACTTGCTGATGCTTGGGTTGCAAGCGGGAGTTCCGCGAATAGTCTAGAATATTCTTCACAAAACCATCCAGCTTATTAATACTTTTGGCTGCCATCTCCCGGTAGATATTTAACTGTTCGTAAGATTGGTCAAGCCCCATTAGCTCAAGCAACCCTAGAACCGACGACAGCGGCGCTCTAATATCGTGAGACACCCGATAGACGAAGTTGTCTAGCTCTTCATTCGATTTTTGCAGATCAGCTGTTCGCATTTCTACGGTGTCTTCTAACCGCTGATTGATAGATCGTATCTCTTCATTAGAAGCGATCAGTTCTTCAGCCTGGGTTTGAATTTCTTCCTTTTGATCTTGTATCAGTACATTCTTTTTTTGTAGCTCCTGATTGGCCTGCTGCAATTTACTAGTACGTTCATCCACCAATGCCCCCAACTTTCGATTCGCCCGAATAATTTGTTGTGCTCTGATCCAATACACTGCGTACAGTAATATCAGAAATGTCCCCCCAGTGATGATATAGAACCACCAGGTACGCCACCAGGGTGGTGTAACTATTATGGCTATTGAGCGAGTAGGTGTCATCTGATCGGATAATTGCCCTCTTACTTCAAAAGTATACTGACCAGGCTGGAGATTGGTGTAGGTAACCTTTCGCTCGCTTCCTACTCTTTGCCAAGAATCATCCGTAAAACCTAGCAGTCGATAACGGTAGCGGATCAGGTTGGGGCTACTGAAATTAATACTGGTGTATGATATGCTGAAGACAGAGTACTTGTAAGACAGATTAATAGATTCAGTGTAGTTGATTTGTTTATTCAGGGGCGAGCCTTCTTCCCCAACCGGAACCGGGCGATTGAAAATTTCAAAATCAGTAAAAGCAATCGGGGATTTCTGAGACCTCTCTTGTAGGCTATCGGGATGAAATAGGTTGAATCCTTCTGTTCCACCAAAGACTAGCTCGCCCGAGCTGAGTCGTGCTGCGGCATCTTGGTTAAAATACAATCCTTGTAATCCATCGCCTACCGTGTATCTCTTGTAAGACAGCGAATCTGGGTCAAAACGAACAAGCCCCTGGGTAGTTCCTAACCAAAGATAACCATCCGCCGACTCTTCAATAGATTTAACAATATTGCTAGGTAAACCAGCCTCTACTGTATAAGCAGGGTATGCATTATTTTGTCGGTCGAGCAGTCGCAAACCGCCACCTTCTAAACCAGCCCATACTCTTCCCTGGTGATCTTCAAAGAGCGTTAGAATAGCATAACCTTCTTCACTGGGCTGGCGAGGTAGTACCTGAATGAACCGATTCTGCTGGCGGTCGAGTAGTGTAACTCGCCCATTACTAGTCCCAAACCAGATATTATTATTCCGATCTACCAGAACCGACCAAATATTTCTGTCACTTATACTTTCTCCCCCATTAGGATACTTTATATACGAGGCAAATAGATTCTGCTGTGGATCAAAGGAATAAAGCCCACCACCGAATGTACCTACCCAAAGTAATCCATCCTGATCTTCAACTAGGCTAGTTACATTATCACTTGTCAACCAAGGAGAAGACTCGCGTTCATCTTTCCGGAAGTGAATGAAAGAATTTGTTTCAGGGTCAAAACGATCCATTCCATTATTCCAAAAGCCAATCCACACTTTACCCTCTTGATCTAGCAGTAGCGTTTTGATTTTATCCCCCCCAATTCCAGTAGGATTATCGGGCTGACACGTGAAGTTGGTGAATTGACCACTCGATTTATCAAATAAATTTAATCCGTTTCCGTCAGTCCCTATCAACACTCGGTCTTGATCTAATTGTACCACTGCCGAAACATTATTACCCGATAGCGATGACTGCCCTTGCTTCTGATAATAATGCTGTATCTGATTCACCGATGGATTGTACAAGTTAACTCCTCCGTCGTAAGTACCTACCCACATCTGACCATAATGATCGGCTAATATGCATTTCACCGAATTGGCAGATAGGCTTTTGGGATCGAAGGAGTCGTGTCGATAAACAGAAAATGTGCTATCCTCTTCATTAAATAGGCTTAAACCGTTATCGGTTCCTACCCATATTCTACCACTTGCATCTTCGGCAATAGACCAAACCTGATCATTACTTATACTGCTAAGGTCACCCTGTCTATGACGAAAACGAGTAAATTCTTTAGTTTCCCCATGCATTAAGTTAAGACCACTATCCCAAGTGCCTACCCACAATCTCTGCTGACTATCGTAAAGTATTGAATAAATATCATTATGACTCAGGCTACGAGGGTTACCAGCTTGATGTGTTATATGTTCAAAGGTTCCTGACTTTACATCAAAATAGTTAAGCCCACCCCCAAGAGTACCAATCCATAAATTTCCAATATGATCTTCCGTAATAGCAAGAACACGATTATTACTCAGACTAGTAGAATTGGTATAGTCGTGCTGATATTGAATTAGCGAATAGTCTTCGACATTAAATTGAGCTAACCCGCCCGAAGTCCCTACCCACATATCTCCCTGGCTACCGTAGTGTATAGTATACACAAAGCTAAGGTCTGGATAACTTTCATCTTCAGAGTCAGTAATATGACGAAACTGATCTTGCTCCTGATTATAAACCAAAATACCCCCTCCCCAGGTGCCAATCCAAATATTATGATACTGATCTTCTGCTAAAGCTCGTATCGGATGATTATTGATATTGTTGCCATTGACAGGGGTATGAAGATATTTTTGAAATGTAAGACCATCAAACTTATTCAGTCCATCATCGGTAGCTATCCAAGCAAACCCGACTGAATCTTGCAGCACATCCCATACAGTATTATGGGAAAGACCATCCGAAACAGTGTACTGCTTAAAAGATATTGGAGGTTGAGCAACACTTAGCGTGGTAGAAATAAGAAAGCAAAAGAAAAACCAAGATTTTAGGCACAAATTATAAAACGTGTCTTCACTGGTTTCGCAGGGAAACTCTGTCATAAACACCTATCTATACTGATAGTAAATCGAAGTAGTTTGTATTTATTTTAGGACAAAATATCGCACTTTTTTTTAAAAAGTATTAATTTATTTGGCAAAACCCTGTCATAAACTGATTTTTTACTACTATTTATAATGATACTTGATAGGCTGTGTCGTTTTGATCATCATCTGAATGAATATACTTTCATACTATTCTTCAGGCATCACTGGCTGAGTCCAAGCCATCTCAGTATCACCCTCTTGAAATGGATTTAGCTGAGGCTTATCAGAAATAATTTTGGCTCGTACGTACAGATCATCATTCTTTAGTTGGTAAGAAGCTTCATTTCCGCTAATTTCTTGTAGAAGTTCACCCATTTCTTCCCGATTCGCTCCTTCTTTTGTTCCCCAGAACTGTATCAGGTAATTGACATTATTTTCTGGCTTTACTTTGAGGGTTAATGTTTGGTTCTCGAACGATACGCTTGCTAGTGTTACTCCGGTACTGCTATAAAAGTCGCCCGCTTCCATTGCAGCGATAATGGTTTCAGTAGTCAATTCATTAGCTTGAACCATCACCCAGCCCCGACCAGGATTACTATGTTCGCCGTCGTAATTATGATAGTTGTGAGCATCGTCTACGGCTAGTCCGTAGATTAAAGGCTTGCCTTCCTTCAGATAGTTAGTAATCAAGATATCCCAGATCGCCTCAGTGCCTAGTCGGGTGTCATCGCCGTAATTGTTTACTAGTGGATGTCCGTTATATACCTCAAAGAAACGTTCACCTGTGAGCGGTAATATATCATCTACCGAGATAGCCCAACCGAAGTTTGGATGATTGATATGCGGAAACATAGGTTTTCCAGTTTGCTCGCGTTGTTTGTTTACTTGGTTGATGTTATTCTGCATCACTTCAGTTACACTACTCCCACCTGCAGGTGCAATTAATTTCTGCACATTGGCAGCGTTCATATGAATTGGTTTACCTTCAAACCCATCGGTAATTTCTTCGGATTGGATAATCAAGAACTTGCCTGTTTCTTCAAATTTCGGGCGGTACTCTTTCAGTGTTTTAAGTTTTACTTCCGTTCGGCTTTTGTCATTAGTTTGATATACAACCCAGTCTTTACCAAACTTATCGAGGTAAGCTTCAAATCCCTGTCTTGCTTCTTCAGTATTAGGCAAAAGCTTCCAAAACTCTCCTTCTGCCAGCACATTATGATCGGACAATGCAATGAAATCATAACCATTAGTTTTGTACCAGTCTACGATCATCTCCGGAAAATCATCCCCATCGCTCCAGTACGAATGTGTATGCAGATTGCCCCGATACCATTGCTGAGCATTGGCTGAGATTGTAATTAGAATTGTAAACAGAATGGTCAGAAAATGTAGCATAGAATAGGTAGTGCTTAGTAAGTGGTTGTCAATTATGTAAAATCTGTTCGGTAGTCAGTACTCGTATTAATCCATTTGTAGGTGTCATATTTTCCCAGACCCAGTTGTAGTGGTCAATCACACTTTTAGCCTTTATACTAGGTCGATTCGCCGTAGTGTGCCCATCTCTTACGACTGCCACTCGATAGTCTTTCACCAAAGCCGATTGAACGGTAGCTTCCACGCAAAAATCAGTAGCACAGCCAGTTACAATCAATTCGTTTATTCCTAGTCTGGCTAGCAAGGGCTGTAATTCTGAGCGATAAAATGCGTCATTGGCGGTTTTGGAGACGAGTAAAGCTGTTGAAGCCACTTCCAACTCAGGCAATAATTCCCATTCTTCGGTACCGGGAATACACTCACCCTCTTTAGTGCCATCGTGCTGAACAAATATTATTGGATTGCCCTGATCTCTAAAATGGTTGGATAGTAGGTTAATTCGCTGTACTACTTTTTGAGAATCAAACCGGGGAGTTTGCGGAGTAAATGATACTCGCTGCATATCGATTATTATTAAAGCTTTTTTACTCATTTTTATTAAGTAAATATACTCATGATATTTGAGAGAATCTGGCTAATTATAGGAATGCGGAAAATAGCCAAACTTAACCAATGCTAAGATAATCAGCTAGAAGATTTTTACTTCAAGCAAGCAAAACCAAGCCATCAGTATGCCTGAAGTTTTTTTGTATTCACTTGGCGTATGACCAGTATATTTCTTAAAAGCCCGATTGAATGTAGTTTTAGAAGAGAATCCGCAGGAAAGTCCAATCCCTAAAAGTGTCATCTTAAGCACTTCGGGTGATGAAATTCTTTGCATTGCTTCTTCTACCCGGTAACGATTTACAAAGTCGTAAAAATTTGAATCAGAATAGCTATTGATGATCTGAGATAAATGATTCGGCTTAAGGTTAAGTTTATCAGCTAAGCTAAACAGCGTGAGATCAGGATCGAGATAGGGTTTTTTCTTATTGAAAAAATCCTTCAGCATGGTGTATGTCTTTCGGGAGTTCACCTCATCCAGGCCAGACTTGGCATACTTTACTTTTTCATCTGAAGTACCAGAAGCCTGAAAAATGAACTCCTGACGAAAGCCAAAATAGCCCAAAGCATATACAAAAGCGCAAAGTGCAATATTGGTAAGTATCCCTCCGTATTGAGGTACAGTTAAAGTGGTGAAGCGGTCTACCAACAAGCTCATTGCGGCAATAAGACCTATCCCCAGAATGCTTTGACATAAAAACCTTAACCAAGTCAGTTTCTTATGTTCAAGGTTTGAGAAGAGGTGGTGAATTTTTTTCTGATGCGACCCCAGCAGCCTGAGCGATAGCATCACGTAGCTACCTAAGCTAATTAGCTTTAGCACCAATAATGTATTGCGAGCTGCCTTAGTCACTTCTAAAGAAGTCAGAACTCCCAGAAAAAAATATCCTAATGCCACTACAAAAGTGGTGAAGTGAACCATGTATTTCCGACTTAGAGAGAAGCCGTTTTCCGTTAGCGATCTAGTATAAAGCCAAAGTAATGGCCCGTGCAGAAATATTGAAGCTTCACTAAACTCAAGAACGAGTTCTTCTCCTACTGAAAAGGGAGGTAATAAAGTATTCAGGAGAAATAGCCCCCAGAGATTCTGTAGGATAGTAAGCAGTATAAAAGCTAGAATATAATCGGAAATGGCCTTCTTCCCTTTCCCTAGAAGTAGGGTCAGAATAAAAACTGTAATACCACCGCAAGCCACAAATAAATACTGCATCTACTGACTGTTTGTCTTGCAGTATAGATGATTATCACTTAAAAACGAAGACGGATACTCACGCAAAGGGTTCAGCTTACCCGATGAGGCGTATTGTAGCTCAGGAAAAGCAAATTTGCGCCAAAAAGTGAGTTTTTATGGATTACATCGTCTCAGCAAAAGCCCTAACAAAATATTACCAACAGACTCAGCCAGTACTAAAATCGCTAGATCTGTGTATCGAACCCGGAAAGTTTACCGTCTTGATGGGTGCTTCGGGTTCGGGAAAGTCGACCCTGCTGCATCTTTTGGGTGGACTTGATCGTCCCAGTTCTGGACATATTGAAGTACTGGGTCACCGGATTAGTGGTTACCGGGAAAAACGGTTAGCAAAATTTAGGCGGCAAAATATCGGTTTTGTCTTTCAAGATCATCACCTCATTCACGAGCTAACACTAAGAGATAATATCCTGCTAGCGGGATATCTGGTTGAGAGAGATAAGCGTAAAGTTCAGAAGAGAGCCGAAGAGTTACTGGAACAGCTAGGAATAGCCTCACTAGCCTACCGTCTTCCTAGCGAAGTCTCGGGTGGAGAAAGTCAACGGGTGGCCATAGCCCGAGCCCTTATCATCAACCCCAAGATACTGATGGCCGACGAGCCTACTGGAAACCTGAACAGCAAACTATCGGCAGATATTCTCGCTTGCTTTCGGGAATTGCACCGGGCTGGTCAATCGATTCTGATGGTTACCCATGACATTACTGCCAGCCTAGCCGGAGATGAGGTATACTACATGCGAGACGGGCAAACTATTGGTCATATCAACCTCAACGGGGCTGATTCGGAAAGAAAAGAATCTCTGACCAACTGGTTGGAAAAACTAAGCTGGTAATTACTTATGAGAAATGTATTGCTGATTGTAAAGGAAAGTATCAAGCAACGAAAGACGCAGTATCTGTTGCTGCTTCTCACTCTTTTTCTGAGCACGCTGATGTTCACACTGGCAGTTAATCTACTATCTGTGGTTAGCCAGCCTTTTGATGAAAACTTTGAGCGTTTAGTGGCTTCCAACCTGCTATTGTTCTTCGATTCAGAAGCAGATAACTACCAGCAAATTGCCGATTGGTTTCGGGATCAACCGGAGGTTCAGACTGTCTCACAACCAGTGCCCTACTGGCTTTTTAACCACAAATTTGTTCATGATGAGGAGCAGATTAACGTAACTGCTTATCTGACCGAGTATATCCTACAGCCTAATCAGGATAAAATCAGGGTATTAAACCCCGAAGCTGGGGATACTCCTGGTATGAATGAGGTTTGGCTACCCTATCACTTCTCAATTAATTACAATCTGGAAGTAGGTGATACACTGAAGTTTCAGTTTTCTTCGGGTAGTTTCGATTTTATCATTTCATCCTTTGTGGTTGATCCTCACTTCCTAAGCGGACTTTTCAATCCAACCCGAATTTTTGTGTCGCCCGGCGCTTTAGCCGTATTTCAGCCCTTTGAAAGCCTCAACACAATTATGGTGGGGATACGAACACACGAGCTCAACGACACCGCTTCAATATACTCCCGCTTCCTATCAGAAATAGACTTTTCCGGCTCAAAGCTTGAATACAGCTTATTCAAGGCTGCCTTCAATGGCATCTATTCGTTGTTTAGCTCGGCTATTTTAGTTATTGGTTTCTTAGTTTTCTTGATTACGCTGATCGGATTATACGGAACACTCATCAGTCAAGTACTTGAGGATTATCGGCAGATTGGCATTCTAAAAGCTTTGGGTTTTACCCCAAACTCGATTAGAGTGATTTATCTCACCAAAGTGTTGGTAATTATCTTACCATCCCTGCTCCTGGGAATCGTTGTCGCTCACTATTCCCTGATGCTCATTGTAGATTATATGAATCACAGTTCCAGACTTAGCTATCAACCTAAAAACCTGCTAGGTGCTTATGTTATCTCCGGAACTTGCATTAGTGCAGTCACTTTGATTACTACCTGGCTGACAACCTACAAAGCAGGAAAAATAAGTCCTCGGGAAGCGATTCAAATAGGTATTTCCGTAAAAAGTAGTTCCATAAAGTCGCCCATTAAATATTCTTCCCTATCGCCGGAAGCTATCATGGGCACCCAGTTTACGGTAGGAAGATTACTATCAAATTTGATACTTGGTTTTAGCTTCGCGATTTTCTCATTTCTATTGCTATTTATTTTCAGTGTAGGGTATTCTCTAGACTCAGTAAAATCGCATAAACCCGACTGGGGTCTTCTAGATGCTGACCTACAGGTCGGGTTGAACCAATCCGTATTTTTACCACTAGATAAGTCTGATTTCTTAAATCTCTTTTCCTCTTTTGCTTCTCAGACAGATAAAATAATTCCGTTTAGCTACGCCGAGCTAAAAATTCTAACTGAAAATGATATAGTAGAGGCCCGCGGGATCATCTACGACCTAAAGCTAGAAGAAACCGGGTTCACTAATCTTTCCGGATCGCACCCCGACGACGAAAATGATATTTCTCTCGGTATAGGAACTGCCCGAGAAGCCCAGATGTCAGTAGGTGATACTATCCAGATTTTAATAGAAGGCACACTTAAGTCGATGCGAGTGTGCGGTATCTATCAAGATATTAGCGCATTCGGGCAAGGATTCCGGTTACATACGCAGAGTATGAGATCGGTTAACCCTCTGTTTCAACCCAATCAGTTTGGCATTGCTCTAAATGAATCCGTTCATTTAAGCTCATTTAAGGAGGAGTTAGAATCATTCTTTGGGGAAAAAGTATCGGTAGAAAATAGTTTGGAACTACGTACTGCTTTTTTATCCACCATTCAGAGTATCAAGGCAGGTACTTTTGTTGTCTCCCTCTTTTTCGTGGTAATCCTCATGATTCTAGTTTCTAACGATATGAACATTCATGTGAACCGGGATAAGCTAGTGATTACTAAACTTAAGGCCATTGGTTTTACGAATCTTCAGGTCAAATACGCTTTCTTAATCAAGAATACGCTAGTTACCATTACCGGAGTATTGCTTGGTATTTTTCTGACTGTTGTCGCTGGCAAATCGCTAATCAGTAAGCTGACTATTGGAATGGGGCTAGCCGAATTCCCCCTGGAGATTCCACTTTTCCTAATTGTCTTAGTTGGAGTTGTCGTAATGGCCTTAGGCTATTTGGGAGCTTTAAATTCTCTACGAAGTATTCACTCAATCAAACCCACTGATTCTAAAGCAGACTAATCATGAGAATGATAATATTCCTTCTTACTCTTCTCTTTATTGTGATCAATTTCTTACCAATCCGAGCTCAGCCTTCGGAGGCAATTGATCAATATCTAAACGAGGTTTACCTCAACCATGTGATGCCCGGCTTTTCGGTAGTGGTTACTGACAAAATTGAAGTAGTATTCAGTGCTTCGTATGGGTTTACGGAAGTAGGGGGAACAAAACCTTTTACAGCGCAAACGGTGAATCCGGTGGGGTCTCTTACCAAATCCATCACGGCTCTGGCTATTATGCAGTTGATGGAAGCAGGCAAGATTCATCTAGACCATCCAGTTAAGCACTATATTCCTGAGTTTACTACCGCTAACCCGTCTAAAAGCAACCGCATCACCGTTCGGATGCTGCTTAACAATACCGCCGGTTTATCCGGAGACATCGCTCCTACTTACGATACCTCCGAGAGTTCGGTAGAGCACTTAGTGAAAACCTTGTCAAACACTTTTATCCTAACCAACCCTGGTAAAGTATACCAATACTCTAACATAGGTTTTAGCTTGGCGGGCTTGCTAGTGAATCGAGTCAGTAGGCAACCTTACGCAGAGTATGTAAGAGACAATATTTTCGCACCGCTGAACATGCACCGTAGTTGGGTTCTACCTCCAGTCAATAGCCCTTCTTCCACTGATCATTATCCTGGTATTGACCGAGTTATTACTGACCAAAGCGAAGAAATACGTAGTGGCGAATTTGTAGCCGCGGGGCAATACACGCAAAGCACTACGGCTGATCTGGCTAACTATTTAAGGCTCTATCTAAATAGTGGATTGTTTAACAATAAAAGAGTAGTAGCCGACTCGCTTATTCACCAGATGTGGAAGCATCAGATTGATTTTCTGGGATTGTCTGTAGGCGAAGGCGGAGATAGCCAACGGTATCAGTACGGTTTGGGCTGGATGATCTCTGAAATCGACGAACGCAAAATTATTCATCACGGTGGAAGCACTGGAACCGCTTCTTCTTTCACTATGATTGACCCAGAAAATGGATTGGCTGCTTCACTGCTTACTAATGTAGATCTAACCCTGATTGACCGTTATCAATATGACTTCGGCCTCACAATTGTAAATAACGTTTTGCACCTAGCCGCCGGCAATTCTATCACTGATTTCGCGTCACCGACCGAACCTGATCAAACTTTAAATCAATACCAACTTTCGGAGGATCGCTTTGCTAACTACACTGGAGTTTACCGCCACAAATCAGGTGGTGACCACTTTGTGTACTTTGGTAATCCCTCTTTGGAAATCAGTGAAGTGGGCAATGAGTTGAAAGGAACCGTTTACCGCACTGGTCAGGTCATCAACGAATTCAAGCTGGATTTTGTCAATCCTTCTCTGGCAGTAACAAGAAATGTTGCCTCCCCTACCTACCTCCGTTTTCAACTAGGCCGCTCGGGTAAGGTAAATTCGGTATATTGTTTTGGCATGGAGTTATCCAGAGCTGATAATCGCCAAAATTTAGAGACTACTCCTTATCAGTTTGAATCGCTTACATTCTCCCTGCCTAGCCAATGGGAATCTCTTCCTACCCAGAATGGTCTGAAGCTTTTAAATCCAGAAGGTCTTATGGTGGAAATAAATAATGATTCAGTAGAAGGGCTGTCTTCTAGCATTACTACGACCCCTTCCCCCTATTATCTCAATATCATTCATTGGAAAAAGAGAGCGGACATCTCCCAGAAATCGTCTTCAGAAAAATTAGTAACCACTTTTAGCACCCTGCGCGATGGTCAACCCATCAATGTTAAGTTTACATCGGCTCCTGAGGTACATTCTTATTTATTGCAAACGATAGGAAAGCGTTTTCTGTCAGGTATCGTGCCTTTTACTGAAAAAGGAAGCACAACCCAGCTACAAAAAGAAAGTGTAAAATGAGTCTTTAGCTGCTAGTACGGCAGATACACCATTTGCGAAGAACTATCCTGTTCCACATCTTTTCTGCTATCAGACTAATCCATTTGGTTAATTGCTCAGAATCCTAGAAATTATCAGAATTATTCGCCTTGTCATCAACCAACTTATGACCAACTGCTTCCGCATTTTTTTCCTCGTATTCAATTTTTTCTTTCTTTCCTGCAACACCACCGATCCTTACTATCCCCCTTCCATACTATCCTATGTCAATCCGCTGATTGGTACGGCTCCTAGCACTACCGAAACGGCTCAGATGCATAGCGAATCTGGCTCTGAGTTACGTGGACAAACATTCCCTGCTGTCGGTGTTCCATTCGGCATGACGCAGTGGACACCCCAGACTCGCGCTACTGAGCAAAAGTGTCTCTCACCCTACTATTATCAAGATACTCGCATTCAGGGCTTCCGGGGTTCGCGCTGGATGAGTGGCTCTTGCACTCAGGACTACGGCAGCGTTACCATCATGCCTACTACTGGAGCTATAAAAGTAAAACCAGAAGAACGTTCCTCAACTTTTTCCCACGATCAGGAAACCGTCACTCCTTCTTACTACTCCGTAAATTTATCCGATTATCAGATTCAGGCCGAGGTAACAGCCACCTCCCGGGCTGGAATGCTACGCTTTACACTCGAAGGTGACTCATTAAATCTAATTATTGAACCTAACAGCGACGAAGGCGAAGGATTTGTAGAGATTTTTCCGGAACGAAATGAGATCGTTGGTTTTAATCCGGTACACCGTATTTACCAGGGCTGGGGCGAGTCAGCAGGCTTTAGCGGTTATTTCGTTATTCAGATAGAAGATGGGTTTAGTGATTTTGGGGTGTGGCAAAGAGAGAACATCCAAACAGGAGAAACTAAATCTGAAGCCGAAGACCAGTCGGTAGGGGCTTACGTTAAAATGGCGGCTGATCAAGCAGTAAAAGTAAAAGTAGGCACATCATTCACTAGTATTAATCAGGCTCGGAAAAATCTGGAAGCCGAAATTCCCCACTGGAACTTTGAGCAGGTACGACAGACGTCCGAAGACGCCTGGTTAGCGCAACTAAGCAAAGTACAGGTGAGCGGGGGCAGCGAAGAAGAGCGAACGATGTTTTACACCGCGCTTTATCATGCTATGATCTTACCCCGCGTTTTTAGCGATACCGACGGAGCCTACCTAGGCTTTGGGGGCAGCAAAAAGGTGTATCTAGCTGAAGACTTTGACTACTACGCCGATTTCTCCATGTGGGATACCTTCCGAGCGGTACACCCACTACAAACGCTACTTAATCCCGAACGGACGGCCGACATGGTACAATCGCTGCTGAAAAAGGCTGAACAGGGCGGTTGGCTGCCCATCTTCCCTGCCTGGAACAGTTACACTTCCGCCATGATTGGCGACCACGTAACCGCCATGATCGGCGATGCCTGGATGAAGGGCATTGACGATTTTGACCAGGAATTAGCATATAAAATGATGCGTAAGAATGCCTTTGAAGTGAATACCGATACGGCTAGCTACCGCAATGGTCAAGGCCGCCGAGCAATGGATTCGTATCTAGAGTACGGCTACATCCCTTTGGAAGACAGCGTTCCTGATTCCTTCCACCAGCGCGAGCAGGCTTCCCGCACACTAGAGTACGCTTACGATGATTTCGTACTCTCGCAGGTAGCCAAACAACTTGGTGAAGACGATGACTACCAAGCACTAGCCGAACGAGCTAAAAACTGGCAACACGTATTTGATACTACTACGGGCTATGTCCGCGGTCGCTACGCCAACGGCGACTGGTACGAACCTTTTGATCCGGTAGCTACTCGCGCCCCGTTCATCACCGAAGGTTCTCCCTTCCAGTATACTTGGTACGTGCCCCACGATGCCGCCAGACTAATGCAGGCGATGGGCGGGCGTGAACGATACATTCAGCAACTGGATACTTTATTTGAACAGCGTTACTACTGGCACGGCAACGAACCTGGTCACCAGACAGTGTATATGTACGCCTACGCCGGAGCACCCTGGAAAACCCAGCAGTGGGTACGCGATATCATCCGCGAAGAATACAGTGCTGAACCCGGCGGACTTAGCGGTAACGAAGATGCCGGGCAGATGTCGGCCTGGCTAGTCTTCAGTATGATGGGCTTCTATCCTGTCGCCCCTGGTATGCCTTACTACGTAATCGGCAGTCCCATATTTGATGAAATTACGCTGAACGCCGGCGAGCAACCGTTTGCCATCCGAGCTACAAACAACTCGGCCGAAAACCGCTACATCCAATCCGCCACCCTAAACGGTGAACCATTAGATCGCGCCTATCTTACGCATCAGGAAATCGTAGATGGTGGAGAATTAGTACTAGAAATGGGAAGTGAACCCAAACAAGAATGGGCTAGCCAGGATGTTCCGCCTTCTATGGGTGATATTACTAAACTTACAGTAAACAGATAGATATACTGAATCTAACAAAAGGTAAACAATTATTTACTTTTTTCGTATATTGATCTATGAAATGTGCACAACTCTTACGTCTGCTGAGAAAAGACGGTTGGTATCCAGTATCACAAAGAGGTTCACATATCAAAGTAAAAATCACACCTTCTGAGAAGGTGGCTTTGGATAGCCCCTGTAAGGGGCTGGAAACATCATGCTAAAAATCAAATCCTTGTTGTTGATCTTCTATCTTCCTTTCTTCTTTCTCTTGATACTTCACGTACCGCTTGATCATCTCTTCATCCAGACCAACCGTATTAACAAAATATCCTCTAGCCCAAAAGTGATTCCCATTCCATGGTGGCCCCAATAGGGCTTCTTTTTTAACTTTGGGTAACTTTTGAAAAGCTTGACGGTGGCCGCGCCATGGCAATCTTGCCTTTCAAGATGCCCATAAGTTGTGAGATAGACACCTTTGGCGGAACCGAAACCAACAAATGAACATGATCCTCCTGCACGTTAAGTTCTTCTATGATACAACCTTTCCATCGCTCGGCGATCCGATCACAAAGCGTCTTTATATCTTGCTCTACCAACTCTTTGATAGCCCCCTTCAAAATGCGAAATCGGTACTTAGGCACCCAAACAATATGGTAATCACATTTATAGACTACATGACTCGCTTTTCTATACTTTGCCATCTGACAAAGATAGGCATAGCCAGCAGTACATTACCACCTGCTTAGCAGGTGGGTTTTTAAGCTGAACTAAAACACCCTGAGAAAGAAGGTATTATTATCTTCCCTAACCACGGTAGCCAAGAGGTGGGTAAAGGGCTAGAAATGAAGATTCGTAAACAAGCAGGTATCTGATGGAAATACTAAAAAGAAAGATCACTTTTGTAGTGGAAAAAACAGACACTGGCTTTTCTGCCTACGCAAAAGACTATCCAGTCTTTACTACAGGGAAAGCAGTTTCTGAGCTATTATCAAACGCCCACGAAGCAGCCAGTTTATATTTTGAGGAAAAAGGATATACTCTTACTCCTGATCAAATCGCTTTTTCGCTAGACTGGCAACAATTCTTTCAGGAGTATCGCATACTCAATCACAAACTCTTCGCTCAACGCATCGGTCTCAACCCTACTTTATTGTCACAGTATATTTCCGGAAAGAAAAAGCCCTCAAAAAAACAGCAAGCTAAAATACTGGATGGTATTCATCAGATTGGACATGAGCTGGCTGAAATGAATCTTTTAATGGCTGATTAACCGTTCACGAGCTCAAAGCCTCCCGCAGCATTTCTACGCTTTTACGAACTCCGCTTTCGGCTTCTTCCTTTCCTTCAAACTCGATGGAGATGTAGCCCTGGTAGTTTACGTCTCGTAGCAGTTTGATAATGCGCTTGTAATCCAGATCCAGGGTGTACCACTCGCCACCGCCGTAGTAGGTTTTAGCCTGAATAAAGTTAGCGTAGGGTGCTACCACCTTCAGTTTATCGTAGGGTTCTTCCAGAAAATTTCCGGTATCCAGCAGAATGCCTAGCCAGTCTGAATCAATAGATTTACGGATACGCAGCAAGCCTTCGGGAGTGGAAGTTAGCCCCCAGTGGTTCTCCAGTGCCAACAGCACTCCCTTTTCTTCGGCGTAGGGCAAGCACTGCTCGATAGAATTAATACACCAACCAAAGGCATCATCATCGGTATAGCCCTCGATGGGATCTTCAATGCCTCGATTCGCCATTAGAGTGTCAAAGGAACCTGAGGTACCCCAGCGACCAGAGTTAAGGCGAATACTAGGAATTCCCATTTGGTGCGCCAAGTCAATGCAATGCTTAGTGTGGTCAATTGCCTCCTGCCGTTCTCCTTCATCGGGCGACACAAAATCTTGGTGAATAGAGAGTGAGATCAATGCTACCCCTTTCTGAAAAGCATGTCGTTTTAATTTATTCAGGTAGTCAGGCTCTTCACTTTCCATTTGTCGGTGTAAAACATCCACTCCCGCCAAACCCAATACAGAAGCTTCATCAATTACCTGCTCGATTGGTACTTTGGGAGTGCGAAAATGCCAGTAGGAATAAGATGATACTGCTAGTTTAATATCGTGCTTTTCTGCTAACGGTTGCGAACCAACTGGAATACTTAGGGCAGTCCCACTGAGAGCAGTTCCACTGAGAGCAGCCCCACCTAAAGCACTTTTTTGAAGAAATTGTCTACGAGAAGAGGTCATAAAGCATTAGTTAGATTGGGTTCTCACTACTCAAATATACCTCCCACTCTATTTTAATCCTAGCTAGCTTTTTCTTATCCAAAGAACCGAAGCTTCTAACATGCTACACATTCCTTTTACCAGCCCGTTCCATATATGCTGGCAACTCAGCGTAAGATGGCTATATTTGAAAGGATTGATACAAACACTACACTTATCTACCTATCATGAAAAAATTACTTTTAACGGCTTTGGCTGCCGTTATACTTTTTCCATTATTTAGTTTTAACCACAATCCACCGTTATCACCTCAAGCCTATCAGAGTTTGGTTGACTTATTCTATCAGTGGCGTACGTTTGAGCGACCTCCGCTTCGGGATGGAGCACCTGATTACACCGCCGAAACTTTTGAGAAACGTCACCCTGAGTTCAAGAAGCTACAAGCCGAATTAATAGCAATTGATACCTCAGGATGGTCAGTTGAACAGCAGGTAGATTGGTACATTATGTGGGCGGAGATGAATGGCTATGACTTTAACCATCGGGTGCTGCAACCCTGGGTGCGCGATCCAGCTTTCTATAAATCAGTGTGGACCGCTCGCAGCGACGTGCCCGCCCACGAGGGACCCACTCACCATATGACCACCGAAATCTGGACGTATGAATTCCCCCTAAATGATGAAGATAAGCAGCGACTACTAAGCGATCTAAGTGTAATTCCACCGCTCAATGAGCAAGCTCAACAGAATCTCACCGGAAATGCCCGCGATCTCTGGGTGACTGGTATTCGCGACATTCGTACCCAAAGCGAAGACTTGAAAGACATTCTAGCGAAACCAGGTGTTGAGGATGATAAAGATTTAGTAGCGGCTATTGAACAAGCCGTTGAATCTACCGATGACTTTGCTATCTGGTTGGAACAAGAAGCTGATTCTAAAACTGGCTCTTCCGGCATTGGCAAGGAAAATTATACTTGGTACTTGCAGAATGTACATTTAGTACCACTCACTTGGGAAGATGAAGTGTTGCTACTGAAACGGGAACTCGCTCGAGCCTGGTCGTCCCTCAAATTGGAAGAGCACCGTAACCGTAATTTACCCGAGCTTCCTGATGCTAATTCCCCTGAAGCCTACGATAAACTAGCGGAGGAAGCGGCGGAGAGTTTACTAACTTTTTTAGATCAGGAAGAGATGGTAACGGTAAAAGAGTACTTTGAACCCGCTTTAAACGTTCATTTAGGTCAGTATGTACCTAAAGAAATTCGTAATTTTTTCTGGATTACCGCTCACTACGACCCCCGCCCACTCTACTCCCACTTTTATCACTGGTTTGAGCTGGCTCGAATGGATACCGAACCTCATGCCAGTGAAATCCGGCGAGGCCCACTGCTCTACAACATTTTTGACTCTCGCAACGAGGGTATGGCTACCGCAGTAGAAGAAATGTTTATGCAAGCGGGATTGTACGATGACAGTCCTCGGTCTAAAGAAATCGTCTACATTCTGATTGCCCAACGAGCCGCCCGGGGGCTAGGCTCACTCTACGCTCACGCTAACGAAATGACGATGGAAGAAGCCGGAGGTATCCATTCAGAATGGACGCCCCGGGGTTGGATGAAAACCGAACCAGACTTACTCATCTTTGAGCAACATCTTTACCTGCGCCAACCGGGTTATGGCACCAGTTACATTACCGGAAAATACCTGATGGAAAGTGCCTTGGCCGATTACGGTCGAACCCAGGAGGGTAGTGAGGAGCCTTTTCAGATCAAAAGTTTTTTTGACCAGCTAAACTCTATTGGAAACATTCCAATCTCTCTGGGGCATTGGCAACTAACCGGAAGTCAAGGTCACTTAAAACCCATTATAGAAGGTGAAAGGTGAAAGGTGAAAGGTGAAAGGTGAAAGGTGAAAGGTGAAAGGTGAAAGGT